>JAJCXO010000030.1 GCA_029263395.1 Acidobacteriota bacterium | reverse complement strand
CGGGCCGCTACCGGTGCCTTCTCTTGACTTAAGAGGCCATGTAGGTGTTATCCCTTACGCGGTTGTTCGAATGTGGAGCAACTCCCCAGCCTTGATCGGGCGAACATCGTTGGCCCCGACGGTGACCAAAGCCACGGTTTGCCCACCACCATCGACAAATTCGACCTCGTAGCCTTTGCCGTCCTTGTAAACATGAACGACCGTTCCGACATCACCACGAGTCAGTTTGACGTGGGTCGGATCAGAGTCGAGTACAACGAGCGAGTGTTCGGCAATCATCATTTGTCGTCCGGGTATGCAGTGACCAATCGTGGCGGGTCGTCGTCCTCGACGATCCACACAGTAAGGACCGAGCCGGGGCGATGGTCAGGACGGCCAATCACCCCCGAAGCCTTGTATTTTACACCAAAGCGGGTGGATTCGGTATCGAAGCTGTCGCACTCCCGTGCGATCGCGAGCAAATCGGCGGAAAGATCGCGCCAATCGTCGCGGGCATAGCCCAGCGAGTGAAACCAAACCGCCTTGGAACCACCATCTGGGTGGCCAAGGTTCAGCAAGTAGTCGCGGACCTTCTCGTCCGTCGCGACCGCTCGATCGGCGTCAGGTATGGGCATTCAATTTCAGTGGGATAATGACAAGCGTAACACGATTGTGGCGAGTGACGTGGGATTCCAGAAAACGGCCCGACCACAACTCGGATACACGCAAATATTCTGTCACTTGTCGGGGGAGGATTTAATGACACGCTTCAACTTTGCAAGTTCCAGTTCCGTGCGAACGCGAAATGCCTTTGCGCTTGCTTCATTAATTACGCGAATCGACTCGTACTTCGCTTTCGAGTTTTCCTTTTTGCATTGCGCTTCAATTTCCCGGATAAACGCAAGTTTTTCTTGAACACACACTATTTCGCTTGTGTCGGGACTGATTTCAATGCGAGCTTTCTGGAGCCGATCGATCGAGTTGAGAAATCCATCGATGTCACCAATACCCTGGAGCCAATAATTGTAACGCTGCCGCATCTCGTTGTGAGCCGCATTGAAGCACTGTTTGAGAAGTCTCGTCTGCTCGTCGTCGGTATCGAGCACTTTAATCTCGGTTGGCCTCGCAAGGACATCAGCGAAAGGGTTATCGACATGAGCTTCAACCGAGCTGCTGAGTCCGATAACCGCCATGACAAAGTAAAGTGAAAGTCGCATGAAATTGCCGATCAGTTGTGGAATAGGATTGATGGTGACAGGACGACGGCCGTAACCGGGCGGCAGCCAGCGACGTGGATTTCAGATTCGGCCCGAATCTGCCATTCCGGTGCGTGGCTTTGTTATCCGCCGTTTCGGGAAAAGTTTACCTTCCAGCTGTTCTCCAATTCAACGGGCGCCCGATCCGCTACTTGAAAGTTTGCGTCTTTAGGAGCTGGCCCGCCTCATCGTAAACCTTCCAAGTGCCCCTCTTCTTGCCGTGTTCGAAGCGACCTTCGTCCCAGAGTTGGCCATTGGCATGGTATCGCTTCCAGACACCCTGCTTCTGCTCTTCATCGTCGAAGCCGCCAGTCGCCCGCGGTTCGCCAGTCTTGAAGAACCATTTCCACCGACCAACGATCTTTCCGTCCTTGAAGCTGCCGGAGGACTGCATCTGGCCATTGTTGAGAAAGTACTTCCACTTTCCTGATTTCTTTCCGTTGTCGAACTCACCCTGGCAAGAGATAAGGCCGTTCTTGAAGAACAGCTCAAAGGGGCCATTTTTAGGATTGCCGTCTTCATCGATTCCAGGGATGTCTTTCATTAGGTCTCGCTCCTGGTTGGTACATCCGTTGGGGGTGGAGAGGCCTGCTGATGGGGGCGATTGACTGAAGTCGCGCTCAAGGCTGCTTGTTTGATGATAGTGATTTCAAGAAGTTGGTCATAACGAGGCCTCGGTCGGGCTAACGCCAGTTTAGCCCGCGTCTTTCAGAGCGACGCAGGAGCAGCGAAAAACGTCGAGTTGAAAATTTTGTTATGTGTTTGGAATCAACTCTGTTGTCTTTAATATTTCTTTTTATTTATCGATGCTTATGTTTTTTAAATCGATATAATAACCCATTCTTTGCCTCTTTCTTGTGGTGTTTTGTGCGCATAGCAGTTCAGATAGGATTTAGATCCTACTGTTATTGTTATGCGTCTCCGAGCGTCCGTGTAAGACGAGGGGTCTCAAGGGGTACTCTCGGGGCAGCACTGGCCTAAGGCGCCCAGCCAGACAGATCTCCCGACTCAAAACCATCTTCGAAGATGAGTGCTGCGGCCGACGAACAGGCGCTCGGTAGTTGGACATGGGTGATTTCGATGTCGTCGATGTACCAACCTTCACGAGTTGCGGCGCCGTCGGTTGAGAAGTTCCAACGCACGGAGACGGTGAGGCCGGCCCAGGGCGACAGATCTGCGGCGTATCGTGCCCAGGTGAGGTTGAGACCGCTGAACGTTGGGGAACCGGTTGCGTAGCCACAAGCGTCCGAGCTCGCACGCCAGGTGGTTGGATAGCCGAGGTCGAGATCGAGCCGCTGCCAGTTGGTGCCGTCGGTCGAAAGTTCGACGACGCCGCCGTCCCAGGCGAGACCGGTTCCGTTTTCGTCTTCGATGTCGTACACGGTCCAGAACGAAAGCTCCGAGCTTTCGCCAGCGGTGAGTTGCATCGGCGGCGTGCTGATCGCTGAGCACAGGCCGCTGGTGTATTCGGAAAAGAAGCTGCGGTCTCCAAAATGAGCACGGGCATCCGAGAGGTGCCAACCAGCGTGCTTGAGTGCCACCCGCCCACCGATGTCGACTCCGAGTCCCGGATCGCCGACTTCGGCGCCGGTGGAGAAGGTACCGTCGGCGGCTGGGCCGGTTGCGATGGCTGCCCGCTCGACGAGGTTGGAGTCTTCGACCCCGCTGCCGTCGTCGGTCGCCCGAGTCACGTAGTAGTAGGTGGTGTCGTCGAGGACGTTGAAATCGGGCCAAGTGGTCGTGGCCAGCCCGGTCGCCACACGATTGGTGGTGCTGGGTGTGAAACCCGAGGTCTGTGATCGATAGACCGAATAATTTGTTCCGCTTCCACAGTTGGGAATCGCTGAATCCCACGCGACGTCCAGCCGGCATGTGGGGGTTTCGGCGTTGTCGACTGAAGTCACGCCGGAGAAGATCGGCGGCGCGTTGCAGACGCCGGTGGTGGTGGCGTTGGAACAGCTATTCCCGGCAGATTCGCAACCGCCGGTGAGATCAACTTTGCGAACCTCGTACGCATAGTCCACGCTGCCGGAGGCGGTGGTGTCGGAGTAGGCGCCGCCGGTCACGGAATCCGCGATCAGCTCGAAGGTGCCCCCCGGACAGGAACCGAATGAACGGTAGATGCGATAGCTCTCCTCGGGCAGGGCATCGTCGGTCCAACTGAGATCAATTTGGTTGTCACCTGCCGGAGTGGTGGTGAGGCCCAGGGCGGTGGTGGGAGCGGTACAAACGGCGGTCGGTCGCAGGACGAACAAACCGCTGACCGTATCGCTGACGATCACGGTGCCGCTCTCGAAGTAGGGGTAAGAGCTCCAAGCGCCGACAAAACCTGGTGCGTCCGATGCCGGTACCGTATCGAAGTAGCCGATCTCGGACAGATTGCCGTTGGCGATGTCTTCGATGTTGAGAATTCGCAACCCACTGCGATAGTTCGCCAGGTAAGCGAAGCTCTCGCGGACGTAGAGGTTGTGGTCGGAAGCTGCGGCAGGACCCTCGTAGATGGCGCTCACGGTCGGCAGATCGAGGTCCGCCAGATCCCAGATGTAAGTTTTGGTGTTGTGTCCGAAGCTCTGTTCGTCGGTTTCGTCGTCGAGCAGAAAGAAGGCGTGGTCTTCGGTGAGCCAACCCTGATGGGTGTAACCCACACCGGCATAGCCGGTACGTGAGATCTGCACTGGATTGGCTGGATCGGTGACATTGGCGATCGTCAGGGTGTCGGTGTTGGAATTGAAACACAGATCCTGGCCTTGATAGTCGGTGTCTGGCCCCGCGTAGGTGACACATTGCGCATCATGGGTGTAGCCATCGGCATCAAAACAACCCAGGAAGCTTGGGCTGGCCGGAGTCTGAATATCGATCATGTGCAGCCCGCCGGTACACGTGTCGGTGCCGACACCGTAGGCCGTTCCCGTCGCTTCGTTGATCACAATATTGTGGGCGCGCTCGAAACCGGCGTAGTTGGCAGTCTCGGAGAAGGTCACCGGTGGGCTCACCACCGCCAGCAACTGGCTCAAATCGAAGACCTGCATGCCATGACCCGCCACAAAATCCGCGACGATGAACGCATGGTTGTTGTAGGTTTTGACATCGCGCCAGACCTCCACCTCCGTTGACGCGCTCGGCAGGCTCCCCAGGTAGATGGGTTCTTGCGGGTCGGTGATCTCGACGAAAGCTGTCGCGTCGGTGAGGGCAACCAGGGCAAACTCGCGTCCGCTGCCGGTGTCTGTCCATCCCCAGATATCGGAGCCTCTGGTGGAGGCAGAGCCACCGAGCTCGTCGAGGTCGAGCCAATGTTCGAGATCGATCTCATGGCAAGGATAGGTGTCCGCAAAGCCGTCGACGCAAGGTGCACCCTCGTGAGCGGCGAGCGGTCCGGTGCGTAGCAAGGGCAATAGGAGCACGATGGAGGTTGCAAGCAAGCGTTTCACCGAGGATGCCTCATCTTTCGAAGGTAAGATCCAACCGATATGTGTGATCTGTGTGGAGTTTATCTTAGGACGAGAGCACTGTTTGTCGTGCTGGCGTTGATCGCCGCGGGAGCAGCGGTCGGCCAGCAACCGCAGCCCAAGGTTGTAGGGCAGCAACCCACGCCAACCGCTATTGAGCTCAGTGCAAGCCTCGGTGACTGGTTCGAGGTCTACCAAATCCTGCCTGGGGTCTTCACGATCCGGGAGCCTGGACACTGGGAACGAATTATTCGAGTGCGTTGAGAGGAATCTCTGTAAGGAGTTGTCGAGAACCCTGGCCTTGATCCCTGCAAGGGTCGAGATTCGTCCGTCTTCGCCCCGTGGTGTATGATGCGGGCTTCTGGCTTTCAACTGGGGATCGAATGGTGTGCGTTGCCGAGAGCAGGCGGCAGCTCGCAGACACGGTAGAACTTTACGCGTCTAAGCGGAAACGACTAGGCGCTCGTCTCGGAAAGGGTCTCCATGCGCAAGTCTCTATATTTGATCAATCCTCGCCCGGCCAATCCAAGCTACTTCGGGGCCGAGGCTTTCCAGCACCATGGTTATGCAGCGGCTCAGGCGATCGCCGATCTTGCGACGTCTACGGTTGCAGCCATGGCGCCAGAGGATTGGGATATCGAGATTTGTGAGGAGTACGTCGAGCCGATCAACTTCGACTCGGATGCTGACTTTATTGGTGTCACCGGCAAAGTGATCCAGGGCCAGCGGATGAACGAAGTTGCCGATATTTTCCGGCAACGGGGCAAAACGGTGCTCATCGGTGGTCCACATGCGTCGCTGTCCCCAGATGCAGTCCGAGACCACTGTGACGTCCTGATCGTCGGAGAGCTCGAAGCCATCGCCGAAGAGCTTTTTGCGGATCTCGAGCGGGGCACATGGAAGAGCGAATACGTCGGCGACAAGCCGAGTTTGGACAACTCGCCGTTACCGCGATTTGATCTCTACCCCAACAGCCGTGCGTTGTCGGGGTGTGTGCAGACCTCCCGGGGCTGCCCCTTCGAATGTGAGTTCTGCGATGTGATCCAATACCTGGGTCGTAAGCAGCGCCACAAATGTGTGGATCAGATTATTGCGGAGCTTGACGCGGTTTACGCACAGGGTTTTCGGGCGGTGTTTCTGGCCGACGACAACTTTACTGTCTACCGCAAGCGAGCCAAGAACGTGCTTGCGGCCCTCGCCGAGTGGAATGCTGATCGGCCAGATGGCCCTGTCGCTTTCCACACCCAAGTATCGATCGACGCGGCCCGCGATCCAGAGATCATGCAGTTATGTGGTGAGGCTGGACTGACCCGGGTGTTCATCGGTATCGAGACGCCTAATGAGGAGAGCCTGAAAGAGTCGAAGAAACGGCAGAATGTGGGAGTCGACCTGGTCGGCCAGGTTCAGGTTTTCCTGGATCATGGCATCTCGGTGACCGGCGGGATGATCGTCGGCTTCGACCATGATGGACTGGACATCTTTCAGCGCCAACTCGACTTCGGCATGGCAACACCTATTCCGATTTTCACTCTGGGTGCGTTGGTTGCTCCTGCTGCCACGCCGCTCTATGACCGGATGCGAGATAGTGGGCGGCTGGTGGAGTCTGGCTCTGAGACCCAGGGTGTTTGGAATACCAACATTCTGCCGACCATGATGAGTCCCGACGAGCTTTTTTCCGGACTCAAATGGCTCGGCAACCAGCTCTACCATCCGACCAACTTCGCCCGTCGGGTGGTGGCGATGATCGAACGGATGGGGCCACAACAAGGACCCTTCCGGGCTGGCTATACCGCCCACAAACCGCGGCCGGTAGAACTCGAGGCGCTCGGCGTCGTGCGCAAAATCATCTCTAGCGGCCCGGAAGAGAAGCAGATGTGGAAGACGATCTCGAAGGCACTGGCCGACAGGCCCGAAGCCGGGACCATGGTCATGATGTCTATGTTCAGTTATGCCCAGGTCCGCTGTCTCTATCAGGCCGAGCAGTACTGGGAGCCCGAGATGATCAATCAGCCGCAGGTCCCAATCCCGGCGCTCGGGCTGCCAGTCGTGTCGTTACCGAAGGCCGACGCCGCTACTGTCGGATAACTTGCGCTGTTTCTCGAACGTCTTGAGCAACTTGTTGCGACGCTCGAGGATCGCTTTGACTTGATTTTCTTCCAGTAGTTCGCCGATCCGGTTGTCGAGAGTCTCGATATCGATTGCCCTCAGGCGACGCTCGACCTCAGTCGGGATCGCCAGCTTGTCCGTCTTGCCGCGGGTCGACTCCAGCGGCTTGCGCGAGAGTCGAAAGGCTCGCGAGTGGTCGATCGGGTAGAAGCGATCCTCGTCGAGATTGACCAGGATGTTGCCGAAGTTACGGTCGACGTTGTAAATCAGAGCATCGAGGATGTACATCAATCCAAGCCGCTCGACCAGCAGATCGAAGTTTTCGATCTCTGCGTTCTCGTCTTGTACGGCTTCTTCGAAGGTGATGACGTTTTCGATCCAGAGTTGCAGCGAGCCGGCTTCGCCGTTGATCGTGCGGAGCACCGTCACCGGTACCAGGCCGAGCCCAGCCAATCGATCCAAGCGATAGGCTGCGACCTCGTAGGTGTATTTGTCCGAGAAGTCTTTTTCGAGTCGCTTGGTAAAAACCTCGCCTTGGATCTTCTGGTCGATCGTTTTGAAGATTGCACGATGGCGAAGATTACCCTGTGTCAGAGTGACTCGGCGCGGCTTGGTTATGCCCTCACCGACATCTTCGATTTTGACGATTTCAGCGTGAAGCAAGAAGTTTTCCATCGCCCGATCTTCATCGGACCGGCCGCTGCCATCGTCACTGGCATGGGCTGCAATAGGTAGAGCAGTGAGCAGAGCTAGGGCGAGGCAGCGAAGGGCGATTCGGCTTGTCTTGCCGGTGCTGCTGATCTGAACGTGTCGCATGTTGAGGGTTCCTGAGATGCTTTATCTGAGAGAGGCGGGCGTAGACTCGCTCGCCGCTGGCCTGCGCGCACCAGTCTGTTGGCAAGCCACGGTGAATGACTTTAGAGGTGTCGAGTCGAACGGAATCGCTGCTAGCGGTTGGCGTCGAAACGATGAGCGTTGATCTCGTCGAGTTCTATCGACCGATAACACTGGCTACGCACAGCATCGGTATTCTGTTCGGACGCTGTCTATAGTTGAGTTACGGCCGTCGATCGACAAAGTTGCAGACGGGTTCGAATCTGCGCATGACTTGTCGCCGCGATCGACGTGCCTCAGAAATTTTGGTCCAGTTTGATCGCAGACAGCTCGCGTTTTAGCGACCGGCCGAACACTGCCGGGCTGATCCAGGTGTAGGCGACCAACGCGAGCCACAGGAATTGAATGTACCGCGCCAAATCCTCGTGGCCAAACCCATCGGCTGTGATCGTGCTGAGGCGGAAGAGCACAAAAGCACCGAGCAGGACAACAATCGCCCGACCATCACCAATGTTGCCCATCCAGGTGGAGAAGCGCCACCAGGACCCCAGTAGAACACTCTTCCGTGCCTTGATCGACGCGATCAAGTACAGTGCCGCTTGATCGCCGGGGTCTTGCCGGAGGGCCCATATTGCGTGATCCCTGGCCTGCTCGAGCTCGCCGCGCTGTAAGTGGACTTGGCCCATCAAAATCAATCCCCGGTAGTATTCGGGGGAAATCTCGAGAGCCTTGAACGCATTCTTTTCAGCGTTGTCCACGTCACCTTGGTTGAGGTGCCATGTGCCGAGATCAGTCCAGGTGCCAGGATCGTCGGGATCGAGCTCGAGGGCCTTGTCGAGTAACGGGCGAGCTTGTTTTCGTCGACCTGTCAGGCGATACAAATCGGCCATGCCACGATAAGAAGATGATTCGTTAGGCTCGCGTTCGAGCAATTCATTGAAGCGTTCCTCAGCAAGCTTGAAGCGGCGGCGATACATTGCCACGTGGGCGGACGCACGCAGCACTAGGGTCGACTCTGGCTCGAGAGTGAGGGCAATGTTTGCTTCGTGTTCGGCGGCGTAAATTCGTTTGAGATCCAATAGGCAGAGCGCCAGGATGGCATGGGCTTCAGCTTCGTCTGGGTCGAGGCTGAGCGCCCGTCGTAAGGACTCGACAGCACCCTCGAGCTGGCCTTGGTCGATCTGGATCTGGGCTGTGTGCAGCCACTGTGCAACTTCGCGTTCGAGCATCACCAGATCCTCAGCGGAGGATTATGACCCACAGCTCTGGAAGCTTCGCGAAGAGCTGCTGGATGAGAAAATAGCCGACGATGACCACTACGGCACCGTTGCGGACCTGACCTCCAAAGTATTCATAGAGGTGAAAGCTCCGGGCTTGCAACATGTAGAGCCAGTAGCTGATCGCCAGTTTCCACACGGTGAGCCCGAGGAGAGCATAACGGACCCCAAGGTTGCCGAGAAGGTCGCTTGCGGCCAGGCTGCTGATTCCCAGGACGATCACGAGGCTACCGACAAGGCCGCCGACCGCCCAGCCCAACTCCTGACGCCGAGTTGGGCTGCCGAGAGCCATACCGTTGAGCACAAACCAGGGCCAGCTCAAGCCCGCTCCGCCGAACATCACCGCCAGCAGTGCCCACACCGGGTTCACCGCCAAGTGGGCCAGGCCGCCGGGGCTCGGCTCATCCTGTATTCGGTAAGCCATGACTTAGCTAGTGCCCATCCAAGAACGGGGTTTCCCGGTCGCCCCCTGTGGACTGCGCGCGCTGCTCCGTAACTCGCCTCGGCGCCTCAATGTCTGCCGACCCCATTGGTTCCAATAGTTTGGAGAGCTAGGATCTGTTCTCTTGCTCATACATACTCGCCGCGTGCTCGCTCTACAGGGGCCTTCCTGGAAGGCGAAGAAATGGGTTTCCGGAATCAAACTAGCTAGCGTTGTTTACTGTGCTTTTCGAGGAAGTCGAGGACTTCGTCGTATTGGCCGGCTTCGTTGGCGTAGCGGGCGTAGTTGCGGGCTGTGGTGAGCCATTCGAGCGTCGTGGGTTTGACCTCGCGCAACGATTGACGCAAATGCGCATCGCTGAGCGGACTCTCTTCGCCCGAGTCGATCGAATCTTCAATCGCCTCGTCGGTTGCGGTTTCGACCAGGTTGAAGAGGTCGGCACCGGAGAATCCTGAGGTATTTTTGACCAAATACTTGTAGTCGATTTTGGGTGCCACCGGGCGGTCCGCGAGATGCAACTCGAGAATCGTTTTCCTAGCTTCGGCGTCCGGAGGGGGAACAAAAAGCAATCGATCGAATCGACCGGGACGCCTGAACGCTGGATCGATCGACCACGGGACGTTGGTGGCGCCGAGGATCAGTACTCCGCTGTTGTTCTGTGCGAAGCCGTCCATCTCCGACAAGAACTGGCTGACCAGCTTCGAAGAGTGTGACTCGCGAGTGTATTGCCGTTTGCCGCCAAGGGCCTCAACTTCGTCGAAGAACAGCACGGCGGGAGCACTGCTGCGGGCTTTCTCGAAGATGGCGTGGAGTTTTCGCTCCGACTCGCCGGTGTACATGTCGAGGATGTCGCTGATTGCGACATTGAGGAAGCGGGCGTCACATTCGCCGGCGGTGGCGCGGGCGAGCAACGTTTTACCGCAGCCTGGCGGACCGTAGAGCAGGATGCCGCCGCCGACCCGTTTCTTGAAACGTTGCATCAAGGACGGTTTTTGGAACGGCAGGATGATCCGTCGATGGATTTGCTTCTTGATGCCCTTCAGGCCGCCGACGTCACTGAAGGTCACCGTCTCTTCTGGGGGCATCAGCAGCCGAGTGGTCTCGATGTCATCGGTGTCGTCGTTCGAGAGTACCCGCAGACGGGGCCTGTCCTGAGTGGGTTTGTGATCTGGCTTGTGAAAGTCCCGGACTTTGAGGTTCAAGCGATCGCGCAGTCCAAGGTCTTCAAGCGCAGGACTCTTGGCCACGGCGGCGCGATAACAGTCGAGGCCGTCCGCATGGCGCTCCAAGGCTAGATAGGTGCGAGCCCGAGCGATCAGTAACTCGGCGTCCTCATTGTCGCTCGGTGCTTCGTCTCCGACCCACGCGAGGGCATCTTCGGGGGCGTCCGCTGCCAGGCAGGTTCGGGCTCCCAGGGCGCGTTGATCGGACGTCATATCTTCGGGCTCGATGTCTTGGATCAGACCGTACGCAGTGGACTCTTCGTCGCGCTCCACATGAGCCGCTACGACGATCATCCGCAGCTCCAAATTGTCCGGCGTAGCACTCAGAGCCGTCTTCAATGCATCTAGTGTCTTATCGTCCATCAGGTGTCTTCGCTGTGGTCTTCTCGGATAGGTCTTCTCGGACGGGGCTGTTCGGATGGGCCGCTCGCTTCTTGGAGTTTCATTCTCCACCAAACCATCCGTTGTCGCTAGCCTAGGCTTTTGTGAAATATGGTCGACGGATCAGCCGGCGTAGGCATCGACGATCGATACGATGATCGACAACGCCATCATCACGATACAGGCGATACCGATCATGACGTGTTTAGGATTTTCGGGTCGGTCCTGGTTGGGATCGAGGAGAACGGCCACGGCGTAACCGCCTGCGAAGCCACCGAGATGTGCCCAATTATCGATTCGGATCTGGAGAGCATCTCCGAACCCGAGCAGGAAGCCGATCGCCAGCCAGATGATCACGAACTGCCTGCCGTAATCGGCGAGGGCACGATTGCCGGTCCGTCGGCCGGCAAAAACCAACGCACCGAATAGGCCAAACAGTGGCGCCGAAGCCCCAACGGTGAAGTAGGCGCCGCGGAGCGGGCCAGGAAGAAACGGGAAGAGTGCCATTACCGAGCTGAGCAGAAAGCCGGTGGCGGAAGCGACGGTGTAGATGATGAACAGCTGCGAAAACGAAAAGTAGCTTTTGATGATGTCGGACAGGCGTCGAATCCAGATGATGTTCAGCACCAGATGCAACGCGCCACCGTGTAACCAGGCGGCGCTCAGCACAGTCCACCAACGTCCGTATTCGAAGACCGGGGTTGCACCGCTCATGCCAAGGATCAAAAGAGGGCGGCCGCCTGGCGACAAGAAAGAGAAAAAACCCTTGAGATTAACCTCGTTCAATCCCATGAAGAGCGAGATTCCGAACAGCAAGATACAGCCGTAGCGGACCACGAATTCGAAGTCGAGTTGTTGCCCGAGTCTGTTGACCAACGGCGCAAAGCCCCACAAACCCGGGTTGGTACGGCCACAACCCAGGCATTGTTTGTCTTGGACGCCAACCAGGCGACCACACTGAGGGCAAACGATCGAACCACTGGTGGCTCGTTTGAAAATACTCAAGCTAACGCTTCCGCAGGGTCTGTCGTACCACCGTCCAACGTACCGCCGTCCAACGTACCGCCGTCCAACGTGCCGCCGTCACTGGCCTGCCGGTTTGCCTTGCCGAGGGCGCGACGCAGAACGGCACTTGTCTTCTCGCGCAAGTCGTCGAACAGGGTGTAGGCCACCGGTACGACCAGCAGGGTCAGCAAGGTGGCCGTGGTCATCCCGCCGATCAGCGTCAAACCAAAGCTCTTGTAACTCAGGCCGATCGAGCTCGAGCTGCTGATCGTCAGAGGAATCATGCCACCGATGGTGGTCAGAGCGGTCATCATAATCGGTCGAAAGCGACGATCTGCGGCGTCGAGTACCGCCTCGCTGCGCGACGCGCCCCGCGTCCGCAACCGGTTGATGTAATCCACCAGCACGATGCCGTTGTTGACCACCACACCGATCAACAGGACGATGCCCACCATACCGAGACCGTCCAAATCGTAGCCGGCGAGGTAGTGGGCCCAATAGACGCCGATTGCAGCCATTGGAATAGTCAGGACAATCGACAACGGCAGGATGAAACTTTCGAATAGGAAGCCCATCAACAGGTAGATGAAGACCACCGAAAGTAACATCGCGAAAACCATCGCTCGGTTGTTGTCCTCTTCACTGTTGTTGCGCCGCGGCTGTCCGAAGCTCACGCCTTCAGGTAAGTCGATTCGACTGGCGAGGGCGATTAGCCCTGCCCGTGCCTGCTTCTCGCGCTCCTCCTCCAACTCCACCGTGATGCTGCGTGCGACCCGCTTGTTGCGGCGGAAGATACGCCGCGGTGCGTCCAGACGTTCGGCATCGGTCACACTTGCCAGCGTGACGGACTCACCGGTGTTGGTCGGCACCTGGAAGTTGTTGAGCTCGCGCAGGCTTTCACGATCCTTCTCTTGGAATCGGACCCTGACCGGGATCTCTCGCCCGTCGCGATAAAACTTGGGTAACGCACGTCCACCGAGGGAGTTGCGTACGATGCCCGCTACCGCCTCGGGATTGAGGTTCAGGCGTTGGACACGTTCGCGGTCCACCACCAAGCCAATCTCTTCCGCCGGACGATCACCGGAGCGTTTGATACCGAGCACACCGTCCACCGAGACGAAGACATCTTCCAGGTTCTCGGCTAGATCTTCCAGTTGTTTGGAGTCTTCACCATACAGCGTGAAGACGTGGATGGCTTGGGTATCCTTCTCATCGTCACTCTCGAGCCCGGTGTAGATCTTGACGCCGGCCTTGTCCGGCAGTGCCGCGCTGATGCGTTCGATCGCTTCGCGAGGCGACAAGTCATTCTCACGTGGACTCTTGAACCAGCCTTGCACTTCACCAAAGGCGGCGCGATTGAAGATGAAGTAGCCCTGAAGGTCGAGCTCTTCTCGATTGGCCTCGAGGAATTTTTCGGTTGCGTCGAAGTACTCCGACGATTCTTCGAGGGTGGTCGATTGGGGCAACACGACATCGATCTCGAACATGCCCTGCTCTTCCTCTTGGATCGCAACTTGATCCACCTCTTTGAACGCAAACTGGGATGACAGGGCAATGACCACCAACAGCGCCATGACCAGGTCCATGCGGCGATGAAGGAAGAACGCCAGCATCGATCGATAGGCCCGGTTGAGGCGGCCGAACGAGCCCTCGTAGGCCAGGCGTAAGCCGTTTCGCAGTGCTTCGCCGAGATGATTCTTACGACGACGGGCACCCTTGCCGGGAAGCGTGAGGTAAACCGAGAGTGGCACAAAAATCAGCGCCACAAACAGCGAGGCGGCAAGTGAAACCGTGATCGGGATAGCCAACCGCAACAGGATGAACTGTCCTTGACCTTCGACCAGCGACACCGGTAGGAAAACAATGATCGTGGTCAAGGTAGCCATGATGATGGCCAGCGAGATTTGGCCAGCACCCTGAATCGACGCCTCGCGACGCCCCAAACCGGCAGCGTGCAGCCGGAAGATGTTTTCCGCCACCACCACCGAGTTGTCGACCAGGAGTCCGACCGAAATCATCAAGGCGAGCAGCGAAAAGATATTCAGGGTCTCGCCAGCAAAGTACATTGCGGTCAAGCCGACCAATAGGCTCAAGGGGATCGACAAGGCGATGATCAGCGTCAACCTGAATCGACGCAAGAACAAGAACAACACCAACAGCGCGATGACTCCGCCGACCGCACCGCTATTGAGCAAGGTGTCGAGAGACTCACGGATGATGTTGCCTTGGCTGAGAAAGGGCTCGACGTCGATCAATGCCAGTCGTGGATTGGCTTGGATCTTCTTGATCGCTGCATCCAAGGCATCGGACACGGTGATGGCGTTGGCCTCACCTTCTTTGAACACCATCAAGGCAACTGCCGGGAAGCCGTCAATGCGAGCCCGGTACTTCTTTTCGGGTTCTTGGTAGCTGACGGTGGCAATATCTTTGAGCCGGACCGACGGTCCAACCAACCGGTTCTCGAGTGCCTCGACACTCGGATACTTCGCCACCGATCGCAGTAGGAGTTTTTTACCGCCGGCGTTGACGTGGCCACTGGCGAGGGTGAAGTTGTCGTCGGCGAGATCGAGTCCGAGCTCCCAGATATTGAGCCCGCTGGCGACGGTGCGTTTGCGATCGAGCTCGATCAGAATTTCCTTCTGCTCCAGACCCTGCGCTTCGATATTGGCAACACCTTCGAGGCGCTGCAACGGCAGAATGACTTCGTTCTGGATCAGATCATAGGCATCTGTCAGTTCGGGGTCGATTGCCAAGCCTACGCCGTAGACTGGAATACTCGCCGAATCGAATTTGTGGATGAAGACGTTCTCTACTTCATCCGGCAGCCGCGCTTTGGCGCGTTCGACGCGATCGCGGACCTCGCGATAAGCGACATCCATGTCGGTGCCGAGTTTGAAGGTCATGTGGCACCGGGTGAAGCCGGTGGAGGCAAAGGCGAAGAGGTTGGTCAGCCCCGGGATGGTGCTGAGCTCTTCCTCCAACGGCAAGGTGACTTTGTCGAGAACTTCTTGTGATGGCGAATCGGTCCACACCGCTCGCACCGTCAACGAAGGTTCGGTGAAGCCCCGTGGCAACAGCTCCAAGGGAATGCCGACGGTAGCGATGACGCCAACCACCAAAGCGGTCGCTAGCAGCACCAGCACGGTGACTCGTCGATCGAGGGAAAACCTGGGCAGGAGATACTCGCGCTGGTTTTGATCACTCATGGATGATTCCTTACTAGATCCTGTCCAGCGGTAACGCTGCTTGGCGCTTCATTGCCAAGGAACAGCCGGAGCAGCGAGACTTTGGTTTCGGCAAGACTCTGGGTAGGGGCGCACGGCTGTGCGCCCTGGTGCCGAAACCGAACCCGCACGAGGGGTTGAAAACCCCTCGCTCAGTGATGACGTCCCTGACGGGACGAAGACGAAAGAGGTCGGTAGCAAATTTGTTCCTTCGAAGCTCTGCCGTTGTCAGCCGTGAGAGGGAGGTCTCGCTAACGTAGCATAGCTCGAAAGGTTGTCCGAGTTGCGTCATACGATCTCGGCCTCGGGGCTCGGCATCCGGTCATAAATATGCGCCTCGGTCTCCGGCGATTCGTCATCTCCGACCGGTCCCGCCAGCTTGGCTTGCAGGCGATCGAGCAGGCTGTAGAAGGTCGGGATGATGAACAACGTCAGGACGGTGGAGGTGATGAGCCCGCTGATGACCGCGATCGCCATAGGAGTGCGGATCTCGGCGCCGTCGCCAAGTCCCAGCGCCATGGGGGTGAGTCCGAGGACGGTGGTGGCGGTGGTCATCAGAATGGGTCGCAGGCGGACGCTACCAGCGTTTACTACCGCGTCGATCGAGGACTGCCCACGGCGTTTCAGAGTGTTGATGTAGTCCACCAGCACAATGGCATTGTTGACTACGATACCGGCCAACATGATCATGCCCAGGAACACCACAATCGACAGGCTGATGCCGAGGGCTTTCAGCGCCAAAAAAGTGCCGAGGAAAGCCAAGGGAATGGTGAACATGATCACAAATGGATGAATCAGGGACTCGAATTGTGCAGCCATGATCACGTAGACCAAGAAGATCGAGAGTCCGAGGGCTAGCAGCAGGCTGGCCTGACTCCGCTCCCACTCCTGGCTCTGGCCGGCGATGAAAAAGGCCATGTGGGGAGGCAGGCTGATCTTGCGGCGCAACTCACTCTCGATGCGCTTCACGGCGCCTCCGAGCGATCCATCCGCGAGGTTGGCGCGCACCAGTGCAACCCGTCGACCGTCGATCCGCCGGACCTCGCTCGGGCCCTCACCGAGTTCTACCTCAGCAACCGATGACAATCGGATCGGCCGACCGAATCCTGCCCCGGCGACCGCGGCGCCACTGCTGCCACCCTCCGTTGGGACGAAGGTCTGTTGAGCGGTACCGGGATTGACCAGCAAGGCACGCACATCGTCGACGGTCGCCCGGTCCCGTGCCTCGAAGCGCACCAGGATCGGAATGCGACGGTCTTTGAGGTTGAAGCGGGTTGCCTCGAAGCCCTTGACCGAGTTGCGCACCTGCTGGGCTACCTGCGAGATGTTGAGGTCGTACCGTGCCAGCAAATCGCGGTTGTAGACGATTTGAACTTCGGGGGCACCCACCCGCTGCGTGGTGTCGACGTCGGCCAGTTCAGGCATCGCCGCCATCACGTCACGGACCTGTTCGGCATAGGAACGCAACTCGACGAGATCATCGCCATGGATCTCGACTTCGACCGGCGTCTTGAAGCTGAACAATACTGGGCGCACCACCCGTGCCTCGAGATCTGGGATATCCGCAAAGCGGTTCCGCAGGCGATCAACGACCATGGTTTCGAGCGCCGGGTCGGAGCTGTCGAGCAGGACCTTGAACCGGGCGGTGTGTTCACCCTCGTCGGAACGTTGCGAATTGGCGGCGTCATAACCCACCGTCAGCAACAGGGACCGCATGTGCTCCCGTTCGGCCAGGATCACCTCTTCTACCGGTCGCAAGACGTCGTCGGTTTCCTCCAACGGCGTGCCTACCGGTAGCGCAACTTCGACGGTGAACTCACCCTGATGCACTTCCGGCAGCAATTCGCTGTCGAGGCCGATAGCGAGCCACGCGGTGGTGCCGAACAGCGCCCCCGCGATCAACAACACTATCAGCGGGTGGCTGAGCGCCCAGCGCAAGCCGTGCGGATAAAGCCTCTGGATAGATTCGAGAGCAGATCCGATGAGCTTCAGCGGCACGACGGTCAGGAGGTAAAAAACGCTGGTCAACAAGGGCCACAATAAGTGGCCGCCGATCCAGCCGAGCGCGTAAAGCACGGTCAGGATCAGTTGGCCGATGCTTTCGAGGGACACATGGAGCAGGAAACGGACGACGAGGTAGAGCGAGAAGACCAGCCACGGGATGGCCTTGTAGACGGTGTTGCCATCTCTCAACCAGTGGAGCGAACGTTGCCAGTCATCTCGGAAGATCGGCCACGAAGCCAGGCGCCAGAGTCGCGACTGCACCGAGTCGGCGAGATTGAGATCGAGCCCTCGCCGACTGGCGAGCATCGGAATGAACGAAATGGCAACCACCACCGCGGCCAGCAAGGAAATGACCACTGCCAGCCCAAGATCGCCAAAAGCTTGCCCGGCAACACCTTCGACAAAAACCATCGGGAAGAACACCGCGATCGAGGTCAAGGTCGAGGCGATCACCGCACCGCGTACCTCGCGCACACCCCGCACCGCCGCGGTTGCGATGTCGTCACCTTCCTCGCGGCAGCGGAATATCGACTCCAACACCACAATCGACGAATCCACCAACATACCGATACCGAGTGCCAGGCCGCCCAGAGACATGATGTTGAGGGTCACGCCCAGCAAGTTGAGGGGCGCGAAGGTGACCAAAAGTGAGATCGGACTCGACACCGCGATAATGGCGGTCGACTTGAAATTACGCAGGAAGACGAACAACACGGCAATCGCCAATAGGCCACCGAGAACGGCGGTGTTGCGGACCTCTTGGATGCTCGACTCGATAAACACCGAGCGGTCCGCGACCACCTCTAGCAGCACTTCTTCGTTTTCGTAAAGCTGTTCAGCGAGTCCCTTGGATTGGGCTTGCGGTCCGCGCTCGTTGGCGTCTGGTGGGCCGAAACTGAATTTCTTCTTTTCTTCCTTTTTTTCGGCGTCGGGACCTTCCGCTTGCCGTTTCAGGTAGTCCTCGAGGTCGAATTCGCCGAGCCGCGCCTGCACCAGTTTCGACAGGGCGACCATGTTGGCGTCAGCTTCTTTGAAAATGTCGATCTGGACGCTATCGCCACCATTGGTGCGGGTCAGGATCTCGCGTTCTTTGTGCGCAAACTCGACTCGGCCGATGTCGCGCACGCGAACATCGCGGCCGTTCATCGACGTGATCACCGTGTCGTCGATCTGCTGCAAGTTCTCGTATTCGTTGAGCGTGCGCACCATGTACTCGGTGCGTCCCTCTTTGATCGTGCCACCCGCCACATTGACATTCTCTTGGCGCAGCCGGTCGATCACCCGTTGGATCGAAAGGCCGGTGCGGCGCAGTTGCTCATCGTCGATCAGGACGTGAATCTCTTCCTCGAGGCCACCGCGAAGGCGCACCGCCGCCACACCTTTGATCGGCTCCAGGGCGCGTCGTACTTGGAGCTCGGCGATCCGTCTCACAGCGCGCAGAGACTCTGCGGGGTCGGTGCCTTCGAAACGGTTACCGTGGCCGGACAGGCTGAGCTCGAGGACTGGATCGAGGGAAGGATCGAACCGCAGAATCAAGGGCCGTTCAGCCTCGTCCGGGAGGAAGACGAGATCGAGCTTCTCTAGAGTGTCTTGGATGGCATCCGACATGTCGGTGTCCCAAGAAAACTCCAACACCACATCGCTGACCCCGGCTCGGCTGATGCTACTGATTCGGCTGAGGCCGCCGATGACCCCAAGTGCCTCCTCGATCGCACGGCTGATATCGTTCTCGACCTCTTCCGGTGCCGAGCCCGGATACTCCGTACGCACCGTGAGCGTCGGATAACTGAGCTCGGGCATCAGAGTGACTGCCAATCGGTCATAGGAAAAGAAGCCGAAGGTGACGGCGGCGATAAAAACCATCAACACGGCGACCGGCCGGTTGGTGCTGAAGCTGGTCAGCTTACGGCGTGCGGGTGCCGCCTGATCCACCGCTGGCGCGGCCGGCGTTGATTTGTTGCTCTCGGCCGCTGTTGCTGGTGAGGTATCGCGGTCTTTTTCGGCCGGCTCGTCCGGGGCTTCGGGAACGCTCACTAGGCTTCTCCGGCGGCGGGCTCTTCGGTCATGGCTTCGTCGGCTGTAGCTTCATCAGACGAGCCTTCATCAGACGAGGCTTCACCAGACGAGGTCTCGGCGTCCTTCGCTTGGCCGGCCAGTCGAACCTTGATGCCGTCTTTGAGACCGGCTTGGCCGGCGATCACAATCGAGTCGCCGGGGCGGAGATTGGCGGGGCTGTCGTCACCGGTGGCTGGCATCAGATGCTCACGATCCTCCAACAACACCTCGATCCGCAGGCGTTCTGCGGTCAAGTCGTCTTTCACTCGATAGAGGAACGCCTGATTCTGATCGTAGATGACCGCCCGTTTGGGCACCAGCAGCACATCTTGCCGGGTGTCGGTGACCAACTCGACTTCGACGTACATGCCGGGCAAGAGGCCCAGGTGGGCAGGAATGCCGACCGTCACTTTGACCGTGCCGCTTTGTGGGTCGACGATCGGTGCAACCCGCGTCACTTCGCCCTTGCGTGGCTCGCCACCGATCGAGGCGGAGAACAACCGGGCTGCTTGGCCGGTGCGAAGTCGTACCAACTCCTTCTCCGGTACGTAGACGCGAGCGACGATGGTGTTGAAGTCGACAAGATCGAAGAGATGCTGGTTGACCGTGATGTGATCGCCGAGGTTGACGTGTCGGCCGGTGATGGTACCCGAGATGGGTGCCTTCACCTCGGTGTAGCCAAGGTTGCGCCGGGCGTCGGTGAGCGCTAGCTTCAACTGCTCAACTTCATAGGTAGCGTCGTTCATCACCTGTTCGCTCACCAACTCTTGGGCAAACAGATTCTGTTGGCGTTGGTACTCGCGATTGGCCTTAGCGAGTTGGCTCTCGATACGGGCTAGCTCGCTACGCTGTTCCTCGTCCTGCAATCGCACCAACACTTGGCCCTTGCGAACACGGTCGCCCTCTTCCACCTGTAAGCCGGTGACCAATCTGGCAGCTTGTGAGAAAACCTGAATCTCGCTTTCGGCTTCTAGATTGGTCGAGAAACGAAGTACTGCTTCGATCTCTCCATGGCCGAGGCGTACAACCTCGACCGGTGGTAGCTCTTCTTTCTTCTTGTCAGAATCTTCGGCGTCCTTCTTTGCTTCCGTGGTGTTTTTGTCAGCGTCGTTGGCGTCGACAGTTTTACCCTCGGTGGAGCAACCGGTGAGTGCAACCGTGAGTATCAGGACCAAGGCGAGGACCCCGAGGCTGTCGAGAGCACGGGTGGTATATGGCTTACGAAGCCTCGAACTGCGCGGCGAGTAGTTTTGGGTCATTGAAATCACGGATTACATCCTCTCGTGTGCGATCTCGTCCTTCGGCTCGTGAATCGAACTCGGGCGCACGAGGTTGTCGATAGTTACGCTCAACAGCCAGGATCCGATGAGAGGATCCGCCTCAGCGCTGCTGTCCTTGAGAAACGCTACGTCTTCGAGAGACGCTACGTCTCCCAAAGACCCTACGTCTGTGAGGCCCTGATGTTACGTTTCGGGGAACCACTCCAGTCTATTCACATCAATAACTGTAAGTCTGCAAGCTAGACGTTAGACTATCAGGGCTACGCGGCCCTTCGTTGTCCGAGGGCAAAATCCCCAACTCAATGCCTGCCGCGATGCCATCCAACACAACTAGCCGCGAGAAGGAGAGCCAGTATGACGATCCGTTTCGACGACCGGGTAGCCATCGTGACTGGCGCAGGTCAGGGACTCGGCCGTTGTTATGCCCAGTATTTGGCTGAACGGGGTGCCAAAGTTGTCGTCAACGATCTGGGGGGAGGTCTCGATGGCTCTGGTAGCGATAGTGCACCCGCCGAGCAGGTCGCTGCCGAGATCCGTGCGGAGGGCGGCGAGGCGGTCGCCAACTTCGACAGCGTCAGCGACCGGGACGGGTCGGCGAGCATAGTCCAAGCGGCGCTCGACCACTACGGCCGCCTCGACATCCTGATCAACAACGCCGGTATCCTGCGCGACAAGATGTTCAGCCGGATGAGTCTCGACGATTTTGAGGCGGTGGTGGATGTGCACCTGCTGGGGGCCGCCTACGTCACTCGCGCTGCGTTCCCGGTGATGCGTAAGCAGTCCTACGGCCGGATCGTCATGACCACGTCAGCAGCTGGACTCTTCGGCAACTTGGGCCAAGCCAACTATGCCGCTGCCAAACTCGGGGTGGTTGGTTTGATGAATTCGTTGAAGATCGAAGGCAAAAAAACGAACGTCAAGGTCAACACTGTGGCGCCGGTTGCCGATACCCGGATGGGAGCGAAGGTTTTCCCCGATTTCTTCAAGGCGATGATCCGCCCCGAACTGGTTGCTGCTGCAGTGGCCTACCTGGCTAGCGAGCAGTGTGAAGCCTCGGGCGATGTGTTGGTGACGGCTGCCGGTTACTTCGCCAAAGTTCAGGTGGTCGAGGGGGAAGGCGTGGCGTTCGATACCGAGTCCGAGATCACTCCAGAGATGGTTGCCGCTCGTTATGGCGAAATCAGCGACATGTCTCGAGCAATGCCCCATGAGACGGCGGCGGACTCCATGAAAAGCCTGTTCGCCAAGGTCACGTCGGCTGACGGCGTCAAGGCGTAGTCCTGTGAAGGTCTTGTGGTCCAAGGTTTTGTGGTCCAGACTCTTGTGGTCGACAGTTTTGTGGTCTACCGCCTTGTTGGGCTTGTCAGCCGTCACCAGGGTGCATGCTGCCGGCCCAGGTCCACCGGGAGCCATGCGACCGGTCGACGTGTTTTCTACCCTCGATGGTATCTGGGAGGGAGACTTCGTCGGGTATGACTCCACCGGTCGGGAGCTCTACCGCATCAAGGCCCGACACTCCTACCGCACCGTCGATGGTGAGCGCCAAGAGGCTCGGATCGAGGACACCATGCCGGATGGCACCGTCATCACGGGTCAGGGATACAACATTGCCAAGCAAGAAGCTGACGGTTCCTTGAGCTTGTTGTGCGTGATCGAGAAATCCGATGGCGATCGGGTTGAGCATCGCGGCACGGTGAGCAAGGCCCCCGATGGCGTCCTACAGATCGTCTGGCACACCGATGTGCCGGGTCGGCTCGAAGTTTTTCGCGAACTCGTCCGTCGCGTCGGCGGTCGCTGGATTTACACCATCGACGGCTTCGGACGTTACGGAGATTCCGTCACCGTCATGGCCGGCCGTTATGCCAAGGTTGAGTAGCCCCGACGGCTAGTCGTCTTCGGTCATCTGGACAAACGGACTTGCCTCACCTCGCAAGCGGTCGAGAAAGCGGATCGCCAGAAAGCCGGCGATGGCAAGACCGAAGGCGAACCACATTTGGCTCGAGCCAGCATCCGGCAGCACATTACGTTGCAGGATCGGCACCACGTCGCCGTGGCGGTCGACCATAGTCTCGAGGGTTTCCTTGAACGGCCAGATCTTGCGTAGCGAGCCGATCATGAAGCCGACCAACAGGGTCAGGGTCATCTGGTGATATTTGTGCAGCAGCCAGCTGAGGACACGGGCGAAACTTGTAATGCCGACGACGATGCCTGCCACGAAGGGCAACAGCGTGATGATGTCGAATGATTTGACCGCGTTCAGCACGTAGGCGTATTGGCCCAGGATCAACAGAATGAACGAGCCCGAGATTCCTGGCAGGATCATCGCCACGATCGCCACCGATGCGCTCAGGAAGATAACCAGTGGGGCATTCGACATCTGGACCGGCACCAGGCCGACAATCCAATAGGCGAGAACGGTACCCGCGAGGAGTGTCGCCACCGCGCCGCCCGACCACCGGATATGTGCTGCGATCGCGACGATGCTGGCCAGCACCAGTCCAAAGAAGAAGGCGTAAAGCAACACTGGATGGTGATCGAGCAGCCAGCTGATGACTCCGGCCAAGGTGAAGATCGCGGTCAAGATGCCACCGCCCAAAGCCAGCAGGAAGCGCCACGGTACCCGTTCCAGCACATCTTTCAAGCGGAAGCGAAGCAGCAGCATCACCACCTCGCGGTCGACCGACTTGATGGCGTCGATCAGCTCCTGGTAGACGCCCATGATGAACGCCATCGTGCCACCCGACACCCCGGGCACGACGTCGGCGGCCCCCATGGTCAAGCCGGTGAAGACGAGGTAAACGTAGTCTTTCGTGCTGCGGATTCGATTCATGGTGCCCCCAAGCTGGTTGGCTGCGGATGATATGGCATCAGCCCCTGGTTGAGCGATCTCTTGGCGGCGCCGAGTTTTGGCAAGCTCGACACGCTAACGTGGTGCCATGCGTATCGTGCCTCTATGGCCCAGTGGGACCGAGCTGGCCTGACGAGCCCCGCCGCGACGCTCGACTTGGGTGCCTGGCGCGTCAGAAAAGCGCGCTTGATGCTCAAACAAGGGTTCCTTGACACCAACATACCAGGTGCGATGCTCGCACCCGTGATGTTGAAGGTGCACATACCAGGTGTGACGCTCGCACCCGTGATGTTGGAGGTGCACATACCAGGTGCGACGCTCGCACCCGTGATGTTGGGCTTGGGGGTAGCCCGTTCGAGCGTTGACCGGGCTATTTGGACCTGGAGCTTGGTCTAAGTTCAGTCTCCCTAACCCTTTTTCTGCCCGCGGGGATCGAACTCATCACACGAAGGCGCGGATTCGGGATGGGGTATTGGATCATGGCACTCGCCGTGACCCAGGGTCGAATCCTTGATAGAAACCGGGCGCCGGCAGGTGCCTTCCCCAAATGAGCTATATCGGTCAAAAAATCCGCCACTTCCGCGTCGTTGACCGATTGGCCAAAGGTGGGATGGGGGATGTGTATGCGGCTTATGACGAGCGGCTGCAGCGCAAAGTTGCCCTCAAGACGCTGCGTGAGGAGCATCGGCCCAATGCCGATGTGAAAGCGCGGTTGTTGCGCGAGGCGAGGATTCTCTCGCAGCTCGACCATCCTCACATCTGTCGTATCTACGATCTGCTGGAAGAGGACGACACCGACATCCTGGTGCTCGAGCTGATCGCGGGCGAGAGTCTCAAACAGGCACTGCAGAAGAAGCAGCTCACCGACGAACAGAAGTCGAACATCGGGGCCCAGGTGGCCGATGCCCTGGCAGCGGCGCATGGCCAAGGGGTGATCCACCGCGACCTCAAGCCCGACAATGTGATGCTGACGCCCGCCGGTGAGGTGAAAATCCTCGACTTCGGCCTGTCGCGCACGATCGAGGGTGACGCGACGGTGACCATCGGCAGCCCGCAGGATCTCTTGGACCTCGACGATGTCGCCACCCAACGTCGCGAAGAACGTTACCGTCGACTGCGTACCCAATTCGGCAGCATCATGGGTACGGTGGCCTACATGAGCCCCGAGCAGGCCCAGGGAGAGGCCGCCACCGCCGCCAGTGATGTCTACTCCCTCGGTCTGTTGTTGCATGAGCTGTTTACTGGCCAGTCGCCTTATGAACCGGACCAAAGTTTGACGTTGATGCTCACCAAGGTGGCCAAGGCTGAGACTTTTCCGGCGGTGGGTATCGACAACGACCTGGCAGCACTGATCGAGCGCATGAAATCGTTGGCGCCCTCGGTTCGTCCGTCGGCGATCGACGTTGGTGATCGTTTACGCTGGATTCGCCAGAAGCCGCGTATGCGGCGAAGGCAGGTCGCTTTGGCGATGGCGATGGCCTTTCTTTTGCTTGTGGCGCTGGCCCTTGGGCTGCAGGCGCACCGCATTGGCCGCGAAGCAGAACGTGCCAACCGCGAAGCAGCACGAGCCAGCTATGAGGCGGAGGCAGCTCGCCAAGTGTCGCAGTTCCTGGTTGGGCTATTCGAGTTGTCCGACCCGGAAAGGACCCGGGGCAATACGGTGACAGCGCGCGAAATTCTCGACGGCGGGGCGGACAAAGTCACGGCCGATCTTGCCGATCAGCCGGCGATCCAGGCCCGACTGATGGATACCATCGGGACGGTCTACGGCAAACTGGGTCTTTTTGATCAGGCGGTGCCACTGCTCGAGCGTGCGCTGGAGACCCGCGAGGATCTGTTGGGCAGCGGGGACGTCGAGACCGCTGAGAGTCAAGCTCATTTGGCTTACTTGTATTGGCAGCAGGGCAAACTTGATCAAGCGGCGCCACTATTCGAACACTCGATTGCAACCCTTGAACGCCTGCTGGGGCCGACCCATCCTGAGTTGGCCGACAGTCTGAACGGACTTGGGATCATCTTGTGGAATCAAGGGCAGTACGCCAGCGCCGAGCCAGTGTACCGCCGTGCTCTGGCGATCCGCGAGACAGCGCTCGGCAAAGAGCATCCCAAGGTTGCGGCCAGCCTCGATAACTTGGCGATCCTCTACAAGGATCAGCGACAGCCGGATGCTGCCGAACCGCTTTACCTGCGATCGTTACAAATCCGCGAGCACACCCTCGGTGACGACCATCCACAGGTTGCGTCTAGCCTCAACAATCTCGGGGTGCTCTACCTCGATCAGCAACGGTTCGATGAAGCCAAGCCCCTGTATGAGCGGGCGGTCGCGATCTGGGAAAAGACCATGGGGCCAGATCATCCAGCGGTTGGCGTCGGTATCGTCAACTTGGCAACCATCCATGATGAATTGGGGGATCGCGACCAAGCCAGAGTCCTCTACGGTCGCTGTCTCGAAATCTTCGAGAACTCCGTCGGCCCCGATCATCCTTATGCTGCTTATGCCCTGGCGGGACAGGGAACCATCCTGTTCAAGGAAGGGCGTTACGCCGAAGCGGAAGCTCTGCTGCAGCGCTCGTTGTCGATCCTCGAACAGAGCCTGGGGGCCGAGCATGTCGACGTCGGCTATCGTTTGAAAGAGCTGGCGCAGGTTTATGACCGCCTTGGAGAGACTGCTCGGGCGCAGGCACTCCTGGAGCGGGCGCTGCCGATCTTAGAGCAAGCCTTGGGGCCCGATCACCCTGAAGTTGTCGGCGGTCTGTGAAGTTTCAGAGGTTGAGGCGCGGCAGCAAGGTGTTGATCGCCTTGGCACTTTGCAGCACATAAAAATGTACCGACGGTACATTTTTGTCTAGCAATTCCTGAGTCTGCCGGGCGGCCCACTCCACGCCAACCTCCATCACCTCGGTTTTGGTTTTGGCTCCTTCAACCGCTTCGGATAACTCAGCTGGAATTTCGCAATGGAACGTCCGAGGGATCGACTGTAGCTGGCCTTTTTTGGTGATGATCTTCAGACCGGGAATGATCGGCACCTCGATCCCAGCCGCGCGGCATTCGTTGACAAAGCTGAAGTAGTGCTGGTTGTCGAAGTACATCTGAGTGACGATGTACTCGGCGCCGGCGTCAACCTTGGCCTTCGCCCAGCGAACATCGGTCTGCAGATTGGGAGCCTCAAAGTGTTTCTCGGGATATCCGGCTGCGCCGATGCAGAAGTCTGACGGATCGGCATCGAGAAGATCTTCCAGGTAACGGCCCTTGTTCATGTCACTGATCTGCTGGACAAGGTCGATGGCATGGTCATTGGCAGTACGACCGTGCTCTAGCCGTTTGCGATAACCGCTGTCGTCGCCGCGGATCGCCAGGACGTTCTCGATACCCAGGTATCGCAGCTCGATCAGGAAGTCTTCGGTCTCCTGACGGTTGAAGCCTTTGCACAACACATGTGGCACCGCGTCGATGTTGTACTTATTCTGGATCAGTGCACAGACGCCGAGGGTGCCGGGCCGTTTACGTTTGATCTTCCGTTCGATGCCATGGGGCGTTTCGTCGTAGACCACTTGCGCAGCGTGACTGGTGATGTCGATGAAGGGCGGGCGATGTTGGACCAGGCTTTCGATCAGCCCCAGCAAGCCCTTGATATCGCCGCCACGTAACGGCGGTATGATCTCGAAGCTGATCAGTGGCCGTTTGGCTTCGGCCAAATGCTCGATGACTTTCATGATGTACTCCCAGATCCCACGTTCGCAGAACGAGAAACCCAAACGCCGTAGGCTAGGGCTCCCAGAGTATCGGCCAGCATGTCAGCGCCGCTTCCATCTCGTGATGGCACCCACAGCTGAGCGATTTCGGTCAGGGCTCCCAGAACAATTGCTGTGCCGATGGCGGCAGCGAGAGATGAGCGCCCAGGTCGAAGTTGGTTGAAAGAACGAAACAGGAATCGTGTCTCGAAGAAGAAGAGTAGGCCGTGGACGAGCTTGTCGGTTCCGGCCGGTAATGTCCAGGGAAAGTTGGTGTCCACTGCTCCCATCCCGTCGCCAGGAAGTAGCAAGAGACAAAGGACGAGTGCGGTCCATGACCAAGCCATACCATGGACGAGCCAGGGTGATGTGTGACCAGTCGTTGAACCTGGGTTCGGCATCCTCTGCGGTACTATATCGGTTCTTTGGACGTGATCAGTCTTCCGGCGTGATCGACCGCAAGCCTCCTGGAACCGTTGCTACCGCTGACGTCTTCGCTGTCATTGAATCGTTATGAATTCTCCAAAATCCGAAGCTAGTGCAGGTCGACGTGAGGTGGCACTGCGTGCGCTTTTGATCGTTGTTTGCCTGCTCGGCACCTTCGAAGCGTTGGCTTCGATGATGCGTTGGCGGACTCAGCGGAGTGAGTTGCTAGAGTTGTTGGAAGGTCCGGAGAAGAGTGCCGATTTTGACGTTGTATCGCAACGGGTTGGCCTCGAGCGGACTGCACATCATGGGCAGCTGATTGTGGCGCGGGCTCTGGTCTACGACGCGATGACCGGTGGTGAGAATCTCTCCGGGGGGTTAGAGGCTTCGGTGGCTCGTCTGACAGAGGCTCGGCGGTTGGCGCTCGAGGTTTTGCAGCAGCAACCCAACAGTTGGGAAGCGTCGATGTTTCTTGGAGCGGCGACCTATCTCGAATGGTCGTTTCGTTCCGATCGGCGGCTTTATTCCGAATCGAAGGCCTGGGAGGAGCCGTTGTTGAAAGCCGTCGAGGAGGCGAGTGGCAAACGGGAGCCACGGCGTTTTCTGGTCACCGCCTATTTGGAAACTTGGGATGCGTTGTCACCGGCCAAACGTGCCTTTGCCTTCGACCTGGTGCGAGACACATTCCGTGACGATACCGATGCCTTCGTCGGGCTGGCGTCGGTTTGGATCGATGTGGCTGGCGACCGCGCCCTCGAAGTGATGCCGGACCGTCCGAGGGTGTGGAAGCAACTGGAAGTGTCATACGCAGGGGCCAACAATTGGCCAGCCTTCAGCCGTGCCCATCAGCGATACCTCGAAGTCCTCGAGCAGAAGCTGAAGCGGGACCTGGATGAAGCTGAAAATCATTTGCAGTTCGGAGACCTGGCTGCCAGCCGCGACAAGTGTCTGCAAGTGCTGATTGCGGCGCCCCGCGACGGCCGGTTCGCGCCGTTGGTCGTTCGGGCCCTCGACATCTTCCCACCGGGTCTCCATGGCCTGATGTCGACTGACAAGCTGCGAGAATGGTTGGACTGGGCGTTGGAGTTGAACACGGTGTCAGTGGTGCCGTTCGGTCCTAAGACTCTCGGTCGGTTGACCGACTCCATCGGTGAACTCGATGCCCCGACAGGTGCTCTCGCCGCGCTGGTTGGGAAGGATGCCTACCGCACCGCGCGTTATGAAAAGCTGGAAGACGCGAAGTGGAGCAAGCCCTGGGGCAGAGTGCTGATCGCCAAGACCAAGTGGCTGTTGGAGCGCGGCGAGGTCGCCGCTGCCAGTAAGGCGTTGGACGACGTTCACCGCTCGTTGCATGATTCGGTCGGGTATTGGTTGGCTCGTCAGCGAGTGGCGCGAGCGGCAGCCGATTCGCAGGGGCTGGCGGTGGCCGACGACAAGCTTGCTAGCCTGCAGAAGCTATCGTGGGATATCGCCGAGTGGCGCAAGGTGGGGAATCGCCAGATTCTAGAGCTTTACCCAGAGCCTTTGCCGCAAGCGACCTCCACACTGAATATCGAAGTTGAATCAGCTCCCGGACCAGGGGTGGTGGTCGGTATCATTTGGGATGGTAGTGAGGTCGCTAGCCAGGCGGTTGTCGGTCGAGACGTGATCGCGGTGCGGTTGAAGATTGATCCCAAGCCTCATTTGCTAGAGCTGCGGGCGCTAGCTGGGAGCCGTTTCGACACCGGCAGAGTGTGGATCGAACGCTGACCAGTCGAGTTTCAGGCTACGGTGTCACCTGTGCCGACGTTACGGTGTGGGCAGCTCACCGCTTGTGCGTTGACTTTCTTCGCGGTTTTACTGTTTCGCAGTCTTATTGTTTTCGCGGTTTTACCTTGCGAGTGGCGGCGCCACAGGCCAAACCGCAGACGGTTGCGAAGATGAATGCGTTGGCAGGCAGGGTCAAGCCGAAGTCGAATATCGAATGGAGTAAAGTCCCGATGATCGCGCCGAGGGCTCCCAGTCCGGCAGCGCGATCCTCTGAACGATGGCCGAGCTGGAACACAGCCCACAGGCGTCGAACGAGGACCAGTAGGCCGCAGGCCATCACCGGTAGGCCGATGAGACCGGTCGTAACCAACAACTCGAGGACATCGCTATGGGCATGGATCCAAGTCCGCTCGAGACCGGTGGGCTGGACCAGAGGGAAGGCCTGGCGAAACGTACCCAAACCAGTGCCGGTCCAGGGAAAAAGTTGCCAAAGCTCCCAGCTGGCGCGGTAGACCACGGGCCGGGCATTTAGCGTCAGCTCGTAGGCTGATGTGTCCAGCAAACGTCCGAGGCCTTTCTGCAGACCGAAGAGTAGGATACCGCCCAAGCCGATGGCGAGCACTCCGCTGTACAAGAGTCCAACTTGCCATCGTCGATAGTGGATCGCGAGCATCATGGTTTGGCTGAGTATGGCGAAGATGATCGCCACCAGCCCAGCCCGTGAACCGGTGAAGGCCAAACCAACGAAGAGCAACAAGAAGAGCATGCTGGGCAGCACTGCGTGGAGCAGTCGGGTTTCGACGGTTGCTTGGCGCTGGATACGCCGCACCGACCACCATAACCACGAGAAGCCGAGGGTGGTGGCTATGATCAACAACAGTGCCAGGTGATCAGGATTGACAAACGTGCCGCGGATTCGGGTCGGGTCGCCACCGACTTCCATCCCGAAGATGGAGTTGCGTTGAGCGAACCAATTGTCGGAGCCGTAGACAATTTCGAAGATTGCCACCGCCAGCAGACTGATGGCCAGAATACGCCGCAATCCGCGTTCACGACCGACAGCGCAGGCGGCCGCCATACATGCCGCCAAGGCCAGCCAGTGGATTGCGGTGCTACGGGAGACCGCCGGGGCCAGTGACAGGGGTAAAGTATCGACCGCGGCTCCGGTCAAAAGGCTGGCTTTATCCCACAGAGTGACCAGATGAGAGGACAGAATCTGGACGAGGAACCGGGGCCATGCCAAGGACTGGAGCAGCCCTACCACTCCGATCGCAGCTACCGCCAGGGCCGGGATGGCGATGTGGCGGAGTTCGGAGAGTGGTTTTCGGCCGGCGAGGACCGCCGCTAGTGCGAGGAACCCGCCGGCTTGTAGGGCGATCCGCTCGCGCGGCAGAACGCTGCCAAAGTAGATTGGGCCGAGGCCGACGATCGCCAGCAGAATGAGTGCCGCCAACATCGATCCAGCGTCAAATTGACGTATGATTCGCGGGCGCTCCGCCATAATCTAGCTACTAAAGTCTGTTGGATGGGTGTAGTGATTTCAACGGGTACCGTCCGAAGAGCAGTACCGTCCTGAGACAAGCATCGTCCAGACAACGAGGAGGCTTCATGCAGGTTCCATCGTCTACAATCGCCGGTCGTCGGCTCGTTGGCCGTAACCTCGGCCTGACGTTGACCCTGTTCTTGGTTCTCGGGGAGATGCCGCTAAGTGCGCAGTATACCTCGCCGGGAGACGTCGGTACGACCAACTCCATCGTCCAGGAGAGCCTCTTCGAGACGCACCTCAACGAGGCGGAGTGGAATCTTGGATCGGTCCGCCTGCGACCTTGGCTGGGCGTGCGAGATGCATCCTTCGTGACCTTTCAAGATGACCTCAGTGATCCGCGAGCTTCAGATGCTGAGAATGATTTTACGGCGACCGTCGGAGCCGGCCTGCGCGGCTACTTACCCACGGGCAAGCTGATTTGGGCTGTCCACGCCTTGCCGGAGTATGTCTGGTGGGAGAAGAACGAAAACAAAAGTGGCCTCAATGGACGGTTTGGCCTCGGAGTCTTCGGCTATTTCAACCGGCTACGATTCGAGGTCTCTCAACGTCGATTGGAAGAGCAGAATTTCTTCTCCTCCGAGGTCCAAGAGTTGACGACCCAGCGCAACGATACCTCGCGTGCCGCTGTCGAGATCGACATCGCTCGCCGGCTCGAACTCTTCGGCATCGCAGAACTGAACGAGATCCAGAGCGAAGAAGACGAAAGTGCCCTTTTTCCCTTGTTGGATCGTGATGAAGAGGCGGTCACCGTCGGTTTGCGGTACCGCTCGCCCCGCGGTTGGATGGCGGGGCTCGCGTACGAAGACAGCTCGACCGACTTCCCGGTCGGGGCACGCCAGCTCTCCAATTCTGGGACATCGGAGCTAGTGTCTCTGGGCTACGAAGGAACCCAATTCAGCTTTCGACTGAATTTGGCGTTTCGTAGTCTCGAAGGGGATGTCGGTTCTGAATTTGGCGACTTTGATGAGACGACAGGTGCCTTCGAGGCCCTGTGGGCGCCATCAACTCGATCGAACATCTTGGCTTATTCACGGCGCGAGCAGGGTTTCTCGGTCAATCTTGGGGCCACCTACTCTTTGACAGAGCGTCAAGGGGTACGGCTCAGCTACGATCTGGGGCAAGCCGTACTTGGCCTCGTGGCAGAGGTGGGAGAAGACGAATTTGCGACCGTCGGCTCTGGCAACATCGACCGAATTGATGATGTTACGGAGTTTGGAGCGGACCTACAGTTCGAGGTTGCCGACCTCTTCGACGTTGCTTTGCGGGTGCGGTTCAGTGAATACGACTCGAACTTCGCCGCCTTTGACCGCGACATCACGACCGTTGGGCTCTCGATTCAGCTCGGATCCCTGATCGAAAAGCTCAAGCTGGGGGAGGCGGGCGGCGATTGGTGACGGCGGATAAGACCCCGATCTTGCCTTCGGGGTGCAGTTGCGCTGGATCCGCGGTTGTGCTCGATCGTGCCCGCAGTCGCAGGATGGGGCGCCCCTCCTGCATGTACTTTGCCTCGTAGTTCGTTCTCGCCCCGTCGGGCCAGGGGCCGGGCTGTATCTCGACGTCCAACCCTGGATGCGCTCGCAGGATCTCGACCACACGTTCGCCGTAGTCGATGAAGTCGGTGGCGAACCAAAGCTCACCACCGGGGCGCAGCACGCCGAGCACCAGATCCAGAGTCTTGGGGTCCAAAAGGCGCCGTCGTTGGTGTCGGCTCTTTGGCCATGGATCTGGAAAGTAGATGTGGAGAATGGAGGCAAACGCCTTCGGCAGCACCGCCGACAGCGCGTAGAGGGCTTCACCCCGCACCAGCAGCAGATTGTCCACCCCGTGAGCACGGGCACGGCGGCGCAACATGCGGAAATATTTCGAGACCACCTCAAAACCGAGGAAGCGCCGCTCGGGATGTGCCAACGCTCGCTCCAACAGATAGCGGCCTTTACCGAAGCCGATCTCGACCTCCCACTCACCGTCCCAAACGCCGGCCCACTCGTCGGCCGATTCACCGTCACCGGGAATCAAGTCGTCGAGGTTCAGCGGTTGCCTCAACGAAGGTAACAGGCGATTCTGGCCACCGGCCGAAAACAACATCTCGAGTCGCATGATTAGATCTCGAAGACGTGTCAGAGGAGGTCGGTGCGCTGGCGATCCCGGAGTTCGGTCACGATTCGTCGCACTTCCTGAGATCGATTTTTGGGCATCACCAAGACGGCGTCACCGGTCCGGACCACAACCAGGCCTTCGACGCCGAGCACCGCAACGGTGCCTTCGTCAGAATAGAGCAAATTGTCGGTGGCTTCGATCGCCAGGGTGTCACCTTGCGTGCGATTGCCGTCGTTGTTGGCGATCAGAATCTCAGCTAGGGCTTCCCAGGATCCGAGATCGCTCCAGCCGCAGTCCAGCGGCAGGGTCGCAATCGACTCCAGGCGTTCCATGACCGCATAATCGATCGAAATCGATGGCAAGGTTGGATAAATCTCAGCGGTGCGCTCAGGTTGCTGCGCGATGAGCTCGAGACCGCGGCCGATTTCGGACTCGAAACGTGCCAGGTGGCGCAGCAGGGTCGACCCCCGAAACAGAAAGATCCCGGCGTTCCAAAGATGGGTCTGCCCCTGATAATACTCCTGCGCTGTGGCGGCATCGGGTTTCTCGGTGAAGCTGGCGACGTTACGCAGGCCGGTTTGGGAATCGAGCTGCTCGCCCAACTCGAGGTAGCCATAACCGGTTTCAGCCCAACGTGGTAGCACCCCCAACGCCATGACTCTATCGCCCTGTTCGACGGCGGCTGCCGCCAACTGCAACGTGTCACGGAACGACGCGGCATCGGCGAAACGATGGTCGGCGGGAAGCACGACGACGGTTTCGTCGCGATTGGTTTCGGGCATCGAGCGGATCGACCAACCGATGGCCGGGGCGGTATTGCGACCTTCTGGCTCCGCTAGGATCTGGTTCGCTGGCACTTCGGGCAGCTGTTGTCGGATATCATCGGCGAGGGCCTCGGTGGTGCACACCCAGACCGCGTCGGGTGCGATGATCGGAGGGAGTCGATCGACGGTCTGCTGGAGCAGGCTACGTTCACCTTCCAGAGCCAACAGCTGTTTCGGACGTAGGCGGCGACTGAGAGGCCAGAATCGGGTGCCGCTGCCGCCCGCTAAGATCAAAGCTTGCACAGAGAGACTCTCCGTAGGATGTTTTTTTGGAGTGTTGAGTCGAACGGAAGACGCGAAGTATACCCAAGGGTGATGTTGGCTCGAACAAGCAAACCAATCCGTCGATCGTGAGCGTAACCGGCGACCCTCGCGGTGCATCCAAAAGGACGTATCGAGTTAGCGAGTGTTTGGTTCTTCTGGCGACGACCTTTTTCGCGGAGAGACAGCTATGGCCCACGTTCATATTCCACCGCCCTGGTCGATCAGGAATCCGGCGACTCCCGAGTCGACTTTCTTGAGTCGACGTCAAGTTGTCCAAGCACTCGGGCTCGGTAGTGTGGCGTTGGCAGCCCCCGCGTTGGCAAGCCCGCGAGCGGAGGGCGAGGCGGCGGGTCCTGGCGGTGAGACGGCTGAGGGTGAAGCCACGGTCGTGCCCAACACGCAGCCGGCGGTCAAGCGCTTCGGTGACCGTTTCCCTGCCCGTCGCAATCCAAAATTCGAGCTCGGTGAAAGCGCGTTGACGCCGGAAAACGTCTCGGCGCAATTCAATAATTTTTATGAGTTCACCACGACCAAAGACAAAGTGTGGGAGTTGGCTCGCGACTATCCTGTGGATCCCTGGAAGATTGAGGTCAAGGGACTTGTCAAACAGCCGCGGACCCTCGATCTGGACGATATTTTCGGGCGGTTTCCCCTCGAAGAACGGCTCTACCGTTTCCGCTGCGTCGAACGCTGGGCGATGCAGGTGCCGTGGACCGGTTTCCCACTGCGAGCTTTGATCGACTACTTGGAGCCTTTGTCGTCGGCCAAGTATGTGCGTTTCGTTTCATTGCTCGACAAGCAAGGTTTGCCCGGGCAACGCAAGCAGGGTTGGTACCCATGGCCCTACAACGAGGCGTTACGTCTCGATGAGGCCCGCAACGATCTGGCGTTGGTGGTCGTCGGCAGTTACGGCCATGCCCTACCGATGCAGCATGGAGCGCCGCTGCGGATCGCCTGCCCTTGGAAGTATGGCTACAAGAGCCCAAAGTCGATCGTCGAGATTGAATTTACCGATCAGCGTCCGGGTACCTTCTGGAACGATATGCAAGAGGAAGAATACGGATTCTTCTCCAACGTCGAACCCCATAAGCCCCACCCGCGGTGGAGCCAGAAGTGGGAGCAAGATATCGGCACGGGAGAAAACCGCGATTCCTTGCTCTATAACGGTTACGCGGATCTCGTCGGATCGATGTATACCGGCAAAGAAAGTTAGCCTCGAGGAGACTCGTGAGCTTCTTGACCGTAAAAACTTCGAAACCGCCCGCGATCAGTTGACGTAGCCAAGTGACCTCAGAGCCTCGAGTGTCTCTGCCGAGATTTCTGCTTCTTCACCCTTTGCATCCTCCAGCAGCGCCGCCAGACGTGGTTCGAGCAGTTGGCGGTAGGTGTTGGCCACCTGAGGATTCTGGAGTGCTACATTAGAACGTTCCTGAGGATCGAGCTCAACGTGGTAAAGCTCTTCTTGGCCGTTGGCACGTAGGATGAATCGCCAGTCACCGTCCTCCACCAGGACGGCTGGCAGGTCGTAGAGGTTGCCGCCCGAGAATCTTGGCGGGGCCGGATCGTGAGGCTCTTGGCCCTCGGTGCCTTCACCCACTATGCCTTCCTGGCGCCGGAACAGCGGTACCAAAGAGCGCCCTTCGTCGGGCGCGCCCGGCGAAGGTACCGGCAGTTCTGCAAGCTCGAGCAGGGTTGGTCCGATGTCGACATGGCCGGCCAAGCTGGCAACTTCGAGCCCGGCGGGTAGCCGCTCGGGGCTCCAGAAGATCAGCGGTATCCGCGTCACCTCGCGATAATAATCGTGACCGTGCTCGAAGTGACCGTGGTCCCACAACTCCTCGCCGTGGTCAGAGGTTAGCGCCGCGAGGGCTGGCCTCTGAGCGGCGTGACGCTCCCGCAGCGCCGAGAACAGGCGGCCGACGTGCTGGTCGACGAATCTCACCGCGAGGTCGTAACGATCTTCGAGTTTGGTCCGATCCTGCGGGGTGAGCCACAACATGCCGCTGCGCACATGAGACGTTGCGGTGAAGACCTCGCCGATGACCGAGCCGTCGTCCCCGGCCGTTGGCAGACGCTCTTGGACCATCGCCTGCAGGGCCTCGAGCTCCAGGTTTTCGGGATTGGCGCGCAGCGGGATATGAGGACCGAGGTAATGTACCCACAGGAACATCGGGGCCTCATCGTCTTCGGCTAGCCAGGCGAGCGCTTGGTTGGTGACTCCGGCGGCAGTATAGTCGCCGAGCTTCCGTTCCGGGATCAGAGCGAGGACAAACCGGGCCAGCGGCAGGTCGCGGACGATGCCGCTCCCGATGGCGTTGCTGAACGGGTTCTCGAATCGATCAAAACCCTGAGCCATCCCTGTCTCCGCCGACACGAAGCCGTTGGCCGACACCGCACGAGTGCGGTAGCCGGCGGCTGAGAAGCGTTCGGCCAAGGTGGTGAGCTCATCGTCGAGCGGAGTTCTGGCGAAGGTCAGACCCGAGCCTAGAGAGCGCCCGGCCCGATGCCGGATGCTCGGTAGGCCGGTCAGCATCGAGGCGACACTCGGCATGGTCCAGGGTGAGGCAGCCAGAGTCCGTCCAAAGACGACCCCCTCGTTGGCAACGCGATCCATCTCTGGAGTGATCGACGGCGATCGTCCATAGGCCCCAAGGCGGTCGGCGCGCAAGGTGTCGATCGAGACCAGCACGACGTCGGGTCTGTGGATCATAGGGTCTGTCGTCACGGTGCTTGTCGTCACGGTGTTGGCCGCCGTGGAACCTTTGTCGGCAGTAGGAGCAGCAAGGTGACGGGGGCAACAAACACGCCCAAGCTAGCCAAGCCGACGGTTGCTGCCGGCCCCAACTTGCCGAACTTCAGAGCCATGAAGAGGCCCTGAAATATCTGCAGGAAGGCGATCGAAGCCAATACGGGAACCACAGCGGGATGCCGACTCAGCCAACTGCCACCGCTTGGGTCAAGTGTGTTCTGAGTCGAATGTTTGTTGGTCATGTCCCGTTTTCCTATCGCATCGTGAGTTTACCGGGGTGACTCACCCTCGCATCCATTCTTAGGAACCAGACGAATGGTTAGGGTATCCTATAACTGAATCGTTTTAGTTTGCCTTCTAGGCTACCGGTCCCATCATCTAAGGAGAGTTCCAGATGTCGAATCAAGTCGCCCATCGAGTTCGTTCTACCCTCGGAATCCTGGGCCTTTGTGCCGCCCTCGTCCTTTGTACCGCCCTGGTCGGCCTCGCCGCACCCGCTGCGGCGCAATGTGACGGCCTAGCTGGTTGTGTGTTGGTGTGGTCGGATGAATTCAACGGCACCGAAGTGGATCTCGGCAAATGGACTTTTCAGCTCGGCGATGGCAGCGAAGTTGGTCTGCCGGGGGGCTGGGGCAACAACGAGTTGCAGTACTATCAAGCTGAAAACGCGACCGTTTCCGATGGTTTCCTGACCATCACTGCCAAAGAAGAATCGGTGGGTGGCCTCGACTACACCTCGTCTAGGATGCGTTCCCTGACCAAAGGGGATTGGACCTTCGGCCGTATGGAAATGCGTGCCAAAATGCCTCTGGGGCAGGGCTTCTGGCCGGCATTTTGGATGCTGTCGTCCGATACCTCGATCTATGGCTCGTGGGCGGCGAGCGGCGAGATTGACGTCGTCGAGTACATTGGTAGCGACCCGAACCGTATCTTCGGCACGATCCACTACGGTGCCTCGTTTCCCGGCAACGTGTTTTCATCCACCGACGTCTTCCTGCCCAGCGGCAACTTCAACGACGACTTTCACGTCTTCGCCATGGAGTGGGAATTTGGCGAGATTCGCTGGTACCTCGACGGTGTCCAATATGCCGTCCGCGACAACTGGTTCTCGACCGGTGGGCCTTTCCCGGCACCGTTCGATGTCGATTTCCACCTATTGCTCAACATGGCGGTGGGCGGAAATTTACCTGGGCCACCGGACGCATCATCGGTCTTTCCGCAGGAGTTTGTGATCGACTACGTACGGGTCTATCAGGTGCCCAACGATCCGCCGATGGTGACGATCACCAGCCCGCTGGCAGGTGACACGATCAACCCCGGCGACGACTTGACGATCACCGTCAGCGCTACCGATGACAATTCGGTCCAGGTTGTGCAATTCCTGCAAGGCAACGCGGTGCTTGGTGAGGACGACACCGCGCCCTACGAGCTGACAGTCCCAGATGTTGCTGCCGGCTGTTACAGCCTGCGGGCGCGGGCGCGGGACGATGGCGGTGTCCTGGCAGCTTCCGACGCGGAAGAGATCATGGTGGGTACCGGCTGTCCGCAAGCGCCCTACTTGATGACCCCGGCAACCATCCCGGGTACGGTCGAAGTCGAGAACTACGATATCGGCGGCCAGGGTGTGGCCTACAACGATACGGACCCTAGCAACAACGGTGGTGCCTACCGCCCGGCCGAAGCCGTTGATCTCGAAGGCACAACCGACGCTGGCTTCGGCTTCAATCTCGGTTGGACGGTGCCCGGCGAATGGCTCGAGTATACGGTGGATGTCACCGCCGGTACCTATGCCGTCGAGGTGAGAGTGTCGTCGGCGAGTGCTGGTGGCACGTTGCACCTGGAACTCGACGGCGTCGACAAAACTGGACCGATCAGTGTTCCCGCCACCGGCGCCTGGCAGAGTTGGACGACGGTGAGTGTCGAGGATATCCCCTTCGACGGTGGCGTCCAGACGTTGCGTTTGTCAATCGATGACGGCGAATTCAACGTCAACAAGATCCGGATCGGCGAGCCAACTCCACCGGTCGTCGGCGGTCCGATTGTGTTCGACGACATGGAGCACGGTAACCCCTTCGGGAATGGCTGGTTCGCTTTTGGCGGCGCGGTTGGTGGTGGCGGTATCGGCCCCAACTTCGGCGATCTACCGCCAGCCTTCGGCGGCGTCGCCGCGTTAGAGACCGGCTGGGGATCGGGCGGCACTCCGGGCTTCTTCGGTGGCTTTGGTCGCACCAACCCTGTGGACTTATTCGATACAGCCCAGTTCAACTTCTGGATCAATCCCGATGCCGGACAGGACTACACCCTCGAAATCAACCTTCAGGATGACGATAACGGCGACAATGTCACCAGCCAGCCGGACGACGAGGAGTTCCAATTCAATTGTGTAGTCAGTCCAACCGGACCGTGTGCCGTCAGCGGCGGTGGCTGGCAGTTGGTGTCGATTCCCCTCAGCAGCTTCTTCAAAGATAGCTCCTTCCTATTTGGTGGCAACGGTGTGCTCGATGCGGCACCTGTGTCACGGGGTGGCAACGGCCAACTGATCAACGTCGTCTTCGCGGTGATCTCGAATTCCGGTGCTGACGCTAACTTCCGTACCGACTACTGGAGTTTTACCGTCGATCCGTTGGATGCCGACGGCGATAGGATTCCGGATGTCCTCGACAATTGTGCCGGTTTACCGAATCCCGATCAGGCAGACAACGACGGTGACGGCCGAGGTGACGTCTGCGATGGTGACGACGACGACGATGGGGTCGGCGACCGCGACGACAACTGCCCACTCGACGCCAACACCAACCAAGCGGACTACGATGGCGACGGTGTGGGAGACGTCTGTGATGACGACGACGACAATGATGGCGTCGCCGATAACGACGACCTTTGCACGCAGTCGGATCGAGCGTTGACGGTGGTGGTAGACGGTTGCGACTCGGAGGTTGCCAACACGACCCTCGACGGTGGCTGCAACATTTCCGACGAGATCACCAGCCGGGCTGGCGACGCCAACAACCACGGACAATTCGTCAGCTCGGTAGCGCGGTTCCTGAACCAACTGAAGAAGGACGGAATCCTCAGTGGGGCACAGAAGGGCGCCATCATGAGTTGTGTGGCGGGCTCCAGCCTGCCTTAGACAGGAAGCGCCAACGCAGGCGGTTCCGGCAGCTGCCCTTGAATCGTCAATGAGGCCAGCGAAGTGCGACGCCCATGTCGCGCTTCGCTAGATTCTTCGGAGGCGGTCCGTTGGCGAGTTGACCCGGTTAAGGGCGCGGATCCCAGAGTGCTACTTCGTCGAGGGATTTGCGGCGCAAGTCCGGCACCTCGGCGTCCTCTGCCGGGTAGCCCACAGGGAAGAGAATGTAGGGTTTCTCGTTCTTGGGCCGGCCAAAAATATCGCGCAAGAAGCCCATCGGGCTCGGGGTGTGGGTGAGGGTGGCAAGGCCCATCTGGTGGAGTGAGGCGATAAACAGGCCGCAGGCGATGCCGACCGACTCCCCAACATAGTAGTTCTTGCGCTTGTTGCCGTCGTCGTCGACGCCGAACAACTCTTGGAATACCACCACGATCCACGGCACAACCTCGAGAAAAGGCTTGTGCCAGTCGACACCCAGGGGAGCCAGGGCTTGAAGCCATTCATCGGGCATGCGCTCTTCGTAGCTCTTGCGCTCCTCGGCCTCGGCGGCGACTCGGATCTGATGTTTGATGTCTGGATCGCCGATGACGACGAAGCGCCACGGCTGGCGGTGAGCGCCGGAAGGAGCCGTCGATGCGGTGCGGATCGCGGTCTCGATCAGCTCCCGTGGCACTGGTTGGTCGGAGAAATGCCGGACGCTGCGACGGCGCTCCATGAGCTCGTAAAACGAGCGTGCCCGTCGACGCGATTCCTCCGGCTCGACCTGTTCGCTGTCGAGAGGAACGAAGGGGTAATCAACCATGGGCTGAGACTACTTTCCGAGTTCTTCGTCAATGATGGCGGAGAAGTTCTCGAACGGCTGAGCGCCGGACAAATAGCGGCCATTAATGAAGAAGGCTGGCGTGCTGTTGACCCCCGCGGCAGCGCCTTCTTTGACATCACGCTCGACGGTTTCGGCATGTTTATCGGAGTCGAGGCAAGTTTCGAAGGCTTCGGTGTCAAGATCGGCGACCCTGCCCGCGATCATCTTCAAGCCGCTGACGCTGAGATTCTTCTGGTCAGCGAACATGGCGTCGTGCATTTCCCAGAACTTCCCCTGCTCGTCGGCGCACAGTGAAGCCTCACCGGCTTTGCGGGCGTTGCGGTGAATGTCGAGCGGGTACTGCCGGAAGACAATGGTGACCTTGTCGCCATAGGTATCAGTCACCTTCTTGATCGCGGGATTGACGCGACTGCAGAACGGGCATTCGAAATCGGAGAACTCGACGATCGTGATCGGGGCGTTGGCAGAACCCTTGCGCGGGCCAGTGGTAGCAACGTCAACCCGGAAGGGCTCAGTCAATAACTCGACCTCGGCGGCTGTTTCCAGCCCTTCGATAAACGTCTCGTAACGCAAGAACTTGCGGATCTGGTCTTCGACCTTCTCCTTGGTGGCGCGAATTTGCTGTTTGCGCGCCTCGTAGAAGGCGTCTACGTCTCCGCTCGGCACCTCGGCGAGCTTGGCGGTGACTTCGGCGTCGATTAACTCTTCTTTGGACACCCCGGCCTTGGCAGCGGCATCGTCGAGCAGGGCATTGCGGACCTGTGTCTCGACCGCTTTGACGATCAGCTCGTGACGATCCCGCTTCAGCTTGAGCAGCTGGCCGGCGATTGATTCGTTGACCGCAGCCTCGGTGATCGCGACGCCGTTGACTCGAGCTAGAACCTTCTGCTCCGCATGGGCTGGCGGCTCGGCAGCGGTGACTGCTTCGGACTCGCCCAGCATGACCCAGACAACAGCGCCGACGGCGAGACTGGTAGCGAATAGAAAGAGCCGTTTGGCGATGGAACGTCCTTCGGTGTTTCGATCTTGCATCGAGTGCTCTCCAAGACAAGTGAAGTGAGGCGATTCGGGCGAACGGATCCGACGAGGCAGTAGGCTGGTCAGACAAAACCCTGGCCACAGGCCGGGCATCGCGGAAATTATGAATGCCGTGAGCGCATTGTAGCCGGCTATCGGCTGAGGACTCAAGCGATCGGCTGGGTGAGGTGGCGGGCCAACAACCCTTCGAGAATGCGATTGTGGGTGATACCGCGGACTCTCATTCTGGGGGCATCGAGCAACGCTTCGGCTGTCGCGAGCAGGGCGCGCCGCGTCGAAACGTCGAGCTCGGCGCCTTCGAGATAGTGGGCGATGGCGGCAGCGGCGATCGCCCAGGGTTTGCGATTACGCGGATCCTTCCAGCCCTTGGTTTGGGCGAGGGCGTCGGCGGCGGTCAGCAGATGGATAGCAGCGGAGTCGGAGACGAAGCCTTCGATCGCCTGCCCAAAAGCTTCGGCCACCTGGCTGATCTCTGCTTCGTCCAACGCGTCGTTGGGGCCGAGGTAAACCGACAGAGATCGGCTGCGCAAGGTTGTCAACAAGTCGAGCCGGGAGGCCGCTAGCAGCATGAAATATCTGGGAGACTGCTGCGGCGGCTCTTCGAGCAATTTGAGTAGAGAGTCGGCGGCACCGCCGGAAAGGCTCTCAGCCTCGGCGATCACAAAAACCTGGCCTCGGGCCTCAAACGGTGCTGAATAGGCATTCGACAAGAAGTTTTTGGTGGCACCGGTTGAAGTAGCGGTTCGCAGATCTCTTTCGAGAACGTGAAAATCGGGATGAAAGTGTTCTGTAGGCCAGCCGATGCGCTCGCAATGGCGGCATGGATCTTGGTCACCACAGGGCCTGAGGTCCGGCGACCGCTCGCACAACATGGTGCGGGCCAATTCGATGGCGGAGTTCTGGCGAACATCGAGATTTGCGCCGTAGAGGATCAAGGCGGGGTAGAGGCGTTGTTCGCGAGCTGCGGCCAGAACTACATCTAAGTTCATGGTTTGTTATCACCTAGGATCTCATCCAAGACCTGCGCCACTTGACTCCATGTGGTGTCGATGTCTTGGCTGGAATCGATGATCCGGAAGCGCTCCGGGGAAGCCTTGGCCAACCCCAGGAAACCGTCACGGACCCGGCGGTAGAAGGTCAGGCTTTCGATGTCGAAGCGGTCTAGCCCACCTTCTTGTTGGCGTCGCGCTAGGCTTTGCCCACGTTGTTGAGCCGCCTCGGCCGGTAGATCGAAGAGTAGGGTGACATCGGGCTGGCGCCCGTCGGTTGCCAGTTGATCCAGAGCGGCGAGCCAATCGCGGGTCAGGCCACGGCCAGCGCCTTGATAGGCCAGAGACGAATCGGTGAAACGGTCGCAGAGTACATGGGTGCCGGCCGCGAGGGCCGGCTCGATGACCTCGGCGAGATGTTGACGACGGCTGGCGAAAACCAGCAAAGCCTCAACCTGTGGCTCAACCTGTTCCCAGTTGGGGTCGAGGAACAGGCCACGGATCCCGTCGCCGAGCGGTGTGCCGCCCGGCTCGTGGGTGCATTGCACCTCGAGACCGCGAGCCATCATCCACTCGGCTGCCAGCCGAAGGTGAGTGCTCTTGCCGCTGCCGTCGAGGCCTTCGAAGGTGATGAAAGAGGCTGGCATGATGGTTTCCGTCTACGGAAGAGTAATATAACGGGTATGGAGTCAACTGCGTCATTGACCGAGCGGATCTTCTACGACGGCGACTGTGGCGTCTGTCATTGGGCGGTAGAGTTTGTCGCTCGTCATGATCGCTCCGGTAACACGTTCCGTTTTGCTCCCCTCGGTGGTCAGGTGTTTACCGACAGCGTCCCGTCCGAGGTCATAGAAACGTTGCCGGACTCGATGTTGATTCAAACCGAGGATGGTTCGTTGCTGTTGCGATCGGATGGGGTTGTTCACATCTTGCGACGCCTGGGTTCCCATTGGAAGTTGCTGGGGTTGATCGTGGCAGTCGTGCCGCGGCCCATTCGCGACTTTGTCTACGATCGATTCGCCGCACGCCGCCATCGCCTGGCGAACAAACCCGAGGGTGCATGCCCACTGTTACCGCCGGAGTTGCGAGGACGTTTCGACCCCTAGGTGCGTCTCGTACGTTTGTGCGTTCTCAAGACCTTGCGCGTTATCAAGACCTAGCGTGTCATCGCCACCGTAGGTGGCGCATAGAGCAGGTTCTGCTTGGTCAGGTAGAAGGCGGTGAAGATGCCGTCCTGGATCTCCAATGCGCTGGGATGTCCTTTGTAGAAACTAGTCAGCATCCCAGTGTCGATCAAGAAGACTCGGGAGTCGAAGCGTTGGCGGATGTGAAAGGGTGGCTGGGGTGTGTGCCCAACGACCACACGGTCGGCCTTCAGTCGTTCGAGGATGGTCGGAATCTGTTCCTGACCCTCCTCGTCGGTCCAGCGGGCGTAACCGCGGAACCAGACTGGGCCGTCTTCACGCACCGCGAGCCATTTTGAGAACTGCAAGACATGCAGGAACTCCGAGGATAGCGGTGGCAGGGAAGGCCCGCTCGAGGTTGCCTTGGCCAGTTGGCGAGCGACTGAGAGGACATCGGCAAGTGGGCTGGTCGGCAGTAGCAGGTCCTGGTCGATCAGGTACTTCCGGGTCCTGTCAAAGCTGTTGATCTCGCGGTGCATCTCGCGGTTGAGCGTTGCCAGATCCTTCTCTGCCATCTCGGCGTTGATGCCACCATGGACAAAAACGATGCCGTCGACCTCGGCGGCGATCGGCAGCGTCCTGAGCCAGCGTCCGATCTTGCCGGTTGGCCCCATTGCTTCGATGTATTCCACTTGCCCAAGTTGTTGCTCGCTCAGGCAACGCTCCACCAGCTCCCGACGCTTGGGTGGTTTCTCGCGACGCAACTCATAGAGACGACGGTAGAAGCTGGAATAGCCATTGCAGCTGACGGTGAGTCGCTTCTCCGAGTGGCCGTCGACGAAGTTACGGTAGATGTACTTCGTCACGTCTCGGAAATCACCGAGTAGGTTGAGGATCTCGTGATTCCCGAGCAATACGATCACCTTGCCGCCGTGTTTGGGAGCTTCCGCTTGCAGGGCCATGAGCAACTCGGCAACTTTCGTGGCGCCGGGGCCACGGTCGAGGAAGTCGCCAGTTTGGACCAAGACGGTATCGCCTCCCACCCACAGATCTCTTTGGTCGATGATCTTGATCTTGCGCAGAATCTCCCGCATGCCGTTGAAGGCGCCGTGGATATCACCGATCGCGACGATGCGTCGCGAACTGCCGGGTAGGTTGGCGTCGTCGTCCTGCGCCGAACTCGGAGTGGCGCCGCACACCAACAGTGCGAGCAATAGGGCCACCGCCAAGCGACCGACACCGGTACCGACTGGTTGATACGGATCGGTACGGTGTGAGCGTTGTCTGCTCGGGACCTTAGCCCATTGCCAAGTGGGGAGTTGTTGTCTCATGAAGGTTTTCGAAAGTTTCGGGCTGTCGCAGAAGTTGGCGGAAGAGGGCTTTGACGATCTCGACGTTGTTCGACAATAAATCGAAGAAATCTTCGGCATCGATGACCAGCGCTACCGTATCGGTGTCGGCCCAGGCGTCTTCGCTGCGCAGGCGATCACTCAGGATCTCGCTGACCCCGAAAATCTGTCGCGACTCGATCCGTCGTTCGCCGCCGGTGGATTGTCTCAGCGTGACGGCGCCTTCAACGACGCAGCACATGGCTTCCGCCGCATCGTTGACCGAGTAGACCTTCTCACCGTCCGCGAAGTTCCTCTGGCGCGCAATCCCGGCAATACGCATCATCTGTTCGGCATTGCAGTAGGTGAAAAGGTCTACCGCCTGCAAATACACAACTTTTTGGATGCGAGTCAGCGTCGTCAAAAGGGTCTTTCCGGGTATGCCTCAGTCGGGGGCCATCACTCGAAGAGGCCCCGCAACGCGGACAGGTCGTTACGGAGATCTCAGAGTCTACCATGGTCGGCTAGGCTAGGCATTGCACGTCCCCAGCGACTCCAGTGTCCACAAGACCGACCGAACTCTCGACGCGTTCTTGGAAGGGCTCTCTAGCTATCGATGTGTGGCAGCAGCAGGTTGGTGGTTTCCTGCACCAGCGGTTCGTGATCAACTTCTGCCGCGTGCCGAATCATCGAGTAGAGGTGTTCTAATTTGTGGTCATGGATATAGTGCAGAGCGGCTGCTGTGACCCACGCTGCGTCAGCATCACCCACCTCACGGTGGGTGGCGAGTCGTCGCAGCGTATCTGCTGAGCTGGCTGGGGATAGGTCGAAGATTTTCTTGGCTAGGCGCAGGCGTTCGCGGAACGGAAGGTCGTCGATGACGGCGAACACTGCCATCCTGATGTCGCCCTGCAGCAGGTTGTCGAGATATTCGAGGGCGTGGGCCCGACGTTCCGGCTGTTCACTGAGCAAACTCTGGTAGGCCGCACGGATATCCCTCTGGACATGGACCAAGCCGAGGAGACGGAAGATGTTGTTGGTGTGGTCGTCCATACGGTCGGCCAACAGACGCTCCAGCAAGTGTGGCTCGGCAGTGTCGGGCTGTGGTCGGCGATGGCTATTGCCGTTGCGGTGGTTTTGCTTGAGCTGAGTGAGATCGATCAAGGCACGCAGATGACCTTGGCATTCGATGATCAGCTGGGCTTCGATCGGGGCTCGCTGGGGACTGAGTTGGTTGTCGTGGGCGCGCAGCGAGTTAAGGGCCTCGACCACTTTGCGACGCAGGAAAAGGTCGGGAGCAGCCAGGCTTTCGGTCAACGCGTTCAGCGCGGCTTGACCTCCGATCCGAGCGATCGTTTTGGGTAAGGCTCGTCGAACCCAGATCTCTTCTTGCTCGTCGTTCATGAAGTGCTGGAGTGCTGGGATGACAGTCTGACCATAAGCAACCAGAGCATTGCGGGCCTCATGTTTGAGCCGGCGGTCGTGCAGGCGCGAGATGAGGATGGGCACGTAGAGAGGATTGTGAGAGCCGTGGTCGATCCGTAGAGAAACAGCTTCGACGGCGGCCCGAGCGACCCGAGGATCGGCGTCATAGAGCAATCGCACCAGGCCGGCCTGATATTGTGGGTCGGCGATTTCTCCCAGCGCCCGTGCCGCTTCGAGCCGAACCTCAGGGTCGCCATCGGCAAGCAGTTCGGCGAAGCAAGAATCGGCCCGTAAGCGGACTTCGGAATCCGATCGCGACGCTAGGTAGGTTACGGCCGCCGATCGGATACGAACGTCCGGATCCCCCAACCGTTCCAGCATCTGTTGGCGCAGGTCCTTTTGGGTCAAGGCGGCCAAGGCGCGAGTTGCGGCGGCCCGGACGCGAGAGTCAGGGTCCATCAGAGAACTCTCGATCAGCGGCATCGCGTCCCGTCGCTCCTCGGCCTGCAGGATCTCGAGGGTTTTGGTCCTGACTTCGGGGTCGTCGTGATGCAGCATCAGAGGTGGCACCAGGTGGCCGCGCCCGTGAACGCTCAACAGTTCCAGGCTATGGAGGGTTTCCCTCGAGTCCGCGCTACCGAGTCCTTCGATCAATACTTCCAAAGTCGCACGGTCGAAGACGTCGATTTCACTCGAAGGTGCCAGGCGCCGCAACAGGCTGTCTCGGAATGAACGGACATAGTGGCGGTGGGTCTTGCCGACCAAGGCGATCCATACGACAACCCAAGTCAGAGTGAACCACGCGGTGTGTTCTACAGAAATCCAGCCCAAAGCCACGGGTACCAAAGCGATAGCGGCGACACCCTTGGCTGAACGTTGGACGAAGACATCGATGAAGGCTTTTGCCTTGGGACGCTGGCTCGCAGGTACCGGTAGAAACAACAACTCTCGCGTCGCCTGCTCGAGGGAGTATCTGAGTCCGTTCTCGCCAATCTTCAACGCCCATGCCATCGGCAGCACGAAGGCGGGGAAAAACATCGCAGCGGCAAGGAAGCCAAGCGAGCCGACGCCATTGGTGATCGGTAGCACTCGGAGGGCGAAGCCGACCCCGCGGCGGCGGTGGATGCGGGCGGTCGCCACGAGTTGGAAGATCAGTGCGCCGATACCCATCACGCTGTAGAGATTACCGAAGGCCGCCGTCCGCTCAGCGAGGTCGTTGGTGGATTGTTCGATCGCCCACCCAAACTGCAGGTCGACCACTTGGGCAACCATGCCGGACAGCAGCATGATTGCTGCGATAAGTCGCAGATAGGGTGAGCTGCGGACAACGCTGAACCCTGCCTTGGCGTCGGTCAACGCCCGCTTATCGTCGGTGCCCGAAGGTGGGATGCTAGCCCGCGGTGCCTGCCAGCGCATCAGGATCGCCAAGAGCCCCAGCACTGCTGCGGCGAGCCACAACACGGTATAGCTGTCGAGGTGGCCACTCGCCCAGCTTGCCAACTGCCCGCCAGCAATCGATCCCAGGATGCCGCCGGCACCGATAAAGCCGAAGAGGCGCTTAGCCTGGCGTGCGTCGAGCAAATGGCAGGCGTATGACCAGAACTGGCTCACGAGCAAGATCCCAGCCACCGAGATCCAGACATAAAACAGGACCGAGACCCAATCGCCCTGGGTTTCGAACAACCACCAAAACGTCGGCAGGCTGATGCCGACGCCCAGGCTCGAGGCAGCGATCAGCCGTCCTTGAGCCCAGCGGTCGACCATCCGGCTGTGAATGATCAACAGGGGATAGGAGCACAAGGCGACCAAGAAATAGACGATCGGCAGCTTGTCAGCGCCCAAGGAGTCGATAAAAATCGACTGCCTGAGGGCTTTCGCGGTGTACTGAAACATGAGCAGCAAGAAGTGGACCGCAAACAGCAGCCAGGCCAAGTCAGCTTCGCCGGTCCGGAGATCGATCTCGAGGTAAGACAACCACGACTCGTGAGCTTCGTGGGTCTTGCCTCTGGGTTTTCTCGCACTCTTCATGTCATCTCGTGCTCAGGGCACCCTGCGGCCTTGGCTTTTTTGGAGACCGTTCGGCCCCAACCATCCTGAGTAGCGTCATGAGTTCCTACGTACCGGACTTCGAAGGAGTTGCAGCGGTGCTCCCGGCGTCGACGCTGTAGAGTCTCCAGAGTCGTTCGGCAGTGACGGGTCGTAGCCGAGGATCGGCGAGAAATGGAGCTTGAGCCTTGGTGTCACCATGAATCAGTACATACTCGAAATGATCCATATCGGATCGGCGAATCTTCTTGGCGCGCCAATCGAGGCCTTCAGTCCAGGGGAAGGTCCGCGGCAGATCGCGAAAGACCACCAGGCTCGAGCCGAAATTGGCGAACGAACGCGCCAGCTCGCCGCCGTGCAGTACTTGTGAGTAGGCGTAGAGGTGATAAAAAGGAAAACCTTTGATGCGCTCACTGGTGCGCACCAGGTCGAGTCCGAGCACGCGCTGTTCGGGGGGGATGGCAGCCAGGGCCGCCGGTAACCCATCGAGCTCTCGTCGCTCAAAATCGATCCACACTGCGGCGGAGGCGGTCGCCAGGCTGGCGAGGATCAGATAAGGCGGAATGGCTCTGAGCACCGGACGGAGCGGCGGCTGCGGCCAACCGAGCACAATTAGCACAACCCCCACCGGTAGCCAGCGTGATGCGAAGAAAATAGTGCTCTGGATGACCGCTGGCAGGCACAGGGCGACCACCATGAAGCACGCTCCGGCCAGCAGCAGGCTGTGATGCCCTCGGTCCTTTGGGACTGCTGCTGCGGGGCGCCACCAGGAGAGCGCGCCAAGCGCCAGCCAACCACAAATGAACAACCCCAACGTGGGCTCGACGCGACCCTCGAGGCCGCCGAGAGCCGAATTGAGCCACCATTCTGGGTGGAGGCGACCGATCGGCGAACGGCCCCAGTAGGTGTCCGAGACAAAGCCGCTTTCTTGCAATTGAGGATACCAGACTAGAGCGGCGACAAATATCGGCGATACCCAGGCCAGGCGCGTTGCCAGGGCACGCCAGCCCAAGCGATTGGCCAGGGCGTCGACAGTCAGCCAGGCGAGACCGGCCGCCAGCCAGAGGACATGTGCCGAGTAGAGCAAAACCGCGGACACCAAGAGGAGCAGGCCGTGTTTCACCGACGGACTGTTGTTGGCCCGGCTGATTGAATGCAGCTTCTCGATCAACAGGAACCACAGGACGAAGATCGGTAAGCCGATCAGGGCGTTGAGTAGGCCCCAATAGGTCAAGTGGTTGAAGAAGAACACACAGGCCAGTCCCGCCGCCGCCGGGGCACGGTCGGTAGCGCGTGCCAGGCCGTGCAGAGCGGCGACCCACAGCAAACCAATGATCAAGACACCGATGCGGCCCGCGGCCATTGGGGTCGTCGTCATCCAAGCGATCAACAGTGGGATATAACCCAACTTGTTGGGATGGAGCCATTGCACTCGGTACGGGCTGTCGTCCTGACTCGTCGCCTCCAACAGCAGCCGGATCTGCGCGGTTTGCTGAGGTAGATCCGTGATCGGCGGCAGTGTGGTCACCAGAAACGGGATGGCGATCAACAAAGCACACACAACGGCTGACATCAGATATGCGGCGTCGGACGGTCGAGTTGGTGTCTCGGCGTCAGCGGAGCCCAAGGGTATGAACTGATTGGGTGGCGACGCGACTGGTGAGTCGGCCCGATTCGAGGATGAAGACATAGGGAACTGCAAGCCTACCGCACCTCTGAGGTGTCCGGCGCGATCACTGGGACAGGCTGCAACAGGGTCGATTCAAGAAAGATGGTTGGGATCGCCGCGTAACAAAAGTCGAATGGACTCCGTTGTATGGGTAGAGGTTGCTCATAAGCCTCACATTCATACAGGAGATTCCCTCATGAAACATACGTCGCTCTTTAGCAAATCTTTGTTCTGTTTTCTGATCGCTGCGCTGGCAATGACCGGTATGGCTGTGGCTGACCAATGGATTCACGTCGAGGTGGAAAATCCCCGCGATGGCGAAACCGTCAAGATCAACTTGCCCTTTTCGCTGATGAGTGCGGCAGTCGCGATGATTCCTGAGGACGTCAGGATGGATGGCGAACTCAGAATCGATGATCTCGATATGGATTGGCAGGAGTTGATGGCCCTGTGGAACGAGATCAAAGATGCTCCCGATGCCACCTTCGTGACCGTCGAGAGCCGTGACGAAACAGTGGTGGTCAAGAAGTCGGGTGAGTACGTTCTAATCAAGACCACCGAAAGCACAGAACATGGTGCTGACGTCGACGTCAAGTTTCCGCTGGCAGTCGTTGACGCGTTGCTCTCAGGACCCGAAGGCACGTTTGACTTCGAAGCGGCGCTGCAAGCCTTGTCCGACTACGGTCCGGGTGAGCTTGTGACCGTGCGTGACGGCGACGAGACCGTCAAGGTGTGGATCGACAATCAGAACGAGGCCGACTGACCCACTGACGACCGTCCGTCCAAATAGGAGGCCACCATGGGCCAGACAACAGCTTCCCAAATGTCTCGTGACCATCAGACTAAGCACCGGTCCTTCACTCGATATGTCGCAATTGCGACTCTTGTCCTGCTCATGCCGGTGTTTGCCTTCGCCACGGCAGTTGCTGCGACCGGCACGATCACTGTGAACGTCAGCGAGCGTGGTGCGGACGGGGCCCGACTCTACGTTCCGGTTCCCGCCCTGTTGGTCGATCTTGCCGTCTTCCTGGCTCCGCGGTTGATGCCCGAGGATGCCTTGGATGAGATGCGGGCTGAGATCGCCCCGTTCAAAGAGGGCTTGGTAGCGATTGCCAAGGAGATTGAGAGCTGTCCATCCGGCGTGTTGGTAGAGGTCGATACTCCGACCGAACGCATCCGTGTCACCAAGAACTGGCGCACCTTCGATATCGAAGTCGACAGTGATGATGCCGACATCCGAGTGGCGGTGCCGGCACGGCTGATGAGCCGAGTGCTCGCCGTACTGTGACTAGTTCGATCCCATCCAATGCGCGCCGAGAGCGAGGGAGGTCTTGTGGGCTGCGCCGCAGCTCCAGAACTCGCCGGGTCTGTCGCGAGAAGCCTAAGCCCTTTTGGTGCTATCGGATACGAGATGCGAACAGGTGCGAAGCTCAAACATGCTCGCTGCTTGCTCGCTCCACAAGACCTCCCTCGCTGAGCCGAAAATGGCAAAACGAGACGGGATCTAGTTCGTCTTGCCGCCAGCCAGATTGAGATGGGCTGGCGGCGTTCGGTTTCAATCGTCGAGTGTCAGTTCGATCTCCATCACCTTACGGGTCTCTTCTTCGTGGAACTGACGGAGCTTCTCGGCTAGCTCGGGACGGCTCAAGGCGAGGATTCTAATCGCCAAGAGCGCGGCATTGATTGCCCCCGCCTTGCCGATAGCAAGCGTTCCAACCGGCACCCCTTTGGGCATCTGAACGGTAGCCAAGAGCGCATCCAAGCCATCGAGAGCCCAGCCCGACAGCGGCACGCCGAGGACCGGTAGGTGGGTGTGGGCCGCCACGACTCCAGCCAGGTGGGCGGCACCGCCAGCGGCGGCGATCACAACCTCTAGACCGCGGTCAGCCGCGGTTCGGGCCCACTCGGTGGCCAGCGCGGGCGTGCGGTGGGCCGAAGCTACCCGATATTCGTTGGCAACACCAAAACGTTCGAGGGTTTCCGGGGCAGCACGCATCACACCCCAGTCGGAGGCGCTGCCCATCACAATACCGACCAGGGGTTTGGAATCTTCGCTCATGTGGTCCTCAATATTTCGGTCGGGCGACGTCTAGTCGCCAGTGAATCAGATGTGCGGTCGTCGGCCGACGCCGACGTCAGGCGTAGGATATCGAGAGAAGGGCTCTGAGCGAAGGGGCGTCGGTCTTTTGGACCTACTCTCGCTGCTTGACTTCTCCGGTCATCGGTCCCAGGTTGACCAGACTTACCGGCCGGGTGATGCGCCCTTCTGGGGTCTTGACGATCAGTTGCATCTCCTGGACGAGGTCACCGACGGCAACCACCATTTTGCCACCCATTTTGAGTTGATCGTAGAGCGGTGGTGGTGGCTCTGGAGTGGACACCGTGACGAGAATAGCGTCGAAAGGAGCTTGTTCGGGCCAGCCACGATAACCGTCACCAATCTTGACCTCGACGTTGCTGAAGCCGAGTTGACCCAAGATCTCCTTCGCTCGCACACCGAGGCTGCGATCGATCTCGATCGTGAAGATCTTGCCTGCCACGCGCGACAGCAGCGCGGCGTCGTAACCTGAACCGGTGCCGATCTCAAGCACTCTGTCGTCGCTGTCGAGCTCGAGCAACTCGATCATCCGCGCCGAGACGATAGCGTGGGGCAAGTTGTGCCCTGGAGCAAACGTCACCGGGGCGTCTTGGTAAGCGATCGGTTGCTGCATCTCGGGGACAAATAAGTGGCGTGGGACCGTTTCGAGCGCCGATAGGACGTCGGGTTGTTTGACGCCCCGTTTGCGGATCTGCTCGTCGACCATCGAGTACCGGAGCCTCTTGAACGGGTCGACTTGAGCCGTTGCGATGTCGCTCCAGAATAGTGAAATGATCAGGATCACCAGCATGACGCCAGCGAAAGCAGGGCCTTGCCGGTGTCGCCATTCGTCCACGGTGGGAGACGTTCGCGTCCGCAGTCGAGCTGGCTGCCAGGCTTCCGCCTCGGCTCGACGCGACCATTGGGCTCGATTATTCATAACCTTTCACTACAACGACGGGCTCACGGATTCGCTGGCCCATCTTCTCAAGATGAGCTTGCAAGACACAAGCCAATCTTGCTCTATTCCGCCCGGTCTTGCCACCGACGGATCTGGGGGACGCTTCTATCGTGAGCAAGTTGGGAGCGTGTTTGGGGCAGACATCTGCTGACGTAGCGTACGCCAGACCTGGTAAACTGGTTTCGTGGCTTCCGCAGCAGCGCGAGCCGACCATTCACGTCTTCACAAGACACCCATCTCGGCCATCGTCCAAAGACGGTACCAGTCTAAAGACGGCATCCGAGAAGAGATTGAGGAACTGACGTTGTCGCGCGCTTCAGCCTTACCTAAGGCTTTTATGCCTTTCGATCAGGTCTCCGCCACTTTCGAACAAGTGCTGGCGACATCGACGGCGGATGAGACCGAACTTGTGTGGTTCGAGCGCAAGTATGGTCAGGCGTCTTCCGATCGTCGAAAGGATCAGTTTGCTAGCCCTCAGTTGACCGTATTGATTCGGGTGATCGAAGGTGGCAGACAAGGTTGGCATCGCACGGATACGGCGAATGCCAGCGACCTCGAGGCCGGACTGAGGCAAGCTTTGGCGGTGTCCAAGGTCCAGCCCAAGGCCAAGAAGCAACCCGTCCTTCCAACCAACAACCGCGACTTGCGCTTTGTCGGCAAACTTCTCGATAGCGAACTATCGAGGCTCGATCTGAAATCGGCCCAGGGACTTCTGCAAACTTGGTGCGGTCACACGATCAAAGGGCAGCTCGATTGGTCGGAAACCCGACTGGCGGTTTTCAACAGCCATGGATTGCGGCGCTCTGCGGCATCTTCAGAAGTTTCTTTCGAAGCTCGACGCAACGGTTCGCACGGCGGCAGCCGGGCTGCTGGGTCGGCGCGTTCGTTGGCGGCACTCGGTGTTCCAAAGATCTGTGAACGGGTGAACCACCAACCCGCGGAAAGAAGTGCTGAGTTACCGTCTGGCTCGGTGCCGGTGCTGCTGGCGCCCGAAGCCACGATCGCATTGTTGAACGTGATCAATACGTTTGCACTTGCTGGCAGATCCTATTTGGATGGCACTTCCTTCCTGGTCCGGCATCGCAACTTCCAGGTCTTTGACCGTGCTTTGAATCTGCGCGACGATGGCCATCGGCTTCCTGGCCTGCCATTCCCTTTTGACCTCGAGGGATCCCCCAAGCAGCCTCTCGACTTGATCTGCGAGGGCCAGCCATCGACGGTGGCGCTCAACGAGTATCAAGGAGCCGAGGCCGGGATGCGTCCGACAGCGCAGGCAGTTGGTGGTCAGGATGCACTGTTTGGCAACCTCTTTTTGCTGCCTGGGGGGGCCTCGGACCAAGAGCTGCTCGATGCGGCGGACGGTGGGATCTACATCGGTTGGCTTGATCCACCAGAATGTTATGAGCCGACCCAACTACGGATTCGAGCGAATGCACGCTGCGTTCGCCGCATTGAAGCTGGGCGACTTGGCGCCGCGCTACCTGATTTTGCCTGGGAAGAGAGTCTGCTCCGTGCTTTGGCGCGGCTCAATGCCATCGGTGGCGAGACCGTGGTCCACTCGACACCAACCACTCCGCTCGGCGCAATCTCAGCACCGGCAATTGTGTTGGCCAATGCCGAGGGTTTCTGTGGCCCGGTCAAGCGGGCTGTCGGCGACGCAGCAGGATGACCGTTTGATCGTCGCCTTGTGGTAACCCCTGGGCGAACGAGGTGACCGCTCGGTCGATCAGGTGGAGCACTTCGGGCAGCGGTTGGCGCCGATGCTTCTTGAGCAAGTCGGTCAGGCGCTCCAGTCCGAACTCTTCTTCGTCGGGCGCTTCACATTCTGTGATGCCATCACTGTAAATACAGATCAGGTCGCCGTGGTCGAGATCGAGGGTCGCGCTGCCAAACTGGCCGTCAGGAAGTAGGCCAAGGGGAAGACCGCCGGAAGTCATATGCTCGATGTCGCCTGCAGCCCGGACCAGTAACCCTGGGTTGTGCCCAGCATTGAGGTAAGCCAGAGTGTGTTTCTCGGTATCGAGAGCAGCAAGCAGCATCGTGATGAACTTGTTGGCGCTCGAAGACTCGAAGATGTGGCGATTGAGGCGTTCGATCAAAGCCGGCCCGACTTCCATCTGATCGAGCAACACTCGCAATGACGAGTGCAGGGTAGACACCAAGATAGCAGCCGGTACTCCTTTGCCGACGACGTCGCCAACGACTAGCCCCCAACCGCCGTTCTCGAGGTGCTGGAAGTCGTAGTAGTCCCCCCCAGCTTGACGGGCCGGGCGATTCCAGCCGATCACTTCGTAACCCGGAATCGTCGGCATGACTTTGGGCAGTAGCTGCTGTTGAATCTCCGCCGCCAACTCCATTTCACGTTCGAGTCGCTCTTTCTCGAGTGCCAACTTGTGCAATTTGGCGTTCTCTATCGCGATTGCGGCTTGGTTGGCGAAGAGCAGCAGCGTCCGACGGTCCGTTGCTGGAAAAGGCCCCACGCCGTGTCGACTCTCCTTGTCCGCGACCACCAACAGTCCGCGGGCATTACGTTCGACCTCGACGGGCACGGCCAGTAGGTGGTTGGCACCGGGAAGCCAGGCGCTGGCACCATTCGCCTTGTCGTCGAGCAACGATGTGATTTGTGCCGGATCAGCTTCGAAGTGTGCGAGCGCCTCGCCGCCAAAACGACTGGTCAATCGATAGCGTCCGGATTCGAGCAAATAGAGCGCGCCGCGACGGGCGTCGAGCAACGACACGGCCCGTAACAAAGCCTCTTCGCACAGCTCTTCGAGATCTAGAGTGGAAGCGATCGCCAGACCGACGTCATAGAGGGCCTGGAGCTCGACGCCACGGAATTTAGCCTGGAAGTTTTGTTCTTGAACCTGCCGCTTGAGGCTGCTGATGCGGGCTCCGGCAGCTAACAGCACCAGCGCAGTCGACGACTGCGGGTCATCGAGATTGGCGGTATGTAACAAGAGGGTCTGTGGAAGTTCTAGGCGAGACCATTCTTCAGCGAGCTCTTCCGTCGTTTGAATCTGTTGTGGGAACGGCGTCGCACCAGTCTTCGACAGTAGCTGGAAACCGTCTTCGAACTCGGTGTATAACGCAGCATCGGCGCTGTGGTCTTGGCCCCAGCGCTTGAGCTCCTGCTCCAAGGTCAGTCGGTCGTCGGCTTCTTTCCTGGCGAGGGAGAAGACCTTCTCCCAGGCGCTGATATCTGAAGACCCGGCGGAGCGACGCGCAGAGGACATCGACTCGGGTGACATGGCTTTTTTAGTTCGTCAAGGCGAGGATCAAGCGCCACCGTGAGGATACAAGCCTCACGAAGTCATTATGCTGACGGCGTTGTCCTCGTCGGGGTAGATCCCGGCATACTGGGCGAGACCCATAATGTGGAATGTCTTTTCGATCGTTGGCGTCAGGCTGCAAAAAGCCAGTTTCCCATCGATCTCCAACATCTTCTCGATGATCTCGATCAGGATCGAGATACCGATCGAATTGACGATTTTTGTACCTGCAAGGTTTAGCAAGAGGCATTTTTGCCCCTTCTCGATCAACTCGTAGGCGACTCGTGCGATCTCCTCGCCGCCTTGGTTGTTGATGTATCCATCGGTGTAGATCACCGACAGGCCGTCCCGTTGGTCGTCAACGGTCAGCTTTAGACTCTCAGTCATCGAATACTCCCGTCACCGCATTTTCCGCATGACGACGGTTGTTCCTTCGGAATCGGACCGGATGTCCACTTCATCCATCAATCCATCAATGATCCTCAGACCATGTCCTCTCTTACGCGGAGCCTTGAGATTCTCTTCACTGCCTCGTCGGGGAATCTTATCAGGGGTGAAGCCGCCACCCCCATCTTGAATGGTGATTTCCAGACCATTTGGCTCATCTTCCGAGCCGAGGACCTGTAGCAGGATCCGTACTTCGCGGTCCGAAGCACCACTGTGCTCGAAGGCGTTGATACAAGCCTCGACGACCGCCATCTGCACTTCGTCGATCTTGTCTGGGCTCAGGCCGATCTGCTCCCCCATCGCGCACGCCGTTTTACTGGCGGTGAGCTCCATGTTGGGGATCATGGGCAGCGTGAGCCTCACTTGCTGCATAGCACTAGTCCCGGCGGTGGCCGGCGGGTTGATCGGGCAATCCTCAGAAGGTCAAGTAGACCTGGAGTAGGTAGACCACGAAGGGATGAATCTTGTTTTGCAGCAAGAGCCAAGCGAAACTCAACAGGGTGCCGGCCGAACTTAGCACCTGAATTGATGCTCCAGAGAGCATCTGGGCTGGGACCCCAGAAATTGCGACATCGCGATTTCGACCTGATTCTAGCATGAGTGCCTCCTCGCTGGTTCAAGGTTTTGTTTCGCAAGGCCTCTGCCAGGTTTCGACAAGATCCGTTGGAAACCTCCTAATGTATTGAGAGTAAGTTGTTTATTAATTTTGCGCTGGAGGGAAAGCCGAATTGTCGGATCGACGCTGTGTGACAAAATGTCGCACTCTTGAACTGGATTATCTGACAACAGGCGCCAGATGCCGGAGTTCAAGGGCCTCGAGACGGTTGCGACAAAATGTCGCGTGCGCGGCGAAATGTCACAGTCGCGGACGCTCTTAGTGTCCTTTGCGCTGAAGCGTGCGTCGATCAATGCCGAGCAGTCGAGCCGCGGCGCTTTTGTTGCCGCCGGTCAGTCGGATTACCCGATTGATATGCCGACGCTCGATCGTGTCGAGATCAAGAGGATTATCAGATTCCGCGTCGCTACCGCCAAGCAGGCTCGTAATCAGGTCAACGTCGATGACCCCTTTGGCCAAAGAGACCGCTCCCTCGATCAGGTTCTGGAGCTCGCGCACATTGCCGGGATAGTCGTAGGCCAACAACAGGGCTAGCGCTTCGGGCTCGAGTTGCGGAGTAGGGATCTGCTCCCGTTGACAGAACTCTTCGGAGAACAGACGCACCATATGGGGGATATCTTGCCGCCTTTGGCGTAACGGTGGCAGTTCGACGTCGACCCCCTTGAGCCGATAGTAGAGGTCCTCTCGAAAGCGACCTTCCTCCACCAGAGATTCCAGATTGCGATGGGTTGCAGCGATGACTCGGACGTCGACTGGAATCGCTTGGTGTCCCCCCAAATGTGTCACCTCACGTTCTTGCAGGGCCCTGAGAAGTTTGACCTGCAGGGGGAGTTCGAGATCGCCGATCTCATCCAAAAACAAGCTGCCGCCGTCAGCCAACTCGAATTTGCCGCGCCGCGCCTGGACGCCGGTCGCGACGCCGCCTTCGATCCCGAAGAGCTCACTTTCGAGTAGGGACTCTGGGAGCGCCGCGCAGTTGATGGCGATCAGGGCCCCGCTGCGTCCCGATAGGGTGTGGACCAACTTGGCTATCAACTCCTTGCCGGTGCCGCTTTCACCCTTGAGCAGAACCGTGACTTTGCGCGGCGCGATGCGCTCGACCATGTCGACCACTTGGCGCATGGGAGGAGCCTGCGCGACGATGCGCTCGCCAGCGAACTCTTCGACCAGTCGTCCCTTGAGAATCTTGTTCTCTTCTTGCAGGCGTTCGCGTTGTGTCGCGAGCTCTTCTAGCTGGCGTGCGCTGTCGAGAGCAACACCGGCCAAGGCCGCCACCGAATCGAGGAAGCGACGATCGGCGGTGCTATAGGTTGGATCGGGATCTCCTCGCGACTCTTTGTCGATCAGTACGATGTAGCCGAGGTAGACGCCGCGATAGACCAAGGGGGTGGTAATCAGTTCGCGATAGGGGCGTTGCATCCATTCGCCGTCATGGCGTGCGATACCTTTGCCTTCGGCCAACAGATCGCTCCACAGTGGATCGGTAAGCATTGCATCGCCGTCTGGTGTCGTACCTGCCCAGCCGACCATGGCCAATGAGCGAGCACTGCCGTAGGGGTCCCGGGTGACGGCCGCGGCAGCGGCAGGATCTAGCACCGCGCAAACTCGCTGCAAGAGTTCCTCGATCAGTTCACTTTCCGATCGATTGGCGTGCAGCGCCAGAGCCAGATCGTAGAGCGTCTCGAGCTGGAGAATGCGCCGCTTTTCGGCGAAGTCGGTGGCCCGTTGGGTCTGGAGATCCACAGTCCTCATTCTACACAGGCGGTGAGATTGAATTGGGCTCGGAAGTGCTGGTCTCAGAGGTGCTGCTCGACCAAGGGTGATGTGTAACGAGGGGAGGGTGAGTGTTAGGCTCGATGGGTCACCAAACTATCTATAGACGAACCAGGAGATACGACCGATGCCAGCAACTCGAGAGCCCGTCGCCATCGTCACCGCCGCTGGCCGCGGAATGGGGGCTGCTTGTGCCCGTGAGCTAGCTTCCCGCGGTTACCGGGTTGCGTTGATGTCGACCTCCGACGCTGCCGCGGAGTTGGCCGCCGAGCTTGGCGGTCTGGGGTTTCGGGGCTCGGTCACCGAGCCAGCGGACCTCGCCGCAATGGTGGATGCCACGGTCGAAGAATGGGGACGGATCGACGCCGTAGTCAACAACACTGGCCATCCGGCGACTGGGCCGATTCTCGACCTCTCGGATGACGACTGGCATGCTGCCTTTGATCTGGTGGTGTTGAATGTAGTCCGCCTGGCGCGTCTAGTGACGCCGATCATGGAGAAGCAAGGTGGCGGTGCCCTGGTCAACATTTCGACTTTTTCAGCCTATGAGCCGAGCGCTGATTTTCCGCTTTCCTCCTCCTTGCGTGCCGCTCTCGGCAGCTTCACCAAGCTTTTTGCGACCCGTTATGCGTCGGCCGGCATCCGGATGAACAACATACTGCCGGGTTTTATCGATAGTTATCCCGAAGAAGCCCATCTGGTCGCTGAGATTCCAGCTGGGCGCTTCGGCCAGGTCGAAGAGATTGCCAACACCGCGGCCTTCTTGCTGTCGGACGAGGCGGGGTACATCACCGGTCAGAACCTGCGGGTTGATGGTGGGCTGACCCGTTCGGTGTAGCCGAGCAGGGTGATAAGCCAGGGTCCCGATCCCATCGCTGGTTGATCTGCGATTCCGTCTACGACAAGCCGGGCCAGCGGCGTCTCGAGATCGTCAGCCCGGATCGTGGGATGTTTCTGAGCTCAGTGTCTTACGGGTTGGCAAGACGCGAGGAACCAGCAAGCCCGAGCGTTGGCGGTAGGCGGCGAAGTCTGGATAACGAGAGATGGACTCGTCTTTAGCCAACATGTTCTTAACGAAGAAAGCCCACCAGGGCAGCAGCGCCACCCAGGCCAGCCAGTGTTGTGCCAGGCTAGCGAAGCCGGCGTAGATCAGCATTTCGCCAAGGTAGTTGGGATTGCGGGTGCGGCTGAACAGGCCGTCGGTGATCAGCCCGCGCCGCAGGTGTAGCACGTAATGCTTCTGAGCATCACCAACGTAGTGCAGGAAGGTACCAAAGACTACCAGCGCTACTGATAGGCCAAGTAGCCACGGCGGCGCTGTTAGGTGGCGTGAGGTGATGAGCCACGGTGCCACCCAATAGCTGACCAGCGGCAGGAAGACAAAACAGACCCCGATTGGGAAGGCGATCTCCTCCTCGAACCGTCGGTCGCGAAACGTCGCCTCCTTGATCAGCCACAAGATCGCATAACTACCGTGTAGTGCTAGATAAACGAAAGCCGTTTCGCCCCATTCGCCATAGAAGGCCATGAGCCCGAGAACGACAGGCGTCACAAGTGCTTTGTGCAGATTGATGAAATGACGAACCTGCCACCGCATCGAAGCCTCCTCTACCTAAAATGGATACGCTATTGAACCACGCACGCTGTTGCCGGGCAAGGTCGGCCGTTTGATCTTGTACCCGCCGTCCGTTGAGCTGCCGGTGATAAGCTAAGGATTCACCGTCCATCTCGAGCTGCCATGAACAAAACTCATCTTTTTGCACTTGCGATCATCCTGCTGTTGTCAGCGGTGCCTGCTCACGCTTATCTCGATCCGGCCTCTGGCAGCATGTTTCTTCAGCTGCTCCTCGGCGGCGCCGCGGGGGTCGCGTTGGCTGTCAAGCTCTACTGGCGCAAGCTACTGGGCTTTCTGGGGATCAAAAAAGAGCAGGATGACCAGCCTCCGGTTTGACGCGGGGTCCTTCCGCGACCGCGAAGGGCGAGTTGTCTATTCCGGGGATCGGGTGCTGCGGGCTCTAAGCCCTCGGGCGCTCGACGCTTGGGAAACGCTCGCCGCAACCGCTTTTTTCGAGCGCCTGAGTGATGCCGGGAAGGTGGTTGCAACCCACCGCGTGGAGATGCCGGAGGAGCTTGCCGCCGAAGGCTGGGTAGCAACCCTCGAGCATCGACGTATAGCCTTCGTTTCTTATCCCTACGAGTGGTCTTTCGGCATGCTGCGCGATGCTGCTTTGTTGCAGCTCGAACTGCTCAGGCTGGCTCTTGATGACGACATGATCCTCAAGGACGCCTCGTCCTACAACGTGCAGTGGCAGGGCACGCACCCGGTTTTCATCGACATTGCCTCCTTCGAGACCTGGATTGACGGCGATCCCTGGGCGGGTTATCTCCAATTCTGCCAGCTATACCTCTATCCGCTGCTGCTGACTGCCTACCTCGACGTCGGATTCCATCCCTGGCTACGCGGTTCGTTGGACGGCATCGGTGCCGAGGAGATCAATCGCCTGTTCAGCTGGTGGGACAGATTGCGGCCAGGGGTTGCGACTGATGTCTATTTGCAGGCCCGGCTGCAAGCGGCGCACGCCAAAACCGAAGCCGTGAATAGCCTCCGTCAAGAGCTTCGGGGAGCTGGCTTCCGTAAGCAGATGATCGTCCACAACGTCGAGCGGTTGGAAAAGATCGTGCGGCGACTGCGCTGGCGCCGAAGTGAGTCGGAATGGGCGTCTTACACCCAGGCTTGCTCTTATGACTCGGAGGATCGGGATCAGAAGCATCACTTTGTGGAGGAGGCCGCTCGTCGGCTGCGTCCAGGCTTGGTCTGGGACTTGGGGTGCAACACAGGAGACTACAGCTGCTTGGTCGCCGAGCATGCCGACTATGTGGTTGCCATCGACGGTGATCACCTGGCCGTCGAGCATCTCTATCGACGTCTCATGGCGGACGGCCCGAGCAACGTGCTGCCGCTCTGCATCCAGCTCGCAGACCCTTCACCGGCGCTCGGCTGGCGGGAGCGTGAGCGTCGTACCCTGAGCGAGCGGGGGCAGCCGGACTTGGTGCTCTGTTTGGCGCTGATTCATCATCTGGTGATCACTGCCAACCTGCCCGTCACCGAAGTGCTCGACTGGCTCGCCGAGCTCGGCGGCAATTTGGTGCTCGAGCTTGTCACCGAGAGCGACCCGATGGTCCAGCGCCTGTTGCGCAACAAAGGCGGCGCCGTACATGACTACGAGACCGCGTTTGTCGTTGCCCGTATCGAAGAGCGCTTCGAGGTGCTCGAGAGAAAAGAGCTGCAAGATGGCTTACGCCACCTGTATCTCTTGCAACCGCGGCAGAGTTAGATTGCATCCAAGAGCGCATCGAGAGCGCGATCGGCCTTGTGGGCTGCGCCGCAGCTCCGGGAACTCGGCGGATCTGTTGCGAGATGCCTAAGTCCTGCTGGTGCAAACTGATACGAGCCCGCGCCAGGAGCGAGGCTCAAACACGCTCGCTGCTTGATCGCTCCACAAGGCCTCCCTCCCTCGAACCGAAATTGCAAAAAGGGGCGGGATCTAGTTGGATTGGGCCCGGGTCACTTTTCAGTGTTGGGGCGTAGCAGGCGTTGCGGATTGTTCGGATCGACGACCCACACCCGGATGTCGTTGGGCCCAGCCCTTAGGGTCGATTCTGGGATAGTGCAGCGGAAGCGAACCGTGTTTGGTCCGTCGGGGCGGCTGCTCATGGTGGCTTCGATCGTGCCGTTGACGCTGAGAGCAAACTCGCAACACGGCTGGTCATAGCCATCTAAGCTCGAGCTACCGGAGATCAAGGCGGGGGCGAAGCTCGATGTTGGATCGTAGGGAATCGACGGGCCGCCGAGATCGAGGGTCACCCTCAGCCGGGGCTCGTCACGGAGATCGAGGTCTTCAGGCCGGAGATCGAGGAGGTCTGGGCGTGGGCCGCCGGCACGGTAAAGAGAGCGGGGATCTTCACCGTTGCCGAAGTGCTCGAGCTTCCAGGCGACGAGATCTAGTTTGCTGGTGTGGAGGCCAAGATCGAACGGCACCCGCTGCTTGTTCTGGTATAGCTGGAGGGGTGGCTGGTAGCCGGGGGACAGAAACGAACGCTGTAGGCGATCGGCCGAATTCATCGGCTCCGCGCCGAGAAGATCGAAGAGTGATGGCAAGAGATCGAGGGTGCTCACCGGCTGACGGTCAACCTCTCCGTGGCCCTGGTGAGGGCGCTTGATCAGCAACGGCACGAAGAAGATGTCATCGAGGTAGTTGATGGCCGCCATGCGTCCGCCGTGATCGGCTGTGAGGATCACAGTGGAGCGGTTGTAGAGGTTGAGCTCTTGCAGCCGGGCGACAAGATCGCCGACCATCTTGTCCACTAGGCCGGCTTGCAGCAGGTATCGCTTGTAGAGAAAGATCCTGGTTTCTTCGCTGGAGCGCCGATCCTCGAGTGAGCCGAGTGGACGCAAATACTTCGAAACCTCGGTGCGAAACAGCTTGCCCGAGGGCAGGTACTGGTAGGGCATGTGAGGGAAGACGACGTGCAGGAAGTGGAGGGTTGGCTCGGCGTCGGATTGGAAGGTGTCGAGAAAGCGGTAGAAGCGATCAACTTCGCTATCCACTCTCCCCTTGGGATCAATGAAGTTGCCCCAGGCTTGGTCGACTCGAGGCAGGCGCCGGGCGTAACCTCGCGGTAAGGTGCGATGCAAGTAGACGAGGCCGAGGTCTGACACCAGGGCCGGCAGGCTGTCCGATGGCTCCGGGCGTGGATAGACATTGAGCTGCGGTGGACAGAGTTTGGTTGATGCTTCGTCGGCGACGATGCGATAGTTAGACCCGAGCAGCGTGAAGAGATTGCGCGGATGGTCAGCTAGGCGGGAAAGCTTCCCGGGTTCGGGGAAGTTACCGGTCAGGATTGCCGGCACCGCTTCCAGCGTCCAGCGTGCGACGCTCGAGGTGTTGGGGAACCAGGTTGCGTCATCTGCCAGGGCCGCCAGATGAGGATAACGTCGTCGATTGATCAGTTGGTTCTCATCCATCAGCGCAGTGGCCGAGAGGGCGTCGAATACCAGGAAGAAGATCGGCGCGTCGGTGGTGAGCTCGAGCGTCGCAGGGACAGTTGCCAGGTCTGGTGTTGTCTTCCCTAGCCGGGTGATTCGTGGATCGAGCATGAAGACCAACGGGACGACCAGCAGCGCCGGTGAGAGAAAGGTGAGGAAGCTGCGAACATGATCGAATCGTCGGATACTCCAGCCCATCACGACTGCGCCGAGGATCGCTAGCGCAGCGACCAGATAATCGGATCTCCAGCCGTGCAACAGCTGCAGCACCCATACGGATGTTGCTGCGGTAACAACCGCGAGGTCGAAACCCGCTGGCAGATTGTGGCGATTTGGCCCCCAACGGGCCAACGCGGTCCTTAACAAGACCAGCGGAAAGGGAACCATGACGATCAAGGCGGCGGCCAGCAACCAGGTTTTGCCGGCGCTCCAGCCTCTGACGACGAAGAACTCGGGATATTTGGCGAGTAGCGCCAGCAGTGGATGTGCCACTACCAAAGCGCTCAGCGTATAGAGGCGGAGAGTGGGCTCGAGTCGCTGCCAGAGCGCTCGATCCGGAGGTCGAGTCATCCGTTTGCGGCGCCGGCAAACAGACGGAAGAAGTTCTTGTTGGTGAGGTCGATTGCGTCCTCACGTGGTACGCCCAATTCCTGCGCCACGCGCTCCAGAATCTCGACCACGAACGCCGGGCGGTTGGGCTTGCCGCGGTAGGGTACTGGCGCTAGGTAGGGTGTGTCGGTTTCCACCAGGAGTCGCTCGCGGGGGGCAATCGGCAAGACCTCACGTACGTTGTCCGCCTTGCGGAACGTCACCATGCCTGACAGGCCGAGGTAAAAGCCGCGGTCGAGTAGCTCCCGCGCCATCTCCAGGCCGCCGGCGAACGAATGGAAATCCCCGGTGAGATCCGCCATCTCTGGATTGCGAACGATATCGAGCATGGCGTTGTTGCTTTCTCGGTTGTGGACAACTACCGGTAGTCCAAGCTCGATTGCCAGCTCCCATTGTTCGCGCATCACTCGGGTCTGCTGTTCACGCGGGGAGTGGTCGTAGAAGAAGTCGAGTCCACACTCTCCCACCGCCACCGCCTTGGGGTCGGACAGCAGTGATCGCAGTCGTTGCTGATCACCGTCTTGCCACTCCTCGGCATAATGGGGGTGGTTGCCGAGAGCGCACCATACGTCGTCGTGTTGGTGGCAAAACTCGAGCAGGAAATCGGCGTCGGCGAAGTGAATGGCTGGTACCAGGAAGCCTGAGACTCCACGCTCGCGAGCCGCGTCGAGAGCCTCCTTGCGTTCGTCGTCGGTGAGTGACTGGAGGTGACAATGAGAGTCGATCGGTCCTTGCATGCGCCTACTTTAACCGGGTTCTGCAGGTCCCTGGGCCTCTTCCTCGGCGATTGCCTCGTAGTCTCCCTCCGAAAAGACAATCGCCAGCTCAACTCGACGATTGCGTTGCCGCGAGACCGGATCCGTACCCTCTACCAAGGGAGAGCCTTGGCCGAGACCCTTGGTGGTGACAACCCCCGCTTCGACCCCAGTAGCTACCAAGTAATCGCGCACCGAGTTGGCGCGTTGCTCAGACAGCGTCAGGTTGTACTCCTCGGACCCAATATTGTCGGTATGGCCGTAGACTTGGAGAGCGTAATTGTCGAAGGTCAGCAGGACGCCAGCGATCCGACTCAGGACTTCCCGATTCTCTGGTCTCAGGTTGGCTTTGTTGAAGTCGAACTCAATCTGATCACTGTCCAAGGTCATTACCAGACCGAGGGCGGTGCGGCGCGTTTTGGCGATGCGGCCGAGGGCGTTGTGCATTCGGTTGAGTTCGTCCAACAACTTCTGGCGGACTTTGTCAGCCTTGATCTGCGTTTGGCGAGCCTCTTCCTCAGCCGCTATCGCAGCGAGCCGTGCCTCGAGTTTGGCGTCTTCAGCGACACGCTGTTTTGCCTCCGCGACAGCCCGTGCTTCGGCTTCCTCAGCTGCCCGAACTTCGGCCTCCTGTCGCGCCATCGCAGCTTGTTGCTCACGTTGCTCGGCTTGCCTGCGGGCTGCCGCCGCTGCTTGCGCCTGTTGAGCGCTGAGCTGCTCGCGCTGTAATGCGTTTTCGGCGCGCTCAGCCGCCTCAATTTTTGCTGCTTCTGCCGCGGCGGCCCGGGTCTCCGCTGCCGTGGCGCGGCCCTCTGCTTCGGTAGCGCGACCCTCCGCTGTCACCAACTTCTCGTCCAGGGTGTCGACCTGCTGGGTGAGGTTGCCGAGTTGATCGCTGAGTTGGGACATGTGGCGCCATATGAAGAAACCGGCAGCCGCGATAAGCACGGCGGCGGTAATCGCGATGATCGAGTTGCGTTGCATTGGGGTTAACCTCGTCGAGAGAAAGCGTCGTGAAGCTCGTACCCGAGCAGATTTCATATCCAAGTTTACGTGTGGCGGTGGTGCAACGACTAAACTGCTGATGGAAATGGCTAATATCGGTCGAAGTGTCCCCTACGCTTGGCTTCGTTCGTCTCTTGGTCAGGAACCCATTCTGAATCAACTGCCAACTCGGAGATATCAATGCAAACTAACTCTCTAAAACGTCGTTGGTCGACTCTGTGCCTCAGCGCCTTGTTGATGACGATCGCTTCGTCGACACTCGTCGCCGAGCCCTTGACCGAGGCTGAGCGCGAGCGACTCGTCGCGCATCTCGGCAAGACTCGGCAAGCCCTACTCGACGCGGTGGACGGTTTGTCCAAGAAGCAGTGGAACTACAAACCGTCCGAAGACAAATGGTCGATCGCCGAGTGCACCGAACATCTGGCGATTGTGGAGGAGGTGCTCGGCAAGAATGTGGTCGAACTTCTCGAGTCACCGGCGGTGGATCGGTCTGATACCGCTAAGGAAGATGAGGTGATGAAGGCCATCGTCGATCGTAGTCAGAAGTTCAAAGCGCCGGAGGTGGTGGCCCCCGCTCAACGTTGGAAGAAGCGCAAGGCGATGCTCAAAGCGTTCGAGGCCCAGCGAGCGGCTGCCGTCAAGATCGCCAAAGAAGCGCAGGACCTTCGCAGCTTCGTTGGCCCGCATCCTGCCTTTGGGGACCTTGATGCCTACACCTGGCTTTTCTTCCTGTCAGGGCATACCGAGCGCCACATCGCCCAAATCGAAGAGGTCAAGGAAGATCCAGGTTTCCCGAAGCGCTGAAGGGGCCGGATCGGATAGGGAGCTAGGCTAGAAAGCCCATTCAATAACAGGTCGAGAGCTCGGTCGGCCTTGTGGGCTGCGCCGCAGCTCCGGAAACTCGCCGGATCTCCTGTAGCGCGCCTGAGTCTTGTTTGGTGCTAACCAACACGAGATGCGAGCAGGTGCGCAGCTCAAACACGTTCGCTGCTTGCTCGCTCGACAAGATCTCCCTCACCGAGCCGAAAATGGCAAAACGGGCCGGGATCGAGGCTAGCTGTCAGCTCCCATCCTCGAGCCAAGAGGTGAAGCCCTGCTCCAAGGTGTCCCAATCCTCGGCCAGGAAAGAGGCCAAGCCGGCTGCAGGTTCGGCATTGTCGTCTGCCAGCGAGGCGAGATAGGCCTGGAAGCGGTCGGCCAATTCGCGATCCCCGCTGTCGAGCAAGTAGCGGATGAAGAAAGTGCTGGTGTCATAACGAAGCGGGCGATCGTCGGGGTCGAAGAACTCGCGGCTGACCAGATCTATCAGTAGCTCCAGGGACAGCGTGTCGCCCTGGCGCCACCGCTTGCGGAGTAGGTCCCATGAGGCCTTGGGGCCGGTAACGTGGATCGAGCGGTCGAAGTCGATGAAGCCGCCGGGTTGATAAAAGTGTTCTTCGATCACCACGCTGCGGCCGCCCAACGTCGCGAGTTCGAGACGCCCCAGGCCATCGATCTGGCAGAACGCGAGATCGTGTGCCATGCCTTCTTCGAGCCAGGGGGGCGGGGTCTTACGCAAGTGTCGTCGGTTGAGAACGTGGGTCAGCTCGTGGACCAGAATGGCGGCAACGTCGTCCGGCCCTTGACGGCCGACATAGAGGACGGCGAGCCCCTGGTCAGCATGCCCCAGGGTGCCGCGATCCGTTTCCGGTCGTACTCTCGACTCGTAGGCACGGTAGGCTTCCTCGCGCGCAAAGAGGATGACGGTCTCGCCGCTACCGCTGCTGTTGCCGTGGCCGAGTTCGATGCCGAAGCGTTCGCTGTAGGCCGCCGGCAAATGGTCGGCGATATTCGCCAGCAAGTGCAGCAAGCGACGGTTCTCGACGTCGGTCAGGAGATTGAATGTGCCGAGTTTGTGAGCTGGCTGGGACGCCGAGTTCGAGCCCTGGCCAAGGATGTCTCGGGCCAATGCGAGTCGCCAAGCGGCAAGCTCGGGATCGGAGCGGGTGGCGGTGGGACCCGTGTCGGGCTGGTCTTGGGTGGTGATCCAGCCCTTCCAAGAGGCGTAGCGGACCTCGACCCAAGGTCCGTGCCTTGCCAGGACCTCGAGCTCGACCGCAACGTCGATCATAGCCAGGATAGTTGAGGTCAGATCGGCTTGGCTATAGAGCCGAGTACCGGGAGTTGCCGAGTGGCGTTCGGAGTCGTTCGCAGCTAGGGGGAGAAAGTCTGCAGCGATGCCAAGGATCTCGGGCTCTTCTGACGGTGCTTCACTTGCAGATGATGTTTCACTCACAGACGGTATTTCAGTCGCAGACGGTGCTTCAGTTGTTGACGGTGTCGTTTGTGGGGGTTCCGCTGCCAGCGCAGACCACGCCGAGATGATCCATCCCAGAGTGAGGACACTTGTCGCCAACCCGGAGACATACGGCCAACGATAGAGAACGAGTTCGTAGTTCCGCATGGTCAACGGACCAGACTCAGGTCGCCAGCTTTCTTTGGATTGGGCGCAAGGATGATGTCCTCGGGTAAGTGAACCCCGTCAACCCAGACGATCCGCTGCTGTTCGAGTTGTCGCCGTAGATTCTTGACCGCTTGCTCCAAGCTTGCCAGTGATGAAATGTCGGCGACGGCGCCCCAGCCCTCACGCAGGGAAGCTGAGGCTGGTTCTGGTGACCAGACGAAGAGAGGCACCCTCAACTGACGCAAATAGCTACGAACCTGCTGGGGTGAGAACGTGCTGGTGTCACGGGCGTCGGCACCGACTACGAGGAGGACCGCCCGTCGTCGATTACGCCCGGCAGCGAGCAGTCCAGCAACTGCGACTGCGTCGGTCAGCCGTTGGTTCGGCGCGAAGCTTGCTGGCGGCGAATATTCCGTCAGCAACCAGTAGAGGCCACCGTCACGGGAGGTGAAGGTTTGCGATGGAATCAGCAAGTCGAAGTCGAGACGTTCTCGTTCGCGGCGCTCGGAGAAGGGCCATAGGAAGCGGACCTGATGATCCCGTGGCAACGACATCTTGAAGCGTAGAGATTTAGCGGCCCGACCTTCGAGGCCCAGGCGAGCGTGTCGGCGGAGAGACTTCCCACTGGTCCTGCCGATGCGGTTGAGGTGGCCGCGGATCCCTTCGTCGCGGACCACGACAATTTCTGCTGGTCCTTTTTCGGCCGCGACGACACTCAGTGGACGATTTTCCTTCGAGAGGCGACTACCCAGCGCATCGATGGAGGGTAAGTCTGCACCACGTAGAAGGTTCACTGGTACTGCGGTGAGCTGCACGCTGAGGCGATCGGCGTAAGACCCGCCGAAGACCATTTCGATGACCGTGGAGACATTGCGCGAGAAGTCGAGCTCGGCGCGGAGAAAGTGGAGTTGTTCAGGGTCGTGTTTAGGTAAGCGGATACGGTTTGGATCTTCAACCGTTAGGGGACGGCCATCAAATGTGATGTCGATGCTGTTTGGGACGCTGGCAACAACGCTTTCCCAGCTGAGGCGGGCGATGACGTCGCGTCCTTCGTCACCGCCTTCGAGCATCACCGTTGCCTCGGCTGGTGGTCGCGGCAAGTTGACCCATTGTCGGGCCTGAGCCACAACCTGATGGTCTCGATCGTAGGCGATAGCCTGTAGCTCGTGGGGTCGCAATTCTGGGCCGAAGTCCAGGGTTCGAGACCATGGGCTGCCCTGGAGTTCGGCGATGGTCTCCCCGTTGAGGCGGATCTCGACGCTGGCAACCGATTCGTCCACCAGCAGCTCGACAGGTTCGAGGCCCACGATGAGGCCCAGGAAAAGGGAAACGAATGCGATCATGACGTTCGGCGATGTTCGATCCAGAGCAACCCAAACACCCTAGCACAACCGACAGGTGATGCTGCCGGCGGCTCGACGTCTGCGCCTGGCATCCCACACCATCTTCGAATGTTGGGCCGGTCAACACCAGTGGTTGGGCGTTGTCAGACCACCGGGTGAACGGGAGCCGGTCTGGTAGACTTACGGATGCACATTGCCTTGTCTTCCCTCACGTTTCCCACTGGATTTTGCGTGAATGAAGCCGCCAACTGAGAGACCTTTGATCAACACCCCCCTAACAGCACAACGGCCGCTGGATCTACGAAAAGTGACGATCAGCTTGGTTGCTGCGTGTTGCCTCGGGTCAAGTGGTGAGGTGCGCGCTGAGACGGTGGGTACCGATACGGTAAGCGCCGATACGGTAAGCGCCGAGAAAGTGCGCGCTGATGCGCCGGCCTTGTTCGTTGAAGTTGCGGCTGAGAGTGGTCTCGAGTTTGTGCACTTCAACGGTATGTCCGGTGAACTCTATTTTGCGGAAGTCGCGGGTGCCGGAGTTGGCCTGTTCGATTGCGACAGCGATGGTGATCTAGATGTCTATTTGTCGCAAGGCACGATGTTGGGCAAGGGAAAGTCCCTCGCCGAGGCATCGTTTCCGCCCAAGCCTGCGATGCTCGGATCAGACGGCGAGCTCGGTGATCGGCTCTATCGTAATGACCTTGCCGATGGACGAGCGAAGCTGGTGGACATCACCGAATCGAGTGGCCTGCGAGCGACTCGCTACGGCATGGGTGTTGCTACCGGTGACATCGACAACGATGGAGCGGTTGATCTCTATGTGACCAATTTCGGCGACAATCAGCTATGGCGCAACCAAGGCGACTGTACGTTTGTCGATGCGACCGCCAGTGCTGGGGTTGGCGTTGACGAGTGGAGTGTCAGCGCAACCTTCGTCGACTACGATCGCGACGGCCTGCTCGACCTTTATGTCGGGAACTATGTCGACTTCACTCTCGATACTCACAAACCCTGCTTTACGACCTCCAGTGCACGTGACTATTGTGGGCCGCGCTCCTATCCCTCGGTCCCGGATCGGCTGTTTCGCAATCTCGGTCCCGGCGCGGATGGTCAAGTGAGTTTTCGAGACGTCAGCGCGGTTGCCGGCATCGCTGCCGAGTTTGGCGGTGCGTTGGGAGTTGTCGCGGCGGATTTTAATCTCGACGGCTGGCCGGACCTTTATGTCGCCAATGATCAGCTATCGAATCAACTTTGGATCAATCAAGGGCGTGGCAAGGACAACCTCGTCCGGTTTGTCAATGAAGCAGCGTTGGCCGGTGTTGCGGTCAATATGGATGGTGAGCCCGAGGCCTCGATGGGTGTTGACGCCGCCGATTTTGATGGCGATGGTGACGACGATATTTTCCTCACGCATCTCAATCGCCAGACCAACACGATTTACGTCAATGAGGGTGATGGCTGGTTCAGCGACAAGACGTTGGTTACTGGGCTAGCGGCTCCCAGCGTCCCGTTTACGTCGTTTGGAACAGCCTGGGTGGACTTCGATAATGATGGCTGGATCGACTTGCTGACCGCCAATGGTGCGGTACAAGTGATCGCTGAGTTGGTGTTGGCAAAGGATCCGTTTCCCCTGCATCAACCCAACCAGCTGTTCCGTAACCTTGGAGCCAGTGGTGGTGCAGCACGTTTCGAGGACATTACCGCGCAAGCAGGAGCAGCGTTCGAAACCTCCGAGGTGAGCCGAGGGGCGGCCTTCGGAGACCTCGACAACGACGGTGACACCGATGTTGTGATCGCCAACAACAATGGCCCGGCGAGGCTGCTGCGCAACGAAGCTGGACACAACCAGGCTTGGTTGGGGCTGCGTCTGGTGAATCCGGAGCTGAAGCGGGATGCGGTGGGAGCGCGGGTTGCTCTCGAGCTTGCCGACGGACGGAAGCTGTGGCGTCGGGTGCGGAGCGATGGCAGCTTTGCCTCGGCCAACGATCCTCGGATTCTGTTCGGTTTGGGGTCAGTCGATCGTAAACCGAAGGTCCGACGAGCCCACGTCTTTTGGCCGGATGGTTCGAGTGAGATTTGGAGTGCTCCACCGCTCGGGCGTTACACTACCTTGCACAAGGGTGAAGGTACGCAACCGGAGCCCGAGCCTTGATTCGGTCGACTGTGTTGCCTCTCGTGTTGATGCTGATTATCAGCACACCAGGGGTAGCTGAAGTTCCGTTGCCAAACTTGGAGCTGACGGGTCTCGAGACGGGTGTTGAAGAGCGACTGTCCGCCGCCCGCGAGGCGTTGGTGAGCGCCCTCGAGGGTGCAGAAGGCGGCGCCCGTGGTCGTCTTTATGGCCATACTGGACAGGTCTTTCACGCCCACCACGTGTTCCCAATAGCCGAGGCCTGCTACCAGAACGCCGCCGAGATCGAACCTGAAGAGCCCCTTTGGCCCTACTTGCTGGGCTACATCTATGAGGATACGGCGCGCTTTCCAGAGGCCAAGGCGAAGTTCGAACGCGTGCTGGAACTCGATAGCGCCCACCCGTTGGCTACGTTGAGGCTAGCGCGAGTGCTCATCGGACTGGGTGATATTGAACCGGCTGGGCTTCTATTGCAGAAGGTGATTGACGAGCCCGAGTTGGCGGCACCGGTTCATGCGGCCTTGGGTAAGATTGCGACCACCCAAGAGGACCATGCGGCAGCGGTGCAGCACTTTGTGGCGGCGCTGGACGCTCAACCACAGGCTAGTCAATTGCAATATCCCTTGGCGCTGGCTTACCGTCACTTGGGACAGATCGACAAGGCCCGGGAGCACACCGCTCTGGCCGGCCAGGCCAAGCTAGTTGTGCCGGATGAGATCCTCGCCGAGGTCAGCTCGCTCAGTGTGAGTTCGCAGATCTTTCTGACCACCGGTGCCCAGGCGCTCAAGTCGAAACGTTTCGACTTGGCCGAAAAGGCGTTTCGCGGAGCGATTGCTGCCAATCCAGATAGCAAACGAGCCCATCTCAATTTGGCCGCGGTATTGCTGCACGAGGGGCAGTTGGACGCCGCGGAGGCGAGTGCTCGCGAGGCACTACGTCTCGATCCAGAGTTTGGCCTCGCCTTGCTCAACCTTGGGACAATCTACGACACTCGGGACCAGCTCACCGAAGCTACTGATTTCTACAGGAAGGCGCTGGAGCAGATTCCAGCTAATGTGAAACTCAACTTCAGACTCGCCAGCGTCTTGATGCGGACCCGAGACTATGAGCCTGCTGCCAAGCACTTTCGGAAGACCGTCGAGATCTCTCCTAGCTTTGTGCGGGCTCGATACCTCGAGTCCCTAGCCTGGATCGCCTTGCAGCGATACGACGAAGCACGCAGCGTTCTGGAGGAGGCGGTCAAAATCCATCCGGAAGATCCGGAGCTCAGTGGTTCCCTGGCACGCCTCTTGGCAACTTCGAAAGCTTGTACGCGAGCCGACGCGGATCGTGCGCTGGCATTGGCGGCAAAGCTGGATCGCAACAATCCAGAGAACGTCGAAACCTTGGCGATGGCCTTGGCAGCTGGCGGCAGGTTCGATGCCGCCATCTCAGCTCAGCAAGCACTGCTCGAGGTGGCTCAGGATCAGGCCGACCCCGGCTTCGTCCAGCACCTGGAGTACAGCCTCGAAAGGTATCGCCAAGGATTGCCCAACGACCGTCCGTGGCGCGTCGAATAGCACCCGGTCTCTAGCTACTGTCCGCCAGTGATCAGGCGTGAACCGAGAGCGAGGTCCAGATCGGCGACAAAATTACCGTGGGGCTCGACGCCACCTTTGAGGGCTGAATCAAGGTGAGTTTTGGCTTCGTCGAACTCTCCCTGAGTAAAGAGTGCCACCGCCAGGTTGTAATGCGCCAGGTAGTGCCGACGGTTGGTCAGCAGACAAACCCTGAGCGCTTCGATTCCCTTGGTACGTTGGTTGGTACGCAAGTAGGAGATACCTTCGAGGTAGAAAACCTGGGCCGGGATGGCATGAAAACCCTCTAGCTCGCGATGATTGCGAAACAAGAACTGTTCAGTTTGGATCTTCTCAGGAGTGAGCTGGCCAATCCCGACTTGTCCGGGTTGGGAGGAGCCCCGGCTACTGGCACTGTTGCGACCACTGATTGTCGCCCGCACGTCCTCAATGCTCTGCAGCTGCCTCTCGGCCACCACTCTTTTGGTCAGGTCACCGATCTGGACCGCTTGTTCCCATTCGACGTAACGTTGCTCAGCCTGTTCTAGAACGTCGAGCGCTTCGGCATATCGCTGCTGCCCCACCAGCGCCTTACCCAAACCCAGATAAGCAGTGGGTAGAAGGGGTTCGATCGAGATGGCGTTGCGAAAAAGGCGCTCGGCGCCGACGTACTCAGATTTTTCGACCATCTTCTCAGCCTTAGCCGCTTGCGACCTGGCGAGTTTAAGGCGGTCCTTCCCTAACGCTTCGGCCTGAGGGCCGACCGTCAGGAGCAGCGCGACGGTAACGATCGAGAATAGTCTTCTCATCTTTCTGTGAGATGAGTCTACATCATCTCTTCGAGGTGATCTCGCAGCTTGTCCCGGCTAGTGAACAGACTGGCACCAGGACCGTTTAGCCAGGGGGGAGCTGGGAGAGAGTTCGTCGAATTTTCGGTTGATCCGGGTTGATCGATAGCGATGTTTCCAGTGCGGTACGTGCCGTACCGAACTCGCCGACGCAGCCCGCCGCCAGCCCATAAAAAGCATGGAGTGGCGCGCTCGAAGGAAACTTCTGTGATCCCTCAGCACCGGTCTCCAAGGCCTCGGCGCATTGATCCAGGCGGATTCTGACGACCAACAGATGCACCCAAAACGGTTCGTGTTCCGGGAACCGTTCCATCGCGGTTTCGAGCAGGGCTGCCGATCGTTCGGGTAGCTCGAGACCGTCGTAGTCTGCCGCCGCCCGATCGACCGTGCGCTCAGGATCTCGCAGCCCTTTGGATACCGCCAGCCACAACTCGCGATCGGCATCTTCATACCGTTGCGTTTCCATATACAGGCGCCGCAAGTTGTAGTGTGGAGAGGGATACTCTGGGCTGAGCTCGATGGCTTGTCGGAGTAAGGGCTCGGCCTCATCGTACTCTTTTTGATTGATCTTGAGCACGGCCAGGTTGTTGAGTTGGCCGCGGGTGACCGACCCCGGATCGACCGATGATGGCGCCGACGTGGACTTGGGTAGCTCTTCCGGTGTGGGCGTTTCGTCAGAGGTTGCGGCAGAACTGGATGCTGCGAGACCTGGCTCCTCCCCACCGAGGTAGCCGAGGGATCGCAACTTGGCGATGAACTCTGGGTCTACCGGAATGTCATCACCACTGAGTTGGGGTCGATAGGACGAGGGCGGCACCAGGGGCTCGTAGTCGATCGGATCGAGCGCAGGGGTGGTGACGCCAGGTAAGGGGGTGCCTGGCCAGCCGGCGTCCGCCGGTAGGCCGAGTAAGGCCATGATTGTGGGGGCGACGTCGTAAACCGACGCTGAGGACCCCGTCACTCTGCCGCGGCTTGCGACGCCGCGGCCTGCGACCGCGAATACCGCGTCGGTCTCGTGCCACAGCGGCGCCGTCGGCCCCGCGGTCCCGGAGAGCCCTCTGGGACGCCCTTCGTCCCACTTGAAACCGTGATCGGAGACGATGACAATCGCCGATTTGTCCAGTGGGTAGTGTTCGAGGAATCTTCCGATCCAGCGATCGACAACTTCGAAGTACTTAGGCACAGCCTTGACGTAGATCGCCGCCAGCCTGGGGTCGATGTCGAGGGTCGGCGGTGGCATATACGGAGCTAATAGATGGCCCAGCGTGTCGGTGCCTTCGAGATAAACCATCAGCAGGTCGGGCTGATCACTGGCCAGCTGAAGTCCAGCGCCGAGGTAGGTGCGGGACGAGGCCAGGATACGACGAAAGCCGTCGACGGGGTCTTCCATGCCGAGATTCTGCTCGACGGCGGCTGTGAACTGCTGCTCGGGCACATCCATGAAGTACCGTACCGCTTGCCAGTCGGTCTCTTGCACTGCCCGGTCCCGCAGTTCGACGATATCGGCGGTACGATCCTCGGGAAACACCAGCTCTGGCGGATCTTGTCGGAAGACCGATTCTGAGATCCCCTGGGTCAAGGTGTAGTAGAGACGATCCGACACCATCACGCCGTTGACTCGCTCGGCTGGCCAGGTCGCCCACCAACCCACCACGCCGACCGATCGTTCGAGTGCCGAGGCCAGGTTCCAGACCGCTGGGACTCTGCGGTTGCGGCCTGTCACCGGCAGCAGAATGCCGCGAGTCGGCTCCTTCTCTACAAAATCGAGGATGCCATGTTTGTCTGGGGAAACACCGGTCGCCGTAGTCGTCCAGATCAGGGGCGAAAGGATGGGGACGAGGGTTTCCATGACGCCCCAGGACCCGGCCTTCATCAGTCGATCGAGATGCGGCATCTTGCCAGCTTGCACCCACGGCAGCACGAGGTCCCAATCGAGGCCATCGAGACCGAGTACCAAGACGCGCCGGTCCGCGGGGCCAAGATCTTCGGCGATCGTCGCTAGTAGCTGCTCCCGCACCGCCGTCGGATCGGGGGTCATCCTGATCTCGAGTCGTTCGGGTTGCGCGCCAAGGGCGGTGGCTGACTCTTGACTGAGTGTTGCGGCAAGGTTGGCTGGACAGTCGTTCGCTGGTTGGTTGCCATTGCTGGCCGCCTGTTGTTCCTCCACAAGCTGTTCGACGAGCAGACAGCGTAGCTCCACCGTACGTAAGGTGGCGTTGATCCGGCCCTCGACACGATCCGCGAACGCAGTCGTCAGCTCATCGGTCAACGACAGCTGATAGGTCCCGGGGGCGGGATCCCAACGGACTGAGACGTCGACTCTCGCACCTTCGATTGAAGCCGCGGCAATAGATGTCTCGAGCGGTGTTGCCGCTTGCCGTTGATGAGACCAGCGAGGGAAGTAGGAAAGACCTTGGGTTGGGACCGTCAGCGTCCCGGTTGGCGCTTGCCAAAAATGGGTCGAACCGTCTGATGGTACCCAAGCCATCGTCAGCCAAAGCATGGTGCCGACGAGGACTAACGCTAGAAAAAGAATGGCTGCTCGCATAGGCCAGACCTTACCAGCCTCGACCCATGAGATACACCCACTTAAACCCACCACACCCACACCTCAACCCACACCAACCGCCAGAATAGGCTGCCGGTGCCGGTGGTAAGATCTGCCTCCATGGACCGGAGGAATCTCCTCGGGTTCAGCTCACGAGGACCTTGCCACCATGAGACGATCCTGCGCCGTAAGACGCTACACCATTGAAAACATCACGGCAGGACGCCTCACCGTAAGGAGTCCCTGGGCAGCAGTCATCGTGCTAGTGATGGGTTGGCTGCTCGTCGCTCCGTGGTTCTCCCAAGATGCGGCGCTGGCTCAAGAGAGTGCCGCGGCCAGTGCAGAAGGGCCGACCGGATCTCAGGGCGATGACCGTCTGGAGGGAGCTTTCTTCGAGACTCGCGACGTCAACATCGTCAACATCGAAGTTTTTGTCAACGACAAGAAGGGCAACCCGATCACCGGCCTAACGCGGGAAGACTTCGAAGTACTGGAAGATGGCAAGCCGATCGTCATACAGAATTTTTATGCGGTTGCAGATGGCAAGCCAGTGGTTGCGAGGCCAGCCTCGAGTCCGGAGGCTCGGGATCGAGCAGCGCAGTTGAACCTGCGTGAGATTCCCGAAGATCAGCGTCTACATGTTGTCGTCTACGTCGACAACTTCAATATCGAGCCATTTCATCGCAACCGGGTTTTTCGTCAGCTACGGGCGTTCTTGCACACGCTCGGGCGACAAGATCGGGTGATGTTGGTGTCCTACGATCGCTCACTCAACATTCGGCAGCGGTTCACCGAAGATCAAAGCCTGGTGACGTCGGCTTTGTTTGAGCTCGAGGGGCTCACCGGCGGTCGCTTGCAGGCCAATCGGGAACGACGCGATTTGCTCAAGAAGATCGATCAATCCGAGGACGCCACTGCGGTTTTGGCGCGCACCCGCCAGCACGCTTCCTCGATCATGAACGATCTTCGGTTCACCCTCGATGCCTTGCGGGACACCATCACCTCGGTTGCTGGACTTCCAGGTCGCAAAGCCGTGGTCTACGTCTCGGATGGCTTGCCGATGTCGCCAGGGCGTGACCTCTTTTTCCACATTCAACGGAAATTCGAGGACATGTCGGCGATTCTCGAGTCCCAGCAGCTGAATGCGGTGCGCGAGTTCCAGGTTCTGGCCAATCATGCCAACGCCTCGGGGGTGACGTTTCACACTATCGACGCCTCCGGACTGCAAGGGCTGACGGCGGGCGACGCAGAGAACTCGCGGGCGAGTAGCGTCGATGGTGGAGCTGCCTACGCCAACGACATGCACCAGGACAATCTCCAGGACTCGATTCAGTACATTGCCCACCGAACGGGCGGTACATCGATCGTCAATGTCAACGACATCGGGCCGCTCCTCAGCCGGGTCGGCGCCGACTTCAAGACGTACTATTCGCTGGGTTATTCACCAGCGCGCGCTGGTGATGGGCGATACCATGAAGTTGAGGTCAAGGTTGCTAGAAAGGGCGTGACAGTGCGCCATCGCGATGGCTATCGCGACAAACCAGTGTCCCAGCGGATGAGCGAGCGTACCGCTTCGAGCTTGCGCCACGGCGTGCAAACGAATCCGCTCGAGATCGGGGTCAGTATCGGGGCGATGAGCCGTTATGACGCCCAGAACGTGGTGGTCCCTTTTCTGGTTCAAATCCCGCTCGGTAAGATTGTACTGGTACCCCGCGAAAGCTCCTACGAGGGGCGTTTGAGGGTCTATTTTACGGCGATGGACGAAGAGGGTGCGGTCGCCGACGTCCAACAGGACGAGATCTTGATCCAGATTCCGCGGCAGGACTACGACAACGCTCGCACCAAACACTACACCTATGAAGCGCGTCTCTTGATGCGTCCAGGTCGCCACATCTTCGGTGCTGGAGTCCACGACGAACTCGGCGCCGCCGCCTCGTTCATCTCGGCGGGGGTGTCAGCGAGTAGCGGTTGATTGTCGGCTTGTTACTTGTGTTTGGGTCGGGATCACGTTAAGAGTCCGTCTACGATGGCTCGAGCACCGCGGTGCGGCCCCAAATGTCGGCCGACAAACGCGTCAACACCGGGGTGCGGCCCTAAATGTCGGCCGACAAACGCGTCAACACCGGGGTGCGGCCCTAAATGTCGGCCGACAAACGCGTCAACACCGCGTGCTAGCGCAAATGTCGGCCGACAAACGCGTCAACACCGGGGTGCGGCCCCAAATGTCGGCCGACAAATGCGTCAACACCGCGTGCTAGCGCAAATGTCGGCCGACAAATGCGTCCGCACCGAGGTTTGGAGCGGTAGAGGCCGGTTCCGGGGTGTCGAGACACGGGGCTCGGCTCGTGATGGGCTGGTCTGCGCCAGCGAGTCCAGCGCTACTGTGGTCAAGAGCATTCAGGGCACGAAAAAGGGGACCCGAAGGTCCCCTTTGTTCAGGCGATGATCAGAGGATCACCAGCTCAAACGAACACCAAACCGAACGCGCCGGGGATTGGTCCAGGCACGCGCCGTGTTGAACGCGGCGTTGTTCGGCGGGCTGTTCACGTCGCCCGGCTGGATGGTGGTGACTTCACCGGTGAGCCAGTCGAGCGGTTGATAGGACTCTTGCGCGATCGTGTAGCGGGTGCTACGCAATGTTTCGGTCTGCACGTCGAGCACGTTGAAGACGTCGAGCAAGAGGTTGAGGTTGAACCGGTCACCGAGCTTGACCGGGTAGCCCACGTGAAGGTCGGCCTCGTAAGCATCGTCGACACGGCCGAAGGCGCCGCGCCGCGACAGGTAGTACTCCCAGTTGCTATAAGCATCTGAGTAGCCCATGGCAGTGATGGGAGTACCGGTGCGGTAGAACGCCGAGAAGCCGGCGGTCATGCCGAAGTCGAACTGGTAGATGCCGTCAAACTTCAGCTGCCACTCACGGTCGTTGGAGAGCAAGCCCTCGTTGTTGACCGAGAAGTCGAAGTAGTCGAAGGCCGAGTTGAGGTTGGGATCGAGCTGACCTGTGGAAAGCTGGAAGCTCCCGTCGTAGTCACCCTCGAGCTCCGACCACAAGGCGGAAGCGAGGAACTGGAAGTTCTTCGTCAGGCGCTTGGAGGCGGTGAACTCAATGGCGGTGTACTCCCGCGTCGGCTCTTGGAGCTGATGCAGAGTGTTGTTGTAGCCAAAGGCATAACCGAGGTCAAAGGTGCCGGAGAGCTCGTTCTGACCCGGGTTGCCGATGAAGTAGTCGCCGTCAGCCGACAGCGCATCTTCGATCACGTCGTTCAGCTCACGCTGAATGTATTTGACGCCGACACTCCAAGAGCGCTTGAACTCCCACTCACCACCAACCACGATCTCATCGAGAGACTGGCCGGTGAGGGAAGGATCAACGCGGGAGATGCCACCACCGAGGAACCGCGAAGCCCGGACATCCGGGTTGTGGGCCACAACGTTGGGATCCGGCGACAGGTTGTAGGTGAAGATCTGAATCTCACCACCGAACGAGCGAATCACGATATCCATCGGGATGGTTTCGTAATACACGCCGTAGTGAGCGAAGATCTTCGCACGGCCGGTCTTGGTCGGGTCCCAAGTGAAACCAACACGCGGGGCGATGTTGTCATCGATATCGGCCTGGACCGTACCGAGGTGGTTGAAGAGCTGCTGGGTCTCCCAGCGCACACCAGCGTTGATGGTGAAGTTCGAGGTCGGACGCCAGGTGTCCTGCACATAGATGGCGTCGTTCTCGGTCTTGATGCCCACCGACAACGGATTCTGCACGTTGCCAGGCGTCAGCGCCGTGGGATCGAGGGTGTTGTCACCGGTGTAGAAGCGGTGGCGGTAGTAGAACTGCTGCTCCGCTCCCGGCTCGCCGCAGAAGCGCGCAGACGGGTCGCAGTCGAAGCGATAAACACGCTGGCCGGTGCCACCGTTGAAGTTGTCCTGCTGGCCGGTGATGTCTTCGAACTCGTAACCGGCTTTGAACTCGTGCGAGCCACCGAAGTCATCCACGAAGTAGGTGGCGTCGGCATTGATGTTCTCGCGTCGGAGCTCGGGCTGGTTCTGGTAGAAGCCGAAACCAGCGACGTACGGGGCTCCGGTGAACTCGTCGAAGAAGCCATGGACGATGGTGCCGTCACCCAGCGGATCGGTGTTGTCGAGGAAGTCGACCGTGCCGGAGCCAGCGCCAACCTGGTTGGACTTCTCTTTGTGAGAAGAGAACCGGGCGTTGACGATGAAGTTGTCGCTCAACACGCCATCGTAGTTGAGGGCAAAGTCAGTGGCGCCGGTCTCGACCGTGCCAGTGAAATGCAACGCGGTGCTGGCCAGCGAGGCACTCGGCAACGGGCCGGTGCGGCTGCTCGGATCGCCGAATGCCGAGAGGTAGAACGAGTGGCTGCTGCTGATCGCCCAAGTCAACTTGGCGGCCCACAGATCACGCTCGAGCTCGTCCTCGAAGACATCACCGAAGCCGGGAGCGCCCGGGACGGCATCGGTGAAGTTGTCGATGACTTCGATGTCGTTGGTGTTGTCGACCCGGTTATAGGCCGCGAAGTACCACAGTTTGTCCTTCACCAAAAAACCACCCACATCGACGCCGATGTCGGACTTGGTGAATTCTTTGATGTGGCTGGTGCCGGAGATCGGTCCGCGGCGCGCTTCGCCGGAGAGCGAGTTCTGGACATCGTCGTAGTAGCCGAAGACATCACCCTTGAACTCGTTACCACCGGACTTGGTGATGACGTTGACCAAACCACCGATCGCACGGCCGTACTCGGCGGAGTAGCTGCCGGTTTTGACCTGGACTTCTTGGATGAACTCGAAGTTGAGCTGTTGGCCTTCCTGGCCGAGCTCGATGCCGGTGGTGTTGACACCGTCGACATAGTACGCGTTCTCGGCGCTGGTCGAGCCGTAGAAGCTGGTCTGGCAGGCGTCGCCGGTGCAGGCGTCCTGCTGGGCGCCTGGGGCCAACCGAGCGATCGAGGTGTAGTTACGGCCGGTCGGGAGCTCCTTGAAGAAGTTCTCACCAACATTGACACCGAGGTCGGTGCTAGCACTGTCAATCACAGGCCGTTCGGAGGTCACGACGAGCTCTTCGGTGAAGGCCGACGTCATGTCGACGTTGAGACGCTGCGTGCTGCCGATGTTGACAACGACGCTCTCCTGATCGATTGACTGGAAGCCGTCGAGCGTGAAGGACGCTTTGTAGATGCCCGGCGGCAGGGCGACGACGCGGAAATTGCCCTTCTCGTCGGTAGTCACGGTTCTAGAGCCTGCGAGAGCAGGTGAGGTCACCGTGACGGTGACGCCAACCAGTTCAGCGCCGGTTTCGTCTTTGACGGAACCCTGGATGTCGCCGCGAGTCGACTGACCAAATGCGGCAGGAGCCGTCATCAGGGTCAGAGCGACCAGCAGAACCAGTCCTTTGGTCCAATATGATCTGTTCATGTAAATCAAGTCCTCCTAGTGAGGGGTTGGTAATGCCGCTCGAGCCAAGCAACGCGGAGTGCGTTTCGGGAGCTTGGCTCGACGACGTCGTCTCGAACTTGCATATCAAGGGAAACATTCAAGATGTGAATGTCTTTTCAAGAATGAATAAGGCACCAATCTATGAACTAGGTCCCTGAAAGTCAACACGTTGTCCCTATACATAAAGCAAGCTGTGTGCCAACTGGAAAGCAGAGCTTCTCGGGATCGACGCCGCTGACTCAACTCATTGAAAAGCAAGCACTAAGACAACCTGGGGTTGTCCAGACTAGATTTACGTATTCGGAACCATCGATCCCACTGATACGACGAGTGATCCCCAAGGTTCAAGATGGTGAACAATTCAGCTGATTGAATCGCTGATTCTGGATTTCTGGGCCGCCGTTCGAAGTGGCGTCTGGGTCCTGAGAAGTTTCGATTCCAGACGGTTTTCCAGACGCAAAAAAGGGGACCCGAAGGTCCCCTTGGCTCAGGCGATGATCAGGAGATCACCAGCTCAAACGGACACCGAACCGCACCCGTCGCGGGTTGGTCCAAGCCCGCGCTGTATTGAACGCGGGGTTGTTGGACGGTGTGCTCGCATCATTCGGCTGGATCGTCGTGATAGCCCCAGTGAACGGATCGATCGGTCGATACGACTCTTGGGCGATCGTGTAGCGGTTGTTGCGCAGCGTCTCGGTCTGTGCATCGAGCAGGTTGAAGACGTCGAGCAAAAGGTTGAGGTCGAACCGATCCCCGAGCTTGAGTGGGTAACCCAAGTGGAGGTCAGCTTCATAGGCGTCATCGACGCGGCCGAACGCGCCACGGGTCGACAGATAGAACTCCCAGTTGCTGTAGGCATCGGCGTAACCCATAGCGGTCACTGGTGTGCCGGTGCGGTAGAACGCTGAGAGGCCTGCGGTCAAGCCAAAGTCGAACTGGTAGATGCCGTCGAACTTGAGCTGCCACTCCCGATCGTTGGAGAGGAAACCGTCGTTGTTGACCGAGAAGTCGAAGTAGTCGAAGGCCGAGTTGAGGTTGGGATCGAGCTGACCGGTGGAGAGTTGGAAGCTGCCGTCGTAATCACCCTTGAGCTCTGACCACAAAGCGGAGGCGAGGAACTGGAAGTTCTTCGTCAGGCGCTTGGAGGCGGTGAGCTCAATGCCGGTGTACTCCCGGGTCGGTTCGTCGAGTTGATGCAGGGTGTTGTTGTAGCCGAAGGCGTAACCGAGATCGAAAGTACCTTCCAGCTGACCTTGGCCTGGGTTACCGATGAAGTAGCTACCGTCAGCTGCCAGCGCATCTTCGATGACGTCGGCCAGGTCGCGTTGGATGTACTTGGCTCCAAGACTCCAGGAGCGTTTGACTTCCCACTCACCGCCGACCACGATTTCGTCGAGGAACTGGCCGGTGAGGTCTGGATCGACGCGAGAGATGCCGCCGCCGAGGAAACGCGAGGCCCGGACTGTCGGATCGTTGGCAACCACGCTGGGATCCGGCGACAGGTTGTAGGTGAAGATCGAGATCTCACCACCGAACGAACGGATGGCGATGTCGACCGGAATCGTTTCGTAGTACCGACCGTAGTGGGCAAAAATCTTGGCTCTGCCACTTTTGGTCGGATCCCAGGTGAAGCCAATCCGCGGCGCGATGTTGTCATCGATGTCGGCCTGGACGCCGCCGAGATGGTTGAACAGTTGCTGGGTTTCCCAACGCACGCCGGCGTTGATGGTCAAGTTCGAGGTTGGACGCCAGGTGTCCTGCAGGTAGATGGCGTCGTTTTCGGTTTTGATACCCACGGACAGCGGGTTCTGGATGTTGGCCGCGGTCAACGTGCTCGGATTGAGCGTGTTGTCGCCGGTGTAGAACCGGTGCCGGTAATAGAAGGGACTTCCTTGGCAGTCGCGGGTTGCGCTCTGGACGCAGTTGAAGCGGTTGATGCGTTGACCGGTGCCGCCATTGAAGTTGTCTTGTTGGCCGGTGATGTCTTCGAATTCGTAACCCGCCTTGAACTCATGGGAGCCACCGAAGTCGTCGAGAAAGTAGGTAGCGTCGGCGTTGATGTTCTCACGCCGGAGCTCCGGTTGGTTCTGATAAAAGCCGAAGCCGGAAATGAGGCCTTCAAAACCCTGGACGACGGTACCGTCTCCCAGCGGATCGGTGTTGTCGGCGAAACCCGGAGTGTTGGCGCCTTCGCCGACCTGGTTGGACTTCTCTTTGTGGGAGGAGAACCGGGCGTTGACGATCAGGTTGTCGCTCAGCACACCGTCATAATTGAGTGCAAAGTCCGAAGCGCCGGTCTCGACGGTGCCGACGAAGTGCAGCGGTGTCGCGGCCAGTGAAACGCCGGGCAGCGGGCCCGTGCGAGTGCTCGGGTCGCCGAACGCCGAGAGATAAAGCGAGTGGCTGCTGCTGATCGCCCAAGTCAGCTTGGCGGCCCACAGATCACGCTCGAGCTTGTCTTCGAAGACGTCGCCAAGACCGGGGGCGCCAGGGACGGCGTTGGTGAAGTCGTCGATGACTTCGACATCATTGGTGTTGTCGACTCGGTTGTAGGCGGTGAAGAACCACAACTTGTCCTTCACCAAGTAGCCGCCGAGGTCGACGCCGATGTCAGACTTGGTGAACTCTTTGATGTGACGGGTGCCGGAGACCGGCCCGCGGGCCGCTTCGCCGGAGAGTGAGTTCTGGACATCGTCGAAATAGCCGAAGACATCACCCTTGAACTCGTTACCACCGGACTTGGTGATGACGTTGACCAAACCGCCGATGGCCCGGCCGTACTCAGCGGAGTAGCTGCCGGTTTTGACCTGCACCTCTTGGATGAACTCGAAGTTGAGGGACTGACCCTCCTGACCGAGCTCGATGCCGGTGGTGTTGACACCGTCGACGTAGTAGGCATTCTCGGCACTGGTGGAGCCGTAGAAGCTGGTCTGGCAGTTGTCGCCGACACAGGCGTCTTGTTGGGCCCCAGGAGCCAATCTGGCGATCGAAGTGTAGTTGCGTCCGGTGGGGAGCTCTTTGAAGAAGCTTTCCCCGACATTGACGCCGAGATCGGTACTTGCGCTATCGACCACCGGTCGCTCCGAAGTCACGATCAGCTCTTCGGTGAACGCTGAGGTCATTTCGACGTTGAGACGTTGGGTGCTGCCGATGTTGACAACCACGTTCTCCTGCTCGATGGACTGGAAGCCATCGAGCATGAAAGCGGCTTTATAGGCCCCAGGGGGCACCGCGACGACGCGGAAGTTACCTTTTTCGTCACTAGTCACCGTTCTCGAGCCGGCGAGGGCAGGAGAGGTGACGGTGACATTGACCCCCGGCAAACCTGCGCCGGTTTCGTCTTTGACGGAGCCCTGGATGTCGCCGCGGGTCGACTGACCAAAGGCGACAGGGGCCGTCGCTAAGGTCAAGGCGACCAGCAGAGCCAGTCCTCTGGTCCATGGTGAGTTCTTCATGTTGCTCAAATCCTCCTTGTGGCGGTTGGTGTTGCCTCCAAAGTCACGAGCAAATCCTCGATTGCTTCGGAGGGGACCGCCGAGTCACACAGCACAGCCGTGCTCGGGGAATCTCGGCGGTCGTCGTCTCAGTCCTGCAATTGGGAGTGCGTCCGTTACTGGTGTGTATGGCGGGTATTCGGGGACCGCCTGTTACAAACTAGAAATTTGGAAGTCAGCTCCTGTGCTCTATAAAAAGCAAGTAGTGTGCCACTAGGAAAAACCTTGCTATTGTGCCATGTGCCGAGTCTTAAGTCGTTGTAAGTCAGCGATTTATATCGACGGTCGGAAAACCAACAGCTAATTGCCTATTTGGCCCTTTAGGGATGCCCTGCCAGGTCTTAGGGATCGCCTGATCCAAGCTTGTGAACGATTCATGGCTTTGGATTCAAACCTTCCGAATCGGTGAGATTCGAGGGTGCGTGGGGTGTTGGGACGAGTCGTCGCCAAGTAGGGATGTGCGATGTCGACGCATCAAAAGGCGTGGGGGATGGACGAGAACTATACTTAGCGGACGAAGCGCTGGTTCTCGACCGAGGGACGGTCGAGAACAGGCGTGCAGCCCACTCAGCCAACCAATCGACGAACCAACGCCGCGACAGACCTGGCGAAGCCAACGTCTGCAGCAGAATCCGGGTTTTCGACGGAATTTCGATGGAATAAGGTCTTCCGGGTAAAACGGAAGATCTTCGATAGAACTAAGCTCTTCAAGCAACAGGTCTTCCAAGCAACAAGTCTTCCAAGCAACAGGTCTTCCCAGCAATCTCGTAAGGAGATCCAGATGTCAGCAACACGCGTGGCCCTGATGGGCTTCGGTAGGATCGGTAGGAGTTTGTTTCGGATTTTGTACCGCAGCGACCACATCCGAATGGCGGCGATCAGCGACCCAGCAGACCCCAAAGCTCTCGAGTATTTGCTGCGTTACGACACCATCCTGGGGCGGTTCAAAGACGAAGTCAGCATTCGTGATGGCAACCTCTACGCATACGGACGCCAGGTCCCGATGCTGGACGAGCCCAAGGACTTGATGTGGGGTGATCTCGGTATCGACACCGTGATCGAGGCGACGGGAAAATCTCGCAGCCGCCAGGAGCTCGAGGCACATCTCGAGCGCGGCGCAAAACGGGTCATCTTGTGTTCGCCTCCTCTTGATCCACCCGATGTCACGATCGTACCCGGGGTCAACGACGAAGCCTTGAAGCTGGAGCATCAGATCATCTCGAACGGCTCGTGCACCGCCCACTGTGCCGGCCCGATCATCAAGATCTTGCACGAAGCGTTCGGGATTCGCCGAGCATTCTTGTCGACGGTTCATGCCTACACCAACCAGCAGCGTCTGGCCGACGTCCCGTCCGAGGACAAACGGCGTGGCCGAGCGGCGGCGCAGAACATCATTCCCCAGGCGACCAATGCCGCCGAGGTGTTACAAGAATTGCTGCCGGCCCTCAACGGACGGCTCAGCGCCATGGCGATGAACGTCCCGGTCCCCGATGGTTCAGTGGTGGATCTGGTGTGCTGGCATGACAAGCCAGTGACGAAGGTGGCGATCAACGAGGTGATTCGAACCGCGGCCTCCAGCCGTTTCCGTGGTCTGCTCGACTACGAGGACAATCCGATCGTCTCGACCGACATTCTGCGTGACGCGCACTCCGGCACCTTCGACTCCTTGGCCACCATGGTGCAGGGCGATTCGATCTCCAAGACACTGACCTGGTTCGACAACGGTTGGGGCTATTCCCACCGCGCGGTTGATCTCATCGAGCGATTTATCGAGCTCGACAAGGAGGTGGCGTGATGACCATACGTATCGGCATCAACGGTTTTGGTCGGATCGGTCGCAGCGTGTTTCGGATTTTGCACCGTCGAGAAGACGTCGAAGTGGTGGCGATCAACGATCTGTTCGAGAACGAGCAGCTCGCCTACCTCTTGAAATACGACTCGGTGATGGGAGTCTTCTCCGGCACGGTTGCGGTCGAAGGTGACGTGATGACCGTTGGCGGAGACGAAATCGCCATGACCTCCCAGCGGGATCCAGCGGAAATCCCTTGGAAGGAAATGGGGGTCGACATCGTCATCGAGTCAACCGGCGTCTTTCGTCACCGTGCACCGCTCGAGAAACATCTGGCGGCCGGCGCCAAGAAGGTGGTGCTCACCGTGCCGCCGAAAGACGAGATCGACGCCATGATCGTGATGGGTGTCAACGACGATCAACTCGAAGCGAAACATCGGTTGGTATCGAACGCCTCCTGCACCACCAATTGTCTGGCGCCGATCGCGATGGTGCTCGACGAGGAATTTGGCTTCGAAGAAGGATTGATCACCACCGTCCACGCCTACACCAATGGTCAGCGGTTGGCGGACGTTCCTCACCGTGACCTGCGTCGTAGCCGAGCGGCGGCCGAAAACATCATCCCGACCACCACCGGAGCTGCTCGAGCGGTCGGCAAAGTATTGCCGCAACTGGCGGGCAAACTCGATGGTTGTGCGTTGCGGGTGCCGGTTCCCGACGGCTCGATTGTCGACCTCGTCTGCCGACTCAGCCGAGACGTCACCCTCGACGAAGTCAACGGCGCGGTTCATGCGGCCGCCGACGGCCCGTTGCGCCGCATCATCGAATACAGCGAGGCGCCGTTGGTCTCCTGCGACATCGTCGGCAATCCACATTCGGCGATCTTCGACGGGCTTTCGACCATCAGCCCTGGCGACGGTTGGATCAAAGTTGTCGCCTGGTACGACAACGAATGGGGTTATTCGAATCGTGTCGTTGATCTGGTGACCCGCCTGGCTAAGATCGGTTGATTGAAACACTCGCTCAGCATGGCGGTGATGAAGATCATCAACGGCTGAGCGAGTTCCGAGAGACCTCGATATTGCGACTCGAGAAGGGGGCTAGCGAATGTCGGTAAGAATCGAGAAAGACGGACCCGTGTTCACTGTTGTTCTATCGCGTCCCGAACTTCGCAACGCGGTAGACCGGCCGACCGCCAACGCATTGGCGGAAGCATTTCGCGAGTTCGACTCGACGGCTGAAGCCAAAGTTGCAGTGTTGTGGGGTGAAGGTGGCAACTTCTGCGCCGGGGCCGATCTCAAGGCGATGTCAAAAGGCCGTGGCAACCGCGTCGCACCGGACGGCGACGGACCCATGGGACCCACCCGCATGCAGTTGGGCAAACCAGTGATTGCCGCGGTATCCGGCTACGCCGTGGCAGGCGGGTTCGAGCTCGCGCTGTGGTGTGATCTGAGGGTTGTCGAAGAGACCTCCATCTTTGGTGTCTTCTGCCGCCGACTCGGAGTCCCGCTGGTGGATGGGGGCACGGTCAGGCTGCCGCGTATCGTCGGTACTTCGCGAGCACTCGACTTGATCCTCACCGGGCGGCCGGTGGATGCTGAAGAGGCGCTCACCCTGGGACTCGCCAACCGGGTTGTGCCGGTGGGGGAGAGTCGCCGGGCGGCTGAGGCGTTGGCCCACGAGATTGCGGGTTTTCCCCAGGTCTGCTTAGTCAACGATCGACGCAGTGTCTACGAGTCTGCTGGCATGTCCCTCGAGATGGCTCTTCTCAACGAGCTTCAGCACGGGGCGGCAACGCTTGCCAGCGGCGAACCAGAACAGGGTGCTGGTCGTTTCGCAGGCGGTGAGGGACGGCACGGGCAGGTGGTCAACTTCCCCGACGGCAACATCCGCGGCAACGATTGAGTTGTCGCTAGCCGGTTGTCCCAGAGGCTTCGCGTGCCGACGATTCGAACGGTTTCCCGCGCTCTGCGGCTAGAGCCACCGAAGATCAAAGGCTCGCGGTTCATCGCTTCGATCGAGCCGGTGGTGTCGCCCGAAGATGCGATGGCGTTTGTCGAGGCTCGTCGCGAGGAGTTCCGCGACGCCACCCACAACTGCTTCGCTTGGCGGCTCGGACTCGATCAGGACGCGATGCGTTTCAGTGACGACGGCGAACCCAGCGGCACCGCCGGGCGTCCGATCTTGCAGGAGATCGACGGTCGACGTTTGACCAACGTTGCTGTCGTTGTGACCCGATATTACGGCGGTACCAAACTCGGCACCGGTGGCCTGATTCGAGCCTACGGTGGCGCGGCCGCCGACGCCCTGGACGCTGCCACGATCGTCGAGACGCCAATCGTCGAAATGTTGCGCTTTGTCTTCGGCTACGAACATAGCGGTGCTGTACAAGGCGTCCTGAGCGCCTTTAGCTTGGAGCCAACACAGGCGGACTACGGTGCCCGTATCCGTATGGTGATTGCGGTGCCGATCGAAGACGTCGAGCGTCTCGAGCAAGCCCTGATCGACGCGACGCGCGGGCAGGTCAATTTGCGGCCGGGAGCCTGAAGCGTTTCTAGTGTGGCTCACAACAGGGCTTCGAATTGCTCCTGGGCGAAGCTCACCAAGTTGCGCATGGGAAACAGGATTGACTGCGCATTACCAACCGGACCCTGTTCCGCCCTACTTCGCTCAGACGTGTACGCCGTCAGGTAACGCTCGCCGATGAGTGGAAACAGTCGATTCCTATCGTTGGCTACGTTCTGCACGGTTACCCAAACCCGCTGATCGCCGTCCCAGATCGGGAATGTCTCCGTCATGGTCCGGCGCTTGTCCACCAGTGTCTCCGCGGTGTGCAGCGCGGTGCAGCGATTGAAACCCACCCCGAGCAGCAAGATCCTGCTGTCGAGATCGAGCAGCTTGCCAAACGGAGCGCCGGGCCCCTCTGAAAACTCGAGCGGGTGTTCACGGGTGATTTCGTCCGCTAGCGGACCCCGGGCGCAGACGGATTCCACGGGATGGTCACTGCGCAGGACCCCGGGCCAATTGCGGAAGGTCTCCGGAATGACCCCCAGCCCGGTGGGGGTAGTGCGAGGATCGAAAACTGGCAGGTTGTCCCGAACCTGCTCGAGCCACCGGTCGGGAATCCGCGGCTCGCTCCAGGTGGCAGGATCTGCACACTGCGGGGTGGCTGCCGGCATCGCCAGCGTTCCTTCGTCGCCGACTGCTGCCAGCAGCGCCCGCACCACTGTCGGTGCGCCACCGACCACCCAACCGATGGCGCTCAGTGACGAGTGGACAATCAACGGGGGCCCCGGCTCGACGCCGAGAGCTGCAAGATCGCGGCGTAAGCTGGTTTCAGTGACCGGCGCTCGATCGAGGGTTTTGATGGGCATGTTGCAACTCGAGGACTACGGTCAGGGCGCCTCCTGCACCTGCGGGATCGAGTCTGCCTTGGTGATCAACCACTCGGGATCGATCCAAGCGCCACGCCAATGTAGGCCGAGGTGTAGGTGGGGGCCAGTGGAGCGGCCGGTGGAGCCAACTTCGCCGATCTTGGCGCCCTTTTCGACCGTCGAACCGGCTTCGGTTGCACTCTGCATGTGGAAGGAGAGGCTGAAGAGACCGTTGCCATGGTTGATGTAAACGCCCAGCCCCGCGAAGAAGTGCTCCTCGGCCAGGACCACATTGCCTGGCGCAACCGCTGTCACCGGTGTGCCGGCAGAGATCGCGTAGTCCATGCCGCGGTGGCGAGCCCGTGGTTCGCCATTGAAGGTCCGATGCGCACCAAAACCACCACCTTTGGGCAGGCTGGCAGCGGGTGTCCCCAATGGGATCGAAAACTGGGCCGGCTGCTTCCAGTCCTTACGCAGCAAGGGTCGGATGACGGACTGCTCTTGGTGATGACGGGTGAGATTTTCTTGGCTCAGGTGGACGTAGGTGTCGTCGGGGAACTCGATGTCTTGCTGCTCGAATTCGCGCGGCACGATGTCGAGCCAGCCGGTGTCGAGGCCGCTGCTGGTCCAGCGGGCGATCTCGAGTCGCCCCAGATCTCGCCGGAAGTCGATTGGAAACCAGCACGCGCCGTCGACCGGTGCGAAAGACTTGCCATCCATGCCACAGCGGGTGATGTCATCGCCGTCCCACCGCGCCACGCCCCCTTGCTCAACTTCGACCCGGTAGTTCGCCGCCGACACAGTGGTCGCCGACACAGTGGTCGCTGACACGACGGCTACGAGTAGAAAACTTACAACCCAACAGGTTGCGAGGTGGGTTCGATGCCAGCGATCGGTCGAGGTTTTTGTTGTTATAAGCATGTTCGGGCTCCTATTCGAGTGCGACAGGCCTCGAAGGTTGGCCTGCCGGATGCACGAGAGTTCATTGCAATGTGTCAACTGGAAGGATCCCGAGGATTCTACAGGCTAGGATTGGGTGTTGGGTTCTACCAAGGAGACCAAGTTATGCAGTGCCCGAGTTGTGACGGACCGTTGTCACTGATCAAGACCGTCCTGATCTCGCCCCTGAGCCACGGCGTATGCCCTCATTGTCAGACCAAGCTCACCAAGCCGATGTCCGCCGTCTTGATGACGGCGTTGCCGCCCGTCGTTGCGGTGATCGTCATTCGGCCCCTGCTCGTCAGCCTCGACAAACCGATCGCGTTGGCACTTTCGTTCGGTGCCGCTGTGATGTTTCTGCTAATCGCCGAGGTGTTGCTCGGCCGCTTGGATGCCGTCGAGCAGTAGGTCAGCAAGCAGTAGGGCAGCAAGCGGTAGGGGGTAATAGGGGGGAGGGCTTACCAGAGCGAGGCCGTTGGCCCGACCAACTGACGCAGAGCTAGGGAGCGCTCCGACGGGTCGAGGAAGCGGAGCCCCATACCGGAGGGACGGAGCCGTTGCCAGTTCGGAGGTACCTTACGGGCGTGCACCACCACCGCATCGAGGTGGATGGAATGCTCTTTGTCGCTGAGTTCGATATCCACCTCGGTACCCGGCTTGAGTGGCCGGATGGTGGCGACAAACATCCCCGTTGCTGACACGTTGGTGCTATAGCCGACGTGTGCCGTATCTTCGCCGATCGGCCGAAACTTGACGTTGAGTCGCCGTCCAAGGCGCCGATTGGGGTTCCCCATAACTCACCTATTATACAGATATGTGGATGCGCTGGTGTTTTGATGCGTGAATGTTTGTGTTTTCGAAGACTGAAGACTCGGACGCGGCTGGCCTCGCCTTCTTTCCTGTGCTAAACAAAGCCCGAACTCGACCAAGGAGAAGCCGATGTCCGTCGATCCGCGCCTGCGTACCGTGTGTCTGTCCGTCACCCTCTCTCTGTTGATCACTGGTGGGTGTGCTCTGCTAGCCGCCGAAGAACCCGCCGTTCAGCGTCCCGGGCCGTCAGCGCCGGCTACCTTTGCCGAACGCCAGACAGCTTGGGAACGCCACCAGCTGCTCGACCGTGAGTCGTTGTTCCGTGGCCTGGCCTGGCGCAACGTGGGTCCGGTGGTGCAGGGTGGACGGGTCATCGATATCGAGTCGGTACCCGGCAAACCCTACACGTTCTACGTTGCGTACGCTTCCGGCGGCTTGTGGCGCACCGAGAACAACGGCGTCACCTTCGAGCCGCTGTTCGACGATCAGCCGTCGATCATCATGGGTGATATTGCGCTCGACCCTTCCAACCCCGAGACATTGTGGGTCGGCACCGGTGAAGACAACTCTTCGCGTTCGTCCTACGGCGGTTATGGCGTCTTCCGTTCCGACGACCGTGGTGCCACCTGGCGCCACATGGGGCTTGGTGACAGCGACCGCATCGGTCGGATCCGGGTGGATCCGCGGGACTCCAACCGGGTTTACGTCGCGGTCCTTGGCAAGCTCTACACCCCGGGGGGCGAACGTGGCGTCTATCGCACCCTCGACGGCGGCGCAACGTGGGAGCAGGTGCTGGTTGCGGAATTGCCAGTGAGCGACAGTTTTGCCGGTTTTGTCGACTTGGTGCTGGATCCGGTCGACCCCAACGTCTTGTACGCGGCCTCCTGGCAACGCTCGCGACGGCCCTGGAACTTTGTCGAAGGCGGCTCCGCCTCGGGCATCTGGAAGTCGACCGATGGTGGCGACAACTGGGTCAAGCTGAGCGGTGGTTTCCCGCGGGGTGCTCACGTCGGCCGCATTGGATTGGCGGTTTCAGCGTCCAAGCCAGGGATGATTTACGCCTCCCTCGACAATCAAGAGCTCTTGCCAGAAGCGTTGTGGGACATGGGGGACGGTGCAATCACCGCCAAACGCCTGCGGACGATGACTAAGGATGAATTCCTGGCTCAGGACCCGGAAGAGATCGAGGACTTCATCCGCGGCAACGATCTCGACACCAGCCTCGACGCTGACCAGCTGATCGCCATGCTCGAGAACGACGAACTCACCCTCGAACAGCTCCGCGCCGAGCTCGACGACGCCAACGCCAACTTGTTTTCAACCGACATCAAAGGCCTCGAAGTGTGGCGCTCCGACGATGCCGGCGCCAGCTGGCACCGTACCCACGACGACCCGGTCCGCGACGTGGTTTACACCTACGGTTATTATTTCGGCCAGATCCGGGTCGCCCCGGACGATCCCGATCGCATTTACGTGCTGGGCGTGCCGCTGATCACTTCCCACGACGGTGGCAAAACCTTCGTCTCCGCCAACGGCCGTGGCGTCCACGCCGACCATCAATCGTTGTGGATCGATCCGCACTTCAGCAACCGGGTGATCACCGGCAACGACGGCGGCCTCGACGTCAGCTACGACGGCGGCAAAAGCTGGCTCAAACTGGATCGTCAGCCGGTCGGGCAGTTCTACACCGTCGAGGTCGACATGGCCGAGCCCTACAACATCTACGGTGGGCTCCAAGACAACGGTGTGCTGATGGGCTCGAGCCGTTCGCGCCCTGGCATCGACGCCTGGCGCCGCATCGGCGGTGGTGACGGCATGTACGTCCAAGTGGATCCGCGGGACAACAGAACGACCTACCTCGGCTCGCAGTTTGGCTATTACAGCCGCATCGGCGCCGACGGTGAGCGACGATCCGCTCGCCCCCGTGATCTGCTCGGTGAGCCCGCTCTGCGCTACAACTGGTCATCTCCGATCCTGCTGTCCGAACACAATCGCGACATCTTGTACTTTGGCGCCAACAAGCTCTACCGCTCTCTCGACCAGGGGGAAACTTGGCGCGCGATCAGCCCCGATCTCAGCCGGTCACCGGAGCGGGGCGACGTTGCCTTTGGCACGTTGACCACCATCGCGGAGTCGTCGGAAGAATTCGGTTTGTTGTGGGCCGGCACCGACGACGGCCAGGTCCATGTCAGCGATGACGGCGGTCGCGAATGGCGCGATGTTGCCGCCGGGCTGCCGGCTGACCGCTGGGTCACCCGGGTGGTTGCGTCACGGCATCAGCGCGATCGTGCCTACCTCAGTTTGTCGGGTTACCGCGACGACGACCTCACCGCCTACCTCTACGTCACCGAAGACCTCGGTGCCAGCTGGGCCTCGTTGGCCTCGGGCCTACCCGCCGAGCCGATCAACGTGGTGAAGGAAGATCCGGTCAATTCGGAAGTGCTCTACGTCGGCACCGACCGTGGGGTGTACACCTCCCTCGATCGTGGCGCCAGCTGGCAGGCGCTGCCAGCGGAGCTGCCCAACGTGCCGGTGCACGACCTCATCGTCCATCCCCGGGAGCGCGAGTTGGTGGCCGGCACCCATGGTCGATCGATTTTCATTCTCGACGCCTTGCCGATCCAAGAGCTCACCCCCGAGGTCCGGGCCTCTCCCTTACACCTCTTCCCGGTGGAGCCCGTGACTTACGAGCGCGATTGGCGCGGTCGGCGCTCGCGGTGGTTCCACGATCCGCTCGACGAGCCCCGCATGACCGTACCGTTTTGGACCGCTGACGAAACCCGCGTCACCCTGCTGGTCAAAGATGACGCCGGCCACGCCGTCCAACGCCTCGAGCTCGATGCTGCCGCCGGCATCAACACCTTCACCTGGGATCTACTGCTCGACGAAGAGCTTGCGCTAATGGCGGAAAAGGCGCGGCAAGACGAACAAGCGGAGCAAGAGGCTGAGGCCAAGCCGCGCCGGAAAAAGAAGCGAAACGCCAAAAATCCCGAGGTGACCATAGAACCCGAGCGCGAAACCCGGTCGGCGAAGCCATGGTCAGAAGCTGTACGCCTCGAGCGTCCGTTGTACATCACCCCTGGTACCTACACGCTCGAGATCCGCAGCGCCACGAGCGAAGCCAACACCGACTTCGAGGTCGAGATGCCCGAACCGCGCGAGCCGCGGCTGGAGAAGAAGCCGAAGATCCGCGGCCAGAAGGACAATTGACGGTTCGGAATGCGGCCAAATGCCGGTCTTGGCCTGTGCTCAGCGGTCGAAATCACTGGCTGATGGGGCTCTTTCAGGAGGTATCCCACCGGAAGTCGCCGGTACTTCCGGTTTTGTCGAGGGTATCCCACCGGAAGTCGCCGGCACTTCCGGTTTTGTCGAACGTATCCCACCGGAAGTCCCTGGTACTTCCGGTTTTGTCAAGCGCATCCCACCGGAAACAGCCGGTACTTCCAGTGGGATATAGCGGCCACATATCGTCATATCGGGGCCTGAGCACAACTCGGAGTCAGAACTTCAGGAAGTTGCCGACTTGGCATCCTTGGCGCGTTGCGCCATCCACTCTTGCCGTTCGTCCTGCCGCCGTTGCCTGTCTTGCGCGGCGATGTTCTTGAGGAACTGTTGGTACCGCTTGCCCTTGGCCCGACTGCCACAGGTGTTGGCGTCGCACCACACGCGCCGCGGATCATGGGATAGGAAGAGTTGCTGACAGCCTTTGCCAGGGCATCGTTGCACTTTCGCCAGTTGGTCTGAGACCAGGAGATCGAGGGCCGACTCGGCGATCGGGGCCACGGTCCGGTCGAGAGCGTCCGGCCCTTCCCCCCAGTCCGCTCGGTAGCCATCGGTTGCCAGAACCACTCGCCGCTTTGTTATCGACGCGTTGAGCCGCTCGAGGTCTTCCGGTTTCGGCTTCGCCCGCCGGACGTGGGCAGCAAAGATCCGTTGCAGCGCGGTCCGCAGCGAGATCGCCTGCACCACCAGCGTCACCGCCTCGCCGGGTTGCTCAGCGGCTATACGCAGGAGCCGCTTGCTGTCGGTTGCGTCGAGTACCTTCATCCGCCGTCCCCATGCCACAAGATCGGCAAAAGTTGCCAGCTCGACCCGCGCCGGAGCCTGGGCGGCCTGTCGTCGACCGTCGCGTCGCGGGGTCCCGGAGTTGGAGAAGGCGAGGCAAAGCGCCCCCGCACGATCGAGCTCACGGGGGATTTCGGGTGCTTTCTTGCGATTTCTCTTCGGCATGGACTAAGGATTACCGTGGGATGGTTTGGGCTGGATTTGTACGAAACGATACCACGCAAACCGCGCCGCTCGATCCTCTACCCTGATGGCGCTTCGATCATCTACCCCGAAGGGGTTACATCCATCAGCCCAGGGTAAGCGAAGCGCAACCCTGGGTAAGATTGAGAGGGTTCCACAAACCCTGCGGGATGAACCCTCAGTCCCAAACATATTTCTCGTCGTAATCGATATCGTATTTTTCCAGAAGACGCCGGTATTCTTCTTGGAACGACTCGCGACGATGATGCTTTTCCTGGTTCTCGATGTACCGTCGGAGGTCGTCAACATGCGACGGGCTAATGGAAAAGACTCCATACCCAGCCTGCCATTGGAATTGTGACAAGTTGATGTCCTTGGTCTTGAGCCACTTGGACGACTCTCGTTTAATCTCAGCCATGAAACTTGCCACGGTGATCGTTCGCGACATGTAACATGAAATATGGACGTGATCCTCGACCCCGCCGACGATGAGAGAGGGTGCGCCGATTTTGCGGCAGGCGCCAGCGAGGTAAGCATGGGTTTCTTGGCGTAATTCTTGATCGGCGAGGAAGGGCGCTCGGTGTTTCGTCGAGAAGACGATATGGAGATAAATTTTTGCGGCTGACTGCGACATTTGGACCTTGTCTTTATGAAACCCTTTCAGGGTTTGGGGATTGGCCCGGACGTTACCCAGGGTTGCGCTGCGCTTACCCTGGGCTGGTGGATGTAACCCCTTCGGGGTACAGAATGTGATCGGGCGGTACCCAGGGTTGCGCTACGCTTACCCTGGGCTGATGGATGGTAACCCCTTCGGGACAGAATGTGATCGAGGGCTTTGTACACCTGGTCGAGGCTGCCGAGAGGTCACCGGAAGGCGTGGTAGCATAAGCCGATTGTCACAGCCCTTCGGAGCAATGCCCGTTGGACGACGGCGCGGCATGTCACACATGAACAGGTACCAAATCCCGCGACCTCGAAGGCGAGCCGGATCGCAAGGTTGCTGGATTGTGCCTTTGGTGCTTGGATTGTTCGTCACCTCGACCCTCCAGGCACAATCGCCATCACCGGCGCGGAACGCCGAGAGTGGGGCGATCGAGCGCTTGGAGCAGCAGCTCGAGAGCGTTACGGGCCGGCGTCAGCGGCTCGATGTGTTGGTTGAACTCATCGGCCTGTTACGGGGGACCGACGATGCTCAGGTGCTGGTTCATGGTGCCGAAGCGTTGGCCCTGCTGGCGGTGGCACCCGACCAGAAGATGGAATTGGAGATCTATGGCGCGCTCTGCTCAGCCTACTATCAGCAGGGGCAATACCAGGAGACAGTGAAGGCCTGTGAGCGTAAGGTCGAGCTTGCCCGCCAGCTCGGGGATCAGCGGGCCGAGGCCGCCGGCGTCGACCTGCTGGGACACGGGTATCGATCGCTCGGCGACTATCGTCAGGCGTTGGCACGGTCCAACGAGGCGGTGGCTCTCTACACCCTGCTGGGTGACCACAGGGGCCGGGGTGCGGCGCTCAACGGGGTTGGCTATGCCTATCGCTATCTCGCTGATCTGGGCCAGGCGACCAGTTACCATCTGCGCGCCTTGCAAGCGTTTGAAGAGGCAGAGGACCAGGCCGGAGTAGGCAAGTCCTTGCGGAATATCGGCACCCTCTACAAGCAGAACGGGCTGCCAGAGAAGGCCTTGTCGGTTTTGGAATCGGCGTTGGCGATCCAACGCCGGCTAGACAACCGTGATGAGCTCGGCAAGGTGTTGGCCACCTTGGGAACCGTCCGTATCACACTCGGTCAGCGTGACGCCGGTCTGGAGAACCTGGAGGAAGCGTTACGCTTTCGCGAACAAGGGGGAGACCGTCGAGGGGTTGCGATTGTCCTGTCCAAGCTGGGAGAAGCCTATCGGGACAGCGGCCAGCTGGATCGGGCAGAACGTTACTTCGAGCAGGTGATCAGCATCCACCGAGAAACCGGCGAGCGCAGACGCGAAGCCGACAATCTGGTTTTGTTGGGCTCGGTCCTGCGCCGTCAAGGGGCTGCGCAACGAGCCCTCGAACTGATTGATACGGCGGTTGGGATGGCGACCGAACTCGGGGCTCGGCGTAATCTGATGGAGGCTTATCGCGAACTCGCCGAGACGCTGGCGGTGCTGGGGCAGGAAGCGGCGGCGCTCGAAGCTTTCAGGCAGTACGACCAGCTCCGGACCGAAATCCTCAGCGAAGCTGCGATGCGCTCCTTCGCCGAGGCGGAGGTCCGCATCAAAGAAGCCAACGAGTTAATGCAAGAACCGCCATCAGTCGGGGATTCCGCGGTGGGTGGGACGGCGGACTCGGAGAAGACTTCGATACCCTGGTGGTGGTTGGGGATCGCCGCGGCCGTTGGCTGTGGTGTCGGTTTCTGGATCCGCGGCGCGGCCGCCGCCCGGTCGCGTCGAGGCCGGTCGGGCGCTACCGTTGGAGTCGAGGAAGCCGCCATCGAGACCGCGGCAACCCAATCTCGGGCAGTTGACCCGTCCGAGGAACCAACCGGCGCTGAGCTTGCTCTCGATCCATCGGTGGATCTTGATGCCGAGCCCGGGATCTTGTTGACCGCAGAGTCTGTGGTGGGAGGCAGGCCTGGCGGTCGACTAAGCGCTATCGCGCCGTGCTTCGATGAAGCTCAGAGTCAACTCGTGTTCCCCGACGGCTATGTTGTGGGCTGCTCGTCGGCGATGACGAATCTCTACCAAACGATGGAAACCGTGCTCGGCGCTGAGCTGACGGTGATGATCGAAGGCGAGACCGGCGTCGGGAAAGAGTTGGTGGCGCAAATTCTCCATCGCTCGTCGGCCCGTCGGCAGGGACCGTTTGTGCCGGTCAACTGCGCGGCGATCCCGTCCGAGTTGCTCGAATCCGAGATGTTTGGCATCGACAAAGGCGTCGCCACCGGGGTTAGCCAGCGTCAAGGGTGGTTTCGATCTGCCGAGGGTGGCACGCTGTTTCTCGACGAGATCGGTGAAATGCCGATCCTGCTTCAAGCCAAGTTGCTGCGAGCGGTGCAAGAGAAGCGAGTGCATCCGGTCGGGGGGACCGAGGTTGCCGTCGATGTGTGGGTGATCGCGGCGACCAATCAGGATCTGATGGCGTTGATCGAGGACGGCAAGTTTCGTAGCGATCTCTTCTACCGATTAGCTGGCGCCTTGCTCGAGGTGCCGCCGCTGCGTGACTGTCGGGAGGATCTACCTGCCCTGGTTGAGCACTTCTTGCGCCACAGCTTGGAGAGTGAAAATTGGACCCGTTGTGGTCTCTCACGCAAGGCTCTCGACCTGATGCGGCTCTACGGCTGGCCAGGCAACATTCGGGAATTGCAGAACGAAGTGCGGCGCTTGGCGAGCCAGGCGGCCGACGATCAGCTCATCGACTCACGGATGCTCTCGGCGCGGATTCGCAGTGTGCCGTCCAACGGTGGCGGCTCAACGGCGTCGGATTTGCCGCCTCCCGAGGCGCAAATCGAAGATACCGAAAATTCCTCCGATCCACCGGAGTCATTGCAGATGTGGGACCAGGTTAAAGACCTCGAACGGCAATTGATCCTCAAAGCACTTGCCAATTCGGGTCAAAAACGACGTGAGGCATCGCGGCTTTTAGGGATCTCCAGGACTACGTTGTTGCGCAAGATCCGGGAAATGGGAATCGAATCCTGATCGGCTTCTTGGCTAGCCCAGACCGTTTGGGGTGACCCAAGAGGTGGTACCAAAGTTGGTCACCCTCGGTTCAAGGTTGGACCATCCGTCTGTTTTTTGTGGTCCAACCTTGGACCAGGGACGGAAACGGTCGGGCTGGCCCTCACGACAGCCATCGGTAACATCACTGGCTGACGCGGTCGCCGTCCCATGAAATCGGCACTTTGTCCCAGGATCGTGTCGCTTGGTCTCTCGGCTCGGCGGATTCGGGTGCGCATTTTTTGGACTTTGTCCAAACTGGCTCGGGAATTGCTTTACAAAAAATTTACGTAGAGACCCGATCTAGCAGCCAGTCGAACAGCCATTGCCTGCCTGGGCCAATCTCCCGGGTAAGGGAGCATTGGTTTTCGACCGAGGCCAACAACAAAAGGAGAACGCAGTGCGAACTACCCTTCACCCGCTGTGCTTGGGCACCCACATCAAGCGAAGCAAGAGTCTGGTCCCGGTCTCGAGGGTCGCTGCAGCGTTGTTGCTGCTCGCCGGGCAAGCCTGGGCGCAGAATCCCACCGGTACCCTGACGGGCCGCGTGAGCGACCAAGACGGTAGTAGCCTGCCGGGTGTCACGGTTGCCGCCGAGTCGGCAGCCTTGCAGGGTGAACGCACGACAATCACCAACACCAACGGCAGCTACAAGCTCGCCTTCCTGCCGCCAGGCGTTTACAAGGTGACCTACAGCCTCGAGGGTTTTGACTCGTCAGTACGTGAGGTGAAGCTCTCCGCTGCCCAGACCACACCTTCCAACATCACGCTGCAGATCGGCGAATTGGTCGAAGAAATTGTGGTGATCAGCCAACAGTCCTTGATCTCCGAGACCGGCACCGTCGCATCGACGATCACTCACGGTGAGCTCGAGAGCCTGCCGGTGCAACGTGAGCTCGATGACATCGTCAACCTGACGCCGGGTGTCACCAACTCGGGCTTCCGGAGCTCAACCCCGGTCATCGCTGGTGCCCCGAGTTACGAGAACCTCTACATGGTCAACGGTGTGGTGATCAACGAGAATTTGCGGGCTCAGATCCTCGACTTGTTCATCGAGGATGCGGTCCAAGAGACCACCACCTCGATCTCGGGTATCTCGGCCGAGTATGGACGGTTCACCGGCGGTGTGGTCAATGCCATCACCAAGTCGGGCGGCAACAGTTTCAATGGCTCTCTGCGGGTCAATCTGACGAATGAGGATTGGGAGTCCGCGACACCTCTCACCACGTCTCAGACCGACGACATCAGCGAAGTGTACGAGGCGACCCTCGGTGGCTTCATCCTGAAAGACCACCTGTGGTTCTTCACCGCCGGCCGTGACCGCTCGACGGCGGACACCGCCTCGACCGACTTTACACGGGTCAACTACGATCGGACCGAGGAAGAAACACGGGGCGAAGTCAAACTGACGGTGTCGCCCAGCAACAGTCACAGCGTGATCGGTTCCTATCTCGAGATCGAACGGGACCGGACCAATACCGATTTTGGCGACATCCTCGATATCCGCAGCCTCAACCCGAACCGCGGTGATCCGCAGGAAATCAAATCGGTCAATTACACCGGCATTCTCAGCTCCAGTCTGTTCGCTGAGGCGCAGTGGTCGGAGCGGAAGTTCACCCTCGGTGTCGGTTCCGGCGGTCCGCGAGACCTGATCGAAGGTACGCTGATTCGTACCCGTGGTGAGGGATTTCGCTATTGGGCGCCGACCTTCTGCGGGGACTGTCAAGACGAGGAGCGCAACAACGAGAATCTCCTCGCCAAAGGCTCGTACTTCTTGTCGACCGCAAATGCCGGCACGCACGACCTAGTGTTCGGCTACGACACGTTCGAAGATATTCGGTTCGTGGTCAACCACCAAACCGGCAGCGATTTTACGGTTTATGGCACCGACGTGATCCGTGACGCCGCCGGTGATCCGGTCATCGATCCGGCAAGCAACAGCGCTATTCCGGTGTTCGGTGGCCCGGGCAGTACTCCCTGGATCCGTTGGTTTGCAGTGTTCAACGAAGATCTGGCGCGGCCGACCTCGTTCAACACCGACTCGTTTTATATCAACGACTCTTGGCAGCTCAACGACAAGTGGAGCTTCAATCTCGGCGTCCGCTACGACGAAAATGATGGCATCGACAGTTCGGGCACCACGGTTGCCAACGACAGCAAGTTCTCGCCCCGGTTGGGTATCAACTATGACGTCAAGGGTGACGGTGACCTGATCCTGCGGGCAAGCGTGGCCACCTATGTGGCAGGCCTCAATCAGCAAGCTGATTCCGCCTCACCCGGTGGCGCCATTGGTGATCTGCGGTACAACTATGGTGGCCCGGACATCAACGTCGGCTGCACCCCGGGTGTCAACTGTTTGACCGCCGACGAAGTACTGCGCCAAATTTTTGCCTGGTACGAGTCCCAGGGTGGAGTTTTTGATCTCAACCTGCTCGACCCCAACGCTCCGATCGTCGGTTTCCAAAACCGGAATGACGTACCGGGTGCTACCACCCAAGCCGCACCGGGAGGCCTATCCTCGCCAGCGGTGGATGAGATCACCATCGGTATCGCCAAACGGTTGGGGTCGAAGGGCCTGATCCGGGCGGATCTGATCTCACGGGAATGGGTCGACCACTACGGCATCCGGCGAGACCTGACCACGGGTCAAGTCGAAACCTCCACCGGCCCTGCCGATATTGGTTTCATCGGCAACTTCGACAACGGGCTCACTCGCGAATACCAAGGGTTGGCCACCTCGATCCGTTATCAACCCTCGTCCAAGCTCAGCTTAGCGCTCAACTACACCCTGTCGGAGCTCGAGGGTAATTGGGAGGGCGAAACCTCGAACAGTGCTGCGAACTTTGCCATCGCCGAGGCCGACCCGGAATACAAAGAGGCACGGTGGAACTATCCCACGGGCAACCTCTTGTCCGATCAGCGGCACACGCTGCGGGCCTGGGCGGTTTACGACATCATCAACAACGAGCGCCACAAACTCAATATGAGTTGGCTCGAGAACTACTTCTCGGGGAATCCCCGCGACGTGACGTTCGATGTTGACCCGCGGCCGTTCGTGGATAACCCGGGTTACGCCGACCCGCCGAACTCGTTGGACTACTACCCTGAGGGTAAGGGGTCCTTCGAGACCGACAATGTCCACCGGTCGGACCTCTCTTTGAACTACTCGTTCAACTTCAAGCGGTTCGAGATCTTCATCCAACCCGAAATCATCAACATCTTCAACGAAGATGCGGTGACCTCCCCGAACTTGAGCACCCGCGACCTAGAGGAATTCAACCCCTTCACCGAGACCCCGGTGGAAGGTGTCAACTGGGAAAAGCGTTCAACGTTCGGGCAAGCGCAGAACGAGTCGGACTTTCAGACCCCGCGGCGTTTTCGCGTGTCGGTCGGCTTCCGCTTCTAGTCCTGCGTCGCGTTGGATCCGTCTTTCGGAGGCCCCGGTTGTGAAACCGGGGCCTTTACTATGCCAGGAACGTTTTACTCTGGCGGCGGAATGGTCTCTGGGGGCGGCGGCATGGGTAGCAGGGACCCGATCATCACGTCCACCATTTCACCCGTGTCCTTCATCACACTAAACGTGTAGTCGTGGCCCTCGCCGGAATGAGGATTGAGGTCCACGTACCAATGGTCTCCAGAATCTTTGATGTTTACCGTAAAGTCTTTCTCAATCACCGCGAGCCCAGCAGTCAAGTCGCCATAACCGATGATCTTGCCCTGCTCGCGGACTGTTTTGTCCACCTGCTTCCAAGCAGCGCTGCGTGATGGCTCCACGTCCGCGATGCTCTGAAGGCCAGCGGGCGTTTCCGCAGCGGTTTGAAGGTTTTGGGGATTCGAACTGCACCCGATGAGTCCGATGAGTCCGATGAGTCCGATGAGTCCGCCCGAGGCCACCGCATAAACCATCGTGTTTAGATTCATCATCACTCTCCGGTTGTTTGATTCTAGGTCCAGCGTATGGGCCTTCGCACCTTGGCGACATTTTAGACGTCAGTGTAGCGCCAACAGTCTGGATGCTTCCGGGTCGGTTTACGGGACTGTTTGCGACCACTCCAAAGTGTATTGCTCAGAGCGCCGGTGGTCGAGTTGTACGAATAGACCTCGATTGCGTCTTCGGCGCGGATGGACACGCGGTCTTGGTCCGGATGGAACACAGCCGTAGCGGCTGCGCCGCTCAGAGTCACCTGATCGAGCGAGGTCAGATCCGGCACCGCAACCGATGTCACATCCCAACCGAGTTGTAAGATCAGAGCCGAGGAAGCTCCCGGAGCGCAGTGCACGTTGGTCGGGAAGTCAGGAACTGTCGACTCGCCGGAATCGCTGAGCTGTCCCGTCCCGTCCAACACCAACCGTCGAACGAGTCTGCCATTGTCGGAGATCGAGGACCACGCGACCAGTACGGAGCCGTCGTCACACACTTCGACTGCCTGGCAGCCGTGACCGAGATCAAACGTGTCGATCTCGGAGCGGGCTGAAATATCGACTACCGAAACGACATCTGAGTCTCCACAGACCAGTGCGTAGCGGCCGTCAGCGGTGAGATCAACATCCTGGCCAAGACTGGACATCGCAATCGGATTGACTCCGGATGCGAGGGCCGGTGGAGTCTGCTCGAGATCGATGAGCCACAATCGTGAGGCGCGGTCCACGATAAGCCCCAGGCTCTGATCCGGAGTGATCGCACAATCGCCCACCGATCCAGGGCCGACGTTGACTGCGCCTAAGATCGCACCGGTCTGGGTGTCGAAGACGACGGCACGATCTGCCGCGTCATCGCCTGCCATGCCGAGAGGTGTTGCCTGAGTAGGCTGTGTCCCGATTAGTGCCAACCCCATCATGATCCTGCAACCAATACGGACAAGACCTGAGCCTGTTTGCATAGTTTCCCCTGTTGTTGATTCGTTGGGTTGTACGATCTCTCGGAGCGCACTGTCTATGCTTTTATATCATTTTTTGGGAGTTTCAAGTGGGTGATCCGGGAGTGAGCGTGATGAGGCACACCTGCGAGTGAGCCGCTCTTGCCAGGCTCGTGTCGGCGTCTGTGGTCGGCCTTCGGGAACCCTAGATCAACCGTAACTGCTTCGGCTGGTCGTTTCGCTGCTTGACCCGTTCGGCACTCCGTTGTACGTCGACCAACGAGGCATCGATATCGCTCAGAAAGGGTGATGCTTGGCGATCTCGCAGCTCGCCGCGCCAGGAGCGGCGACGGGTGTGGGAGAGGTAGAGTCGAGTGCGGGCGCGGGTGATGCCGACGAAGAAGAGGCGGCGCTCTTCGCTGATTGCGTCGTCTTCGAGAGGGTCGGTGGAGAAGCGCAGGGGCAGCAGGCCGTCTTCGCAGCCGATGATGAAGACGACCGGGAACTCGAGGCCTTTGGCGGCGTGAAGGGTGAGTAGGGAAACTCGTTCCGCACGAGGATCCCAGGTGTCCATCTCGGCGCCAAGGGCAACTTCGGCCAGGAAACCTTGGAGGTCGTTGCCGTGGCGTCGGGCCAGGGGTGCGACCAGCTCGACGGCTTGGCGGAAGGCCGCTGGGCCCAAGGCGCCGGAGGCCTTCTTGGCGGAAGACCTGGTGCCGGTTGCCTCGGTGAGGGTGGCTAAGCGGACGGCCTCGGCGTTGAGCCGATCGAGGACGGTTTTGGAACGACGCCGGTTTTTGGTGCGAATCTTCTCTTGCTGGCCGTGGCCCAGCGCAGACAGCAGAACACGGACTTCGGGGCGGCTGGTGAGGCGGTTGTGGGAGCGTTTCTGGTAGGGGATACCGGAGCGCTCGAGGGCTTCGATCATGGAGCTCGACTGGGCGTCCGTGCGGTAGAGCACGGCGAAGTCGTCGAACGACAGGTTGGAGCTCAGGTCGCCTTCCACTCGGCCACTGTCGACCGAGAAGTAGGAAGTGCCGCCCAGCAGTCGTTCGATGGTGTGGACGACCGTTTCCGACTCGGCCCGTTCACTCGCTGTTTCGAACAGAACAACGTTGTCGGCTGGAGCGTCATGGACTGCTCTCAGTGGCCGATCACCGACCAGGCTGGTCGGTGCGATGGCCGACAGCGCCGCCGCGACGATCACACGACTGGAGCGGTAATTGCGGCCCAGGTGAACGACGTGAGCGTCTGGAAAGTCTTGCTGAAAGCGCAGAAAGAAGCCGACCTCGGCGCCCCGGAAGCGGTAGATCGATTGGTCCGGGTCGCCGATCGCGCAAAGGTTGGATTCCGGTGGCGTGAGCAATTGCACGAGGTGGTATTGCAGTGGATCGATGTCCTGATATTCATCGATCGAGATCCAATGGAAACGGTTGCGATAGTCGTCCCGCAGATCGGGGCGCTCGGCGAGTAACCGGGCCGGCAGAATCAGTAGGTCGTCGAATTCAACTCGGTTGCGGTCCCAGAGTTCGGTCTCATAGGCGGCCAGATTGGTGAACAAAGGGTCGGCCAACAGCGGATCACTGACCGTCGGTTGGATGGCGCCAGGGTCTGCCGCACGCTGGCGTCTTGCGGCCGAGAACCCCGAAAGCAGCTTGGCGGCCTGGCTACTGGAAAGATTAAACAGCTCGTGGATCACGTCGAGCCGCTCGGCTTCCTCGGCGATTCGGAAGCCCGGGTGTAATCCGATTTCCTGGCATTGCTCGCGCAGGATGGCCAAGCCGAGACCATGAAAGGTCTTGACGGTGACATCGTGGGCCTTGGCTCCGAGCAGGTCTTCCAGTCGCTCGGCTAGCTCCTCCGCTGCTCGTCGGGTGAAGGTAATGGCCAAACACTCTTCGGGCAGTGCGATGTCACTATCGACCAGATGGGCGATGCGGTGGGTGAGGGTGCGGGTCTTGCCAGTACCGGGGCCGGCAATGATCAGCAGTGGACCCTCCACGATCTCCGCTGCGGTGCGTTGGTCGATGTCGAGACGATCGAGCACCGAGGGTGGCGTAGCTGCGGTTTCGAAGGGTAGCGGGCGATTGGTCAACGGAGGAGCAGGGGGAGGTTCTGGAGCTAGAGATGGCTCTGGAGCTAGCGATAGCTCTGGAGCTAGAGCTGGCTCTGGAGTTGGAGAAACCTCTGGAGTTGGAGGAACCTCTGGAGTTGGAGAAAGCTCTGGAGCAGGAGAAGCCTCAGGAGGAGCTACCTCGGGTGCAACCGGAGCGTCCCATTGGGCTCGCTTCTGGGATGGCCCGGGTTGGGGTTCAGGCTCGGGCATATCGAACAGACTGGGGACAGCGGTCCGGGCCGTCAGTTCGCCGGGCTCGAAGAGACGGACGGTGCCATACTCGCCGTCGTAGCCACCCTCACAATAGACGTGACCTTGACGCAGGCGCTCGATCGCCTCGGTGAACAACGGATCCCCGTCTCGGCCGAGGTCTTCGAGGGGCAAGCGTTCGAGGATGTTGAGCTCGGGGCCATGCCGGGCGACCAGGGCAGCAACGCGGTTGCCAACGGTTTTCGACTTCGGCCCGACGCCGCACAACTCTGAGACGATCTCAGGCAGCGGCACAATGCTCTTGAAGGGTGCTGCCCCGGCGGGTGGCTCGGTCCCAGGACGGTCGGCCAGGGTCTCGACCCGATGCATCACGCCGACCGTCAATGGCTTGTGGCAGGTTGGGCAGCGACCCTCGAAGCGGCGGGTCTCGTCAGGCTTGCAGCGCAGTTGGCAGGCCCGGTGCCCGTCCAGATGATATTTGCCTTCCTCGGGGAAGAACTCCACTGTGCCGCCATACCCGTCACCGGTCTCGAGGGCGCGTCGCATTGCGAAGTAATCGAGCTCGGTATTGAACACGCAGGCCTCGCGGCCCAGCATGGGCGGCGAGTGGGCGTCGGAATTCGATACCAGGGTAAACCGATCGAGGCTCGACACCCGCCAGTTCATCGGTGGGTCCGACGACAGCCCAGTCTCGACCGCGAAGATATGTTGGGAAAGGTCGCCATAACACTCCTCGATCGAGTCGAAGCCTGACTTCGAGCCCAACGCGGCAAACCAAGGCCTCCAGATGTGAGCCGGTACCAGGTAGGCGTCGGGCCCGCTTTCGAGGGTGATCTCGAGCAAGTGCCGCGAGTCGAGCCCGAGGATCGGCCGGCCATCCGATTTGATGTTGCCGATTTTGTCCAGGCTGTTCCGAAAGCGTGAGGCGGTGTCGATGTCAGGCGCGTAGATCAGGTGATGGACTTTGCGGGTGCGCTCAGCCTTCTTGTAAATCGTCGAAATCTCGACTTCGAGCATGAAGCGGGTCGGGCCAGCACAGCTGCGGGGCAGCTGACGATCGATCTCGCGCTCGATCTCCGGTCGCAAGCGGAACAATCCCGGCTCGGCCGGCACCAACTTGTCGCGAATCTCGTCGAACCACGCCGGATGGGTGAAGTCACCTGTGGCGATCACTCCAAGGCCCTTGCGCCTGGCCCACAATGCCAGATGCTCGAGGTCGCAGTTGCGGCTCGTCGCACGGGAGTATTTGGAGTGGATGTGGAGGTCGGCGTAGAAGCTCATGTCGAGTCCCGAGCCTGCGATCGCGGCATGGTCTTCGGCTACCCCTCGTAGGCCAGCGGTGGATGCTCGAGGATGAAGTCGACTACTTCGTCGACCTCGTCGGCCAGCGTCAATAGCGCACCGTATTGGCGATCCGCCGCGAGGTCACGGAGGATCGGGAAGATCGGCTTTTTTTCGGTCCAGTAGCGGCGTCCGAGGAAGACCATCGGACTAACGACTTTGAAAGTTCCGTAGTGATTTTGAGCCGCGTCTTGGAAGATCTCCTGGATGGTGCCGGCGCTGCCAGGAGCATAGATGACACCATACTGGGCGATGGCTAGGAGGCCGTCTTCCCGCAGGCTGTTGGAGAAGTACTTGGCGATGTGGCTGGCGAAGAGGTTGGGCGGTTCGTGACCATAGAACCAGGTTGGGATGCCGAGACTGTCGCCGTGATCGGGGAAGGCGTCGCGAACTTCGAAGGCGGTGTCGAGCCAGGCTTCATCGCGATAACTCGGGGCCTGGCTGAGGATCTCGAGGGCCTGGTCGAGGACACTTTCGTCGGCTTTGGTGAGCCATCCGCCGAGCGTGCAGGCCTCCATCGCCCCCGGCCCGCCGCCGCTGGCCACCAGGATGCGGGGATCGTGTGCCGCCAGCCGTTGGGCGATGCGGGCGACCTTGCGGTACTCGGGATCGGTGCGCAGCATGGCGTGGCCGCCCATGATCGCGATGACGTGACGCGAGGATTCTGCGCCATGCAAGAGGTCAGCGAGTGCGTTGTCGATCGCATGGTCGTGTAGGCGCTGGGCTAAAGCCTCGAGGACTGGCAAGCTATGGGCTTGGCGCTGTTGATCGAAGTGGGCGTAAACTCGCTGGTCGAGACTGTTGGCGTAGCTCTCTGGGTTGCCGCGTTGGTAGCCCGCCATCAACTCGTCGACGGTGTAGAGGTTTGGACGATAGGTGCGGAACGGCAAGTTCCGCAGGCGTGGAAAGATCAAACCACCGGTGGCTTGGATGTGCCGGGTGGCGGCATCCTCCAGCAAACAGCCCAGGAAGACAGCTTCGGTGCAGGGGCCGGCTGTCAACGCGTCAGTGTAGGCGCGCAGGTCGAGGCCCTGAATGACAGTGCAGCCGAAGCCGCCGATCTGCGCCTGACGCTCGAAGTCTTCGATAGAGTCGATTTCATTATGCATCGTGCGGAGTATTTCATAGGAAGACGAGGTCCCCGTGGAAGATGAGGTCCCCTGTAAAGATGTGGTCCCTGTTGAAAATGGGAGCCATGAAGAGAATGTTCCGTTGAAGACCGTTGTCCTGGCGTCGGGTAATCCGGTCAAGGCTCGTGCGACCGAGCGCGGCTTCCAGCGGGTTTTCCCGCAGCAGACTTTCAAGCTGGTGACGGTCTCGGTGCCGTCCGGAGTGCCCGATCAGCCGTTCGGTGATGCTGAGACCCTGCTCGGTGCTGAGAATCGAGCGGTGGCTGCCGAAGGTGAGATCACTCGTGCCGACTTCTGGGTAGGTCTCGAAGGTGGCATCGCGGATCAGCAGGGCGAACACGGCAACGAGATGTTGGCGTTCGCCTGGGTTGCGGTGCGGTCGCGGTCACAGGTTGGCAAGAGTCGAACGGCAACCCTGGTTCTGCCGCCAGCGGTAGCCGATCTGGTGCGACAAGGCCACGAATTGGGTGAAGCAGACGACATGGTGTTCGGTCGCTCCAACTCCAAGCAGCAAGAGGGAGCGGTCGGCTTGTTGACCGACGGGGTGATCGATCGCGCCGGACTGTACGAGCCCGCGGTGGTGCTGGCTCTGATTCCGTTCCTCAACCCTCGTTTATATGGCGGATAGTCTGAGGCAGCGAGAAGGCGGGTTGGATGTGCTGCTGCCCGTGGGCTTGGCTCTCAACCTGGAACTGACCAACTCAGTCGGGCCGACCCTTCTTGCGCAGTCGGGCTCGCGGCCGGGTTGCGCCGCTGCCCACGCTGCGAGCGACCTCTGGCGCCTTTGCCAGAGTTTGACGGTCAGCCTTCTGGGCGGTGTCGAAAACCATCACATCCCCATCGAGCGATCCGCGGGCGCCACAACCGGTGCACGCGGTTGAAGGCCCTCGGTCGCAGGGTGTCTTACAGAATGGGCAGAGGACGTGGCGGTCCGACTCGGGGTGTGGGGATGCTGTCTCGCGCATGATGGGTAGAGCGTAACATGTGGCCTCGGGTGGTGGCGTGAGCCCTGAGATTTCCACCGTGCTCGGCGCACGCGTCTCTACTTGCGTAACCTGGGCGAGATGGTTGCCTTCGGTCTTCAGGGTTGAAGATCTGGCTCAAGTGCCCTGTAGTCGGCGAACCAGACGGCTGAATCTAGGTTCGGTGCGCAGCTCCGCCAGCTCTTGCAACTGCGGGAGCCAGAGAATTTCCCAGTCGCGGCGGTCGAAAGCCCGTTCGACATAGGCCAAGGCGCGATCTGTCTCACCGAGTCGGAGCTCGAGCTGCGCTCGCAGCATGAGCGCCTCTTCTGGCGGAAGCCACTTCAGAGTCGTAGCGATGTACGCCGTGAGGCCGCCGTGATCGAAGGCTTCACGCAACGTGTTCCGCGGACCGTCACCGACCCCTTGGCGGCGCAACATCTCGAGGTGAGTTGCGACCGCTGCAGGCTCGTCGTGCAAGAGAGTTTGGGCGTACGAGATCGTTTCGTAAGCCGGTCCGAAGGCAGCATCGAGCTCGAGCGCATTGTGCGCTTCAACGATCGCTTGCCTCGGTTTCCCGGCAATGTTGAGTACAAAACCGAGATCGGTGTAGCGACTGGGATTGACCGGGTCGATCGCAATTGCCCGTCGGATAGATTCCTCTGCTGCCTTATGATGCTGGTTAGCGGACAACAGCCAACCCCTGGCTTGATAGGTCATGGGTTCTTCTGGGTCAAGTTCGATCGCACGTTGCAGACTCTGATCTGCAGCATCGAAGTTCCAATCGAAGAGCAGCTGTGTGATACCTAGCGCGGAGTGGGCGCGAGCAGCGTCAGGGTCGAGCGCAAGGGCTTTTTCGGCTGCAGTCCGGGCAGCGTGATAAAGCTCGAAGCGGTCACCGAGGCGCAAGTCGGCCATCAAGGTGAGGGTTAGCGCCAAGTCGGCATGGGCGTTGGCGAAGGTGGGCTCAAGCTCGACGACACGGCGGAAGGTGCTCGCGGCACGGTGAAGACTCGATGGCGTCCGCTGGTCGAGAAAGTGTCGCCCCTTCGCCATTTGTACCTCAACGGTCTGGGTCTCAACGGTCTGGGGCTCAACCGTCTGGGTCTCAACGGTCTGCTGTTGTATCGCGGGTGCTGTGGTCGGTACTATCCGCTTTGCTTCTGAGGAACTAAGGAACCAAACTGTCGCTGCTGCGGCGGCTATGCCGAGCATGCCGATGGTGGCAGCCCGCCAGCTGGGTTTGCTGCGTTGCGCGAGCTCGAGGGCGGTTTGCTTGTTGTGAATTTCGGTTGGCAGGAGCCAGCGGTAGCCGCGTCGCGGGATGGTTTCGATGTAGGTAGGCTGCCGAGCGTTGTCGCCGAGGGCCTTACGCAGCTCGTAGATGGCGACGACCAGGGCGTCGTCACTGACAGCCCTTCCATCCCATACTTCCTGGATTAGTTCGCTTTTGGAGAGGACTTGGCCAGGGTGCTGGGCCAGGAACACCAAGACATCCATCGTTTGCGGTTCGATGCGAACTTGCCGATCGTCGATCCGCAGCTGATTGCAGCTTGGGTCGGCGTTCCAGTCACCAAAAGTCAGTTCGATATCCAGGGAAGTTGTCATGGTTGCTCCTGTCCACTGTACGGCATAGGTCAGCGAGAGTTGAGTTTGTTGATTGGATGATCCCTCATCGAATCCTCATCTCGTGCTCAGGGCTTTGAGCTGCTGGTCCGACAAGGTTGCCCAAGCCACCGCGCTCGGCTCGATTCTGTTGTGGCCGGAGTGCTCGATTCACAACTTGTTTGGAGACGACGATGCACGACAACTTGCCCAAGGTGCTGCCTGTGTCAGTTCTGCTTTTTCTTCTGACAGCATCAACGCATGCAGTCGAATGTGGTGATCGGGAGTGCGGTCAACCGCATCCCGACGCCCCGAAAGAGCTCGCCGAATTCAGCTTTTTGATCGGACAATGGAATTGCCATGCCAAGTATTTGAATCCGGATTGGGAGACCTACAGCGAAGGGGATGGCACTTGGATGGCGTATTACATGATGGACGGTTACGCGATCCAAGATGATTTTCGCGGTGTTTTCGCCGACAACTACATTGCAACAACTTTTCGCGCCTACAACGTACAGGAAGGGCGTTGGAACGGCTATTGGCTGGATGGTCGTAGCGGCCAGTGGTCCAGGCCGCTACTCGAACACGATGTGGACCAGGGACTTGCCTTGAGGACAAGCATCAAGGCCCCGGATCCAACGGGTAAGCCGGTCGACATCCTGTTGCAATTCCATTTCCTAGACTTTCAGAAAGACCGCTTCCACTGGCGGCAGAATGCCTCACTCGACCAGGGCAAGACATGGATCGAAGACACCATGTTGATCGATTGCCAGCGGTCGAAGACTGGCGCAAAAACAACAGGTCGAAAGACAACGGGTCGTGCCAGTGCGATCGAAACCGAACATTCGGTATCGGCCTGGCAGGGCAACCCTCCGTGACTACCACGTACTTGTCGAGACATGGCCATTGGGCGTCGATCAATTGTCCGCCGTATCAGACAGCAGTGGTTTTGTATGGTCTCCATCCCGCGGCGGTGAAGCTCGAGGGGTATCCTCATCGGATCGAGATCGAGTCCTGAGTGGTATGCTGCGGCGTCCTATTGCCGCCGCCAACACCAGGAGACGATCTATGCAAAAACGATGTTTGACGCTCGGAAGCAGTGGCATGTTCGGGCGAATGATCCCGACGCTTGTTTGGATCACCAGTTTCGTTTCGATGTTTGCGCTTGTGGCCCCGGCCACGGCGTCCGATGAGCTAGAGAAGCGAGTCGGTCGGCTCAACGTGGTGTGGGGTGATCCCGTTCCTGGATCGGACCTGGCGCCACTGCAAGTGTTTCACTTGACTGAGGAGAGCGGCAGAACGGTTGAGCTCGAGGTCAGCGCCGCCTTGCTGCGGCTCCATGGTGGGCTTGCCGCCTGGGATGGTCGGCTGGTCGAAGCGGTCGTGAGCGCCCACTCGGTCGCGGATGGCGGACGTCGAGGGACCGCCGAAGGGGTTCCGCTCAGGGTGCGGTCAGTACACTTTCTGGCTGATGCGTCGTCCGAGGCGTCGCGCGGGGGTGTTTCTGGATCACAGCCTTGGGTCTCCATCTTGTGTAAGTTCCAGGACATCGGTGCGGAGCCTGAGAACCTCACCTACTTTCAGAATATGTACGCCAACCAACCCGGTGGCCTGGATCACTATTGGCGGGAGGTGTCCTATAACACCATCGATGTTGTCGGCAGCACGGCGATCGATTGGGTGGTGTTACCGAATCCTCAGACGTTCTACGTCCCGACTCCCGGCTCGGGATCCGACGCCAGCCTGTCGGTACTGTTCAACGATTGCACGGCAGCAGCGGATCCTTTCATCGACTACAGCAATGGTGGAAGCCCGTTTCAAGGCATCAACATGATGTTCAATGGACTCCTCGATTGTTGTGCCTGGGGAGGTGGTCAATTTGCAACGCTCGACGGCGTGACCAAAAATTGGCGGGTCACTTGGGAGCCACCCTGGGGTTATGCCGACGAGGCCGTGATCGCCCATGAGATGGGGCACGGATTTGGTCTTCCGCACTCCACCAATTGGGACAATGACGGTAACCCGTATGACACGCCTTGGGACGTGATGAGCGCCGCCACCGGTTATGCGGTCAACGATGCGACCTACGGTCGTCTGGGCAAACATGTTCTGGCTTACCACAAGAGCGATCGGCTCGGCTGGATTCCCGGGGCGCAGATTTTCGAACCGCCAGGCTCGGGCAGCTTCGACATCATCCTCGATCACACCGCGCTTGCTGTGACCACCAATCATCGCATCGCACGGATCGAGATCGAAGGTAGCAATCGGTTCTACACTGTCGAAGCCCGCAAGCGGGTCGGCAACTACGACGGCAATGTTCCCGACGATGCGGTGATCATCTGTGAGGTGGATCCCGGTCGCCGCGAGCCGGCCTGGACCGTCGACAGCGATGTGCCACCAGCGGACTACAGCGACAACGAAGGTACGATGTGGAAGGTCGGCGAGACCTTCAGTGATACCAACGCTGGGATTTCGATCACTGTGACCGGAGAAACTGCCGATGGTTTCGAGGTCCGGATCACTCTGGGAACCGACTCGATCTTCAGCGACAGCTTCGAGAGTGGCGACACTGCGGGCTGGAGCTGATCTCCACTAGCAATGGCTAAAACACTCCGCCGGGGAGTTGGCGAAGATCAGCTACTGGCGGAGGCCGCGGCACCGTCGCCGCGGTGGTTGCTGGCGACCGCGGTCGCGGTGCTGTGCATAGGTACGTTGACTTTCGGGTTCGTTTTTCACATCTCAGATGGGTATCTGTTTCGCCATGATGGCGCGGGGTATTTCCTCTACACCTATTCGATCGTCACCGACTTCGACACCGAAGTGACCGATGACTACCTGGAGCTCAACGCGCGTGTGCCAGCGGGTTCGCCTGCGTTGTCCGGGCTGCGGACGCGACGAGAAGCGATACCGGACCACGTCACTCTGCCTTGGCCGATTGGTCCAGGCGTGGTCATGGCACCGTTCTACGCACTGGGGTACGGCTGTGAGTGGCTGCTGGCGACGGCTTCGGGTCGCGAACCTGACCCGTTCGGCTGGATACCGCAATTTGCTTTTGGTCTAGGGTCACTGTTTTATGGTTGGGTGGGGATTTGGACGACGTACCTGTGTTGTCGTCGTTTGGCTGGCCTGTCGGTCGCTTGGGGAGCAACTCTGGCTCTGCTGGCTGGCGGTCCGGCAGTCTTCTACATTTTTTTCCACCCGACGATGGCGCACGCCGCGTCTCTTGGGTTGGTCTCCCTCTACGTATGGTTATGGTGGCGGCGGTGGGATGGTGAGTCGGTATCCATCGCTGTCCTGGGTCTGCTCGCTGGACTGATGGTGATCGTTCGATATCAGAACGTGATTTTCGGCATTCTGTTGGCCGCCTTATTGTTGCGCGAGGCGCGTCAGACCTCATGGCACGCAGCCTTCCGTGACGGAGTGGTCGCGGGCCTGGCCTGCCTGGCGCCGTTCAGCTTGCAGGTAATACATTTGACGATGATTCAGGGGGAAGCTGCCAGCAAACACTGGCAGTCGGAAGACCTCACCCTGGGGCGCAACCTGATGGATGTGAGCTCGCCGTATTTCTTCGACGTCCTTTTCTCGTGTCGACATGGGGCGATCTATTGGGCGCCGATTGTTGGTGTCGGCCTGTTGGGTTTGCTTGTTGCCGGGCGCAGTGCGGGCTGGGCGCGTCTTTTTGTGTTGGTTTTCCTAGCCGACATCTATCTGATCGGTTGTTTGCGGGGGCCGCCGGAGTTGATGGTGTCGCTGACCGCACCGCCGAGTGCCGACGAGACCAACTGGTCAGGCGGACACGCCTTCGGGATGCGTTACCTGACCGAATGTATGCCATTGCTGGCGGCAGGTCTGGCAGCCTTGCTCGTGCAGTCACGACAGAGCAGGCTTCTGCCCTGGGCCAGCCGGTGGGCGACTGCGGTGGCCGTGGTTGTGTTGGTTGCCTGGAACGGCCTATTGTTAATCGCTTATGGCATGGGGACGATCGACCGTGTTGAATGTGTCACTTGGAGTGAGATGGCAGCGGGCGCAGGACAGGGTTTGAGTCGCCTGTTTGGAGGTGGAGCGTGAGTTGGAGCTGCCAGAGGTTTATCATTCGACGATGAGTATTTTATCTAACCGTCTCTGGGATCGTGCCGCCGACGCCAGCATCTATTTCTCCTTTGATCGCACCGGTTTCGAGCGCCATCAGCGTGCATTCCTCGCTGAGGATTTATCGGTCGATCTCAGCGGCAAGCGCTGCCTGATCACTGGCGCCAACTCCGGCCTCGGCCGGGCGGCGGCACATTCCCTGGCCCATCTCGGCGCCGAAGTCTGGCTGTTGTGCCGTTCGGAAGAACGCGGCAAGGTGGCTGAACGTGATATCCGTGCAGCAACGGGCAACGATCGGGTGCACCTTCACTTGCTGGATCTCGCCAGCCGCGCGTCGATCCTAGCGTTTGTCGAGGGCCTCGCCGAAACGCCGGTGGACGTGCTGATCAACAACGCCGGGGTGTTGCCGAGTCAGCGAGTTGAGACCCAAGATGGTTGGGAGCTGACTTGGGCGACCAACGTTGCCGGCCCTTTTCTGTTGACGTCGAAGCTGTTGCCGAATCTTGGTGCTGCTCCCGCTGCGCGAGTCATCAACGTGTCGTCAGGTGGTATGTACAGCCAACGGCTCGATCTGCGAGATATCCACTGGCAAAACAAACCCTTCGACGGGGTGGCAGCCTACGCCCTGACCAAACGGGCTGAGGTGATCTTGACCGAGCTTTGGGCGGAAAGATTCTCCGACAAAAGGATCGTCTTCAACAGCATGCACCCGGGCTGGGCCGACACACCGGGAGTCAGCACTTCGTTGCCGCGATTCTGGCGGTTCACCAAAAATCGGTTGCGCACCCCGCGGCAAGGTGCCGATACCATCGTCTGGCTGGCGGCGTGCGAGCGGATCGCCGAAGAAAGTGGGAAATTCTGGTTCGATCGTCGACCTGTGTCCACACATCTATTGAAACGTACCCGGGAACGTTCGGGGGATCGCCAGCGATTGTGGGATCTGTGCCAGCAACAGGCCGGCCTGATGGAGGCCTGATCAATAAGGTTCTGGCGCAGCACCCTGGAAATAGTCATACAGACGCGGACGTTCCGGTGCGCCAGATCCGTCATCGCTCTGCAAGCGATAGTCGTTGCGGCAGCCGACTGGATCTTGTAAGTGGTCATTGATTCCAAAAAGGTAGTGGACATTCAAGATATGTCCCCACATACCTTGTTTGACGTAGTTACCGCCATCGATGGCGATGCCGTGCTTTTCTCCGTTGGGGGCCAACATGCCAGTACGGGCTACTAAATCGTATTGATTGCCAAAATTCTCGATCCAGGGAACCGCGTTGCCAAGAGGTGTGGTCTCACCGGGCATGTGGCACATGACGCTAGCAGCATTGGCGAAGTTGTAAATCTCGAGCTTCTGTAAGAGCTCGAGATTTTCGAGGGGGTGGCAGGTATCGCCTTCTGACATGAAACCGGCGCGTTGCCCCGCCTCGTCGAGAACGTGGCGATGTTCGTCATTGAGCAGTCCCCGCAACACATTGGACATGATGATCGTGCCTTGCGAATGGCAGAGGACGACCACCCGTTGCTTCGCGGGATCGTGTAACGCACGATGGATGAATGGATAAGCCTTGGCCGCGGGCTCAGTGTGGACATCCCAGGCTTTGCCCAGCACGGATTCCAAGAGATCAACGCCGATGGAGTCGCTGGCATTCTGAACAATGGTCAGCGGGCGGTGAAACATTTCCACCAGGAATCTGGCGTTCATCCCAGCCAGCTCTTTGTTGGTCGCTATGCCATTGATGAAAATCCAGGCTTCCTCTGGGAACGCATAGGGATTGAAGTTGATACCTGGTTCGTAAAGGATTGTTGTCGGACGCCAAAAAACGGCCTCACCAACGATTGGCATCGTCTTGGGCATAGCGGCCGGAATAGCCGGGACCGTGACATCGAGTAAATATTGAACAGACCGCAAGATCTGCTGAATATTGACAATGCTGAATTCTGACCAACGAGGGTGAGGCGGGATCCAGGTCCATGGATTCCCTAGAATCGAATTGGGATAAAGAGGAGGGAAGAAAGCCAACGCATCGGCAACGATAGCGGTCAGCTCTGCCAGTTCGAGCTCTTTTCTTCGGTAGGGATTAGCTAATAATGCGGCGTGTCTATCCGATGTATAAGCTGTCGACACTTCAGTCATGAGCAACCTCCCTACTGCACGGTTTGGCTTTGTAAGGTCTAAAGCCTACCCCAGTTTATGCGATGTTGTCACATGGGTTGTGCGGACTCGGGCATCGGCTAGCCAGTCTCTCTTGGAACCTACTTCGGGGGCAACGACAGCGCAAAGTCGACGCTGAGCTGGATCCAGCTGGCGAGGTCCTCGTCTGCTTCGAAACCCGGAGGTTCGACATAAACGAATCCCTTGAGCGGTTTGCCCGTAAAGTCCATCGGTCGCGCGTGGGGTTGGCGAAGTACCTCGTCGTAGGCTGCGGGGCCGATCCGGAGCATCAACTGCTCACGGTTCACGCCGCAGCACATGTTGCCCTGCAACATGAAAGCGAGCCCGCCGAACATCCTTTTTTCGATAACAGCGTGCTGTTCCGCGAGCATTTCGCGGATGCGTTGTGCCAGGCCTTCGTCGTATGCCATCGGACGCTCCAGATACGTAATTGCCAAGTCTCCACAAGTCTGCAGAAACCAGCGTATCGAGACAAGCAGTCTTACCTCGAGACGATACCTTCGAGCAGCACGAGGCTCGAGAGGTAGCTCACGACGTGTTGGCCCGCCTATAGGAAGGCCGATGCCGTCAAACGCGGCCGAAGGTGGCGGTCAGCAGGGCAGCACGGACTGTTTGGAGTCGGCTAGCTGCCCAGGCGAGCCAGCTTCAAGCGGTGCGTGATTCCAGAGCGGTCCATAATCGACCACTCCACTCACGCTGAACCTCATCGACGATCTGCACAATGTCGCTGCGACGGGGTGGTCCCCCGGAATCTGCCGTCTTCAGACGGTTTTGGGCGAGATCGACGATCTCGTGGCTGATGTCGGCAGGAATGCCGCGGTGGCGAGCAGTACGCTCAATCAGGTGGCGCAATCTTGTTTGCTTCATGAATAACTGATTCTCTCAAGTTTGGGCTCCGTGCTCGAAGGCAGCCGGAGCTCATAGGAATGCGGGGAACCCGCGATGGTTCTTCTGCGGAACAAAGGTCTAAAAGACGGGTAACGAACTGGGAAGTGCTGAACTAGGAAGAAGTACTGACCGAGAGACAACCTAGCTAAAGGACCGCACGGACTGGGCCTGTGTAATGGCTAGAGGTGTGCTGACGATGGAGACTTTGAATGCGGAAATGCGGCAGCGGTGGCCGGAAAGGCGAGTAACGTAGCGGATAATGGTGGACCCTAGCGCATTGTTGATGATTTTGGAAGCCTTTTTTTGCAAGACCTTTCCCGGCTGACTTCGGTTGGGTCCGATATGATCGCCTTCTTTGATCGAGGTTACCCTGTGAAGCAAACGACATTGGTCGCCAGCTTGACGACACCCCCGGGCTCCGATGGCGAGGAGCTTCGAGCACTCCCGTGCGAAGTTGGAGCGCTCGAAGTGCGGGATGATTTGGTGCCGGGGCTCGATCCCGACTGGTTACGTGATCGATTCGATGGCGAGTTGATCTACACCCTACGAAGCCACGCTGAAGGCGGCGCTTTCAGTGGCGGACGGCATGGCCGCGAGAGACGGTTTCGCCAGGCGATCGGGCGTTTCGACTTGATCGATCTCGAAGGCGATAGGGATCTGGATTCCGATCTGTTGAAGGAGATTCCCGCTAGCCAGCGGTTGATTTCCTGGCACGGTGCTGCGCCATCGTCGACTGCCCTCGCTGAGCGTTTCGAGCAACTGTCCCGCCATGAGGCGCGGTTCTACAAATTGATCTCCGAAACCAGGCAAGCGGTCGACGCGATCCACCCGATGGTTTTCCTGCGGTCCTTGAGACGTGATGATGTGGTCGCCTTTGCCATGGGTGAGGGTGGAGTTTGGACGCGACTGCTGGCTCCACGACTCGGCTCGCCGTTGGTTTATGGTTCGTTGGGAGAGGTGCCAGCAGCGCCCGGTCAGCTGACCATCCAGCGGCTGCTCGAAGACTATGGACTGCCCCAGCTGGACGATGTCGACGGGCTGTTTGGCATCGTTGGGCGGCCGGTGAATCATTCCTTGTCACCGCGGTTGCACAATGGCGCTTATCGGCGCCTCGGGGTGCCAGGTTTGTATGTGCCCTTCCATGCCGAGTCGTTCGGGGATTTTTGGCTCGATCTCGTCGAATCCGGCAGCCTGGACGCGCTCGGCATTCCACTGTGGGGGCTGAGTGTGACGGCACCTTACAAGGAAGTTGCGCTGGCAGTTGCCGGCACCTCAAGTGCTCGGGCGCAGCATATTGGTGCTGCCAACACATTGGTTCTGCGGGGCGATGTGTGGGAAGCGGAGTCGACCGACCCCGAGGGTGTGGTGCTCGCCCTGCGTCACGCTGGTGTCGAGATCCGTGGTGCCAGCGCGGCGGTGGTCGGTTGTGGTGGTGCCGGTAAGGCGGCTGCAGTGGGGCTTCAGATGGCGGGTGCTCGTGTCACCTTGGTCAATCGGGGTGAAGATCGAGGGCACAAGGCATCGATGGAGCTGCGTCTGCCATTTCTGCCGTTGGCTGATTTTGAACCGGGAGATTTTGAGATCCTGGTGCAGGCGACCAGTCTAGGCGCGAACCCGGGGGATGCGTTACCGTTCGCCCCCGAACGTTTGCGTGCCGGTGCCGCGGTCGTCGATATGGTCTACGGTGGCGGCCCGACGCGTTTGGTGCAGGAGGTGTTGGCGCGCGGCAGGATTGGCATTGATGGTCGCGAGATGCTGTTGCATCAAGCCCTCGATCAATTTCGACTGATGACCGGGTGCGAGCTCGTGGAGCCGTTGGCACGAGAGATTTTGCAGCTAACCTGAAGCGGTTGGCCTGCAGTCCAGAATCGAATTTGACATGGACTGGAACAGACGTCGGGCCGAATCTGGCGGCGAAGATTTGCGGACGGTAACGACTTGCGGACGGTAGCGACTTGCGGACAATAGCGACATACGGACAGTGGAGATTTTCTAATGAGTGGGCAAGACGCTGAGCGGCCAACGCCGAGAGTTCCCCGAGGGTTTCGCGACCTATTTGCTGCCGATTTGGTTGCGCGCCGCGAAATGCTTGCTACCTTGGTTGAGGTTTACGAACGATATGGATTCGAGCCCCTCGACACACCGGCTCTCGAATACGTCGAGACCTTGGGCAAGTTCTTGCCGGAAAGTGACACTCCGGATGGCGGTGTGTTTGCGTTGCGCGAGGACGAGGAATGGATGGCGATGCGATACGACTTGACGGCTCCGCTGTCACGAGTTGTCGCGCAGTATGGCAACCAGCTCACCAGTCCCTATCGTCGTTACCAGATGGGGCCGGTCTGGCGTCAAGAGAAGCCTGGCCCGGGGCGATACCGCGAGTTTTATCAATGCGATTTCGACACCGTCGGCACCGAATCCATGGTCGCGGATGCCGAAATCTGTTCCGTGGTCGCCAACAGCTTCGAGGCGTTGGGTATCGGACGAGGTGAGTACATCCTGAAGGTCAACAATCGCAAGGTGTTGAATGGCGTGCTCGACGCCATCGCCCTGCCGGAAGATGAAGGCGGTCAACGGCTGGCCGTCCTGCGCGCCATCGACAAGCTCGATCGCCTGGGCGGCGACGGTGTGCGGGGCTTGCTTGGCAAGGGGCGGATGGATCCTTCCGGGGACTACACCGGGGGCGCAGACTTGAGCTCTGAGCAGATCGACATCGTCATGGGTTATCTCGAGGCGACGGTGGAGGATCGCACTCGAGTGTGTGCGCGTTTGCGTGAGTTGGTTGGCTCGAGTGAAGTTGGCGCCGAGGGGGTTCGTGAGCTCGAAGAGATCCACGAGCTCTTGGAGGCGATGGATCTCGGGTCGGACCAGGTCGTCTTCGATCCCAGTGTGGTGCGCGGATTGGCCTACTACACCGGTCCGGTGGTGGAAGGCGTGTTGACTTTCGAAGTCGATGAGGACGGAGCCCGGCGGGAGTTCGGCTCGGTGATCGGGGGCGGCCGTTACGACAGCCTGGTGGAGCGTTTCACCGGCGCCAAGATCCCCGCGACCGGTGCCAGCATCGGGGTCGACCGTTTGCTCACCGCGCTCAAGGCTTTGGGGCGACAGCGTGCCGATCGTTCTCAAGGTCCAGTGATCATCACCGTTTTCGAGCGTGATCGCATGGCCGACTACCAACGGATGGCCAACGACTTGCGAGTGGCCGGCATTGCTACTGAGCTGTACTTGGGGACCAAGGGTTTTCGTGCACAGCTCAAGTATGCCGACAAGCGACACTCGCCGGTAGCGGTCATCGCTGGCAGTAACGAGTTCGAAAGCGGCGAGATCACCCTCAAGGACCTTCGCTTAGGCGCCAAACTCTCCAAGACGATCAAGGACCGTGAAGCTTGGACAGAGCAGCCGGCCCAGGTGGCGGTGCCGCGTGCCGAGTTGGTTGCAGGTGTCAAGCAGCTGCTGGAACGTCATGCAAACGGTGGCGATCAGGACTGATTGCGGTTGTGTGGTTCTTTAGAGGTGTAGGTTGGCTAGCGTGTCGGTAGCCCAGAGTTCTTGTTGACAGGCGTAAGCGCAGGTGCTCTAATGCGCTCGCCTGAACGAGGCGAGCGTCTTCAGGGGAGAAACCTTCAGGAGACGAGCACTCCCAGGACAAAAACAGATGACTAGCAAGTTCCCCACTTCGTCCACTCTCACCGCTCCGATGCTTCGGATGGCGGACAGTTGCGCGATTAGCAGCTGGTGGTACGGCGTGCATCATCACGGTATTTAGCTCCGGGGTGACGTCCCGGTAACAAGACCCGGGACGAGGACTTCAGCGCACGACATCGCACCTCTTTCCGGATCCCGGAAGAGAGGCTGATGTTCGAAACACCAACCGAATCGCGTAGATCGACAACCCGCTCGGGAATGTGCCGATGAGAGTCTCTGCGGCATTACCCACGGGTGTAGCGGCGTTGTTTCTCGATAGTGCCCGCCGCCACCGGGAGCTCGAGGACACACTGGTGAAGCATCTGTTAGAAGGCCGCTTCGAAGAGGTGATTCTGCCGGTGGTCGACTATCTCGATCCCTATGAGGCGATGTTGACCAACACGGCGTCGAGCTGGGTAGCTCGTGACGAGCTGTATCGATTTGTCGATCGCGACGGTGAAGTGTTGGCCTTGCGAGCCGATTTTACGCCGATGTTGGCGCGCTTGCTGGCGCCGCGCCTTGGCTCCCTCGAGCTGCCGTTGCGGTTGTTTTATCGTGGTGACGTGCTGCGCTACCAGGAAGAGCGTGCGGGTCGTCAGCGGGAGACCTACCAATTGGGGGCCGAGGTGCTCGGTTTGCCGGGCGAAGCAGGGGAGCGCGCCGCGTTGCAGCAGTTTCTCGAGTTGTTGGCGGTGGGCGAGCGACGGCGGGTCTTCGTAGTGATGGGTTTTGCGGGTGCCCTCGACCGTTTGCTGCTGAGGGCGACGAACGGCAATGACCCGACAGACCTGGTTGCAGCGGTAATGCGTCGCGAGCGCCGGGTAGCGCGGGGGCATCAGGCGGCGTTGCTGCAGGTGGTCGAGAACGGTATACCAGACGACGCCAGTGAGCTCGGCGACTTGGCCGCGGAGCGGCTCGAACGCTTGATGAACACCTGTTCTGAGCTCAACACAGCCTTTCCAGAGATCGAGATGCGGGTTGATCTGGCAGAGTTTGCTGATCAGGCCCTGGCGCCAGAGCTGCAGCTTGGTGGCGGTCTACGGGCCTATTATGACGGGTTGGTGTTCCGTGCTTTCGCCGGTGCCGCCGCCGAGCCATTGGGTGGTGGTGGTCGTTACGACGGGTTATTTCAGCGTTTGGGTGCAGAAGTCACTGCGTCAGGCTTTTCGCTCAGCCTCGACCGGTTGTTGGGGCACGGAAGTGACATACAGGAGACCCGGCCGTGATTCGCCTAGCGTTGCCCAAAGGGCGGAATCTCGAAATTGCACTAGCGGGTTTTCGGGCGGCGGGACTTGGGCTGGCAGGGCTCGAGCTTGGTGATCGGCGGTTACGGTTGACGTTTCCCGAAGACGGGCTGGAAGTTCTGCTGTTGAAGGATTGGGATGTGCCGCTTTACGTCGAATATGGCATCGCCGATTGTGGTGTGGTGGGGTCGGATGTGCTGGAAGAGGTTGGTGGTGATCTGTTGATCCCAGTTCGTTTCAGCGAGGGGCATTGCCGGATGTCGCTGATCGGTAAACGCGACGACTTGCCGAAGCCCGGGGAACAGGTGCGGTTGGCGTCGAAGTATCCACGCACCGCACGCAGTGTACTGGCCGATCGTTCGTGGGGTGCCGATGTGTTGAAACTGTCGGGTTCGATCGAACTGGCGCCGCTGCTCGATCTTGCCGAGGTTGCGCTCGATATTGTCCAGACCGGCCGAACGTTGCGCGACAACGGCCTGGTTGAGCTCGAGGTGGTGCGGCAGATACAACCGTGCCTGGTGGTCAATCGAGCTGCGTATCAGCTACATCGTTCAGAGCTCAATCGTTGGGTTGATCGCTTCGAGGCGGCGGAGGTGGTTGAATAATGGCATTCAAGATTCTCGAGTCGAAGTCTCGCCAGGGCAGCAAGTTGCTTGACCGGTTGGGGCGTCGCGGCGACGCGATGTTGGCCGGTGAAGTCCTGACAAGTGCCAGCCGTATTGTGGATGGAGTGCGTCGTGGTGGCGACCGCGCCCTGCTCAAAGCGGTGCGAAAGTACGATGGCTTCAAGGCACGTTCGATCGACGAGCTGAAGTTGCAGGTGACACCTCGACCGGATGACGACGAGGAATTGCCTGATGGCGTCGAACAGGCGCTGGTGCGGGCGATTGCTGCGGTCGAGCGTTATCACGAGGGGCAGGTTCACCCGGGGAGCCGCCAGGCTGAAGGCGGTATCGAACTGGAGGAACGCCGGACGCCGGTCCGTCGTGTCGGCGTCTATGTTCCCGGTGGACGTGCAGCCTACGCCTCGACCGCGGTGATGACGGTGGTGCCGGCGCGGATTGCTGGGGTGGAAGACATTGTTGTCGTGACGCCGCCGCGAGCCTGGCAGCGAAGCAGTGCCTTGCGTCGGGTCTGTCAGCTGTTGGGCGTCAAAGAGGTCTGGGGAATGGGTGGCGCACAGGCGGTGGCTGCACTCGCTTATGGCACCGAAAGTGTCCCTCGAGTCGACAAGATTGTCGGGCCTGGCAACGCCTGGGTGACGGCCGCTAAACACCTGGTTTCCGCCAACGTCGCGATCGACGGTTTAGCTGGTCCCAGTGAGGTCGTGATTGTGGCCAGTGGCGATGCAGATCCAGCGTTGGTAGCGTCCGACCTGTTGGCGCAGGCGGAGCACGATCCAAGGGCGTTGGCCTTGCTGGTGACGGACCAGCGCAAGCTGGCGAAGCAAGTTGCTGGCGAGTTGACTCGACAGCTCAAGGGCTTGGCAACCGCAGAGGTAGCGAAAGCGGCCCTCGAGACGGCGTTGGTGGTAGGCGATATGGAGGAGGCACTGGCGGTTGCCGAGGCGCTGGCGCCCGAACATCTGCAGTTGGTCGGGAGTGCCGCTGAAGCGCTGGTCGAGCGAGTGTCAACCGCAGCGGCGATTTTTGTTGGACCTTCGACGCCGGTGGTGTTTGGCGACTACATCGCTGGGCCAAGTCATGTGTTACCTACCGGCGGCACGGCACGATTCGCGTCGGCTCTAGGGGTTGAAGATTTTGTGCGGCGCTCGCATGTGGTGCGTTTTGATCCCTCAGCTGCGCATCGGACCGCCGCGGCCGCCGCCGTGTTGGCTGATGCCGAAGGTTTACCCGCCCATGCGGCCTCAGCTCGCAGACGATTGAAGTAATAGACGACTGAACTGACCGACGATCGATATGTAATGCCCGAGTGTGAGATTAGACGCCAACGCAATGAGAGGACGTGATGATGCAACCCGCTTCGAGTCGCGAGCCCGCGATGTCTTTTGATCCTGCCTCCTGTGTACGCCCCGAGCTACGTCAGCTGCAGGCGTACCAGCTGGATCGCTCGCCCTGTCGTTTCAAACTCGATCAGAACGAAATGCCTTTCGATCTGCCGCTGCCGGTCAAGCAGCGGATCCTGGCGCCACTCGCTAGCCGTTCGTGGGGCGCTTACCCCGATTTCAACTCCGATCACCTACGGCATGTGATTGGTCGAAACCAGGGATGGCCCGGTGAAGGCGTGCTGCTGGGCAATGGCTCGGGTGAGCTCTTGGCTCTCACGGTCGGCGCCGTGACCCGAGTGGGGCAAGAAGTCTTGGGTACCGTACCGAGCTTCAGCCTCTACAAATTGCTTGCGCTGCGTAGCCATGCGCAACCCCGGTTCTTGCCACCCCGTGACGATTTGAGGCTGCCGATGGCAGAGCTCGAACGGGAGGTCGAGAGCGACCCGACCCGACCGTTGATTCTGTGCTCACCCAACAATCCAACCGGTGAGGCGGTGAGCATCGAAGCGTTGGCGCGCCTGTTGGATCGTTTGCAAGCGCCGCTACTGCTCGACAATGCTTATGACGAGTTTTGCGATATCGACTACCGGCCGTTACTGGCGCGCTATCGCCACTTGATGATCTTCCGTACGCTGTCCAAAGCCTGGACGATGGCGGCCTGGAGAGTGGGTTACATGTTGGCGGATCCGGCCTTGGTGACCGAACTGATCAAAGTCAAGTTGCCCTACAACCTCAACTTTGCCAGCGAGCTGGCGGCCGAGGCAGCACTGGCGTCGAGCGCCGCGGTGGAACGCCGGGTACGGGCGGTGATCGGACGTCGCGATCAATGGCGACAGATGTTGGAGGATCTCGGATTTGACGTTTTCCCCTCGCAGACCAACTTTGTGTTGGCGCGGTGTCCGGAGCACGTCGAGCTCGAACAAGTGCTCGCCGGCCTCGAGGCCGCCAGTATTCGGGTGCGGGACGTCAGCGCCTACCCGGGGCTCGCCGGCTGTTTCCGAGTCTCGATTGGCAACGGTGTTGCACTGCGGGCGACCCGGGAAGCGCTTTCTGAGATGTTGTCCTCACCTTCAGCACATCCGACGTTGCCGGAAGCAGACGTGACGGTGCAAGCGGGAGTGTCGCAGTGAGTCGGCAAGCTCGCGTCGAGCGACGCACCTCGGAGACCGAGATCAACTTGACGTTGAACCTGGCTGGTGGCCGTCGTGCGATCGATGTGCCGGACGGTTTCTTCGCGCACATGTTGGACGCGTTGGCGACACATGGTGGTTTGGGACTCGAGATCAAGGCCAAGGGTGATACCTACGTTGATCTCCACCATACGGTCGAGGATGTCGGGATCTGCCTGGGCGAGGCGCTGGTGGAGGCGCTCGGAGATCGGCGCGGCATTGTTCGTTTTGCCCATGCCTATGCACCGTTGGACGAGGCGCTGGCAAGGGCGGTGGTAGATGTCTCAGGGCGCGGCTTCTTAGCCAGCAGCATGCCGCCAGAGTTGGAGAGCACGTGGGTGACTCAGCAATTCCCGTTGTCTTTGATCAACGATTTTTTTCACGCTTTCGCCGATCGCGGGCGATTGACTCTGCATCTCGACATCTTGGCAGCCCGCAACGGGCATCATGCCGCTGAGGCCGCCTTCAAGGCGGTAGCCCTCGCGTTGCGGCAAGCGGTTGTACTGCGGGCTGGTCAAGCAGACGTACCGAGCACCAAAGGGACGCTGACGGCATGACCCATGGGCGACAGATCTACTCTGCCTTGGAAGTGGTCGTCATCGATGCCGGAGTGGGCAATCTCGACAACTTGGCGCGTGCTCTACGCCATGTCGGTGCACAGTCCCATGGCGGCCTGCAGTGCCGGGTGACAACCGATCCGCGAGTCATCGCGTCGGCAAAATGCCTGGTGTTGCCCGGCGTCGGGGCCTTCAGACCACCTCGAGAGACGCTGCGAGGTGAGATGGAAGAGGCTTTGCGAGCCGCGTTAGAGCGCGGTGCCTGGCTGTTGGGAATTTGTGTCGGGTTTCAGCTGCTGTTCGATCGTGGCGAGGAATTTGGTTCGACCGACGGATTAGGCTTGTTGCCAGGAGTCATCCGACAGCTGCCAGACGACGTACCGGTACCTCATATCGGCTGGAACCGACTGCACGACGAAAATAACCATCCACTGTTCGCAGGCATCCCCAATGGCAGCTATTTCTACTTTGTCCACAGCTTCGCTCCACTCGCGATAGCGGAGTCAGCGGAGCCCACATGTTTGGCACGAGCGACCCACGGGGTGCCCTTCACCGCCGTGGCGGGTCGCGATCGCATCTTGGGCACACAGTTTCATCCAGAGCGGAGCGGCCCCGCTGGACTGAGCCTACTCTCGAACTACTTGGAGCTCGCCCATGCAGCTGATTCCGGCAATTGATCTGCGCCACGGCGAGGTCGTGCGATTAGTCCAAGGTGACGACGGCCGACGCCGAAGTTACGGTCTCGACGCACGAGACGTGCTGCGCCAATACATTGAGGCTGGTGCCGAACGGGTGCATGTTGTTGATCTGGACGCGGCCTTCGGTGAGGCTCCGCAACGCCCGTTGGTTGCCGAATTGGCCACCAGTGACGTCCGGATCGAGTTCGGAGGCGGCTTGCACAACCTCGAAGCGGTCGACTGGGCGTTGCAGGCAGGTTGTGAGCGGGTAGTGCTGGGATCCATGGTAGCCAGGGATCATGAGGCGTTTCGTCGTATCGTTGAGGCCTTCCCCGGTCGCGTAGTTCCAGCCCTCGAGGTGGCTGATGGTAAGCTGCGAATCGCGGGGTGGACGGAAGCGGCCCAGGCGTCTTTGGCAGAGGTTACCGAGCGCCTGCGAGGTTTGGCCTGTCCGGCGGTTTTGGTTACCGACGTCGAACGCGACGGTATGCTCGAAGGCCCCAACCTCGAGTTGGTCCAGCAGGTGGCGAACCTGACCGGGATGCCAGCCTTGCTGTCCGGTGGTGTCCGTAGTCTCGATGATCTGCGGGCAGCGTCACGGGTACCGGAGATTGCCGGTGCAATTGTCGGCAAAGCCCTGTACGAAGGGTTGTTTACGGTTGCTGAAGGTTTGGCGGCTTGCCGCGGGAGCGAGGCATGACGACGGCGACCGGTTTGACGAGCCGGATCATCCCCTGCCTCGACGTGCGCGATGGTCGGGTGGTCAAGGGGGTGCGTTTCCAAAACCTCCAGGATCAAGGAGATCCAGCGGAGTGTGCGGCGCGGTACGCCGAGCAAGGTGCCGACGAGATCGTGTTTCTCGATATCACGGCGTCCCCGGAGGGCCGTGACGCCGATCGCGACTGGATTCGTCGCACCGCTGAGCAGGTTTTTATCCCGCTCAGCGTCGGTGGTGGCGTCCGTCGGGTGGAAGACGCCGAACGCCTTTTGCGTTCCGGCGCCGACAAGGTGGCGCTCAACTCGTCACCAATTGATCGCCCCGAGCTACTCGACGAGCTGGCTCATCGTTTCGGTAGCCAATGTGTGGTGTTGTCGGTTGATGCCGGGCGATGGGAAGAACCACGAGCCGACAGCCGTTGGCAAGTGGTCACCCACGGTGGCCGTCGGCCACGAGGCCTCGACGCCATCGAGTGGATCGTCGAAGGCGTCGAGCGTGGTGCGGGCGAGATTTTGCTGACCAGCATCGACAGCGATGGTACGCAGGACGGTTACGATCTCGAGTTGCTTGCCGAGGTTTGCCAACGGGTCCGGGTGCCGGTGATCGCATCGGGCGGTGCCGGTCGGCCGGAGCATCTGGCAGCAGCGCTGCGGGCGGGAGCCGCGGCCGTCCTGGCCGCGTCGATCTTTCACCAAGGAACGTATACGGTAGGGGAAGTCAAAGCCTACCTGGCACAACAGGGGTTTCCGATGCGGGAGAGTGGAGCATGACAACCGGTAGACCAGACGATGGTAGGCATGACGCCGGTCTCGAGGCAATCGATCCAGCAGCCTTGACCTACGACGATCGTGGGTTGCTGCCAGTGATTGCACAGGACGAAACGAGCGGCGCGGTGTTGATGCTGGCTTACGCCAATCGCGAGGCGGTAGAGAAGACGATAGCGACCCAATTGGCGCACTTTTGGAGTCGGTCGCGGAAGGAACTGTGGCTGAAAGGGGCAACCTCCGGCAACACCCTCGAAGTGGTCGAAATGCGCACCGATTGTGATCAAGACGCCCTGCTGCTGCGTGTGCGTCCGGCGGGGCCAGCGTGTCACCGTGGTACGCGGAGCTGTTTCGAACCCAATCCAGCTCAGCTAGAGCTCGGCTGGCTGTGGCAGATTCTCGAACAGAGGCAAGAGGCTGCTGACGAGTCGAGCTACACCGCACGGCTGCTCGCTGCCGGCCTGCCACGGGTTGCGCAGAAAGTGGGTGAGGAGGCGGTCGAGACGGTGATCGCGGCGTTGTCCTCAACTTCGGATGATGGCCAGGCAGTGGTCGAGGAAGGGGCCGACCTGCTTTACCACCTGTTGGTTCTGTTGCTTGCAACCGGTGTCGAACCAGCCCGTTTGGGCGAAGAGTTGCAACGCAGGCATCGCGAGGCACGGTCCGATCAAGATGGAGCAGCGTGATGGCTAGCGCAGTAAGCAGATCTTCGACCTCAGAATCCAAGACGCGACGGGCGGTTGTGCACGTCCGCGAGTTCTTGGCGGACAGCTTGACGCCGCTAGCAGTTTACCGCCGGCTAGAGGAGCTTTCACCGGTACGTTTTCTACTAGAGAGCGTCACCGGTGGCGAACAGGTGTCGCGGTTCAGCTTTCTCGGTGCCAAACCGACCGAGCTTTACCGTCTCTATGAGGATCGGCTCGAGCTCGAACGTGACGGGCAGCGCAGTGATCTCGACGGCGAACCTCTGGAGGCGCTGCGACAGGTTCTGGGTTCGATCGAAAGCGATCGTGGTCCGATCCCTCTCACCGGTGGTTATGTCGGCTTCTTTGGGTACGACATGGTGCGGTTGATCGAACGTTTGCCCTCGCGACCACCGGACACTTTTGGCCTACCGATCGCCGTGATCGGGCGCTTCGATACCTTGGTGGTTTTTGATCACGCACAACAACGAGTGCTGGCGATCGCCAACGAGATTGAAGGCGAAACCACCATGTTGGACGCTGAGAGGTCGCTGGCTGAGCTGTCGCGCCTGTTGACCACCGACGGTGGCACGCGGGCGGTAGCGATGCCAGCACCGAGTACGGGCAAGGGTTTGCCTGCCGGCTTTGGAGAAGCCAGTCTCGACGGCGCCAGTTATCGTGCCGCGGTCAGTCGAGCGAAGGAATACATTGCGGCGGGCGATATTTTCCAGGTCGTGCTAGCCCGCAGATGGACGGTGCCAGAAGCTCCAGGTCCGCTTGCCCTCTACCGTGCCCTGAGGATGATCAATCCGAGCCCCTACATGGTACTGCTCGATTTGCCCGACGCGACACTGATCAGCACCTCGCCCGAGATGCTGGTGCGCAAGACCGGTCACAGGATCGCGACTCGACCGATTGCCGGCACCCGTCCACGCGGGGTGGACGCGGAGGGTGATCAACGGTTGGCTGAGGATCTCGAGAGTGACCCCAAAGAGCGTGCCGAGCATGTGATGCTGGTCGACCTGGGCCGTAACGACCTGGGCAAGATCGGTGCTCCAGGGACGGTGAGGGTCGCTAGTTTCATGGAGATCGAGCGCTACAGCCATGTCATGCATCTGGTTTCGAACGTCGAAGCTGACCTCGATCATCACCATGATGGACTTGATGCCCTTCTGGCCTGTTTCCCCGCTGGGACTCTTTCCGGTGCGCCCAAGATCCGGGCGATGGAGATCATTGACGAGTTGGAGCCCGAGGCTCGCGGCCCCTACGGTGGTGCCATCGGATACTTCTCCTTCTCGGGAGATATCGACACTTGCATCACCATTCGGACGCTGGTTGTAGGCAATGGAGAGACCTCGGTTGCTGCTGGGGCTGGTATTGTCGCCGACTCGGATCCGGCGGCAGAGGAGCGGGAGACCGAAAACAAAGCAGCAGGGCTGATGGCGGCTGTCGAGCTCGCTAAACATCTGGAGACTGAGCCTTGAAGGAGACCTTGCCTTGAGAGAGACCGTGCCATGAGGGGGACCGTGCTGTGATTCTGTTGATCGACAACTATGATTCGTTCACCTACAACTTGGTGCAACAGCTACTCGAGTTCGGTGCCGAGGTCGAGGTGGTGCGCAATGATGTGGAAGACGTCGAAACATTGCTCGCCCGTCAGCCTGCCGGGATTGTGCTGTCCCCCGGGCCCGGGCGTCCCGAATCGGCGGGGGTCTGTCTGCAATTGTTGGCAAGCCGTCCGGAGGTCCCGCTCCTGGGAGTCTGTCTCGGTCATCAGTGTTTAGGGGAAGTGTGCGGTGCGGTTGTCGATCGAGCACCGCGTTTGATGCATGGTAAGACGTCACAGGTCCGTTACCAGGACGACCGGCTCTTTGAGGATCTGCCGAACCCCTTTCAGGCGACTCGTTACCACAGCCTCACGGTGCTTCCCGAGACCATCCCGGAGGAGCTCGAGGCCATCGCCTGGAGTGAAGGTGGAACCATCATGGCGTTGCGTCACCGCGAGCTGCCCTATTGGGGAGTGCAATTTCATCCCGAATCGGTGTTGACGACCGCCGGCCCCGCCTTGCTGAGGAATTTTCTCGAGATTTGTGGCCACACTTCGGTCGAGGCAGTGGTGACTCGCCCGGATTTGCTTGCGACCCACGGAACCACGGTATGACTTCGGTGCATGATGCGTTGCGTCGCTGGTTGGTGCGCGAAGATCTCAGTCGATCCGAGACCGAGGCGCTTTTCGGTCAGCTGATGGACGGTGAGTTGTCCGAGCCCATGAAAGCTGCAATGTTGGTGGCGTTGGCGATGAAGGGCGAGGCGCCGTCGGAGATTGCCGGTGCTGCCGCGGCGATGCGCCGTCGGGTCATCGCGATCCCCCATCAGGTCGACCGAGTGGTCGACACCTGTGGCACCGGTGGCGACGGTAAAGGGACGTTCAATATTTCGACCGCAGCGGCTTTGGTTGCGGCTGCGGCAGGGGTGCCGATAGCCAAACATGGCAATCGGTCGGTCTCCAGTCGCTCGGGGAGCGCCGACGTGTTAGCTGAGCTCGGTGTTGGCATCGAGGGCTCGCCGGAAGGTGCCGGCCGTGCGCTCGAGTCGATCGGCATCGCGTTTCTGTTCGCGCCGAAGCTGCATCCAGCGATGAAGGAAGTGATGCCGGTGCGTAAGGAACTTGGGGTGCGAACCCTGTTCAACGTGCTCGGGCCGCTGACCAATCCAGCCAAAGCGCGACGTCAGGTGATGGGAGTTTATGCCGAACATCTGGTGGAGGTCATTGCGACGGTCCAGGTCGAATTGGGATGTGATCATGCTTTTGTTGTCCACGGGGCCGACGGCTTGGACGAGATCACAACCACCACCACAACCCGCATCGCGGAAGTGCGGGACGGTCACGTCAAGGTGGTTGACTTCGACCCCGAAGAGCTCGGGATACCGCGTGCCCGGCCCGAAGACCTCGCCGGTGGTTCACCGCAAGAAAACGCGGCGCTGTTTCGTGGTGTACTCGAAGGCCATGAAGGCCCCTTGGCAGACATCACTGCCATCAATGCTGCCGCGGCCCTTTATGTTGGCGGGCTAGTCGACGATCTTGGCAGTGGTCTACAGCGTGCACGGGAGGCGCTGGCGTCGGGTGCTGCGCTGCGCAAGTTGACCCAACTGATCGAACATGGGCGCTGAACTCTAAGGGCATCAGCGTGAGAAGGTCGAGGTTTCAGGTATCCTTTTTGGTGTGATTTGAGAGGCCAATGGAATGGCAGAGATCGCCGATATTCTCAAGAAAATTGTCCAACAGCGCTCGGTACGATTGACTGCGGCTCGGGCCGAACAGACCTTCACCGAACCGCCGGGGTATGCCGAGGTTCAAACGCCGGCAAACAACCGGTTTCTGGGGGCTCTGTCCGAGAGACGAGGGCAGGCGGTGATCGCCGAGGTCAAGATGGGGTCGCCGAGCCTGGGCTCACTGGTCGATCGTATCGAACCCCTGCGTCAAGCGCGGATGTATGCCAACAACGGTGCCGCGGCACTCTCGGTAGTCGTCGAACCTGATTTTTTCCATGGCAGTTACGAGCTGTTGGCGGCCTGCACCGAAGCCTCTGGTCTGCCTTCGATCGCCAAGGATTTCATCGTCGATCCATTGCAGATACAGTGGGCTCGTCGAGCTGGAGCTAGTGCCGTCCTGCTGATCGCTGCGCTCTACACTCGGCAGGAGTTATTGCAATATGCCCGGCTGGCACGCAACCATGGATTGGTGCCGTTGATCGAGACCCACGATCTCGACGACCTGGCGAAGCTCGACGAGGGGGCCTGGGAGTTGGTCGGAGTCAACAACCGGGACCTGCGTACCTTCCGAGTCGACATCGCCAATTCACAAACCTTGATGCCGAGTTTTCCTGCCGGTGCGATCAAGGTGTCCGAGAGTGGGATCCATTCTCGTGAAGATCTCGAACTGCTACGCGGCTTCGGTTTCGACGCCTATCTCATCGGCGAAGCTCTGCTGTTGGCGGAGGATCCGGCAACCAAGCTGCACGAGTTTTGTGGCTAACCAAAGCGACTGCGATGACTCTCTCCACCTTACCCGAGTCCACCGGGATTGCACCTTCAACCGCCCAGCGGCCCAAGGTCAAAATCTGCGGCGTCACGTCGCCAGAAGAGGCTCGCCTGGCCGCAGATCTGGGGGCTGATTTCGTGGGACTCAATTTTTATCCGCCGAGCCCGCGCTTCGTGGAAACTGAACGAGCTGCCGAGATCGCCGCGGCGGTCCTTGACCGAGTACAGACGGTTGGTGTGTTCGTCAATCGACCGACGTCTGAGGTTGCAGATATCGCCGGCCGAGTTGGCCTCGATCTGCTGCAGTTTCACGGTGACGAAACGGCTGCCGACATTCGGCTTTTTGCCCATCGTGCGCTCAAGGCTTTCCGAGTCCGTGACCGGATTGACGAAGCAACCCTGAGCGGGTTCGAAGCGGTGTGGGGGATCTTGATCGATGCCCGGCATCCCCAGCTCTACGGCGGCACCGGAGAATCTTGGCAGTTCGACTCCTTACGCGAGCTCGATCACAGCCTTGCGCGGCGGGCATTCATTGCCGGTGGTCTCGAGCCGGGAAATGTGGCGGCTGCGATCAGCGCGGCCAAACCTTTTGGTATCGATTTGTGCTCCGGACTCGAATCGAGCCCGGGAAAGAAGGATCCTGAGTTGCTTCGGCGGCTCTTCGAGGAGATAAACAATGGCGAGACCCCAACTGCGGCCTGATGCCAACGGGTACTTTGGTCCTTATGGCGGGCGGTACGTTCCCGAGACCCTGATGGCGCCGCTCGATGAGCTAGCAAAAGCCTACGACCGCTGGAGCCGCAAGCGGAGCTTCCGAAACGAGCTGCGCGATCTGCTGACCCACTATGCCGGGCGTCCAACCCCGCTCTACCACGCGAAGCGGCTCACCGAGCACTTCGGTGGCGCACAGATCTATCTCAAACGCGAGGATCTGTTGCACACCGGCGCGCACAAACTCAACAATGCGATCGGCCAGGCCCTGTTGGCCAAAATGATGGGTAAACGACGAGTGATCGCCGAGACCGGAGCTGGTCAGCACGGTGTCGCCAGTGCCACCGCGGCGGCGCTCCTCGGCCTCGAATGTGTTGTCTACATGGGGGTCGAAGACACGGTACGTCAACGCCTCAACGTCGACCGGATGGAGCTTCTCGGTGCGACGGTAGCGCCGGTCGACTCCGGTAGTCGAACCCTCAAAGACGCGATCAACGAGGCTTTGCGCGACTGGGTGACCAATGTGCGAGACACCCACTACATTTTGGGTTCGGTACTCGGCCCCGATCCTTACCCTCGTATGGTGCGGGACTTTCATCGGGTGATCGGCGACGAAGCGAGACGCCAGCTCAAGAAACAGGCGGGTACCGTGTCGCCAGACGTTGCGATCGCTTGTGTCGGCGGTGGCTCAAATGCCATCGGACTCTTCACCGCTTTCATCGACGATCGTCGGGTCAAGCTAGTGGGCGTCGAGGCCGGGGGCAGCGGCGAGGCGCTCGGCGAACACGCTGCCCGATTCGGCAAGGGCGGCAGCCTAGGGGTTTTGCACGGTACCCGGACCTTGGTGCTCCAGGACGAAGAGGGGCAAATTGCTGGCACTCACTCGGTATCTGCCGGGCTCGACTATCCGGCGATTGGTCCCGAGCATGCGCTCCTGGCCGACGAAGGCCGCATCGAGTACACCCGAGCCAGCGACACCGAGGCGATTGCCGCATTTGATTTGTTGGCGAGGATCGAAGGCATCCTGCCAGCGCTCGAAAGCGCTCATGCTTTGGCTTATGCCGGCAAGGTTGCGCCGCTGCTCTCGAAGCGGCGGCTGATTTTGGTCAATCTCAGCGGTCGTGGCGACAAAGATGTGGAATCAGTACAGAATTGGCGTGCCAAGGAGCGCGAGCAAGCCGACGCTGAAGACTCGACGGCCGTCGCCGAAGTTACGGTGCATCCGGCGGCTCGCAAATGGGGCAAATCGCAGGAGGAAGCGGGTTGAGCGCAATCTCAGAAGTTTTTGAACGGTGCCGACGTGAAAAGCGAGCAGCGTTTATCCCGTTTTTGACCGCTGGTGATCCGGACCTCGAGACCACTGCCGCTTTGATGCAGGCGATGGCCGATGGCGGTGCCGATCTGATCGAGCTCGGTGTGCCGTTCAGCGATCCGATTGCTGATGGCCCGGTGATTCAGCGGGCGTCGACCCGGGCGTTGGCCGGGGGGACCACCTTGTCGGGTATCCTGCGTTTGGTGGCGCGGCATCGCGACCGCCTGGGTGTCCCTATTCTGCTGTTTTCCTACTTCAATCCGATCCACAATCGCGGGCTCGAGAGTTTTGCCGAGCAGGCCGCCGCGTCCGGGGTTGATGGCCTGCTTTGCGTCGACCTGCCGCCGGACGAAAGCGCCCATCAAGAATACATTCCGGTTATGCGCCGCTACGGACTCGACACGGTGTTCCTCTTGGCTCCGACCAGCACGAAGGACCGTATCCGGCGGGTTGCTGAGTATTCGACAGGTTTTGTCTACTATGTCTCGCGTACCGGTATTACGGGTGATCAGGGGGCTTTGCCCGATGAGCTGGTGAAAGAAGTACGGCGCCTGCGGCGCAAACTAACGCAACCCTTGGCGGTGGGCTTCGGGATCAATACTCCGGAGCAGGCAGCGTCGATAGCACGGGCTGCTGACGGGGTTGTGGTGGGTAGTGCCTTGGTCAAGTTGATCGAAGAAAAGACGGGTGATGACGACCTGTTGAGCGCGGTCAAACAGCGGGTGAAAGAGCTGGCGGAAGGTCTTCGGAGATAAGAATGAAGATTGCCCTCGCCCAGCTTGCATCCAGTGAAGACCGATCCAACAATCTCGAACGGGTGCTTGCCGCTATCGACGCTGCGGCGGCGCAGCAGGCCGAGCTGGTGGTGTTCCCCGAGATTGTGCTCGACCGCTTCTTTCCGCAACAGCGTTGTAGTGACCTGTCAGTCGACGCCCGTGAGCTTGCCGAGTCGGTACCAGGGGCGACCACCGAATTGCTGATGGCGAAGGCCCGTGAGCATGGTCTGGTCGTGGTGTTCAACCTCTACGAGATCGACGAGCAGGGCCGCACCTTCGATAGCTCACCGGTGATCGATGCTGACGGCAGCCTGCTGGGCGTGAGTCGGATGATCCACATCACCGACTACGAAGCGTTCCATGAGCAGGACTACTACCATCCTGGCGACACCGGTGCACCGGTATTCGAGACCAAGGTAGGGAAAATCGGCGTCGCTATTTGTTACGACCGGCACTACCCTGAATACATGCGTGCGCTCGCCCTCGGCGGCGCTGAGTTGGTGGTGATTCCGCAGGCTGGCGCCCTCGGAGAATGGCCGGAGGGGCTGTTCGAAGCTGAGGTTCGGACCGCGGCGTTTCAGAACGGCTATTTTGTGGCGTTGTGTAATCGGGTCGGAGTAGAAGAGAAGCTGACGTTTGCTGGCGAGTCTTTTGTCAGTGATCCAGACGGTAGGATTGTTGCCCAAGGTAAGCGGCTCGAAGAAGACTTGGTGGTTGTAGATCTCGACCTTGCACAAGGAGCCGACTCGGCCGGCCAACGTCTGTTTCTGCGCGATCGACGCCCCGAACTCTATGCGTCTTGGGTGGCGGGAGATGCCGACGCATAAAGATCTGTTGCCTTGATACTAGGCCGTGCCGTGATTCCAGGGCCGTAATTCCAGGGCCGTGATTCCAGGGCCGTGATACTTGGAGGCCGTAATGAGTCAGAGCTTCGAAGAACATTGGATTGCCACCTTGACCCAGGGGCGTTACTTGATCGAGCGTGGGCAGACCGGGGAGGGGGCACCGCTGCTGGTGGGTTTTCATGGCTACGGTGAAAATGCCGAATGTCATTTGGACAAGTTGCGCCAGATCCCGGGAGCGGACCGATGGCTCCTATGTGCTATCGGTGCGTTACATCCGTTCTACAACACCAAGACCGGCGAGGTCGTCGACAGTTGGATGACCAAGCGTGGGCGCGAGCAAGCGATCGACGACAACGTCGCCTATGTGGCGCGGGTGGTGTCGGCGGTTCGTCGCCGTTACCAGACCTCTAGTCGGCTAGTGATAGCAGGATTTTCCCAGGGTGTTGCTATGGCTTACCGCGCTGCGGTGCTCGCCGGCCTGCGTTGTGACGGAGTGATTGCGCTGGCAGGAGATGTGCCCTCGGACGTCGCCAGTTGCGAGCAGGCAGCTTCGGACTTCCCGCCCTTGTTGCTCGGGCGCGGCGTCGACGACCTGTGGTATTCCGAAGCCAAGATGGAGACGGATCTCGAGACGCTTGCGAAGCTCGGGGTGAAGGTCCAAACCTGTGTATTCGAGGGTGCCCATGAATGGACCTCCGATTTCTGGCGCCATGCCGGCGAGTTCCTGAGCCGAGCCGACGCGGCTCGATAAGTCCTTGAGCCTCGACACCGGGACCTCCGAGTGGCCTGACGCCAAGGGCGGCGAAGCGGTCAGCCCGCACCCTTCGATCGCTGTGCTAGCGCGCTGGATGTTGCGGGTCTTCTATAGCAAGATCGAGGTTCTGGGCCTGGATAACATCCCCGAAGGCAAGCCGTTGGTATTTGTCGCCAACCATGTCAATTCGTTGGTGGATGGCGCACTGTTACTCGCTCTGATGCCGTCGCCTCCCCGCATGCTGGGTACCAGCGAATTGTGGGATATGGCGATTTTGAGACCTTTTCTGCGCTGGGCAGCGGCGATCCCGGTCTACCGTCGGCAGGTCGAGGGATTTGATCCGGGCAAGAATCAGGATACCTTCGCGAGGTGCTACGAGGTTTTGGCGGCTGGCGGGCATATCGGGATTTTGCCTGAAGGGACTAGCCACAACGAGCCGGCCTTGGTACCGATCAAGACCGGTGTCAGCCGGATCGTGCTCGGGGCAGAAGCACGATTCGGACCGCTCGAGACTTGCATCGTGCCGGTGGGCTTAACCTTCGAAGAGCGTACCGCGTTTCGCTCGGCGGTGTTGGTGGAGGTTGGTGACGCAATTGATCCAGGTATCGAGATCGCGGACCACGGGGTCGATTCCCGAGCTGCCGTCCAAGCGCTGACCGCTAGGGTGGAGGGTGCACTGAAGGCTGTGACGTTGAACTTCCCGTCGTGGGAAGCAGCAGATGTCATCGAACAGGCAGCGGATATTTACCAACGGTCGGTGCTGGATTCGCGGTCCGCGCCACTCAGCGCGCGCGTCGCCCTGCGGCGCAGGTTTATCGATGGCTACAACACCCTCGAGGACAACCATCCGCAGGCGATAAAGCACGTCGTCACCGCGGTCCGGCAGTACGCTACTGAGCTCGGCAAGCACCAACTAAGCGACGATCAAGTGGTAGCCCATTACACCGCAGCCGAAGTGGTCCGGTTTATCTTGCTGAGCCTGTGGTTGGTGTTAGTGCGCGTCCCACTCGGCCTGATCGGGATCGTGGTGCATTGGATCCCCTTCAAGGCTGCGTCGCTAGCGGCCAAGCGACTTTCTGGGACCACGGATCGAGTCGCGACCTACAAGATTCTCGCGTCGATGGTGTTCTACCTGTTGACGTGGATCGGGACCGCAGCGCTGGTGAACCTGTACTGGGGATTCTCAGCTAGTTTACTAGCGTTGGTTGCCGGGCCGTTGACCGGCGGCGTGGCCCTGAGGCTCTATCTGAGAAGCAAGTTGCTGTGGCAACAGGTCCGTGGCTATCTATTGATACGCAGCCGTAAGCCCTCGGTGACCGAGCTACGTCACCGCCGTCAAGCGGCGGTGACAGCTATCAACAAATTGGTCGAATTCTACTCGGCTTCTTGAGCCTTCTCGACCTCGACGATGTTAAGCGGCGGTGTCCGCGCTACTGGGGACGCTCTCCGCCTTCCACCGGATCCGTCTGTCCTTGCATGAGTGGTGTTTCGAGAGCCTTCACCAGTTTTTGATTCGGGATACCGCGCAGCTGATGTCGCATCTCCAGCAGCTCACGAGCCTTGTCAAACAGCTCGAGCGCCGACTGAATCTGGGTATCACCGACGGCCAGCACTTTGTGAGCGGCTTCGGTGCCGAAGGCGGCGGTGAAGATATCTGAGTGAATTTGGCGCTCAGTGAAAGCCTTGGCGTCGTCCTCGGCAAACATTGTCTCTAAGTCATCGCTCTCGAATAGCTCTTCGGCCAACAGCCAGGTGCGAAAACCCTCGAGCATGTCTGCCGGCGGCTGCCAAGTGGTGTCGGCAATCTTGTGACGACTCTCGTAGTCAACCGCGAACTCGAAGAACGCATTCTTGGCGAACAGAGGTTGCAGTTCGACCGGCCCGTCGGGCATCTCGACGATTTCGTCTGGCGTGATGCCGCCACCGCCATACACTTTGCGCCCCAGGTCGGTTTCGAACTCGGGACTGTCGATCGACACCTCCGGGGTGTCGTCTTCGTCGCCGCCTTCGAAATTGTTGTAGTAGTCGTAATACGACGAGTAGTCGCGCTGGATCAAGCGACCAGAGGGGGTGTAGTACTTGGCGGTAGTCAAGGCGATACCGGTCCCATAAGACAGGTTGTAGACCGTCTGGACCAGTCCTTTACCCCAAGTGGGCACCCCGGTTACGAGGCCGACATCATGATCCTGAATCGCTCCGGCGAGGATCTCGGCTGCTGAAGCGGTGCCGTTGTTGACCAGCACCACCAGCGGCAGATCCAACATGTCGTCGCTCTCATTGGAGAGGAAGCTCTGATGAGAGTCACGCAAGCGCCCTCGGGTTTCGACGATGGCGCTGCGCTCTGGGACGAAGTACTTGGAGACTTCGACGGTTTGGTCCAGTAGGCCGCCGCCATTGGACCGCAGGTCGAGCAGCAACTGCTTCATACCTTCGCCCTCGAGCTTCTCCAACGCCTCCGAAATCTCCCGAGTTGTCGACCGAGAGAAGTCGGTCAGCCGGATGTAGCCGGTCTCGGGGGTCATCATGTAGGCATAGCGAACCGTGTTCTGCGGGATCTCAGCGCGGGTGATGCTGAAGGGCAACGGCTTCTCGACATTGCGGCGCGTGATATGGACGTTGACCTGCGTTCCCTTGGGTCCTTTGAGCTTACGAACCGCTTCGTCGAGGGTCATGGTGCTGGTCGGCTCACCCTCGATCGTACTGATGATGTCGCCGGCCCTGAGGCCTAGTCGCCAAGCCGGTGTGCCTTCGATCGGGCTGATCACCGTCAGGTCGCCGCTGCGTTTGGACACCAGGATGCCGAGGCCGTAGAAGCTGCCCTGCTGGCGCTCCCGCATGTTGTCGTAGGCTTCCGGTGTCAGGAAATTCGTATGCGGATCGAGCGTGCGCAACATGCCCTGGATCGAGGAGTACACGAGGCTCTTGTAGGGAACCTCGGAGCCGTAGCGTTCATGCGCTAAATGCAGCATTTCGGTGTAGAGCTGGAACTGCGCTTCCGACTCGTCGGTCAGGGCCAAGAGCTTCTCGCCTGCGACACCACTGAAGATCAGCGCGGCGGCAAAAAGAACGATCGCTAGGTTACGCCATGATTTGCTCATCGATAAAGCTTATCATCTAGGTTCCGTCACGTTATAGTCGCCTCGGCTGGACGGGACGAATCGCTGGCTGTCGGTGTGAGTTGCACCACAGCCAAAGTCACACTGGCCAGCGCATCCGCATTCACGATCTTTTCTTCAGGTAGCTTCGATGTTCGGCTCATTAGGTGTCTCAGAGCTACTCTTCATCTTCACCTTGGCATTGTTGATTTTCGGCCCTCGAAAGTTGCCGGAAATCGGGCGCACGATCGGCAAAGGCCTGGCGGAGTTCCGCAAGGCGTCGAACGACCTCAAGCGCACGATCAACGCCGAGATGATCGAAGAAGAGGTCCGCGCCGTCGATCCGCGCAGAATTTTGCGTGAGGAGCTCGACGGGCCGAAGAATTTGGGCAAGGCCTCTGAGCCCCCAGCATCATCCGCCGAGTCGCCGAGTTCGTCGGCACCAGCGGCGGCTGAAGGTCCGGTGCCTGGATCGTCTGATGAAAAAACGTCGGTCGAGCAGGTTGCGGTACCGTCTCGAGCTCCAGGCACGATCTCGCGAGGTAGCGTTTCTGAAGACGGTATGCTCGAAAGCGCTGTATCTGAAGAGGCCAAAGATCGGACTCCAGAACCGTCTGCCGCTGAACCTCTCGTCGAGTCTCCCTCGAAGTGAGCGAAGTACAGCGACTCACCTCGGGTGAGGATGAGCTCCCACGGATGGGATTGCTGGACCATCTCGATGAGCTGCGCAAGCGGTTGGTGCGTGCCCTCGCGGGCTTCGTCGTGACCTTCTTGGTCTGCTACGGTTTTTCAGAACAGATTTATTCGTTTCTTGCCCGGCCGATCTACAGGTTTCTTCCCGAAGGCACGCGGTTGGCCTTTTTAGGGATCACCGATCCGTTCATCCTGTACATCAAAGTGGCGGCGCTCGCCGGGTTGTTTCTAGGCTCGCCGTTCATTTTCTACCAGCTTTGGGCCTTCGTGGCGCCCGGTCTCTATCGGACAGAGAAGCGCCTGGCGATACCGTTCATTACCGTCGGTTCGTTGTTGTTTCTCGGGGGCGGCGCGTTTGGCTACTACGTTGCTTTTCCGTTTGCGGTGGAATTTCTACTCAGCGTCGGATCCCAATTCGAGCCCACGATTACCGTTACGAGTTATCTCAGTTTCTTGATGACGGTCATCCTGGGTTTGGGCGTCATGTTCGAGATGCCGACGCTGATCTTCTTGTTGTCGAAGCTCGGTGTGGTAACACCGCGGTTCCTGCTGCGTCACTTTCGTTGGGCGGTACTGATCATCTTTGTCGTCGCGGCGATCATCACGCCGACCCCGGACGTGCTGAATCTGTGCATCTTTGCGGTGCCGACCATCGCCTTGTATCTGCTGGGAGTTGCCGTCGCCTGGATCTTTGGACCAGGTGAGAAGAAGACCGACGAGGCTTGAATCGTAAGGATTGGCGTGTCCGGTGTTGACGACTGCCTGACGGTGGCCTACTCGAGCGAATACGCGGCGATGATCTTGTCCCAATCGCCGCGAGCTTTGAGGATCATCTCGATCATCTCGCGAGCGGCGCCTGCACCGCCGCAGCGTTGCAGCACGGTATAGGCCGCGGCGCGGACCTCTTCCGCAGCATCGGCCGGTGCAAAAGACAGCGGGCAGCGGCCAATCACCGGCAGATCCGGTAGGTCGTCGCCGATGTAGGCGACTCTCTTGGGCGTCGTCTCGTGTTTGGCTAGGAACTTGTCGAAGGCCGGCGTCTTGTTGCTGGAACCTAGGATGACCTCGTCGAAGTCGAGTTCTGCCGCTCGCACCTCGAGCGCTCGCGATCTTCGGCCGGAGAGTAAACCGAGTTTGAGGCCTGCCCGTTGGGCTAGTCGGAAGCCGAGCCCATCCTGGACATGGAAACGTTTGATCTGTTCTCCCCAGCGTGTGTAATGCAGCAGGCCATCAGTCAGTACGCCGTCGACATCGAACAACAGCCACTCGAGCCCTTTCGCTCGCCGGGAGAAAACCTCCTCGTGATTGGATTCACCGTGTGACGTGGCCATCAAAAAAGCTCCAGCCGCCAAAGATCATGAATATGAACGACTCCTTCGAGGTGCCCCTCTGGATCACACACGAAGAGTGAGGTGATCCGGTGATCTTCCATGCGTTCGAGCGCCGCCGAGGCGAGTTCGTGCCGCTGAATGGTTTGCGGACCTGTGCTCATGGAATCCCCAGCCGTCCGATCGAGTTGCGCGTTGCCCTGTTGCAGCAGCCGTCTCAAATCGCCGTCCGAGATACACCCTGCAAGTATGCCGGTGTGGTCCACTACCGCGGTGATGCCGAGGCCCTTCTTCGACATTTCGTAAATCGCATCTCGGATCGAGGTTCCGCTGTCGACTTGCGGCAGAGCCTCGTCGGTGTGCATCAACTCGTGGACTTGGAGCAGGCGTTTACCCAAGCGGCCGCCGGGATGTCGCTGAGCAAAATCTTCGGGTGTAAATCCGCGGGCTTCGAGCAACGCCATTGCCAAGGCATCACCGAGCGCAACGGTGGCGGTGGTCGAGGCGGTAGGCGCCAGGTTCAGTGGGCAGGCTTCCTGATCGATCTCGACGGAGAGATGGATATCGGCGTGTTTTGCCAAGGGTGAGCGGCTGTTGCCGGTGATCATGATCAAAGGCACATCGAGCCGTTTAATCAATTCGACAAGGCGAAGCAGCTCCTCGGTGGATCCCGAAAACGAGGCACCGATCACCGCATCGTCCTCGGTGATCATGCCGAGATCACCGTGGATCGCTTCCGCGGGATGCAGGAAGAGGGCAGGGGTTCCCGTCGACGAGAGCGTCGCCGCAACTTTCCGCATGACGAGACCACTTTTGCCCATACCGGTGGTCACCACCCGGCCGCGGACTGATTTCAGAACGTCGACCGCACGATCGAAGCCTTCGTCGAGTTGTGGCAGGAGGCCCCGAATGGCCGCCGCCTCAATTTCCAACACCCAGCGTGCAACCTCCCTAGGTGGACGCTGAGTGCGGTTCTCGGTGGCGCTCATCAACTGGACGACGCGGCAAGGTCGCCGCCACTCGCTCCTGCCAAGGTTTGTCGGATGGCTACCAACGAGGCCAGCAACCGCTCGGCGCGCCGGGGCGGCAGCTGGGTTGTGGCATCGGATAGGGCGTGCTCTGGATCGGGATGGATTTCGACAAAAACACCATCGGCACCCGCGGCCACGGCGGCGCGTGCCAAGGGTTCGGCGTACTGTCGTGCGCCTCCGGTCTGTTTACCTCCGCCTGGCAGCTGCAACGAGTGGGTGACGTCGAATACGACGGGGATACCCTCCTGGTGCAACATCTCGAAGCTGCGCATATCGACCACCAGGTTGTGGTATCCAAATGTGTAACCGCGTTCGGTCACGAAGATGCGTTCACATCCCGCTTTGCGCGCCTTCTCGACCGCCCGTGGGGCGTCGTCTGGAGCCATGAATTGACCCTTCTTGAGGTTGATCGTGCGGCCGGTCGCAGCCGCCGCGGTGATCAGATCGGTTTGACGACACAAAAACGCGGGAATCTGCAGGATGTCTGCCACCTCTGCCACCGTCTCACACTGATTGGGCTCATGGACATCGGTCAGGATCGGTAACCCGGTCGCTTCCTTGGCACGACGCAGGATGTCGAGGGCCGGACGAAAGCCGATCGAACGAAAACTGTCGTAGGACGAACGGTTGGCTTTGTCGAAGGATGCCTTGAAAATCATCGGTAGGCCAAGTCGTTCGCCGATGGCGCGCACCTCGGTTGCCACCTCGAGCACCAGCTGTTCGTTTTCTACCGCGCAAGGTCCGGCGATCACCGGCAGGTCGTCACCACAGATCCAAACGCCGTCGGCGATCTCCAACTTGGGCAGAAGGCTCAAGCGATGGCCTCCACCAGTTGGACTTTGGCGCGCTCCTTGGCACGTTCGGGATGGTCTTTGAGACGTTTTTTCTCTTCGAGTGCCGCATGGATATACGACACGAACAGCGGGTGCGGTGCGGTCGGCCGACTCTTGTACTCGGGGTGAAATTGGCAACCCAGGTACCAAGGATGGTTCGGCAACTCGACCATCTCGATAAATTTGCCATCCGGGCTTTTGCCGGCAACGACCAGCCCGTGTTCGGTGAGGGTATCGAGGTACTTCTGGTTGACTTCGTAGCGGTGCCGGTGGCGTTCGCTGATGTCCTCTCGGCCATAAATCTCGCGGGCGCGGGTGTTCTCTGCCAACTTGCATGGATAGGCACCCAGACGCATCGTGCCGCCAAACTCTTCGACTCCCAAAAGGTCGCGCAGTTTGTAAATCACTGGGTTGGCGGTGGACTCGACAAATTCGGTGGAGGCAGCGTCCGTGATGCCGCACACATTGCGTGCAAACTCGACCACCATCAGCTGCATCCCCCAGCAAATGCCGAAGCATGGCACCTTGTGCTCGCGGGCGTATCGCACCGCTCGGATTTTGCCCTCGCTACCGCGCTGGCCAAATCCAATCGGCACCACGATGCCGTCCACTTCGAAGATCTCGCGTGGCCATTGCCCTTCTTCGATTTCCTCGGCGCTGATGTAGACCAATTCGGTTTTTGCGTTGTTGGCCAGTCCGCCGTGAATCAAAGCTTCATTGAGGCTCTTGTAGGCATCAGCAAGATCGACGTACTTGCCGACGATACCGATCCGCACGGTGTGTTCAGTGTTCTTGCACTTGCGGACGAGAGCTTCCCACCCGGACATGTCGCGATCGTAGCGTGGCAGGTTGAGCAGCTCGATGAGCTGTTCGTCGAGGCCTTCGCGACAGAAGCTGAGTGGTACTTCGTAAATCGTGTCGACGTCGCGTGCCGCGATCACCTGATCAAAGGCGACGTTGCAGAATAGGGCAATTTTGCGTCGCAACTCGTCAGGCAGTGGGCGATCGACGCGGCAGAGCAGAATGTCCGGCGAGATGCCGATTGCTCGCAGCTCGCGCACCGAGTGTTGCGTCGGCTTGGTTTTGAGCTCATCAGCAGCGGCGATGAAGGGTACCAGCGTCAAATGGATGTCGACCGCGTTGTAGCGTCCGAGCTCCTGACGCAGCTGGCGAATGGCTTCGAGAAAGGGTAGGGATTCGATATCACCCACCGTGCCACCGATCTCGACAATAACAACGTCATGATCCTCAGCCAAACGGCGCATGCCGTCCTTGATCTCGTCGGTAACATGCGGGATCACCTGTACGGTTTTGCCAAGATAGTCGCCGCGGCGTTCCTTGTTGATCACCGACTCGTAGATTTTGCCGGTGGTGTAGTTGTGGCGTTTGGTGGTGGTGGTGTGGGTGAAACGCTCGTAGTGTCCCAAGTCGAGATCAGCCTCGGCGCCGTCATCGGTCACATAGACCTCGCCGTGTTGATAGGGAGACATGGTCCCCGGATCGACGTTGACATAGGGGTCGAGCTTCATGACGGTGACCTTAAAGCCTCTGGCCTCCAAGATCGCTCCGACCGAAGCGGCAGCTACGCCTTTGCCGAGAGACGAGACGACCCCGCCGGTGACAAAAATGAATTTTGTGGTCATAGTCGAGTGTCCTTCGTCATTGAATGCTCTCAAGCAGGGCTTCCGCCCTGGCGAGATCTTCGGGAGTATCGATACCGGGCTCGGATTTGGCTGCGTCGAGCACACGAATTGTGAAGCCATGTTCTAGCGCCCGCAGCTGTTCCAACGATTCGCTGGTTTCAAGCGGCGAAGGTTCGAGGCTGGCGAGCTCGAGCAAAGTGTCCTTACGGTAGCCATAAATGCCGATATGTTGCAGTCGCTCCGCAACGTCTCGGCGTCGCGGATGAGGGATCGGTGCGCGGCTGAAGTACAAGGCGTAGCCACGGCGATCGCGGACAACCTTGACGACGTTGGGATCGTCGAAGTCTTGATCCGCTATTGTGGCGGCGAGGGTGACCATGCCATCCTCGGGGTGCTGTTTCAGATGCTTCGCGACGGTTTCGATCACCGCTGGGTCAATCAGTGGCTCGTCACCTTGAATGTTGACGACGGCGCTGGCGTCCCACTGGCGTGCGGCGTGGGCGATGCGATCCGTGCCGCTGGCACAGTCCGTCGGAGTCATCTCACAGTCGCCACCAAAGCTGGTAACCACGTCAGCGATCCGCTGGTCATCGGTCAAGACGACCACCCGTGACAGGCTAGGAGCTAGTAAACAACGGCGATAGACGTGCTCGATCATCGGACGGCCAGCGAGCATTCGCAAGGGCTTGCCTGGTAGCCGCACGGAGGCATAGCGCGCCGGGATGGCGCCGACGATGGCTTCGGAAGTCATGGAATGACGATCCAGCCGTCAGGCCAGCCAAGAGAGGAGACGCAACAAAATCAGATGGTTTGGGTTCGAGGGGTGCACGTCTCAATTTATCGTCTGAAACCCTAGGCGTCAATCGCCTACTTCGTCGAGTGTGCCGACAGCCTGAACTTGGCATCCAGATGCTAGTATCTCTTGTTTCCGCGGACGCGTCTGGCGACCGCGACTCCCCGGAGCCACGAATGAACCTGCCGCAGATCCGTGGAGGGCGAGAACGCTTCCTCCTCATCGCGGGATCGGTGTTGATCTTGATCGGCCTGATGGCCAATGAACTGGTCTTGGCGCGCCTGGCTTCGCCGGAGGGTGAACTGCGCCCCGGTACGATTCGGGATGCAATTCGGGCTGTGGAGTTGCTTTTGATTGCGCTTGGCTGCTCGGTGATCATCCTGCGACGACGGGAGATCGCGGTCAATCTGGTGTTGGCGGTGGTCAGTTGTTTGGTCTTCGGATTCCTCGGCGGTGAGCTCCTGCTGCGCAGTGCAATCTCTTTGGGAGTCGAGCAAGTCCGAGATCCTCGGCTTTACGCTGGTTGGTGTGACGACACCGACCAATGGAAGCTGCGGTATCGATGGGTAGAGCAGAGCCGTGAGGCGTTGGCCAGGTCCGGCTTCGTCTTCGACCCGAAGTTCGGCTGGGTGGCTGATGACACCCCGATCAAAGATGGCCACGCGGTCCTGTTCTATGGTGATTCGTTTGCCTACGGGGTGGCACCTACGCGCCCTGAGATGAGGATTTCGGCGCAACTGGAAAGCTTGTTGGGCGGGCCGCCGGTGATCAACTTTGCGGTGTCTGGTTATGGTTTCGATCAAATCTATCTGCGGTTTCGAGAAACCTACCAAGCCTACGACCGGCCGGTGATCGTGCTCGGCTTGATGACGCTCAATCTCGACCGCTCGATCTTGACCGTGCGAGATGCTCCGAAGCCTTACTTCACCCTCGACCCTGACCATCAGTTGCGGCTCGAAGGTGTGCCACTTCCAGGTGGTACCGCCGAGGACACCGCCGGCTGGCACGAGCAGCATCCGCCAGAGATTCGGAGCTATCTCTGGGCCTGGCTGCGGCGTCGACTGCAGCTGGCAATGGGGCCTGGCGCCGAGACTGAAATCCCCTATCGGCAAGCGGAAAAGAAGCGGCTCAACAGCAAGATTCTCGAGGCGGCGGTACGGGAGGCTGCAGAGCAAGACCTTCCGCTGGTGGTTGTACTCTTCTATCCTCATTGGGAGCTTCAGATCGATGGTTGGCGAGAGCGTTACCTGAAGCGTGAGCTCGAGCGAATGGGGGTACCTTATCTCGATACCAAGGCCCTGCTGCTATCCGCTATGGAAGGTCGGAGCTTGGAAGACTTTTATTATCCCGCGCCGAACAACCACCCCAACGAGGTTGGTAATCGGTTGATTGCTGAGGCGTTGGCCAAGATGCTGCCAAGTGCCAACGGCTGAAACCGAGGATCGGATGTCATCCTGGATTCGCTCCGTGCGCTCTTGGCACGACCAACCGTTAAGGTTTTTTGCAGGAGTCTTTCTGCTGGCGCTGATTGTCGCCGGCACCGAGCAGCTAGCGAGTGGTTTGGGAGCTCACCTTTTCGAGCCAACGAAGGACGAACGTTGGATTTGGGCCAAAGGAGAATATGGCGACGGTGAGGCGCTGGCGTTTTATGCGGCGCGAGACCTCGAAATCGAAACGCTGGGATCCGCACGGATCGCTCTAGCTGCAGACGAGACCTATTTGTTGTACGTCAACGGCTACCGGGTGGGGGCCGGATCGTACCGACCATGGGCCCCGGTCGATGAATACGACCTCACAGACCTGCTGCACGAAGGCATCAACAGAATAGTGGTCGAGCTTCGCAGCAGTCGGGGGGCAGGCGGTTTTCTGGCGGTTATGGAGCTTTATCCTGAAAATGATGATGCCCGCCAAACCGCTGATCGCGGAGATGCTGATCGACGAACCGCCGACCGACGAACCGTCGTCTCCGACCAGAATTGGCGAATTTTCCGACGTTACGATGCCGGCCTCCTCGGCGGTTGGACCGTTTTGGACTCCGGAGAGCCGGCTAAGATTTGGCATCGGCCGCCAGCCGGGCGATGGCGTTTGGCCTCTCCCGCCAAACGGCGCCCCAGCCAGTTTCAAGGTGCGATCACACCGCAATTTCAGCGTCCGATTCGGTTTCAGCTGATGCATAGCGCGGAATGGCTCGACTTGACCTGGGAGCAGCATCGGATTCCTGCTCTGGGTCCACAACAACTCTACGATTGGGGCGAGGTTGTCGAGGGCATCCTGGCGTTCGACTTGACGTCTGACCTTGGCCAGCCCGGATTACTCTACGTCGGTACCGAGCCGCCTGATCCCGAGCAGCGTCCGCCCGATTCCACCATCCTTCCAGTCCCCGGGCGAAGACATTGGGAAGATGCTTACCAACGTCAGTTTCGTTACGCTCTATTGGTCGGAGTCGAGCCTTACAGTCGGGTAGAGGTCGAGGTTTTACCGCCCAGCCTGGCTACTAAGCTGCCTCGAGTGGAGCCCAATCACCACGGCGTTTTTGGCCTCGAGCCACCGCGGTCTTATTCGAAGGTGGAAGAAGACGTTTGGAAGCGTATGGAAGGCCGTCCGCAGGCCGTTGACGAGGACCGTTAGGGCGGTAGGATCGGGTCGAAAGGTTCGATCAACTCAATCGCACCATCGCGAAAGCGGTAGACTTTTCCGATTTGGAAGTACCACCAAGCGTACTCGCCTTCGTCGTGGGCATCGATCCGATCGGGACGCCCGAGCTCATGGAAGATTCTCTTTTCTTCAGCCCCGGCTCGGCCGTCGACAAAGCGCCGCAACCATTCGAGGTAAGCGGTCTCCTGGAGAACAACCGACGCCTCCACCGGGCTACCCTGGTTAACTTGTGCGGTGATATCAACCCGCTGCAACACTTCGAAATCCTGGCGCCCGTTGATCGAAACAGGCATGGCCACAGCCAGCCCGAAGGTGTTGTAATAACCGTCCCAACGCCATTGATGGACGTACTGCCCATCGGACCCGGTCGTCACAGGGATACGAAGCGTGTTGCTTTTGGTCTTCCTGAAACGTGTGATCTGGAAGCGGGTCCGCGATAGCTCGAGCAGTACAGTCACGTTGCCGACTGCTGTGCCAGCGGCATCGACGACTTGACCTTGGATGGTGACGTTGTCACCTTTGGTATAGGTCTTGTCAGCTGCTACCGAGGGAGCGATCAAGGCGAGAGTCAACGCCGCGATCAGCCATGGGCTGGCTTTGCTGGTCGTCATTCCTTGGTCCATTCGATGTCCTGAGGCGGCTTGAAGAGTGCGACATGGCGCAGCGGCTGGTATTCGGAAATCTCGAATCGGGTGAGATTTCCTTCGTCGTCAGTGTACTCCATCCCTGAAATGCGCATCGACACGGGCTCGAGTCGAATCTTGGCGCTGAAGCTCCGCTCAGAACCCGGGGGGACGGCGAGAGAAATTTCGTAAGTGCCGTCGCTCAGCTTCTCGCTATCGGCGACATACCGTTCACGGAGTTCGGAAACTTCGACCAGTAGCAGGTCGAGTCCGGGCTCCTCTTTCGGTTCGATCTCGAAGTGCCGGCCGCCGGATTCGTCTTCGTTCCAGAAATAGACTTCGTTCTCACACAACAGGAAGTTCTTGGCTAGCGGTTCGACATAATTCCACCGCAGGCAGTCGGGCAGCCAAATCGAGAGGTGACCGGTTTCGCTGTCACCCTCGCTGAATCCAGCTGGAATGTAGGTTTGTTTGAACTTGCCGGTCACCGGGCCGCTGCTCTGCAAGTCGTTACGCAAGTTCTCCAACAGCTCCCACGGGCTGACCGCACGAGCGGAGTTAGGGACGAAGAGGGCGATAAGGAGAGCGGCGAGGACGATGGCCGAATGTTGCTTGGCGCTGGTGCCCATATTGCTGGTGCTAGTGTCGGTGGTGCCCGTGTCGCCGTGACGTTTGCAGCTGTGACGTTTGCCGCCCTGGTTCATTTCGTGTGCCTTCCGTCTCTGGTTAGCCAGTCTGCCATAAGCCTATCAATGTGCCGACACGCTTGGGCTCAGGTGGCCTGATATCGTCGCCTTCCGCAGCCTGATTAGTGGCGGAAGTGCCTCGTGCCGGTCATCAACATCGTGATGTCGTGCTCATCAGCTGCCGCAATCACTTCGGCGTCGCGTTTGCTCCCGCCGGGCTGGATGACCGCTTTAACTCCAGCCTTTGCCAGCACGTCGAGCCCATCACGAAACGGGAAAAACGCGTCGGAAGCCGCTGCGGCTCCATCCAGCGGATCTTGCGCCTTGCGCACCGCGAGCTCACAGGCGTCTACTCGGCTCATCTGCCCGGCACCAATGCCGAGAGTTCGGTTGGCGTGGCCGACAACGATGGCGTTCGATTTGACTCCGCGGGAGACCTCCCAGACCAGCGCCAAGGCCTGGCGTTCCTCGTCGGTCGGTTGGCGTTGCGTCACACAGGTCCAAGCCGTGTCATCGTCCGGTAGCCCGTCAGGATTCTGAGCCAGAAACCCACCATCAATGGCTCGCAGCTCGATACCAGTCGCCGCATAAAGTGGGCAACGGATCAGCCGCAGGCGCTTCTTCTTGGCGAAAAGTGCGAGGGCTGCGTCGTCGAAATCCGGCGCTACAATGACTTCCACGAACAATGACGCCATCGCCGTCGCCAACGCCTCGGTTGCCGGCCGATTGAGCGCAATGACCGAGCCAAAAGCCGACAATGGATCACAGGCCAGGGCGCGTTCGTAGGCGCTGGCCAGATCGGATCCCAAGCCGACCCCGCAAGGGTTGTTGTGTTTGACGATAACAACCGCCGGCTCCTCGAAATGAGAGGCTAGCTTGCGAGCCGCGTCGGCATCGAGCAAATTGTTCCAAGACAACTTCTTACCTTGCAGTGCCTCCATCCCGCCAAAGACACCATCGCCCCCCCGCACCCGGTAGACCGCAGCTTCTTGATGCGGATTTTCCCCGTAACGAGTGCGCATCTCTTGGGCCAGGTCGACATGGAGGTGACGCGGAAAGAGACTCTCGGCCTCGCTGGTTTGTTGTTCGAACCAGGTGGCAATTGCGGCGTCATAAGCCTGAGTGTGGCGAAACGCCTTGAGTGCCAACCCGCGGCGCAGGGGTTCTGGAACCAGCCGCTCACCATCCTCGAGCGCCGCCTGAACCTGGGTGTAGTCGCCGGGGTCCACAATCACCGTCACGCCACGAAAGTTTTTGGCAGCGGCACGGATCATGGTGGGGCCACCGATATCGATCATTTCGATCACTTGTTCGAACGGGGCGCCCGAGGCGGCAGTCTCCTGGAACGGATACAGGTTCACCACCACGAGATCGATCGGTTCGATGCCATTGTCCTGGAGCTCTGAGAGATGGTTGGCACGGGCGCGATCCGCGAGGATACCGGCATGGATCTCAGGGTGTAGGGTCTTTACCCGGCCACCAAGAAGCTCGGAATGCCCGGTGATTTTTGAAACCGGAGTGACCGGGATACCAGCCGCTTCGATCGCCTTGCGGGTGCCACCAGTTGAGACGATTTCGATCCCCATCTCACTGAGGCCGCGGGCGAAGTCTTCTAGGCCGCGTTTGTCGTAGACAGATATCAGGGCTCTTTGAGCTGGAAGCATGGCACTTTCGAAAAGAAAAAGGCTCGCCTCGGAAGAGTGCGTGCCGAAAGTTTCAGTCGGAGAGTCGGATGACTTCACGGCCCCGCAACGGGATCTTGCGGCGAGTGTCGATGCCGCCCGCTTCAAGCCAAATATAGCGCAGCACTTCGGCGATGTCACTGACCGCATGGCTGTAGGACAGGCTTGCGACGCCGAAGGCCGAAGACAGGTCATCGAAGGCCTGTGCCCCGGAAGCAAACTTCACTCGTCGGTACTCTCGACCGACCGCCGGGTAGAAGCCGCGACTGCGTTCCAAGGCCTCCGCAATCAGTGCGGGTAGGTCACGCTGGCCATCGAAGTTGGGACGGAAGCCATAAAAGACGACCCTGACCCGCGGCTCAGCATGTTCGAGGTAGGCCAGGAAGTCGGCGTAATATCGAGACTCCGACGAGTCCGCCTGGGAGGCATTGAGAGGATTGTTGGCATCCGCTAGGAAGTGCGAGACGATGCCCAGCCGGTAAGCGATTTCGTTGAACGGTTGGTGTGTCGTGATCGCCCGAATCGCGTTGTCGGTGGCGACCTGAATCGAGTTGTCGAGGCGCCCCGAACCATCAGCGTTCTTGGCATGGGCGGCAGCGTCGCGTTCTGCGTAACCGTCATTGACCCCTTGAAGAAAAGCCACCCGGTTGCGCGCCAGCTGTCGATAGAGATCCGGCGGCGCCAATCGCGCCGCATTTTCGGCAATCGCGTGTTGGCTAGCCGGAGTCCACCCAGCAGCGGGGGAGCCTCCTAACAGCGTGGCGACAGCACTGCCGACGAGCAACCGGTAAAACATCCTTGGCACAACGGTATTGTATTCATCAACAGACTCTCGTGCCGGGTTGACGTCAGGTCGAGTAGCTGGTAAAAATCGCTTTCTTGAGTGCCCAGGTAGCTCAGTTGGTAGAGCACCTGACTGAAAATCAGGGTGTCGGTGGTTCAAATCCGCCCCTGGGCACCATTTAGGCCCTTCGTGAAGCAGTGACCGGACTGGCTACAGCTCGGGTAGATTTACAGTGTCCCGGAGCCAGGATCGTGAGTCTAGAGGGCGTAAGCTCGAAAGAAGGCAGATCGTGCGTGTCCTAGCCTTCCTGGAGATATAAGCAGTCGGCAGTTTCGAGGTCGCTCAAGGAGTTCGAGAGATGAATCGAACTCCTCCGAGACCGACACGCAGTTCAGTCGAGCGGTCACAGAGTCGATGGCTCCTCTTCAGCATTCGACGATCGCGGATCACTCTACTGGTCACTACTGGGCTTTGGCCAGCCGTTCACTGTTCGAGTGAGTAGGTGGCTAGTAGCTCTTCAGCATCCTTGTCGATCCCATACAGGTGAAGTTCGGCTGTGCTGACAGATAAGAAAGCCCTAGGCAACAGGATCTCAAGAGTATCGTCGGGTTTGAGTCGCAGGCCTGTCTTTGACCAGAGGGGTTTCCCTTGATGGTCAGCAGGATTATGTAGTTCTAGACGAAAATCGCGAAACGATGGTGTTTCGAAAAGAGACAATGTCAGAAAATGGTATTGAGAATCCTGCGAGAGGCGAATTACAGATTCTCCGCCTCGGGCGTTGCGCAGGCCGTCCGGTATCAGGAGCTGAGGCGAGACTTCGGTTTGGGGCGACTGAAGTTGAGATACCTGGCGCGAGAGATCAGTGATTTCTGATCGATAGAACCAGACGCTTCCTAGGAGTGCAGCTAGGAAGGAAGCCGCCATCGGTAGAGTCTGTCGGGCGATCCTCTGCAATCTGGTCAATGGTCTGATGCTTGTGGTGTTGGATCTTGGAGACAGGCGATCTTCAATCGCCTGCCAGTCCTGTTTCATTTCGTCGTCACTGAGGTAATCGAGGTCACCGGGTTTTCCTTCGTACGGATAGCCCCCTAAGCCGACGAGAAGACGTACGGATTCTGGGTAGTGAGCCAGCAACTCTTCGAACCTCTCAGCTTCCTGCTCCGACATTGTCCCCTGTTGGTACTTCGCCAACTCTTCTGGCGACGGGGGCCCTCCTGAACGGCGTTGGCCGTCTTCGATCAATGAATGGACGGCTGCTTCGAGCTCGGTCTGGCTATTCGTCATGTCGTTACCCTTCCTGGTCAGGGTCTCGAGGTCGCTCAATGTTGCTCCCTGCTTCTTCCAGATCTTCGGGGTCATCGTTCAGACTGCTCAATTGCTCATCGGTCCATTCTCCTACGGCCTCTTTGAGGCGTTTGCGAGCCTGGAAGAGCAAGGTCTTTACGGCATCCATCGAGGAGTCCATCGCGACGGCGATCTCGCGATACTTCAACCGATCGTCGAGACGCATCAACAAACATCGCCGCATCCGCGGGGGTAGATTGTTGATCTCTTGCCGCAGCTTGAGGATACGCCGCTGCCGGCGCTCGAACTGCTCGCGTTCGAGCGCCAACTCTTCTGGAGTAGCAGTCTTCTCGCCGGAAAGCGGATCGTACTGCGCGATTTCGGGCAGCTGTACCAGATCTTCGAGGGAGCCGATATCCGCTCCGCGACTCTGCGCGTGCCGATATCGGAGGTCGTTGAGTCGCACACGGTTTGCGATGGTAATGATATACGCCCATTCTGCTTCACCTCGATAGGCCTTCATCCCATTGAAGACACGAAGGAACGTAACTTGAGTCAAATCTCTAGCATCTTCTTTGGAAAAGCCCCAACGGAAGAACTGAGCATGAAGCGCCCGACTGTATTTTTCGTACAGGCGCCGGAAACGGCGTCGCTTGCGGCTCACTCTGATACTCCTACTACTGGTGGCAAAAATACGGCTGAGCAGCCTAGCCACCGAGCTGTGGATGCCCTCGCGGCCCAAAGTCTTTTTCGGCTATCGTAGCCAGGGCGAAAGAGCGATTGCTCCTTTACCTGAATTCAAAACCTCCTTACTGAGCATATTTTCATGAGACCCCCTCGCAATCTCTGCCGGTTATCCTATCGAAGTTTTTTACCATGCACTGAACTTCCCTGGTGGTTGCTCGCTGCCTGCCTTATTTCATCGGGTTGCTACATCCGAGACCATGAACCCAAGGCGTCTGTCTCGGATGCAGCTACCTCGGCGACCGATCTGCTGCACACGTTAGATGATCGACGTTGGGTCGAGCCGAGACTGTCGCGAGGGAGGGCTCATCAGAGTTGTCGGGACGTTTGCTTGTCTAGCCAACTCTTGTGTGAACCGGTTTGCCCTGGTGAAAATGGATCTGCCCACAATCTGGGAGAGGCAGTGTCTAAATGGACCGAAGAGGACAACGATCCTCTCGAGACACACGCCAGAGCTATTTTGCTTCTAGCGACACAGCACGAATTGCCAGGCTTGGAACGGGCCGTGGAAATGTTAGAGCTTCTCGTCAATCAACACCCTGCCGACGCTTATTTCCTGAGCGATCTTGCCGCGGGCTACATCGTGCTCGGACAACGGAAAGAGGAACCCCTGCATCTGGCGAAGGCAATGGTCGCGGCCGAGCGTTCGCTGAAGTTGGATGCTTCGTTAGCCGAAGGTCGCTTCAACCGCGCTCTGGCAAGCTCCCGGCTATCCCTTTTTGCTGATGCGCTGACCGCTTGGGACAGCTACATCGAGCTCGATCCGGACTCACCCTGGGCAGCCGAAGCGCGAGTGTGGCAGCGGCGAGCCGTTAACGTTCCGGATGCTGCCGAAGAGTGGAAAGAAGCTAGAGACAGGCTTGCTGCAGCCGCTGAGCGACGAAACGCGGACTTGGTGCTGGAACTGGTAGAAGTGGCGCCGACAGCCGCTAGATTGTGGTTGCAGGATACCGTTCTCCCAGAATGGGGATCAGCTCACCTCGAGGGTGATGAGAATTCGGCACGGCGTAGCCTGACGACAGCCCGCATTGTGGCGGAGGTCTTAACAGAGCGAAGAGCGGACAGGCTCCTATTGGACGCCGTGCAGGCCATTGAGAGGGCCAAAGGGCAGCGCCTTCGACTGCTTGCGGACGGACACCGTGCCTATGGAGAAGCAACCCTGAGCTACCGAGCCTTTGATTTGACTGCAGCGGGCCGAAGCTATCGACTAGCCAGCGACCTCCTCGGAGCGGGCGATAGCCCGTTTAGAGCGTGGGCAGTGATTGGCTCGGCCGTTCTCGAGTACCAAGAGCATGATCTTCCCGCTGCTCTCGGGCTGCTGATACCGCTTAGGAAGCAGGCCGAGCGGTTGGGCTACAACAGCCTAGCGGGCCGAACAGCTTGGATCATCGGACTCTGTCAGATTTACTCCAACCTGCCGACCGAGGCGCTCGAATCCTACAAGATTGCCCTAGAGAGATATCGAGCCTTAGGTGAGAGTGAGAGTGTCGGCAACCTTCATGCCCGCCTAGCTGAGCTCTATTACTGGATCTTGGGTGACCCCGAATCAGCTTGGCGACATCGGCTGCAGGCGCTTTCTGCGCTGCCGTCTATTGTCGATCCCCGGCGCAAGCTCTTCGTAATAGGGGAGGCTGCTTCAGCTTTAGAAGCGGACTTGCCTCGTGCTGCCAGAGATCTTCAGCGTGAGGCTTTGAGAATTGCTCGGCGTTTTCCTGAGGACCCGGGCAATCTAGCTATCGCATTGCGCACCTACGGCGAAACTCGTCTCGATGAAGATCCGGAGAAGGCCTCTGCACACTTAGAGGAAGCCTTTCAGATCTCCTGGCAAGTCCCAGATTCTAAGGTACGCAAATCGATCCAAGGGCGACTTCGTGAAGTCGAGGGACGCCTGTGGGCAGGTGTAGATCCTAGTCGCGCAATAGCTTCGTATACCGCGGCACTCGAGTTGCTGCCGCTCGATGAGCTCTTCGTCTACCGTGCCCAGCTGTACTTAGAGCGTGCCCTGATACATCTCAGCTCCGATCGAAGAGCTGCTGCTGAGGTGGACCTTCGTGCCAGTGTTCGAGAGATCGAGAAAGAGTGGCAGCAAGTTCTCAACCGTCGCCAGCCGGGTGAGCACGAAAGTCTTTGGGCAGCCTACTTTGGCAGCTGGCAGCAGACTTTCGATTTGATGATCCGTTTGCAGGTCGAGATGGGCAATAGCGATGAGGCTTTAGCCTACGCGGAGAAGGCGAGAGCTCGAGAGATTCTGGATCTGATCGACCATCGGCTGTCCTCGCAGCCTTCATCGAACGGGACATTTGTTCCCTTGACCGCGGACGAGATCCGTCACTCGTTGCCGGCCGGTACAGTACTGGTCGAGTACGCGCTACTCGATGATCAGCTGCTGACCTGGACCTTTCGCCGAGGGGAATCGACAGGATTTGATGCCCAGCCGATCGAGCGCAGTTTGGTGGATCGAGCGGTCGCAAAGATCCAGCGAGCTGCCGCGGGCCGGAATCCTGATCTCGATCCAGAGGCACTTCATTGGCTACATTCTATTCTTGTGAAGCCGATTCTGGAGATCGTCCGCGCGGGCGACCGCCTAGTTTTCGTTCCCGAAGATTCGATTCATGGCGTGCCATTCGCAGCTCTGAGAGATGACTCTTCGGATCGCTTTCTAATTCAGGATCACGCGATCGCGATAGCGCCGAGCGCAACACTAATGTTGTATGCCGAAAGGCGAAGTCGTGAGATGCCTCACCAGCCAAAACCACGGGTCTTGCTGGTAGGCGATCCGGCTTTCACCCCCGGTCTCTATCCGGGCCTCCGACAACTCGATGGGGCTCGGATCGAGACTAAAGAGGTGGCTGAGCTCTACTTACATACCGATCATCTCCAGGGGCGTGATGCTACGGTGACAAGATTTTTGAGTCTCTTGGGGAGGGCTGACATTGTTCATTTTGCGGGCCACGCTGTCTCCGTACCCAACGATCCCAGTAAGTCAATGCTTGTGCTCGCACCCGACGGCTCTTCAGACTCTGGTGCTCTCTATGCTTCCGATTTGTTGAGGCACGAGTCACTGCGCGCCAGGATCGTTGTACTTTCAGCGTGCAGCACAGCCGGCGGCCATGCGATCGGTGCTCTCGGTGTATCTAGCCTGGTCCGTCCTATCATCGGAGCTGGCGTTCCAGCGGTTGTTGGCAGCCTTTGGGACGTCAGCGACCTGGCAACTCGCCAGCTACTTATCGAGCTTCACCGCAGCTACAGTACTGGCGCCGACGCCGCTACCGCTCTGCAGGAAGCTCAAATCGCATTGTTGGAGAAGAAGAATCGTGCCCTCAGCGAGGAGTTTTCATGGGCACCATTTCAAGTGATCGGAACATCGAGTCTTATGACATCTAATAAAAAGGAGCATTGAAGATGGGTTTTATTCTAAAAATTTACTTTATCGGACTGATCGCTTTTGTGCCTGGCGAGCAGGGCGAGATGACTGCCTTGATGCTCGACGCGCGCGATGGGTACGCGGTCTCAGACGGTAGCTGGATCGAGAGCCATGAACCGATGCTCTTAGTACGATCCGGCAGCTGTTCGGGAAGCTGTCGAGATCAGGCCCAGGATATCGCTGACGTTTTGTTCAACCATGGAAAGGTCAGCGCTCCAGAAGAGAGTCTGCGCCAGCTCGAGAGTGCGCTAAAGGGCGGCGGTGCCTGGCTTCTCGACGGTTCGCAGCTGATTCTCGAGGCGAAAACGGCAGAGGCAACGCCTGGAACCGCTACGCCGATTCCCACGAAGAGCTCGGGAGCATTGCCCACGAGCCTAGAAGATGCTGGCAATCTAGCTTGGGTCGCAGAGATCGGCAGAATCGATGCTGAATCTGCCGTAGTTGATCCCGACGCATTGGCAGAGCGTCCCGAGAAGAAGCTAGTTGCTGGGCGTATGACACTGCCGGCCAGCCGGTTCGCAACTCACCGTTTGGTGGCTTTCGAGAATCGAGTTGTGCCATTGGCTTTCAAGCCTCTGCGCGGTGCCGAGCCTGTCACCTATTCGCAGGCCTTGGCAGACTGGGTTGTCGCCGAGATACCAGTTGAGGATTGCAGCGCTCGAATCTCGGCAAAGAGCTTTGACGGCAAGCAAACCAAGGTTTTGAATCTTGCGCCCGAGCGTTGTGATGGTCAAGATGTGGTTGAGCTGGTTCTGGTCAACCTTCCGAAATCTAGCTTTGGTCCGCCACAAAAAAAACAGGCCGAACCGGTCGGTAAGCACTTCGAGATCTTCTACGAGTTGGCTAAGGTACGACCGCCAAACCACATGCGGCCAGTACCAGTACTCGCTCATGAGACATCTGCGGAAAAAGCTTCGTATCCACTCCGTCAATCCACCGGATCAGACTTCATTCGTGCTATCGGTCTGCCCTGGCGAGGCATCTATAGCAGGCCGATCTGTCCAGTCGTGAGATTCCAAGCCGGAGATACGACTGGCTGAGCCAGATCTCGAAGGAGCCGAGGATGTACTCAAGATCCTGGAGGTTCCAGTTTCTTAGCCTTGCGGTGATGTCGTTTGCCGGCTGTTGGCTTCAGCAGTCGGTCATAGCCGTGACTTCTCCAGAAACTGGGAAGAAACATGCTCTGGTTGTGGCAATCGCCGAGTACGCGGCTGACACCGGCTGGCACCGGACCAGTGCCGACAGTGATCTTGGGCTTGTTCGGGCGGCGCTGGAAGCCCAGGAATTCACGACGATTCACCAACTGGTTGATAGCGATGCGACCCGTGACGGCATCGTGCGGTCCTTTCGCGAGAAGCTCCTGAAGCCAGCGGAACCTGGTGATCTGGTAGTTTTCTACTATGCTGGTCATGGTCAGCAGCTCAAAGATGACGGTAATGATGAGATTGACGGGTATGACGAAGCCCTCGTGCCTCACGATGCCCCTGCCTTCTTCACGCCAGGTTACCGGGGCGAGAGACACCTCCGGGACGATACGTTGGCGCTTTTGATGCTGGAGCTTCGGAAAAAACTTGGCCCTCGAGGGCATGTCGTCGCGTTTTTGGATTCTTGTTTCTCAGGGACGCCGAGAGGGACCGGTGCACTTGACCTTGAGGGCTCAACTGAACGTATGATCGTTCGCGGCGGAGCCCCTCTCGGTCCACCCGCTAGGCAAGCCATCGGTGTAGAGGCGGGCAGTGGTCTATTTGAATCCGCACCGGGCGAAAAGGCTCGCTTACAACGTAACGAAGAAATGGCTTCTTACGTAGTGTTCTCTGCCGCTCGACACGACCAGTTCGCTCTGGAGACGATGGGCGACCAAAACAGGTTAGTTGGATCTTTGACCTACGCTGTTACGCGTGAGTTGGCGACAGTGCCACCTGATGCTACGTACCTCTGGCTCTATGAACGAATCCGCTGGCTCATGGCACGGCGTGTCGAGAACGAGCCGCAGGTTGAAGGAGATGTTGATACGTTGCTCTTCCGAGGCTTGGCGGTGCCGCAAGATCCGTTTGTGAGAGTCGAATCAGTCCATCCTTCAGGTCGCGAGGTTGTCCTCGCCGCGGGTTCCTTGGTCGGGTTGCGTCGAGGTGCTCGTGCTGAAGTCCATCGAAGTAACAGCCTCCAGTTTTCTGCAATCACGAGGTTGGCTTCGGGAGAAGTGGTGTCGAGCACGCCGACTAGGGCGACATTGAGGCTCGATGCAGCCGTTGATATCGAGGAACTGGAGCGGGGGCGTGTTTCGATCGATCGATACTCTCTGGTAGACCAGCGCTTCCGCGTTCGGATTGCGATTGCTTGTGAAGTGCTCGCGACTCGCCTGCACTCAGCGCTCGAGGCCAACGTCGAGGGAGTCGAGATCGGAAAGGAGGCGCCAGATCTTGTCGTTCGCTCAACTAGCGATGGCCAGTGGATTGAAGTCGAGACGTTCTATGGAAGATTGCCGTTGATGAAACGTATTTCGGCGGCCAGTCCTGATCTGGAAGCACGGCTTACCAGGCGCCTCACCGAGTACGCTCGAAGTCGCGCGCTAAGATCTCTAGATGTTCAGAATTCAGATTTCCCAGTCACTTTCGAGCTCTTACCGTTCACCGGAGCGGCTTGCCCTGGGCAGCCGAAGCATGGCAGCAAGGCTGGGCTTGCGCCCGTAACTGATCTAACGCCCGTCAGTTCGAGGAGCGTCTGGGACCGTGGCGAGTGCTTCAAGATTCGAATCCACAACCGTAGCCCACATGCAGCCTATATCAACGTTCTCGACTTGCCATTCGACGGCTCGATCGAGGCGCTCTGGCCGTCACGCAAGACGGGTGATCAGACGCCGGTTCCGGCGAACCAGACCACCGATCTTCGGGAAGTCTATGTCATTGCTGATCCGCCCGGAAACGAGGTGATCTTGCTGGTCGCCAGTAGGCGTTGGCTGGATATGAGACCTTTCCTGACTGCCTCGAGCTACCGTGGATCCAAGCTGATCGACTCGCTGGGTCTTCCAGAGCCGGCGCGAGATACGGAGAGTCGTGAGGATCAAGTCAGCACCTACACTGTGACTTTTACCGTCCGTTGAGCGCCACGACAGATTTGGCGTCTATCGGGCTAAGAGTGAACAGCTGGGGCGACCTCTCAAAAAGCACACTGATTTAACAGAGTCTCAGTGTTTTTCCTACATTGGCAAAGAGGGCAGATTGAGCTGCCCTACTCAACGGCTATATCCTGGCACGCTGCCGTAGGGAGTAGCGCAGTAGCACACTGAGCCTACACGAATCGGAACCATCATCGGGCACGCACCATGGGGTGTAGCGCAAACCCGCGCAATTGCTGAGCTAGGTGCCGAAGGCGAGGGCACCGGCGATAGGGGACTCACCTGGACGACCGAGGGCGGAGGGTGTTCTGTTGAAGGTGTTTCTTTAGAGGTGGCCTTGCGCCAGCCTTCTTCGATCGCTGCAAGCCTCTCGTCACGGGCTGGATGAGTTGCCGATCGATACGGACTGGCAAGTGTCGCCATCGCAGCTTTCGCGTCACTGAGTGTGGCGCCCATCTTGGCTAGGATGAAGCCTGAGAAGCGATCGGCGTCGAGCTCGATGGTAGGCCGACTTCCTCCGGGTTGGATGGTGTGGCCTTCGAGGTGGTGCCCGATCTCATGGGCCATGACGCTATAGGCTGCCCAAGCCGTTAAGCTCTTGTCATTAACCTCATTGATGAATTGGGGATTGTACAAAACGTAGCGTGTACTTCCCTGGATGACAGCGGCTGCGTTGGGGACGTTTGCTGCTTGGATCAAGAAGTTCTTGGTCAAACCGGTGTGTGCCAAGATATCCTTGACCATCGAGTCGATCGCGTTTTGTGCCTGAAATGAGGTCACATAGTGGGCACTGAACGGCTCTCCGAAGAACGAGATACACCCGAAATCTTTGTTGAGGATGATCCGCTGATCTTCGGCAAACTGCTCCGCTTTGTCGATCTGATCCGGCTGCAGTAGTGAGCTCAATCGCCCCAACGCCTGGTTCGCCTTCTGGTTGTGGAGTCGAGCGGATCGCAAATACCAAGAGTAGGCGATTACCTCGTCACGTTCGACCACGTATCCACGCTCGTAGAAAACGCCGAGAAGCAGCTGGGCTTCACTTCGCCCGGCATCAGCGAGGGGTTCGAGTCGCCCTAGAGCGTCTTGATATCTACCCTCTACGTAGAGGTTTATCGCGTCCTGCAGCTCGCGAGTTTGACTCTCGGCTGCCGACTCGACGGCTTGGCTGAGCAACAATAACGACATGAGAGTTGTTCGAAAGAAGTAAGTCCATTGCATTTCCGAGTCCTTTCAAGCGGTCTCCACGTTCAAGCTCGGGCTGGCGCTGGCGGCCGTTCCGTGGAGCCAGGCCATAGGCGGACCAACAAACCTACTGCGCTGGCCGCAACCATCAACAAATAGGCGAGTTGGAGCAGCGTAACTCCGCTAAAGATCAGCGGGCCGAGCTCGACGCGGTAGAAGTTGGTAAGGGAGTTGACGATCGCATAAAGACCGATTGTCGCCAGGCTTTTGCAGCCTGATCGTGCTGGGCGCCATCGGTTAAGCCCAATGAAAGCCATCAGAAAACCGAGGCTGAGATAAAGCTGGGTTGGATGAACCGCATCTTCCATTCCTGGAAAGGTCACTCCCCAGGGAAGCTCCGTTGCCCGGCCGAGACAGCAGCCGGCGAGGAAACAGCCGAAGGCGCGATGGAGGGCGGCGCCTAGGAGTACCAACGGTGCGAAGTAGTCACAAACCTCAGCTACCGGCAAACGAGCCTGACTGATATAGAGTAGGAAAGTAGGCAATACGAAAACAGGGACTCCGATCGAGGCGAGATTTGTTCGCTCCCACAACACGAGTACCTTCAGCAAAGAGTCCAAGCTGAGTTGATCCTCAACGAGGAAAGAGCCAAGGCGCGCTCCGAATGTAGCTCCAACCGCGGTTAGTAGACAGATATTCAAGAATTGATGGAATGAGAACAGACCGGCCGGTCGTTCGCGCCATGCGATTATGGCGATAATCAACCCAGTGGTCGCCAAGGTGGCGCCGTAACTGAAAATTTTAAAGTCGCCGAGTTCGATCAGTACGGGATACATTCGTTCAACTCAATTCAACCCAATTAAGCTCAATTCAGCTCACGCGGCAACGTGACTTTCGGTGCAGTCCGCCCAGAGTCTTGGGAAGCTTTAGGTTCTGGCCAGTTTGAATCATATTCTCGTTTTCTATGTTGTTTAGTTCTTTGAGGAGCGTTACAAATCGGCCGTGGTCACCGTAGCACCATCTGGCTATTTTGAAGAGATTTTCGCCTCGCTTAACCGTGTAGTAAGCAACATCTCGAGGCTCGCGGGCTACCACCTTCCATCCAATCTCGCTAGCTAGGCTTTGCGCCATGATCCGAATTCCATCTTCGATCTGATTGTTCGAGACGTTCTTGTGCCAAGGCGCTATTTTCTCGTGCAGTATCATGCCGTCTTTCTGGAAGACACGTAGATAGACGGACATCTCTGAGCCGTCGTGACCTCCACCCTGTCGTAGATGGCCGAACATCAAGGCGTCGACACCTCCTTGCTCGCAGCGTTTTGCCAGCCATTTCTGTTTGGCTCGGGGGTCGGCGTCGGGATCCAGTGCAACGAGCACTGGTGCTGCCATCTGGCCATAGGTGACTGGCGGCCCGCCGAGAGGAGCAGCTCGGATACCGGTGAGCTCTTCGAAGGCCCGGCGGGCCGAATCACGAAAGTCGAAGTCAACGTCGTACCTTGCTTTCAGATCCGGCCCGGAATCGCGAAACTCCCGCGAGAAGGGCAGGATACCTACACTTCTCGGAACGTCGGGATACCATCGTTCGTCGGGGAGCAGAGCGCTGTCCGCGCGCTTCGCATCCTCGGAATCATCCTGCTTCTTTTGCTTTGGCTTCTTTTTCTTCGACTTCTTCTTGACTGGTGCCAGGTCATTGCCCTCTTCGTCCGCCTCTAGGTCCTCCTCTTCCTTGTTTGTGGGAGCAAGGTCATTGTTCGTCTCATCCTCTACGGGCTCCGTTTCAGAAGCGACAATTCGCCTGAGGTTTCGCCTTAGAACAGTGCGCAGTGCTTCTTCAAAGTCCTTCTCTTCAAGCTTGCCTTCAGTGAGCTCGACGTTCTGGCGCTCGTAATTGGTCGAGACACGAAACTGCTCGAGCTGAATGCGTTCGGGCAGGTACAACAGCGAGACCATCCGAAACGGATCACTCTTGGACTCCCTCTCGAGCCAGTAGAGCAAGGCTCCGTCGGTTTCGAAGTCGTCACAGAAGGGCGAGAGGATCTCAGCCACCTGTGCTGGTCGAGCTCCCGGGAGAGAGTCCAGGGATGCGACATCGGCCGTCTCAGGATCGATTTCTTTGAGGTCCACCGCGAAAGGTTCCTTTTTGATCGCCTTGGGAACTTGCTTGGTAGCCCAGCCGGTGAATGTCTCCTGAGTGTCCTCGGTCAGTTTACCGGCGACCGAGAAAGCTGGAAGATGGAGTAGCTTGACAGGGATAGGTGACTGACCTTTGCTAATCTTCTCGTCGGCTAGCACAGGTCCAGCGAGGCCTGCTACCAAGCAAACGAGACAAGTTAGGGACTTCTTCGAAGAAAGCTTCATGACGTAACTCCTCTTCTTACAACGAGATTTCTCAGGGGACGCACTGCGGTGACAAAGGTACGTCCTGTATGGTCTCGTGTTTGCCGTTGGATTTTCGGCGTTTGATGTAAACGGTTTGGAGGCCTTGATGTGTCGAGCTGATGGGTATGCTGATGATGTACGTCTTCTCGATGGAGTTGGCGACGATTTCGAAAAGATTCTCGATCTCATCGATGCTTTTGAGGGGCACGTAGAAGCCGAAGCTGCCAGTGACCTCTTTGAGTAGTTTGTGGTTGACTCCCTCGCCTATGCCGGCGAGGAAGATCGGCATCTGCTCGTTCCTGGTCACCATGTGGACCTTACGTTTGAAATCATCGAAGTTCGTAAATCGTTGGCTCGTAGTATCTTGTCCGTCAGTGAACCCAACTGTGAATTGCAAAGGAACCGTTCCTTCGGCTTGTTTGAGCTCGGTCAGAGCTTGATCCATCGCGTCATAGAACGCTGTGCCGCCGCTGGCGCGTGGTTGATTGAGCGCTGCAAGCAGTACGTCACGGTCGTTGGTGAAGGGCGTCAGTACTTGGGGGCTGTCGGTAAACCGGATGATCTGAGCTTGGTAGCTAACAGGAATTCGTTCGAAAAAATTGGTGATGATCTTGCGCGCACCCTCAAGGCTCTGATTGTCAATGGAGCCACTTTCGTCCATTACCAAGTTGAACCGGAAAAGGGTGTGACGCCGGTCGACTTCTCGCACCATGTCTCCGATCACCGCGATCCTGAGATCGCCATTCTCGACCAGCGACTTTCGTTCGGCATTGACCTCCAGCAGTACTTCGAGCTCGTAACGAAACTGAAAATTGTCCTTCGGATGGGTCTGCTCACTCATCGACATCATGGCAAGAATGAGCTCGCCGCGGTCAGGCGAATAGTGACAAGCGAGACGTTGCATATTGAACATCGTCTGGCCCCAGGCCATCGTAGGTAAGAGAAACGAGAGGGCTACAATTCGGAAAACTCTGTTGAGTCTTTTGCAGGTCATGAGGTGGCCTCGCGAGATTCGTGGGCGGGGGAGGCTTCGGCTAGGATCGAAACCGGCTGCTGTCGGGCTTCGGCTAGTGAGATGATGCGGTTGACCTTGCGACCTCCCGCCTCGTCGTAGAGTAGGTCAGTGTCATGGGTTACCAGGACAATAGTCACCTTGTCGTCTTTGTTTAACCGGCATAGGAGGTCGAAGATGCTCGCCTTGAGATCGGGATCGAGACTTCCGGTCGGTTCGTCTGCGAGGATCAACCGAGGACGATTGATCAGTGCGCGGGCAATCGCGACCCTTTGCTTTTGGCCTCCAGACAGCAGTGCTGGCAACTTGCCAGCATGTTCTTGTAAGTCGACCTTGTCCAATATGGCGGCGGCCTTGGTCTCCGCCTGGCTGCGCTTGTCGCCACGAATCATCATGGGCAGCGCAACGTTGCGAAGCGCGGTAAGCTCCGAGATCAGATGATGAAATTGAAAGACGAAACCAATGTTACGGTTGATGAAATCTGCCTTTTCGTCGCCATCGATCTTTGAAATCTCGACGGATCCGACAGTGATCGATCCGCTGCCTTCAACGAGAGGAACTTCGCTGCCTTCGACTCTGACCGTCTGCCGTTTCTCAACCGTGTCCAGGCCGCCGATCATGTTGAGCAGAGTACTCTTGCCGCATCCTGAAGGGCCGACGATCGCGACGAAGGCGCCGTCTTCTATCACTAGGTCGAGGCCATCGAAAACTACCTGCTCGTTGGTGATCTCGGCACCATCGAGAGTCCGGTAGATACGGCGTAGGTCTTTGATTGTGATGAAGGCCATTTTTTTCCTCGATTAGCTTTGAAGACCCTCGACGGCGTCGATCCGACATGCGTTTCGTGCCGGTATCAACGCTACGATCGAGTAGAGAACCAGCGTAGCGATCGCTAGAAGTAGAAGATCTCCTGGTTGGAGAAGAACCCGAGGTTCGGTGATACCGAGCTTTGCCAGACCTTGGCGAAATCCCGGGGAGCTCATGAGTGCCAGGCTGGCGGCGTAGCCGGCGGCTGAGCCGAGAGCTAGCCCGAGGGTGGCGATCTGCCAACATTTGATAGCCAAGGCGAGGTAGAGGCTCCGATTACGCAGCCCCATTGCCTTGAGGATCGCGATCTTACGGCGATTTTCCAGAACGACGAGTGAGAGCGTCGAAACGATGCCGAGAGCAGCAATCACGACGACGCTGAAGATGACCGTGAAAATAACCCGGCGCAGAACCTCGAGTAGTTGGAAGGAAGAGCCGGAATCGCGGTCGATCCAGCTTTCGATCTCCAGTCCATCACTCGTGATCTCCATCTCAAGTTGCCGAGCGAGATCAGGTGCGGCATACGGGTCGTGCAGTTCCACCTCCAGCGCATTGATCCAACCTGGGCGTCCGACGAGTTGGCGGGCACCGTCGAGAGAAGTGACGAAGATCGGATACTCCGTGCGTCTCATACCTAGGTTGAGTGTGCTCAACAGCCGAAAGGTGAGCCCGATGTCGCCGCTTACTGCTTGGGCCGAGACAGTCCCCGCATCACTTGTCGGGGTTCCCGGCGTCTCAGAAGTGGCGCCTGCAGAGGGTAGGGTCACGAGGAAATCATCGAGTCGGCTTGCGCCGTGGAATAGGGTGCGGTCAAAGAGGCAAGCCAGAGACATACCTTGGTCAGGTCCGTCGAGGCGCTCGAGATCGTTCTCTGAAGCGCGAACGTCCATGATGCGACTGATTCCTGCTGCCGATGAGCTGTCGGTGACAATGCCTCGCAATCGGATGTTGCCTACTCGGCGCCGAGTGATCTCGAATCCGGTGGCACTGCGTAAACCTTCCGGGGAACGGGTTTCGCTGGCCGTGAAATCGAAGCAGGAAGATTTCTCCGTGTCATCGACGCAGACGACCTGGTGAGATGCGACCTGCGAAATCGCGGCGTTGAGCACGACATCGATAGCTGGCGTCACCCGTTTAACAAGGTTGGAGCTCCTGATGGCAACCTCCAATGATCGCCGGTCATCCGACGAAATATTGGACTTGCGTAGGGCGAGGTGCGGATGGATTCCCAGCATGTGGCGCTCCACCGCATGGTAGTAGCTTGCAAAGAGTGCCAGAACGACGACGACGGCTGTCACTCCGAGAACGGATCCGAGAATCAAAATCCGGCCGTAGCTCCGCTTTACCAGGGTCTGCCCCAGGAGTATTTCTTTTTCGATCATGATCTCACTCCGAGGTCAGACACGAGACCGGGTCGAGAGCAAGAGCGCGGCCGACCGAAAGCAAAGCTGTAACGATGCAGCTGAGAGCGACCAGCGCCAAGACTTGCACCGCCGCTTCGGGTTGCAGGCCTATCTCTACTCCGCGAATTGGCAAGATATTCACCAGCTCTTGGTCCAGCCAGCGCCCAAAGGAAAAGCTCAGCCAGGATCCCAGAACGAGACCGGGGATTGCCCCGAGCATTCCGATCGAGAGGGCGATCCACAGAAAGATTTGCCGAATCGGCCCATCACGCAGGCCGAGGGCCTTCAGAGTTCCAATTTGTTGTCGACGTTCGACGGTGATGATGGTTAGTGTGTTGCGAATACTCAGTCCGGTGATGACGAACGATAATCCCAGCACGGTGAATAAAATCCAGCGAAATAGTTGTATGTTGCTGAAGTCCCCGCCCGCGATGCTGGTCCAGTCAGAACCGGTGAAGGATTGATCTCGAAGCGGCCGACGTATCCTGTCGAGGAGCTCGCCGGAGCCATAGGGGTCGTCGAGATGCACTCCGAAGTACGAAACCCGACCTTTCAAACCCAACATGGACTGCGCCGTGTCGAGCTGGGTAATCAACATATTCCTGGAGATGGAATGGAATCCCAGCGAGAACGTGCCTAGTACATGAAAGCGTTGTGGATCTCCCTCCGGTCGAACGATCTCCAGGATTTGGTCGCTAGGGACTGCTGTGCCCCAGAGGTCGAGTGCCAACTCGGAGGAAACAAGCACGGAAGATCGATGGTCTTTGCGCAGGTGCTCGAGCAGTTCTGGCTCGACAAATAGATCGATCTCGGGAATGAGCCGAGGCCCATTGAGCTCGATCCCGAGAATTCGAAGATTGCGCATCTCGATCGCGGTCTCACGACCGCGATCGAAGCGCAGAAGAAAGTCGGCCTCGTCGAGAATCAACGGTGAGGTGTGAGCTGCCGGCTCGATATCCTCGAGAACGTCTTGCAGGTCAGCGAGCCGAGTCTCTTCTGGTAGACGTCCCTGACCGGGCTCTGAAAGGCTCTCATGGCCCCACACCGTCTCACCATCACAGATCTGTTGGCAGCGCGCACTACTATTGAGCCCTAGCTGTTCGTCACCTGAGGACTTCGGCGAATCACCACGACTATCGAAAACCAGTAAGTGTGGGTAGACGCTCCATGTGATTGCTTCGAGCTTGTCTACGTAGCTGTCGTAGACGCCCAGGGTCAAAATCAAGAACGCCGTGCCTAAGGCTACTGCAAGTGTGCTAACGAGATAGCTAGCATGGGGGTGACCCTTGCCCGCTGAGATAAACGAGCGAGCGAGTATCAGTTCTTTCACGTTGTACTCCGGCTACGTTCCACGGTTGATCACGTTTCGGCTTCCGAGATTCCGTCAGCCTGCGGTCAAGATGCTTCCAGAATCTCCTTGACCGCTTTTTGGATCTCTTCTCGTCCTTTGGGTGTGAGTGCCAGAGTACCGGCGACTTCGGTGAACAACTCGTCACGATTGGCATATCGCAGATGCCTTGTTTGAATCGTATTGTCAGGTTTTGAAACTCCCATCGGGCTTACTTGAATTGCTTCCCCGGTTTCAATGATCATCCCAGTTACGAGAATGTCGACGCCGTGCGGATCCATCAACTCGGCGACAGCCTTTGCAAATTTTTCGTCATTCGACAAGTCTGGATCGAACCAGACATCGATGAGTAGGGAGCCGTTGCCCGAGTTGTTGGGCACCGTGTGTCCGGGTGCATTGACCTCGATATTCTTGTTGGTGTCCGCCGCCTCTCGCATCCCGTTGTGGACAGCCTCATCGATCAGCTCGCCTTCCTCGGACAGGAACTGGGTTTTACTGACTCCGTCCATGAACGAGAGGTTGCTGATATAGGCGGTCTTCGAGCCACCACCGGGGGTATCGGTGATGGTGTCGAATTTGTTGTTCATCAAGTCACGAAGTGATTCGTCGATCTGGCACTTGTCCTGGGAAGATGCCTGGGGGGCGATGAACGCGAGTATCAGAGTCACTTTGAGTAGAACCAGTCCAGCGTTCAAGAAAGGGGGCTTCGGGCGTTTTTGATTGGTTCGGTTCATGGCTTCTCCTATCTGCAATGTAGGTATGAGCGATTGTTGATGGTGTTTTAGTCGACCTCGTCTGCAATGAACTCGATCTTACTCCCGTTGTCGTCGTAGAGCATCTTGAGCGGGAATGTGCCCTTCTTGTCCTTGCCGATATAGAACCTGTAGAGCTCGATGCCAGAGTTCTTGTGGCGCAGCGAAAGCACAGTTGCCTGATAGTTGCCGAGAGGGGTTGCAATTTTTTTGTTTTCCTCGAATACAAGACTGACCTGCTTGGTCGACTTGTTGAAGATGAAATTGAAATCTCGGCTTTTCTTGAAGCTCTTGTCGGATACCGCCTGTGAGGCGACAACAATGGAGGAGATGAGGTCAATCGCTTTGTAAGGAGTGAATATCTCGGTTTGGATCGGGTTGCTGCCGCCTTTTTGGTACTTGAAGCACTTTGTCGTCTCGTTTCCTATAGCGCTCTTGCAGTTGTTGTCCAAGCGAACGGAGCGAACCAGTTGTTGGTCTTTGTCCAGGACGGCATGGCCATAGAGCGATAAGTCGTTTTTGTTCACAAAGCTCGTTAGCTGTTGGTCGGAAGAGAAACCCAGGGTTTCGAAGTTGCTCAGGGTGATTTGATGGCGAGTTCCTGCCGTCGACGTGGGGTCGTCTCCGAAGATCAAGTTGAATCTCCCGCTGAGTATCGAATCTTTTCGTACCTTATATTTGATCTGTTGGGGGAAATCGGTTTCTGTGGCGCTGGCAGCCATGGCGCAAGTAAGGGGTAAGAAGATCGAGAGAAGTACAGTGATTTGCCGTTTCATCGGAGCTCCTTTGATCGCTCGAGTACGCGGGTTCGGTTGCCGGGTTTCCAAAGCACCGGTGCCTTATCGCTGGGTTGTATGAAACAGACACCGAGGTCTGAGTTTTGTGTCTGGCGGGACCCAGAATCTAGTCGCCGCGGTAAGTCTCATTGTGGACAATTAGCCAGCGAGAGCCTGAGCGACGAAGCACGAAGGACTCTTTGACGTTTCGCTGAATATCAGTGAAGCTCGAGTAGCGAAGGGTCAGATCGGCACTGACTTCAGTGAGAGCCAGATCTCCCAGAATCGCCAGAGACGTTACCGACGGCTCAGTGTCGGCGCTGAGGAGCCCTTTGACGTCTCGAGATCGTTGTTTGAAAATCTGCTCGCGGCCGTGGCTCCTTCCGAGTCGCCACTGCACGGCATCGGCAGCCCAGAGTTGCTGAAACGCTTCGAGATTCCGGGTCTCGAGAGTACGGTAGTAGCGACTGATCGTGTCGCGGACAACCGCTTCGTCTCTTTGTCCGCTCGGCTTCGCTCTTGCTGGTGGCGGATGCCGTGGCCTCGCCTCGTTGCCTCGCTCTCCGCAACCCAGAGGGCGATACACACCGCGAAGCTTGAACTTTTGTACCCAGGACAATGGGCTCATCCCGACCCCTCTCGCGCTTGAGGAGGAGTGAAGCACACGGCCGCCTCCAGCGTAAGCCACAACGTGCCGCGACCCGCCTTCCCAGGTTGTGCCGGTATAGGTGTAGATGAGGTCGCCAGGGCACAGCCTGTTGTCTCTGAGCTGAAGTGGTCGATCG
>JAJCXO010000029.1 GCA_029263395.1 Acidobacteriota bacterium | reverse complement strand
CGATCGAGGTTGTCAGCGGTGAGGCCACTGAGGGTATCGACTTCGAGCTTAGTCCTTTGCCTTTCGGAGCGATCTCCGGCCGCCTGACCGACGCCTTTACCGGCCTGCCGATCTCCTCTGCCAACGTGTTGTTGTGGGATGCGACCGGCGATCTCGAGCGCAGCTACGGGGTAGACAACCAGGGGCGTTACGCGCTCGGCCAGCTCGAGCCCGGTACTTACTACCTCACCACCAGCACTTTCTCGGAGTACCGCGACGAGCTATACGACGGCTTGCCGTGTCCGACCAGCCCGCCCGCGGGCTGTGATCTCACCTCTGGGACACCGCTCGCAGTCACCGCGGAGGCGATCTTGATGAGCATCGATTTCGAGTTGGTGCGCAGCAGTGCATGTACGTCTAGCGAGACTACCCTATGTCTTGCCAATAGCCGCTTTCAGGTGGAAGCCCTCTGGCAGGATCAAGCGATGAATAGGGACCTTGGCCAGAGTGTCCGTCTCACCGGAGATACCGGGTATTTCTGGTTCTTCGACGATTCCAACGTCGAATTGGTGGTCAAGGTGCTCGACGCCTGCATCGATCCCTTCGATCGTTTCTGGGTGTTCGCGGGCGGCTTGACCGATGTCGCCGTCGAGCTGAAGGTCACTGACACTTTGACCGGAGACGTCAAGATTTACAACAATCAGTTGGGTGACGCCTTTCAGCCGGTCCTGGACACCGACGCGTTCGCCACCTGTTCAGCGACTAGGCCAGCTGAAACGGCTGGCGATCACGCCGTCAACGGGCTTGATCCACACGCCGCGGTGTTACCCTTCCTGCCGCACCCCAAGACGCTGGCCTTGAACGATGGCCGCTTCACAGTCGACGCGGTGTGGACGACGGCGGCCGGGGAGTCGGAAACCGCGGACTCGGTGACCTTGACCGACGACACCGGCTATTTCTGGTTCTTCGACGCGGACAACGTCGAGGTGGTCGTCAAGGTGTTGGATGCGTGTGAACTGCCCGGCTTCAACAGCTATTGGGTGTTCGCGGCGGGGTTGACCGATGTCGAGGTTGCAGTGACCGTCACAGACACGGTTTCCGGTGAGGCGAAAGTGTATTTCAATCAATTGGGTTCGCCATTTCAGCCGATCCAAGATACTGCGGCGTTTGACACCTGTAACGCGATACGACCTTAGGCGATATAGGTAAAGCGCAGCATGGGACCATGCTGCGCTGCACTCGCCTGCTCCTAAGAAACGAATCTCGTTTCTCGGATCAAAGCTCCCGGCGAAGCCCGGGTACGTCTGCTATCTAGCGCTCGCTTACTCGGGCCTCGAACAGAGGCTGGGCTATTCGCCTGACCCACGAGAGCGACGTGTTGTTGCCACTGCTCCGTCAATGAGGATGGGTGACGATTTATCTCGTGCAGGGAAACGGGCCAAGTGACAAGGCCCAGTGACACTGTATTTGATCTGGGTACTGCTTAATAGAGGTCGTAATCCTCAGGTTGTAGAAATTGCTTGCCAGTGTGATTCCAGGCTCGGGTGGGCAGCCTGCGAATCTTGCTTCGAGTGATGTTGGCGTCATGTTGAATGCCATCTTCACAGTGTAGAAGGAGCTGGACAGGAGTTTCCAACCCGAGGGGTTTACAACGTGTTGATTGGGTTATGAGCGCCTTTGGCGTGCTGCTCGATAGTGGTCTGGAATCAGTGAGAAGTCTGGAACCGGTCCAAGGTTCGACAGCAGACGAAGGGATCGCCAGGTCCGAACTACCCGGTGACGGTAGGCGTGTGCGCCTCCGACGGGCTGGGCTCGACGTGTTGTTCGACGGGCGGCTCGACAATCGTCAGCAGCTGTTCGACCAATTGCTGCCGGAGTCGGCCGGCCTGCGCGGTGCTTCAGATATCGAGTTGGCCGTCCTGGCCTATCGCAGGTGGGGAGTGCGGTGCTTCGAGCAGTTCCTAGGCCCTTTCGCAATGGCTGTTGTCGACACCGAATCGGGTCGCCTGGTTGCCGGTCGCGATCCGCTTGGCGACCGCACGCTGTGTTATCACCAAGGGTCGTCAGAGATGGTGATTGCTACTGAAGCATCGGCCATCCTGGATCATCCCTCAGTGTCGTCGCGTCTCGACGAAGTCACCTTGGCGAAGTTCTTCGCAGTGGATGCTCCGGCTTCGGGTAGTACGTTCTTCGCCGAGATTCGCGAGCTGCCACCCGGTCATGTGCTGGTCTACGACCGGAACAAGCTCCGTCTCGAGCAGTTCTGGCCTCCTGCCGAGCTACCATCGATTCGCTACCGCACAGATGGCGAATACGTCGAGCATTTCCGATCGTTATTGGTCGAGAGTGTTCGTTGCCGGATGCCGTCGTCGAGTGTGCCCGCAGTATTGATGAGCGGAGGCTTGGATTCGACATCGGTTGCAGCTCTAGCCGCCAGCGAGCTGGACGATCGGGAAGCCGGCACCCGCCTACCGGTGATCTCGTGGGTGTTCGACGACTTCCCAGGCGCTGATGAGCGCGCCTTCATGGATCCGATGATCGACCGTTTTTCGCTGTCGGCACACCGCATCCACGGCGACGGCGACTGGCCTTTGCGCGATCTCCAGTCCTGGCCGCTCAACCCCAATGCGCCATGGCAGGGTCTCTATTGTCGTCTTCAGAACAAGGCCTACGCGGCAGCTCGGAGAGCTGGTGCAACGGTCCTTCTTACCGGAGAGTACGGCGACCACCTGTACCAAGATGGTGCGCTTTGGCTGCGCGGTCTTTTGGCCGAAGGCCGCTGGGTGGAGAGTTGGCAGGCGTTGCGGAGAGAGGTCGGAGAACAATCGTTGTTGGGGATCGCCCGCGGTGGTCCGGTCCGTGGCGCGGTGGCGCGAGCACTAGGAGTCCGCCGTCGCCAGTCGGCGCAACCCTGGCTGACACCAGCGGCTCAGCGTCTTGCCGACTCTGAGTCCAGCACAGCTCCGTCCGCTCTTCCCGGAGTCCTCGACCCCCGGTGCGCCCACACCGCAAGCCTGGAAGTGTCGAATGCCAGTAAATCTGGCATCGACGTGCGGCGCCCTTTTCGCGATCGGCGTTTGATCGAGTTTGTGCTGTCGATCCCGGCCCATCTCCTCTATCGCCCGGGTTGGAGCAAGTGGATCTTGCGCCAGGCGATGGCTGGCATCCTGCCGGAGCCGGTCCGGCTCCGGCGCCACGTTTCGTCGCTGCTACCGCTGGCAGCCCGCGGTTTAGCCGAACGTGAACTGTCGACGGTGCGTGACTTGTTGGCTGAGCCCGAAGCACTCTGGAGACGGTACGTCCGTTCCGATTGGCTGTCGACGGCTTTCCCTCAACGACTGCAGCAGCAACTTGATGGCATCGAAGCCGTCATCCCGTGGCAGTGCATTTGTAGCGAGCTTTGGACCCAAAACCGGAAAGACAATCTTCTGTAATGAGTAAGACGGATACAAGTACGCAACCGCCCACTTCGGAGTGCGCGGATGTCGCAGTCCGGGTTGATCGCAAGCCCTACCAGAAACCTCACTTGATCGACTTCGGAGACGTTCGCGAGTCGACCATGGGTGCCTCACCCGGTATTGGTGACAGCGCTAATCCGGCCTTGTTGAGGCCTTAGGTGGGACGATATCTTGGCTAATAAATCCATGATTGCGGTCCGACTCCAGTCGGATGTTCCATCGATGCCATCCCGACTTTACGGGATTGCCGGTCGTCAACTCGTGTCCGATTTGTCGATGGCCGAGCTAGAGGCATTTCGGCTCCTCGGGGATCACCGTATCGATCTGAAAGTAACCGACAACAGCCAGTTTTCGGGTCCGACTCAGGTCGTTTTCCGCGGCCCAGCCGAGCTTGGCCCTCGCCGATTCGAGCTCGAATGTATCGCTGGTGAGGGCGGCTTGGAGCTGTCTGTGGCCGACCACGGACGGTTCGTCATCGACCGTCGCGGCGGGCGCATCACCTTCGTGCGCGGTCCGCAAGCCGAGGAACCGAGCGCGGTCAGCGAGTTGGTCCTTGGCCCAGCTTTGAGCCTCGCTCTTGCGCTCCAGAATGTTTGGTCCCTGCATGCGAGTGCAGTCGAGACCGGAGGTCGGGCGCTCGCTTTTCTCGGTGTCTCTGGCATCGGTAAGTCGACCCTCGCACACGAGTTGCCCGCGGTCTCGAACGGCTATTGCCGCTGTGTCGCAGATGACGTGCTGCCAATAACGCTGGCGGCCGATGGGGTGCAAGCCCTGCCGCGTTTCCCGCAACTCAAGTACCCACCTGATCGGCAACCGGGAGCCGGTGTTCCTGCGTCGCTCCCGCTGGTGGGGATCTATCTGCTGACACCCAGGACGAGTGGTGCGGTCACAGTGGAGCCAGTGAACGGCTATGCAGCCGTACTGGCCCTGGTGCGTCACACACATTGCACCCGATTGTTTCCGCAAGAGCTGCTACGACGCCACTTCGACTTCTGTAGTCGGCTAGTGAGCGCGGTGCCGGTTTGGCGCCTGTCCTACCCGAAACGGCGGTCGATTTGGCCCGATGTCGAGGCCGCCCTGAGATCGGCGCACAAGCCGGGATCAGCGGCTCGCGTCCGCGGTGGCATGGGAGTTGCGGCCGCGGATGATCATTTGGAGTGGAGTTTTTCGAGCCAAAGCCCGAGCCGTCAGGGCCACCTATCACGCGTTTGATACCAAATTGCAGAGTCATTCATTAAGAGCTAGGGAAGATAATGTTGAGATTCCACGCTGAAGAGTCACGCTGTCGATCCAATCAAAGATCCTGGGTCTTGCGAGTCTGTTTAGGGCTCGGCGCATGTGTTGTGTTGGCGCTACCCGCCGGCGCTCAGAACGTCACCGGTACGGTCTACCGAGATGTCGACGCCAACGCTGTCCTCGCCCCCACCAGCCCGGCAGAGGCGGGAGTCGGCGGGATCACGGTGACCGCTTACAACGCTTCGGGCTCGGTGGTCGGCACCGGCACCACGGCCACAGATGGCACCTACACGATATCTGGCGGTTCGCCGTCCGAGGAGGTGCGTCTCGAACTCGGTGCGCTTCCCAGCTACCTTTTGGCCGGTCCGGCCGGCGCATCGTCTCAGACCACCGTTGCGTTCGTCACTATGCCTGCAAGCGGCAATGCGACCGGTGTCAACTTCGGGGTTGCGAATCCTGCCCAACATTGTTCGGCCAATCCCAACGCGGTCACCAACTGTTATATCCAGGGTGACCAGAGCGGCACCGCCGATGTTCTGGTGTCCTTCCCCTATACCGCGTCCAACAACACTCCGGTACCCAGAGACGAGGCGCTGGAGAGTCAGATCGGGACCACCTGGGGTCTGGCCTATCAACGTTCATCGGACTCGCTGTTTGCAGGGTCATTTCAGAAGCGCCACGCTGGCTACGCAGACGGTACCAGTGATGGTACGGGTGCGATCTATCGCATTGTCGATCCCGACGACAACACCACCACTGGGGTGTCGACTTTTCTCAATCTGAATACTTTGTTCGGATCCCAGGTCGCGGGCGCCAACCCTCATCCGACCGGCAGCGATTTTGACATCGATACCGCGTCCTACGGTGCGGTCGGCAAAGTTTCGTTGGGCGATCTGGATATTTCAGAAGACGAGCTCACGCTGTGGGCGGTCAACCTCGCTGATCGACGCCTGTACGAGATTCCTCTGGGAACAGATCCCGCCAGTCCGGTGGCACCCACGCTGTCGAGCCAAGTCGATCGTCACGATCTCTTTGACCTCTACGACTGCGACGGCGATGGTTCGCTCGACACCATGGCTGACGTCGATGTGCGTCCCTTCGCACTCAAAGTCCACGACGGCTTAGTGTACGTTGGCATGGTGTGCAGTGCAGAGAGCACGGCTGCAACCAGTGACCTGCGAGCCTTGGTGTTCTCCTTCGATCCCGCAACTGACAACTTTACCAACGTACTCGACTTTGGCCCGCTGACCTACGCTCGAGGTGAGACCATCAACGGCTGTACCGGTGGCGCGGCCGATTGGAATGTCTGGGATGATGCTTATCCCAACGCCAACATCCTCACGGTGTGCACCATCTTCGGCAACGCCGAACTCAGTTATACCCAGCCCTGGCTCACTGATATCGAATTTACTGCCGACGGCACCATGCTGCTCGGGTTGCGTGATCGTTTCGGCGACATGCAGGGGTTCAACATCGAAGACCCTGACGGACCGGCTGGGGATCTCGCAACCGGTGATGGCTACGGCGACCTGCTGCGGGCCACGCCGTCGGGTTCGAGTTGGGTGGTGAGCACGGCCGAAGCGACGGACGGTACCGAATTTTTCGGTGACGACGATTGGACCGACACCACCTTCACCCACAACGAGACCTCGAGCGGAGGTCTGGCTCTGCGGACAGGCAATCAAGAGATCCTCTATACACGAATGGATCCGCTCGATGGTGGCGCCGTGGGTGTGAACGATTTTGCGGCCGGCGTGCGTTGGAAGAGCACCATCAGTGGTGGCACCAACGATCAATATGAAATCTACGATCCAGATGACGCCGGAACCCCTGCGGTGTTCGGAAAAGGCAACGGTCTCGGCGATCTCGAATTGTTATGCGACATCCCGCCGATCCAGGTTGGCAATCGGCTATGGGTTGACCTGGACCGCGACGGTATCCAGGATCCGGGCGAGCCACCGCTCGGCGGGATTTCTGTCCAGCTGATCGACACTGACGGCTCGACCGTACTCGACACCGCCACCACCGCCGCGGACGGCACCTACTTCTTCTCCAACGGTACGGGCACCACTAGCGCCAGTTCACGTTTTGGCCTCACCGGTCTCAATGCCAACAGCAACCTGAGCGCTGGCTCGTTCATGCTTCGGGTTGATCTCACGCAGGCTGATCTGGCCGGCTTTTTTCCGACCTTCTCCAACAGCGATGCCACGACCAACGGTGACGCTCGTGACTCTGACGGTGCCCAGGCGGGCTCGAACGTCGAGATCAGCTTCGATACCGGCCTGTCCGGTGGTAACAATCACACCTTAGACTTTGGCTTTGTTCCCGTCGACAACCCGAGCTCTTCGATGACCTGGACCAAGAGCTCCTCGATCATCGGTGCGATTGGGCCTGGCCAACTCGTCACCTATACGCTTGTTGGCACCAACACCGGCGGCACGACCGCATCGAATGTCGACATCCGTGATGGCCTACCGGCGAGCATGACCTACGTTGCCCAGTCGACGACGGTCTCGGCCCCGACGACGACAAGCTACAACGTCGCTGACGACGTTGTAGATGCCGAGAACTACACCGGCAACGATGGTGTCGACAACTTCGACGGGATCTGGATGGAATTCCAGGACGACGGCAATGTGTCGACCGGCAACGTCACGGACAACGCGTTCGGGGGCGGCATCCTGCGCCTCGACGACAACCCCGACTCCGGTGGCGAGCCCGGGATCTTTCGCGGCATTGATGTCGCTGGCGCCACCGCCATCACCCTCGACTTCAGGCGCCTCACCCTCGGTGCTGTGGCCGCTATCGACGAGGTGACGCTCGACGTTTCGAACGACAACGGCACGAGTTGGGCGGTAGTGCAGACGTGGACTGGGATCGTCGGTTTTACCGACGTGCTGGAAACCGGCATCGATCTTTTGACTCCACTCCTTACACTTGCTGGTGGGCCGACTGATGACACACTTGTCAGGTGGCGAGTCACCAACAACTACTGTTGTACGGGGCGAGCTTTTGGTATTGATTTAGTCGAGATCAACGCTACGTTGCCCGGCGGCATCGCCACGTTCGACAATGTGCCAGGGGGAGTCAATCCCGATCTTGCTTTCGGTAGTCCACCGCAACTGGTGGCTCCGGCGGATGGTTTCAGCCTGGACATGGGGGAGACCATCACCGTCACATTACAGGCGACGGTGGACGATCCCATCACTAATACCCTCTGCACCAACATCGCGACCATCGACTCGGACCAGTCACCGCTGCTCGCCGCGCGGGCCGAAAACGACTGCCTGCCGGCGTCGCTTGGCGACCTGGTGTGGCTCGATAGCGATGGCGACGCGGTGCTCGACGCCGGTGAAGTTGGCCTTCCCAACGTCGAGGTGACGCTCTTCGCCGACGACGACGGCACACCCGGGCCATCCGGAGGCGACACCAACCTCGGTACAACCCGAACCGACGCCAATGGCTTCTACCTTTTCGACGGCCTGGCCGCTGGCGACTATTACACGCAGGTCACGAGCGGAGTGCCCGCTGGGTTGACGTTAACGACACCGGGTGCCAGCAACCCGGCTCCGGTGGTCACCCTTGCTGCCGGTGACGTTGATCTCGACTCCGACTTTCCCTACACCAATCAGGCGCCTGGTTCGGCCGTGATCGGCGACTATGTGTGGTCCGACGCTGACAACGATGGCGTCCAGGACGGCGGCGAGCCGGGTATCGGTGGGGTCACCGTCGAGTTACGTAGCGCCGGCGTTGATGGCATTCTGGGTACCGGTGACGACGTGGTGGAAGATTCTGCAACCACCACCGCTGACGGCCGCTACCTGTTCACCAACGTCACGCCAGGGGAGTACATGGTGGCGGTCACCGACACCGCCAACGTGTTGACCGGATACACCTTGACCTCTGGGCCGCAGTCGAATCCTGATCCGACGTTGCCGATTTCGGTGGCGGCGGACGACGTCTACTTGCAAGCCGATTTCGGCTATTTCCAGGCTGGGCTGGGGACCCTTGGTAATCAGGTCTGGCTCGACGCCAACACCGACGGCACCTTCCAGTCTGGAAGCGAGGCTGGCATCGAGGGCGTGACGATCGATCTCATCCTCGACGCCAACGGCAACGGCTCCCAGGACTCCGGTGAGCTGGTGATCGCAACCGCGATCACCGGCCCGAATGGCACCTATTCGTTCAACGGCCTGCTGCTCGACGATGGCGGCGGGGACGCAGACGCTGATTATCTGGTGGCGATTACCGACACCGCTGCCAAGCTCTCCGATTTGATCAAAGTTGACGGAACCAATCCTGGCAGCGATGACAACAGCCAAGTTGTTTTTTATCCAGTCACCCTCTCAGCGGGTACCACAAGCAATACCACCGGTGACTTCGGCTACAACTCCTTGGGGCGTCTGGGCGATTTGGTGTGGGCCGACACCAACTCGGACGGCGTCAAAGATGCTGACGAGCTGGGTATCTCGGGTGTCACCCTGGAACTCTACTTCGATCGTGATGGCGACGGGGTGTTCGAGCCTGGCGGTGACGACGGCGCGGCGATCGACACCACCACCACCGACACCTTCGGGAATTATCTATTCGACGGCCTGGCGCCGGGCAATTGGTTCGTCACGATCGATGACACGCAGCCGGCGCTCGCCGGCTACACCCAAACGACCGCCGACGACGAGGCTGCCGCGGGTGACCAGCAGCAGGAGTCACTCAGTGCCCCCGGTGACTCGAACCTCGACGCCGACTTTGGCTACGTCAACGCGGCGTTGGCCAACCTGACCGGCAACGTATTCAACAACCGGGATGGTGACGGCTGTGACGACGGCGTTGGAGAAGAAGGCCTCGTGGGAGTGACGGTCGATCTCCTCGACGCCAGCGGCAATGTGCTGGCCACGGCGACCACCGACAGCTCCGGGGATTACTCGTTCGATGATCTGCCGGCGGCAACCTATACCGTGCGCGTCAGCGATCAAGCCGGTGTGCTCGACGACTATTTCCTGACCAGCGGGCGCGACCAGATCGAGATCGTCCTGGCGGGGTCCGATGTCACGGTGGACGATCTCGGATACGGTCGGGGCGACGAGACCGGTGCGGTCAGCGGTTCGGTGTGGCTCGACGTCGACCCACCAGGCGCTGGCACGCCGGACGGATTGCGTGGACCCACCGAAGCTGGTCTGACCATGGTCTACCTGTCGCTTTACCGCGATGTCGACGGTGACGGCGTTGCCGAACCAGGCGGTGATGACGGTGCCGCGATCGCCACTGCCGTGGTTGGCGCCACCGGCAGGTTTTCTTTCGAAGGACTTGCCGCTGGCAACTACTTCGTTGACCTCGACGGCACAACGTTGCCGGCGTCGCTGACCGTGGCGACTGGAACCACCGACCCGTCGAGCGTGATCGCACTCTCCGAGGGTGAGCGTTTCACTAGTGCCAACTTTGGCTACCGGCCGAGTGGGGTCACCCTGATTGTTGGCGATCGGCTTTGGTACGACAGCAACTCCGACGGCCTCCAGGATCCCGGCGAGGCTGGCATCGGCGGTGTCGACGTGACGTATATCGGTGCCGGTGCGGACACCGTCCTCGGCACAGTCGACGACACCACGGCGACAACCACTACGGCACCCGACGGGACCTACCTGTTCACCGGCCTCGCAGCCGACGACTACATTGTATTTTTTGATGCCGCGACCCTGCCGGCGGGCCTCAATACCGCACCAACCAACACTGGCCTCGACGCAACCTACGGTCTCACTCTGGCTGCTGGCGACGTATTCACCCAAGTCGACTGGGGTTTCGACGGTGGCACCCTAGGCTCGATCGGCGACTTGGTGTGGCTGGATCTGAACGGTGACGGAGACCTCGACGGCGGTGAAACCGGCCTCGATTCAGTGACGGTCAATGTGATCCGTGACGTCAACGGTGATGGGGCGTGGGATCCGGATGGTGCCGACAATGTGACTGGAAACGGTGATGACGAGAAGATCATTGCAACGACCTCGACGGCTGGTGGCGGTGCCTACAGTTTTGCCGGCCTGCCGCTGTCGGACTCCGGTGATGGCAATGCGGCAGACGCCGACTACCTGATCGACGTTACCGATAGGGGAGCGGTCACGGCAGGCCTCGACAAAACGTCAGGAATCTCCGGAGTCAACGGCAACAGCCAAGCGGATCCCTATGCCGTCGTGCTGAATGGCGCCACCTCCAACTCGACGGCTGATTTTGGCTATGCCCCGGCCGCCTGCAGCGGTTCCCTCGGCACCATCATTTGGCACGATCTCGACATGGATGGTGATCGTGACGGAGGTGAGCCGCCGATCGAAGGGGTCACCGTCGCGGTGTGGTTTGACGCCAATGGCAACGGTATGATCGACGCCGGTATCGACAACTTGTTGCGAACAGTCGCCACTGATTTCAACGGTCAGTATGAGCTCAAGGGTTTGCCGTTCGGCGACTACTTGGTTGACGTTACCGATACTGCTGGCGTGCTCAGTGGGCTAGTCAAAACAACCGGAACCCCGGCGACGGACGACAATAGTCAAGCCGATCCCTACGCCGTCACCCTGACGTCGGGTTCACCCAATGACGTCACGGCTGACTTTGGCTATCGTGATGACCTTGCCAGTAGCGCCCTAGAGCTCAGTGGCACGGTGTTCATCGACGCTGACGTCGACGGCGTCATCGACTTTGTTGATGGCGACAGTGATGGCATCTACGATCCGGGGGAGACGTCGCTCGAGACCTTGGTGCAAGGTGCCACCATGTTGCTCTATCGAGTCATCAACGGCGAGCGTTTCCTGATCGGGCGGGAAACCACCGACGTCAACGGGTTTTATCTTTTCGACGACTTGCCGCCAGGGGTGTATGAGGTGGAAGTGGAAACCGCCGCAACCGTGGTCGATGGTTATTTGCAGACCACCCAGACCGCAACCGGTGGTGTCGAACCGGCTGTTCTGCCAGACACCGGCGATCCCGAGGATCCGTCAACCGACAACTCGGCGAACAACAACTTCGGCTTTTTTGAGGGTGGCGCCACCTTCACCCCGGTCACGCTGTCTTACTTCGTCGCCCACGGCGACCAGGATCGACTAGAGCTCGAATGGCAAACCGCCACCGAGGTTGGGCACATCGGCTTCAACCTCTGGGTCTGGCGCGATGGCGATTGGCGGCAGATCAACCGAAACTTGATTGCCTCGTCGGGCAAGGACTCGATCACAGTCCAAAAGTACGCCCACCAAGTGGACGGGATCAGCGGAGAGATCTTCTTGCTGGAAGACGTTGGGGTCCGCGGTACGTCGCGTTATCACGGCCCCTTCGAGCTCGGAAAAGCATACGGCCGCCGTGAGTTGACCGCCCAGCCCATCAACTGGGAGGCGATTCGCGGTCAGCACGAAACCGCCAAAGCGGAACGGGTGAGCGCGGCTCGCGGTCATCTGAAGCTCCAAAAGGCCGACGATGGGGGAACCGTCAATCTATTGGTCGAGGAAGACGGGCTCTATCGAGTGACCTACCAGCAGCTGGCTGCTGCGGGCCTCGACCTGGCCGGTGTTCCTGCATCCGACATCGCCGTGTTGAACCTCGGCGAGGCCACGCCGATCCGGGTGGAGGCGCCCGGTGGAGTGTTCGGGCCAGGAAGCTTCATCGAATGGCTCGGCGTGGGCCTCGATACGCTGTATACCAAGACCAATGTCTACGTCTTGAACGTTGATCCGGAAAATACTGAACGCATCATCGACGATGGCTCGCCGGTCAGTATCGCGCCGGCTCAGACGAGCTACACCGCGACCGTCCACACCGAGCGTAACCTGGTCTACAGTTTCGGCTCGCCGACGACTGATCCGTGGTACGACACCTCGATTTTGGCGTTTACCACTCCAGTTTCGGCAAACTTCACCTTCCGAACCGACGGTCGCGTGTTGGGAGCGGGCCCGGCGAGCCTGACGGTGTCGTTATGGGGTGTGACCGACTGGGCTCGAGCTCCAGATCACCATGTGGTGCTCTCGGTCAACGGTGTCGAGTTGGCGGAGGCAACTTTCGATGGTCTTGTCGACTATCCGATCACATTCGACGTGCCCGAAGCAGTGCTGCAGGACGGTGCTAATACTCTGACAGTTACGGTACCGGGCGATACCGGTGTCGCTTTTGATCTGATCAACGTCGAGAGTTGGACGGTGCGTTATGAGCGAGCGCTGATGCCGATTGATGGCGGCCTAGAGTTCGAGGCAGTGGGTGAGGTCTTCGAGATCACCGGTCTGCCCTCGGCCGAAGTTACCGTCTACCGGCGCACGGGCTCCCAACTGGCGCGGCTGACCAACGTTCAAGTGATGGGCACGCCAGGAGCCTATGTGGCGCGTTTTGCAGGAAGTGAGCAACTCGCCACTTACACGCTGACCAGTGGCTCGATCAACAGCCCCAGTGTCACGCCAGGGCGGCCGGAAGCGGATCTTGGCAGTGGCGAGGCTGAGCTGTTGATCATCTCCCATCCAGACTTCGCAGCCGGCCTCACGCCGCTGGTTGCGGCCCGCCGGGCTCAGGGCTGGAGCGTCAAGGTGGTAGACGTCGAAGACGTCTATCAGCAATTCGGTGACGGCGTCTTCGATCCGCAGGCGATCCGTACGTACGTCAACTTTGCCCGCCACAACCTGAGCACACGTGCGGTGCTGCTGGTTGGAGGTGACACCTACGATTACCACGACTACCTCGGACTAGGCGGCGTCAGTTTCATCCCGTCGCTCTACGCCCGAACTGGCGACTTCGTGTATTTTGCTCCCGCTGACGGCCTGCTCGCCGATGGCAATGGTGACGACGTTCCCGATGTCGCCATCGGCCGCTTCCCCGTGCGCACCCCGGCCGAACTGGCGACGATCATCGACAAGACGCTCAATTACGAGCAGCTCGTTGATCGCAAGACTCTCGTGATGGCCTCGGATGACTATGAACCCGCGTCGCGGTTCGACTTTGCGCTGTCGAGCGAACAGCTGGCGGCCCTAGTGCCGTTCGATTGGCAGTTGCAACGGATCTACATCGATGAGCTGGGAGCCGGCCCGGCGCGAGAGCAGCTGCTCGAGGCGATGGATGCCGGACCTGCGGTGACCAGCTTCATGGGGCATTCAGGGCCCACCACCTGGAGCTTCGACGGTCTGTTCAACGCCTCCGATGCCGTCGACCTGAACAACCTTGGAGTACCGACCGTGGTCACCCAGTGGGGCTGTTGGACAACTTACTACGTGTCCCCTCAGAACGAGACGCTCGGGCATCAGTTGCTGCTGTCCGGTGATCGCGGCGCGGCGGCGGTGTTGGGGGCGACAACTCTGACCGAAGCGCGCTCCGAACGTGCACTCTCGTTGGAGATCTTCAGCCGCCTGTTCGAGCCTGGCCGAACCCTCGGCGAGGCGATCCTCGAGGCCAAGGTTGCGTTGGCGACAACCGAAAGCCCAGCGGTACTCGACGTGCTGCTCGGCTGGAACCTGCTCGGTGATCCAACCCTCACCGGTTTCGACGGCGAGGTGCCACCCCTACCGGCAGCATCAATTTTCGCCGATGGTTTCGAAAGCGGCGATACGTCGGCCTGGTCCACGCCTTAATCGGGGCGTCAAAAGTCTGGTGCTGGTCGCTCAGCCACCGCGGCGCCGAGCCTCGATTTTGACCTGATCGCCTACGATGACAATGGCCCAGGGGGTAGCCCAGGGACCGTCCTGGGATCGTTCCCGGCCTCAATCACCCTCGACACACCGAACGTTCAAGAATTCTTCCGCTTCGAGGTGCCTGCGGGTTTCAACGTGCCGACCAACGGCTTCCACCTCGGAATCGGCGGCTGGGATGTGGAACAACCCGGCTTCGTTGGTATCTGCCAAGATACCAACGGCACCGACGGCGAACCGGCCTGGGGCAACAGCAACACCGGTGTCAGTCCTTGGTTCTCGATCGAAGACGTCACCCCACACAACGCCCTCGGCATCCGCGTGAAGTTGGCCGAGATGCCGTCGCTGACGTCCATCGGAGGGTTGATCTTGCCGGGTTTCGAGGTCGACGTCGACGATCCCATGGGCCCCACCGTGCAGTGGGCGATCCGCAACGAAATCGACGACATCGAAGCCATAGACCTAAGGTACTACGGGCGAACCCTCACCAGCGAGCCGTTGCGCGACGAATTCATCACCATGGGGTCCCAGGGCACCGTGGCGCGGGATATCCGCTTCAACCTCAACGATCTCGAAGTCAACGGCGCTGGCTTCGCTACCGGTTTGGCGATTGCCAAGGTCGCCGGAGGCGGCGCGTCAGGGATCGCGGCCGACTACTTTCGGATCGACGAGGGCAACAACTTCGCCACCGGCAACCGTTGGGTGAACCCGAACGAGCTCTGCAACACCCGCGAAGCTCGCCTGGTGGATTTTGGCGGCGGTACCGTCTTCCGCATCCTACTCAACCGTCCCCAAGGACCGCTCGCGGCCTCGTTCAGCTACGAGGTTTTCGACTTCAACGGCAGCTCGGTCGTCACCGGTGGTTTCCTCACAAGTCAGCATTACCTCGAGCTCACAACCACGGACCTCAACATTGCCATCCCGTTTGGCACCATTGTGTTTAATTTTGCACCGTCGGAAGGCGGCTGGGTAAGTGCGCGTTACTCAGCATTTGGGCAGTTCTCGACCGAGGTGGTTGGGGATTGTCAGTGAAGCATTAGTGTTGCTTCAGTGATCGTCGATGCAACAGTCCGAGGCCTATCAAGGTTGAATCCGAACCCCAACGGGGTTTCATACCAAAGCCCAGGGTAAGCGAAGCGCCACCCTGGGAAACGAGATCCTCTGATCCGAACCCCAACGGGGTTCCATACCAAGGTCCAGGGTGGGCGAAGCGCCACCCTGGGTTTTGGCTTTTTGACTTTCTGAGGTCACAGCCAAAGATTGGCGCCTCGTTTTCCGTCTTTAGAAGGGTAGGAAGTTGTCCTGAAACCCAAAGACGGAGAACCCATGACCCAACATGCCAACAGCTACCTACTTCTGTTCTCGCATCCCTATCTGGTCGAATCGCTCCTACGCGGCTTCATCCC
>JAJCXO010000028.1 GCA_029263395.1 Acidobacteriota bacterium | reverse complement strand
GGTCCGGTTAGGGAGTGGGCGTCGTCAGGTGCGTCAATGGTTGCCCTTCAAACCCGTCACTGAGTCGTCATCGTCGGTGGGTCTTCGTGATGGCGGGACGTATCTCATCACCGGTGGAGCAGGTGGCCTGGGATTGTTGCTGGCCCGACATTTCATCGATCGTGGTCGTCGTGAAGGTAAGGCGCTGCAGGTTGTGCTCAGTGGGCGCTCTGCCGGGGTCGTGGGACGCGAAGGTGAAGCGGATCCATTCGTGAGTCTCGTCAGGGAAGCTGAGGCGGCAGGCTGTGTTGTGTGTTACCTCGCGGCCGATGTTGGAGACCCTGAGGCGGTGGAGAGACTGCTGGCTGTGGTTGCAGCCGATGAGCGATTCGGCGAGCTTCGCGGAGTGGTCCATGCTGCTGGCGTCCTCCGCGACAACTACTTCTGGAATAAAACGGCGGACGATTTTTTGGCGGTTCTCCACCCCAAGGTGCGTGGAGCACGCAATCTGGACCAGGCTTGTGCCGGTCTGCAGCTGGACTTTTTCATGGTGTTCTCGTCGGTGGCTGGGGTTCAAGGTAATGCCGGCCAGTGTGACTACGCCTATGCCAACGCATTCCTGACGGCGTTCGCCGATCAGCGGGAAGCAGCCAGCAAGGCGGGTCGACGCTCGGGCCGGACCATCGCGATCGCTTGGCCGTTGTGGCGCGAAGGCGGCATGAGTTTGGACGAGCGACTCGAGCAGCATTTGCTGCGGAACTGGGGCATGAAGCCGCTGACCACAGAGCTTGGTCTCGAGCTGTTCGATGCTGCCCTGGCTGGTGATCGGTCGAATCTGATGGTGGTGCACGGTGAGGCAGAAAAGATCCATCAGGTTTTCGGCCCATCTCGGAAGAAGAAAGCTTCCCGGGAGCCCACTGCCTCAGCCGTGCCCCCCGCGTTACAGCCTAGAGCCACGTCCCCGGCTGGAGCCACGTTACAAACGGTGACCCTTCCACAAGGCGCACCGCTGCAGGCGGTGGCGGCGGCAACACCGGGGCAAGACCCCTCGATGTCAGCTGCACTGGACGACAAAGCGCTCTTGGCTCGATTGCGCGAGCGGATGTGGGACAAGCTGGAGGGCATTCTGGGGTTGAGCTCGGACGATGTCGACTTCGAGGCCGACATGAGCGACTTCGGGTTCGACTCGATCACGTTCACCGAGTTCACCGACGACATCAACCGCGAGTTTGGCCTTGACCTCACGCCGGTAATCTTTTTCGAGTATCCCACCCTGGGTGGCCTATCGGGTCACGTCTTCGAAGAGAACCGTGAGCAGATAGCCCGGCATTTTGCCGCAACAACGGGCCCGCCAGATGCGCCTTCGTCAGCTCCGGTGCAGGTGATTCCAGAGCTGGCAGCACCGGTGTCGCCAACTCCGGTGTTACAGGTCTCGGTGCCCGCTCCAGTAGCGCCCGCTCCAGTAGCGCCAGTGCCGGTGGAGAGTGTTCCTGCATTCACGATAGCGTCGCTCGGCACGGAGTCCGCACCACATCCAGCACCGGGCCAGATCGCCAACGAACCGATCGCCATTATCGGCATGAGTGGGGTGATGCCACAGTCGCCCGATCTCGAAACCTTCTGGCAACACCTGGTGGCGGAGAAAGATCTGATCACCGAGGTGCCGCCCGATCGTTGGGATTGGCGGGCGGTGTATGGTGATCCTGCCGAAGACAAGAATCGCACCAATGCCAAGTTCGGGAGCTTCGTGCCCGAGATCGACTGTTTTGACGCGGCGTTTTTTGGCATCTCGCCACGGGAAGCCGAGCTGATGGATCCGCAGCAGCGGATCTTCATGCAGACCGTCTGGAAGACCCTCGAAGATGCCGGTTATCGCCCCTCGGATCTGGCGGGTAGCGATACTGGCTTATTCGTCGGGGTTGGTAACTACGACTACAAAGAGCTTTATCGCGACTACGAGGTTGATCTCGAAGCCTACACGTTGACCGGTTCGTTCCACACCATCCTCACCAATCGCATCTCTTATCTGCTCGACATTCATGGACCTAGCGAGCCGGTGGATACCGCCTGCTCCAGCGCGCTGGTGGCGGTGCACAATGCAGTCGAGGCGATCCGCATCGGCAACTGTGCACTGGCGATTGCTGGCGGCATCAACGTCAACAGCAGTCCTCGCGACCACATCGCGATCTCAAAGTCCGACATGTTGGCGCCCGACGGTCGGTGCAAGACGTTCGATAGCCGGGCTGACGGTTATACCCGGGGCGAGGGGTCCGGTGCCGTATTGCTCAAGCCGTTGAGTGCGGCCGAAGCGGATGGCGACTTTATTTATGGGTTGATCCGAGGCACCGCGGTCAATCACGGCGGCAAAGCGGCATCCATGACCGCCCCCAACCCCAACGCCCAGGCCGATCTGGTGGCGACTGCGTGGGAGATGACGGGGATCGATCCCACAACCATCTCCTACATGGAAGCCCACGGTACTGGCACCGCCCTTGGCGATCCGATCGAGATCAGTGGTCTCAAGAAGGCTTTCGCCCGACTCTACGACAGCCATGGGGTGGTGCCGCCAAACGAGCCTCACTGTGGGATCGGCTCGGTCAAGAGCAACATCGGCCATTTGGAACGTGCCGCTGGTATTGCTGGTATGTGCAAAGTCCTGCTGGCGATGCGTCATCGGCAGCTACCTGCCTCGATCCACATCGAAGCAGTCAATCCGTTCATCAAGTTGGACGGTTCTCCGTTTGAGATCGTGCGAGAGACCCGCTCTTGGGATGTGCCGACCACTGCGGACGGCCGGTCGGTACCGCGTCGCGCTGGGGTCAGTTCCTTTGGTATGGGTGGCGTCAACGGTCATGTTGCCCTCGAGGAGTATGTGGGGGCATCCGGTTCGCAGGACACCGGCCTGTTGGGCGTTGGCGATGCTGAGGCGGGGGAGCAGGTTTTTGTGCTTTCGGCCAAAACCGACGAGGCGCTTCGGACGCGAGCGACGGATTTAGCCAGCTTCCTGAGCTCCGCCAGCAGTGTGTCGATGAAGCCAATCATTGCTGAGGACTCGGGGACGTTGTCCGAAGTGGTCAACATCGCCGCTGAGGTCCTGGCGTTGGGTGTCGCGCATCTCGATCCGGAAGAGGCTCTGTCTGAGCTCGGATTCGACTGGGAGAGTTATGCCCGGTTCGGTGAACGGTTGGCGAAGTCGTTGGGCCTCGACCCGCGGCAGGTCACCCAATCCACGAGCCTGGCCGCATTGGCGAGGGCAGCGTCGGCAGGGAACAGGGAGGCGAGCTCATTGGATCTGCGCCGCGTCGCCCACACGTTGCAAGTCGGGCGGGAGGCTTATGCCTGTCGACTAGCGATTGTTGCCAGGGATGCGAGCGACTTGCAGCGCCAACTCGTCGCGTTTACGGCCGGTGAGCCTTCAGATGCAATTTGGTCGGGGCGTGTACGCCGGGGCAAGAAGGCTGCGAGTTCTGGGCAAGAACCGGTGGATGCAGCCACGGTCGGCCTGGCGTTGGCCGGTCGCGAGGTGGCGACGTTGGCGCAGGCTTGGGTGAGTGGATCAGCCATCGATTGGGCCAAGCTTTACGGTGAGCGTCCGCCGCGTCGTCTGCCGTTGCCGACCTATCCCTTCGCCAAGGCTCGGTATTGGGTGCCGGATCAACGCGATCCAGCCAAGATCGCTGATGCGTTGGCGGATGCTGAAGAGGCGACCAAGCCTGAGGACGTGACAGAACCTGAGGAGACGAGGGAGCCAGGTGTCTTGGCGGAGCCGATCGTAGACTCTCCGCTGGCCAGCAACGACAGTTTTGTCCAATTATTGCGTGGCGACGAGCCGTTTGTGGCCGATCATGTGATCGGCGGGCAGGTGCTGTTACCAGGAGTTGTCTGTTTGGAGATTGCGCTGGCTGCCGCGTCGTCTGGCAAGGTTTCTGGAAGCACGGAACTAAGTGGTCCAGTGTCTGGCAACGGCCCAGTGTCTGGCACCGGCTCGTCTGGCGGTTTCAGCGTTGGTATCTCAGGTAGTTCGGTCAGTGGGAACGGTGCCTCGGGTCCAGTCAGCCGGGGTTCTGGGCTGACTGAACTAGCCGGTGTTTCGTGGCAGCGTCCATTGGTGTTCTCCGGCGCCCCCCATGAACTACGGATGACGATTGCGGGATCTGACGCGGCGTTACCCTCGGGGAGCAGCAGTTGGTCGCTGTCCTGCAACGGCCAGAAAGGAGGCGGAGTCCTAGCCGAGGGACGAATGATGCCGCTGAACGTAAAAGGGGCACCGGCTCGTTTGGAGCTCGCCGCGGTCCGTCAGCGCTGTGGGGATGCCGTTGACGGCGCTACCTGGTACCAACGTCTCGCTGAGCGAGGACTTCACTACGGGCCTGCTTTCCAGGCGATCCGCTCATGGCAAGGCAACGGGTCAGAGGCGCTGGCCGAGCTCGTGTTGCCTGCTGCCGCCGGAGCCTGTCCCTTCCGGTTCCACCCCAGCCTGATGGATGGCGCGCTGCAGACGATCGTCGGCTTGATGTCGCCCGAAGAAGGGACGCCTGTGCCCTTTGCCCTGGAGCGGTTGGTACCGTGGGCTGACCTGCCCGAGACCTGCTTCGCCTATGTCACGCGTGCCGAGCCCGGGGATGCAGGCAAGGGTCGATTGGTGAGTCCCGTCCGTCGGTTCCACGTCGTCCTGGTCGACGCGCAAGGCAACCTCCTGGTGCGGTTCGAGAATCTGTCGGTCCGGGCTCTAGGAGGCGCAGCGAAGCCTTCGTCGAACGGTGGCCGCCAAAGAGTTCATGTCACGAAAGGGCCGGTGACCTCAGGCGTTGCGACTTCTCTTGAAGCTCCGCCGGTCGCTAGCGCTAAGCCAGCAGCCACCACGCAGCCAGTGTCCGCCTCGGAGACCACTGTCCATAGTTTCCGGCCCGAGTGGATACCTCTGACAGGCGCTGCCGGCCTGACGCCGACCGCTGGGTTAGTTCTCGGCGTCAACAGTGGACTGACGAGCCGCGTGGTTGATGCACTAGGGCTCTCTGCAGCAGATCACGTCACCTGGGTGCAGCCGGGTGTGGCTTTCGAAGTCACCGGCCAGCATCGATATCGCCTGGCGGTTGATGAGGTGACCAATTGGCGGCAGCTCTTCGAGCACCTCGGTCAACACCAGCTACCGCGACTTGTTGTCTACTGTTTGCCTGAGAACCGTCTGCCTGATAACTCACACGTCGACGATCTCGAGACTCTATTGCCATGTCTCGAGGCAGTTCTCGATCAATCGGAGCCAGTCCATCTCTGCTGTGTTGCCGCCAACCCTGAAGGCAACCTGTCGCCGCGGATCGAAGCGTTGGCTGGACTGCTCCGGACGGTTATCCTCGAAGAGACTCAACTCTCGGCAACAGTTGTCGAGGTGCAGAGTGACGGTAAGGAGCAGAGTGGCGAGACCCGGGAGACTGGGGCGTTGCCTGCTCAGCTCTTCGAGATCAACGGCGGCTTTCGTCACCTACTTTGGGGCGGTCGCCAGGTGCGTCAACGGCGGCTGGTTCCGAAGGTCGTTTCACCGTCACCTCTCGAGTTGCCGCCGTTGGAGTTACCGCAGAGCGGGACCTATCTGATCACCGGTGGGGCCGGTGGCCTGGGTCTTATCTTGGCGCGCTTTTTGTTGCGCCGGACCTCGGGCAACATTGTACTCACGGGTCGGTCTGCGGCCAACCCAGAGCTCGCAGCGCGTCTGGTCGCATTACAAGGTTGGCAAAACCGGGGCCTGTACACGCAGGCCGACGTGACCCGCGAAGACCAGATGGCCCAGCTTGTGGCCGACGTTGGCAAACGTTTCGGTCCGCTACACGGCGTGTTTCATGCGGCTGGCATTCTCGACGACGGATTCCTGACCAACAAATCCTCTGCCCGGTTTCACAACGTCGTGATGCCCAAGCGGGAAGGGACGTTGGTGCTGGATGCGGTGACTCGCGATCAGCCCCTAGCGTGTTTTGTGCTGTTTTCCTCTCTATCGTCGATTCTCGGCAACCCGGGCCAAGCAGACTACGCCTTTGGCAACGGATTCATGGATGGTTTTGCTCGTTATCGCGAGCGCCTGCGTCAGCAGGGGGAGCGGCAAGGCAAGAGCCTGGCAGTCAATTGGCCCTTGTGGCTCGACGGCGGCATGGCGATCTCTCAGGATCAGATCGCCTTCTTTGAGGAAGCCACCGGGGTGATCCCATTGGCCACCGACGACGGACTGGCGGCGCTGGTGGCTGCTCTCGGATCCAATGACTCGAATGTTGCCGTTGCGCCGGGAGACCGGGATCGGATTGAACTCGCCCTGAATCCTCGGACAGAGGTTCACGACTCGTCGATGGCAGAGCCGCAGGTTGTCGCCAGGGTTTTAGAGAGCCCGGCACTCCGTACCGAGACCGCAGCGCTACCCGATGTAGCCACCACCCTGCCACAGGTTGAGGGTTTTCTGGCGGATACCTTCGCCAGCGCGTTACGGACTTCGGTGGACGAAATCGATCCCGATCAACCCTTCGACGAATACGGGGTGGATTCGTTCCTCAATCTCCGCATTGTCAAAACCCTCGAGAAGAGGGTGGGCACCTTACCCAAAACCCTGTTGTTCGAGGCAGACACCCTCGCCGACCTGGCAGCCTACCTGGTCGAGCACAAGATCGAAGCTTTTGCGTCGGACCTACCAGCAAATCCGAACGTCGAACGGATCGAACAGGAACGGGTCGAACAGGAACGGGTCGAACAGGCTGCCATCGTTCCTGAAGCCGAGCTCGAAGTGGCGCCGCCCATCCAGTGGACTGTTGTGCGCGAGGACGAGTTGGCGGACTGGCCCAGGGAATCGGCAGTGGTAGCCTCGATTCTGGAACAGCAGGCCTGGGAAACCTCGGCCCTAGCCCGTCGCGATATCGCTCCGTGGATCTTTCTCGGCTCCTACGGCCGCGCCCTGTTCTACTTCAACGAAGCGGATGGCCTATGTTTCGCCTTCTGTTACGTCGGTGCCGTCGACGACTTCCAGCCTCTGGCCGATGAGTTGGTGCGCTACTGTGACGAGCGCCAACTCGTGCCATACCTGGTCGGTGATCAGCCGCTAGCATCCGCGGGTGGTCAGGCCTTCGGCGCCGCCCCGTTCGGCGTCATGCAGCGTTTGCCTGCATTGAGCACCTTCACGCTCGAGGGGCGGGCGATGCGTCGCCTCAGGTACCTGGTGAGCCGGTTCGCTAAGTCCGGTGAATGTCTCACGGAGGAATACCACTCTGGCGAAAATGCCGGCACCGACCGTGCCATCGTCGAGGTGGTGGATGCTTGGTGTGCCAGCAAGGACATGGTCAATCCGTATGTATCGAATGTGCGGCGCGAGATCCTTGCTGGCGTTTTGCCCGCCGCCCATCGGATCTTTCTCACATGGCTCAGTGATCGGCTACAGAACGTCATCATCATCACTTCCATGCCTAACCGGCAAGGTTATTTGATGGACTTGGAGTTCTACGGTCCAGACATGCCGTTGGGCGGGCTCGAAACCGGAATCTGTCACATCCTCACTCAGCTCCGCAGCGAGGAGCACGCCGCTTACAGTCTAGGCGCGACGTTTGGCGCTCGACTTGCCGATGCTGTCGTGACCGATCCCGCCGGGGATGCGGTACTGAACGGCTTGCGTGACCGAGGTGCCTTTGACGGTGCTGGCAACCTGCAGTTCAAGAACAAGTTTCGCCCGCAGAACCATCAGCTTTACCTGAGTCGCCCGCTGGCCGCGGATCCCGATCGAGTTGTGGATATTCTGATGATGCTGGCCAATCCAGACGGTGGATCGCCCGGTCTTCCGCCACGGTCTTCGCCAACAGGGTCTTCGCCGCCAGGGTCTTCGACGCCGCTGACCTCGACACCAGGGTCCTCGACGCCAGGGACTGCGTCGCAAACTTCGGCTCCATCTGATCCGGGCCAGCGATCACAGCGTTTGGAGTCCGTCGGTTACAACACCCTCAGGCTGGCCTCCGAGGAGGTCGCCGTTGACCTCAAGACGGACTCCTGGGCCCAGCTGGACAACCCCTTCATTCGTTCGAGGATGGAGCTGCTGCGGGCGCAAGTGGCTAGGGCGCCGGACCTCGAAGCCACCTTGCGTTGGTTGTTTCCATTTGCACACCTGCGGGTCACGGCGTCGGGTCGCAGTGCGGAGGGGTTGTTTTGGCAGGCGTTCGCCAAAGCTTACGGCTCTAGTGCGTTGGGGGAGGGGAGTGCGGAGGGGGCGCCCGGCCTGGTTCAGAACCTGCTCTTCCCAACCCAGCTTTATCACCAAATCGAGAATGGCTTCGAGGCGGTGGAGCTGCCCCAGATTCTGGAGATCCACTCCCAACACCTGTTTCGTGGTGGCATGGATCTCGAGGCTCTGGAGCGCCAACTCCAAACCCGCAAACCGGTGTTGGCCTGTCTCGAGCTGAGCAACAACGGTATCGGTGGCTACCCGGTCTCACTCGATAGCCTGCGGGTTACTAAACGGCTGCTATCGGATGCTGGCGTCCCGCTAATGATCGATGCTACCCGGGTGCTCGAAAATGCCTTGTTGGTCGATCCGACTCAGCCTTGGGCCATGGTCAAGGAACTGTGCTCACAGGCTGATCATCTGACCGCTAGTTTGGCCAAAGACTTCGCGGTCAATGTGGGCGGTTTGGTGGGTACCAACGACCCGCAGGTGGCTGCGTACCTGGACTATCCGGAACCTCTAGACACCAATCAAGCGGGGCTGTTGGCCTTGGCTGTAGCGGACCGACGTGGCCAGCTGGCGTTGGTCAGCGAGCGATTGACAGCGGTCAGAATACTAGTCGAGCAGCTCGCCACGGCCGGGGTGCCAATTCACCAACCGGCGGGGTCTCATGGTGTGCTGCTGGACGTCGGGGCGCTGCCAGAATTCCGAGACCTGGATCGACCGGTACCCTCGTTCCTTGCGAGTCTGTATGTTGCGACCGGACTTCGCGGTGGTGCCCACTTGAGCGGGCTCGAGGCTTGGCCAGCACTCCAGAACACCGTACGTTTGGCAATTTCGTTAGGGCTGGATCGTCAGCAGGCGACGGACTTGGCGGCTACCTTGATCAACTTTGTCCGGCAGCCCTCCGTGGCGCTTGATCTCGAGCTGGTGGCCAAAGGGCAAGGTTTTGGTGCCGAATTCGAGAGCACCTACGGGATCAAGGCACCAGCTCAGCCCGCCGATGGGGTGCCGTTGCCTTCTCCGCCAGAGTCTCCGCGGACGTTCCCACTCACCGAAGGGCAGGCCGGCATCTGGTTCATTTGCCGCCTGGCTCCAGAGAGTTATGCCTACAACATTCCGTTCGCATTCCAGCTCGGTAGCGATACCGATGGGGTGGCGTTGCGGCGCAGCTTCCAGGCCATCCTCGATCGACACCCGAGCCTACGCACGGTCTTTCGCGAGGTCGACGGGCAGCCCGTGCAGGTCGTCCAAGACCCACACGATGTTGCGTTTAGAGAGCATGATGCTGCGCAATCGAGTTGGGATGTGTTGCTGGAAGATATCGTCGCCACCGCTCGTGCACCCTTTGATCTCGAGCAAGGACCTCTGTTTCGAGTGGTGCTCTTCCGTCGGGACGAGCAGCGACCCGTCCTGCTGATCAACGTCCATCACCTGGTGTTTGATGGTGCGTCCTATCAGCTGCTCGTGGACGAATTGCTCCACATCTACGGTGCCGAGCGCCTGGCCGAGCCGCACGGACTGCCTGAACCGGCTGCCGCTTTTCGCAATTTCCAGGTCTGGCAACAGCGGTTCCTGACCGGACCCGAGGCCGTTGGACTAGTCAGCTACTGGCAAGAAACCCTCGCCGGTGCACCACATCAGCTAGGTTTGATGACCGACTTTCCCCGTCCCGACATACAGAGCTTCAGCGGCGAGTTCTTGGAACTCGAGCTGGACGCCAACTTCACCTCCGGGTTACGCGGTTTGGCTGGAACCCTCAGGACCAACCTGTACAGCCTGTGCCTTGGGGCCTTCGGAATCTTGCTGGCTCGCCAGGCGAGGGTCACCGAGGTGCTGGTCGGCACGGCGGTCAAGGGGCGACCTGAGTCGCAGTTCAGCGATGTGATCGGATTTTTCGTCAACATGCTGCCGTTGCGACTCGACCTGACGGGGAATCCCAGCCTCACCCAATACGTGCTGCAGGTTCAAACGTCGGTTTTTGGTCTACTCGAGCATGCCGATCTGCCCTTCCCGCGGCTCATCCAGGAGTTGGGGCTCGTGCCCGAGGCCAATTCGACGCCGTTGTTTCAGACCAGTTTTATCTGGCAGAACCTGCGCAGCCGCTTGGACCGCGAGTACGGCAGTGGGCGGGCTGCCCAGGCCCTAGTGCTGGAACCGGTCGACGGCGTGCACCAAATTGGCGAAATTGAGCTCAGCCTAGAGGTGTTCGACCTTCAAGATCGTCTGAAGCTGACCTTCAAGTATGACCCCTCCCTCTACGACCGCCAGCGGATCTGTCGCATGGCGGATGAATATCAGGAGCTGCTTGCGGGGCTCGGGTCTCGTCTGGATACTGGAGTTGAGGAGCTCCCCTTGTTGCCCGACAGCGAGCGGCATCAACTCCTGAATCAACTCAACAACACCGATGTTGCGGGGCCGACGCCTAGCCTTCACACAGCCTTTGCTGCAGCCGTCGAGCGCTTTTCGGATGCTCCGGCTCTGAGCTTCGGCGATGAAGTGATGACCTACCGCACCCTCGATCGGCGCAGCAACCGGTTGGCGCGGTATCTGCGACAGCTGGGTGTTGGTCCGGATGTGTTGGTTGGGGTCTGCATGCAGCGTTCGGTCGCCATGGTGGAAGCGGTGTTGGCGGTGTTCAAAGCCGGCGGGGCCTGGGTGCCGATGGATCCGTTTTATCCCGAAGACCGGGTGCGGATGATGGTGGAGGATGCCGCGCCCCCTTGGATCTTCGCTGATCCAGACGGAGTTGAGGTGGTCACCCTCCTAGCCCCGGAACGTCTGATCCCGACCGACCTGGAGGCAACCCTGGCCGCCTACGACGACTCTCCTCTCGACGAAGTGACGTCGGCTGAGAACCTGCTTTATGTAATTTTTACCTCGGGCTCAACGGGCAGGCCCAAGGGGATAGCCATGGGGCGTGGTGCAATCGCCAACCTGCTGCGATGGCAGATTGGTTTGCAGTCGTTCCATCCCGGCCTGCGCACGGTCCAGCTAGCCTCACTGAGTTTTGATATCTCGACGCAGGAGTTCTTCGAAACGTGGCTCACCGGCGGTGAGTTGGTGCTGGTGAGCGAAGAGCTACGCCGCGATGCCCACGGGTTGTTGGAGTTTCTCAAACGTCGTGCAATCGCACGGATGCATCAACCTTTTGTTGGCCTGCAAGCGCTAGCGGCGGCGTTTGAAGACGTTGGATTGCAGCCCACGTCCTTGCGAGAGATTGTGACAGCGGGGGAGCAGCTGCAGGCGACCCGTCAGCTACGGGCCTTTTTTGCAGCCATCCCGGAGTGCTCGTTTCACAACCACTACGGGCCGTCGGAAGCGCACGTGATCACCGCGTTCGACCTGCCACGGCAGCCGCACCGATGGTCTGCTTTGCCGCCAGTTGGGACACCGATCGACCGGACTCGGATTTACCTGCTCGATCACAAGTTGCAGCTGGTACCCCGCGGTGTACCGGGGGAGCTGTTTGTTGCCGGTGCCAACTTGGCTCGCGGTTATTTGGCGCGTCCTGGGCTGACCGGGGAGCTGTTTTTACCCAATCCCTTTGTCGAGGGCCCAGGGACCTCCCACACCCGCGGTGGTGAGCGTCTCTACCGGACCGGGGATCTGGCGCGTTATGGCGTGGCCGGCCAAATCGAATGTTTAGGGCGGTGTGATCACCAGGTCAAAGTGCGGGGATACCGTATCGAGCCGGGTGAGATCGAGACCCTGTTGAACCGCCAGCCGAATGTCCGAGAAGCCGCTGTGGTGGCCCATCAACTCACCGCTGGAGATCGACGGTTGGTGGCCTTCGTTGTGCCCCAGGCATCCGATGAAGAGGTGGACGGAACAGTCCGCGACCTCTCCGACCCGGCCCTGGTCACTACGCTGCAAGAAGAGCTCGCCGCCCAGTTGCCAGCTTACATGGTGCCTTCGGTGGTTGCCCTACTGTCCCGACTGCCGCTGGCGCCGAGCGGGAAGTTGGACCGACAAGCCCTGACCCGGCGGGCTGAGGGCCTAGGTGTGGCATCCGGGCGCGAACACACCGCTCCCAGGACCCCAGAAGAGGAACTGTTATGTGGCCTTTGGGCAGAAGTGCTCGAGGTGGATCCAGCATCGATTGGCGCCGAGAGCCACTTCTTCGAGTTGGGTGGCCACAGTCTGGCCGCTAGCCGTCTGCTCAGCCTGGTGCGCAAAACTTTGGCGGTGGAAGTCCCACTGCGAGAGATTTTCACGCGGCCGACCGTAGCGGGCCTGGCGTCTCACTTGGTGACTCTCAAAGGGCGAGGTGAGGCACTCACGCCACCAACTGCCGCCGAACAAGACGCGGGCCCCGCGCCATTGTCCTTCGCCCAAGAGCGGCTGTGGTTTTTGGATCGTATGGAAGGGCCATCATCAACCTACACCATGCCTTACGCCTTTCGACTCGAGGGTCTGCTCGATGTGGCAGCTTTGAACTGGGCGCTGCGAGCGATTGTCGAGCGTCACGAGAGTCTCAGGACGCACTTTGTCGAGGTTGCTGATCACTGCAACACCGTGGGGCGAGTGCGACAGATGATCACTCCGCCGGGACAGTGGAGCTTGCCGCTGGTGGATCTGGGCCATCTCCCAGCTACCGTCGCGGAACGGACAGCGGCGGAACTGATGGCGCGGGATGCCGTCGACCCCTTTCGGCTCGATCGTGGCCCCCTGTTCCGGTTCCATCTACTGGACCTGGGCAGCAACCTTCACATCCTCACTTTGGTCATGCACCACAGCGTGTCGGACGGCTGGTCGCTCGGCGTGCTCCATCGAGAGTTGACCACGTTCTACGGTGCGTTGCGACAAGCCCGTGCCGCGCAGGCGGAGGGCCTCGACTTGTCGACGGCGCACCCTCTGCCGATCCAATACGCCGACTTCGCACGCTGGCAGCGAGAGCAATTGCGAGACCAGGCCCTCGAAAACCTTTTGACTTATTGGACTCGCCAACTGGATGGTGCGCCGCAAACGCTCGATCTTCCGACCTCGAGCCAGCGGCCGAAGGTCCAGACTTTTCGCGGTGCTCTGGAGAGTTTTCATCTGAGCCCGGAGTTGACCACCCGCTTGCGCCGGCTGGCCGCTGGGACTCGAGGGACGTTGTTCTTGGTGCTCGAAGCAGCGTTTGCCGAGTTGTTGCGGCGCTACAGTGGTGCCAGCGAGATCAATATCGGCACGCCAGTTGCGAATCGACGATTTGCTGAACTCGAACCGTTGATCGGTTTTTTTGTCAACACGTTGGTCTTGCGGAACGTGCTGGCCAGTCGGGACACCGTCCGCGATCGGGTTGCGACTCTGAGAGAAGTAGTTCTGGCCGCTCTGGATCATCAAGATCTACCGTTTGAGCGCTTGGTGGAGGTGCTCAATCCGGTCCGGGATACCAGCCGTTCGCCTCTTTTCCAGGTGATGTTTACCCTCCAGAACACCCCCGCACCGGCGCTCGAGTTGACTGGGCTCACGGTCAGCGAGGAGCCGCAGAAGTACGACGTTGCGAAGGTCGACTTGACGCTTTATATGGTCGAAGCCGATGGCGGTTTCTCGGCTGGTATCGAATACAACCGTGATCTTTTCGAGGCGCCCCTGATCCGACGGATGATCGGGCAATTCGAGACGCTCCTCGAAGGATTCGTGACCCAACCGGACGCTGGTATCAGTCAGCTCGATTGTCTGTCCCGAGCGGAGCGATTTCAGTTGCTTTGGGGCTGGAACGATACCGCTCAGACCTGGAGCGAAACCCCCTGCGGCCACCATCTTGTTGCGCAGCAGGCGGCGCGTTTCCCCGACCGAACAGCAATTGTCTTCGAGCGGCAGGCTCTAAGCTACGGTGCGGTCGAGCAGAGAGCCGAGCAGCTGGCTCACCACCTGATGACACGGGTGTTCCTTGGCCAGCAGCAACGCCAGAGCCTGGTCGTCGGAGTTTTCTTGAGACGTTCGCCGGACGCGATCATCGCATTGCTGGCGATTCTGAAGAGTGGGGCGATATACCTTCCCCTCGATCCGGAGTATCCCCGCCAACGCCTAAAGTTCCTGTTGCGAGATAGCCGTTGCTCAGTAGTCGTGACAACCTCGGCATTGCAAGATCTCCTGCCACTAGGAGACGGCTCGACTCGGCGCTTTCTGCTCGACGAACAGGCGCCGGAAGTGGCCTCGGTGCCGATCGGAACGGCACTGGAGTCGGCTCCGCATCCGGTGCCCCAGCGCCAGGCAGCCCAAGTGGCCTACCTCATTTATACCTCGGGCTCCACCGGTATTCCAAAGGGCGTTGTTGTCTCTCACAGCGGATTGTTGAACCTGGTCCGCTCACAACAACAGTTGCCTGGGGCAGGGCCGGGAACCAAGGTGCTGCAGCTTGCGTCCGCCAACTTCGATGCGTCCATCTGGGAAATCTTCTGGGCCTTGGCGGCTGGCGCCAGCCTGCACCTGGCTCCCCAGGAGCGTCTCTTGCCGGGTCGCGATCTTGCGCAGCTCTGTGATGAGCGTGGCATTACGAATCTCTTGATGATTCCCACCGCACTAGCGGTGATGCCCACGGAGAGTCTTGCGTCGGTGACGACAATGATTGTTGCTGGCGATGCCTGTTCTCGCGAGTTGGCAGCTTCGTGGTCCAGCGGCCGGCGTCTTCTGAATGCTTATGGCCCGACGGAAGACTCCGTCTGTACCACCCTGAGCGGGGCGATCGAGCCGGAGTTGGCAGCAGCACCCTCCATAGGGCGACCGCTCCCGAACCACCGAGTGATCGTCGTAGACCAGGCCTTGCGGCTGGTGCCGATGGGAGCTTCCGGTGAGCTTCTGATCGGTGGTGATGGGGTGGTTCAAGGGTATCTGAGACGCCCTGGATTGACCGCCGAGCGCTTCAATCCCGACTCATTTGGAGATGCCGCTGGTGCCCGTGTCTATCGCAGCGGGGATTTGGTGCGTTGGGGCAACGACGGCACGTTGGTTTTTCAAGGGCGGATCGATCATCAGGTGAAGGTGCGCGGTTTTCGGATCGAGCTGGGTGAGATCGAAGCCCTCCTGGAGCGGCAGCCGACGGTGCGAGAATCAACCGTCATTGTCCATGAAACCGCTTCCGGGGATCGGCGTTTGGTGGCCTTTGTGGTGCCGATGATCGACGAAGACGGTATCGACGACAACCGTGTCGACGAAGACGGCGTCGACGAAAACCGTGGTGCCGTCAATGACGTCGCGGACCCGGTTCTGCTGGCTGCCTTACGCCAGGAGCTTACCGCTGGATTGCCAGCGTACATGGTGCCTTCGGAGATCGCCTTGCTTTCACGTTTCCCGACGACGCCGGCTGGCAAGTTGGATCGTCAAACTCTCCAGCAGCGGGCTGCGTATCGCAAGACGCCTGTTCTCGACGACCGCACCGCCCCGCAGACGACGGAGGAAGAGTTGCTCTGTGGCATCTGGGCGGAGGTGCTGGATCTGGACCCGACGGCCATTGGGGTCGAAAGCAACTTCTTCGAGCTCGGCGGTCACAGCCTGAGCGCAACGTCCATGACCGCTTTGGTGCGGACGACGTTTGCCATCGAGTTACCGCTCAAGGAAGTGTTTGCACAGCCGACGTTGGGGGCCCTGGCAGCCTCTTTACCCGCCCTGCGTGGGCCCAACGCACCGATCGCGCCACCGCGCTGCGGTCCGCGTCCCGCGCATTTGCCACTGTCGCTTGCTCAGCAACGGCTGTGGTTTCTCGATCGCTTGGAAGGCGGGGCGCCGATCTACAATGTGCCGTCAGCCCTGCGCTTTGAAGGAGCCTTACAATACCGTGCGCTCGACCACGCTTTGGGGCAAATTGTGGCTCGGCACGAGAGCTTGCGCACACACTTCGAAGCGATCGAGGGTGAGGCTTTCCAAGTCATCGCTTCGCAAGCCGTCTCGAGATTGGAGGCGACAGACCTATCGCATCTTCGGTCACAGGATAGGACGCCTGAAAGCGAGAGGCTGGCGCACGATGAGGCTGTCCGACCCTTCGACTTGGCGACGGGTCCGTTGTTCCGAGCCCTGTTGGTCCGGCTTGCCGACGATGAGCATGTCCTATTGCTGAACCTGCATCACATCATCGCCGATGGTTGGTCGATGAACGTACTGCTGCAGGAGTTGCGGGCAATGTATAACGCTTCGTGCAGCGCGTCGTCTAGCGCGTCCCTAGATACGCCCCCGGCGGCGAGCGTTGCTGAGCGTGATGTGCTCCGCGACCTGCCGATTCAGTACGTCGACTATGCGATCTGGCAGCGCCAATGGCTGCAGGGTGATGCCCTGGACAGCCAACTGCGCTACTGGCAGCGTCAGTTGGCCGGGGAGCTGTCGGTGCTCGAGTTGCCATCGCGTGGCCCGCGCCCTGCCGTCGAGAGCCACCGCGGTGGGTTGCACAACTTCCAGCTGTCCTCGGAGCTCTCCGATGGATTGAACGCGCTGGCCCGCGAGACCCGGTCGACCCTATTTTTAGTGCTCGAGGCGGCTTTTGCTGAGCTCCTGGGTCGCTACAGCGGCGCCGACGAAGTCAATGTCGGTACACCAATCGCCAATCGCCGTTATGCCGAACTGGAGCCCTTGATCGGGTTTTTTGTCAACACTCTGGTACTGCGCAACATGCTGGACGGTTCGATGACGGCGCGCCAGCGCCTGGCAGCGACTCGCGATACGGCCCTGGAAGCCTTCGCTCACCAGGATCTTCCGTTCGAAAAGCTGGTTGAGGTGCTCAACCCGGTTCGGGACACCAGTCGTTCGCCCCTGTTCCAGGCCATGTTCGTTTTGCACAACTTGACGGCGAGAGATTTGGCGATGGCGGGGTTGACGGTCACATCGTGGGTCGAGGATTGGACCCTCGCGAAGTTCGACGTCACGCTCTTCGTTGCTGAAACCGCAGACGGCTTGGGTGCCAGCTTGGAGTACGCCTCGGATCTCTTCGAGGCCGACCTGATCCAGCGGCTAGCGGCTCATTGGTGTACTTTGCTCGAAGGTTTTGTTGCTCGTCCGGATGCCAAGCTTCGGGACTTGGAGCTCTTATCGGCGGCGGAACGACGCCAGCTCTTGGTGGATTGGAATGCCACCACGGTGGATCTCGGACATCCACCTTCCCTCCATGGTTTAGTTTCGGACCAGGCGATCCGGACTCCTGACGCGGCGGCTGTGAGCTTCGGCGAAACCACGCTGACCTACCGGCAGCTGGCGCGTCGAACCCATCGCCTGGCCCGACACCTGCGGACCTTGGGCGTCGGGCCAGACGTGCGGGTTGGACTCTGTATGTTGCGCTCGATCGCCCTGGCGGAGGCAGTGGCGGCAGTCCTCGAAGCTGGGGGAGCTTGGGTGCCACTGGATCCGGCGTATCCTGCCGAGCGCCTGTCGACGATGGTCGACAACGCGGCACCGGCCCTGTTGTGGGTCGACCCAACGGGTGCCGAGGCCCTGGCCAGCTGCGAGGTGCCGACGCTGTTTCACCAACAGATGGTGGAGGCGGCAGCAGACGGCATTGACCAACCCTTGCCAGAGCTGGCAGGGCCGGAGAATCTGCTGTTTGTGATCTACACCTCGGGCTCGACCGGTAAACCCAAGGGGGTCGCGATGAGCCGGGGTGCCATCACCAACCTGATCCGTTGGCAAGTTGCGCTGCCGTCGTTTCGGCCCGGCTTGCGGTCACTGCAAGGTTCAGCATTGAGTTTCGACGTTTCGGTGCAGGAGATGCTGGGCACCTGGGCCAGCGGTGGTGAATTGGTGTTGATCGACGAAGACCTGCGACGGGATGCCAACGCACTTCTGCGGTTTCTCGCCGTGCACGCCATTCAACGCATCCACCAACCGTTCGTCGGCCTGCAGGCCCTGGCGACTGCGTTCGAAGATGGTGGCCCGTGCCCAAGGTCGCTGCTGGAGGTTTACACTGCGGGTGAACAATTGCAGGTGAGTCCGACGTTACGAGCCTTCTTCGAGGCGCTACCGGACGCCTCGTTGACTAATCAATATGGACCGACCGAAAGCCATGTGATCACCGCTTTTGAGTTGTCGTCGACGCCGCGGGACTGGCCAGACCTGCCGCCGATCGGCGGTCCGATCGCCAATAGTCAGGTTTACGTGCTCGATCGCCAGCTCGCTCTGGTGCCGATCGGAGCTCCGGGTGAGCAGTATCTGGCTGGCGCCAACCTTGCCCGCGGCTATTTTCAGCGACCTGGCCTGACGTCCGACAGTTTCATTCCTGACCCTTATGCCTCGCCGCCCTTTACCGCGCCGCCCTTTACCGCGCCGCCCTATACCGCGCCGCCCTTCGCAACCCTGGTCGAGGCCGCAAGCTCGGCCGGTGGTGGGCGTCTCTACCGTACCGGGGATCGGGCTCGTTATCGGACCGATGGAACGATCGAATACCTGGGACGCACGGATAGCCAGGTGAAGATTCGTGGCTTCCGCATCGAACCGGGAGAGATCGAGTCTCTGCTGCGAAGCCACGACCGCGTGCAAGAAGCGGCGGTGATTGTGCAGGGTCCGGTGTCGGGATCGAAACGATTGGTTGCCTTTCTGGTGCCCCGGGATCTTGCTGCGCCGAGGCCCGAGAACCCAGCGCCCGACGGCTCTGATCCGATCGAAGTCCTCGACGACTCCCGGTTGCAGGCGACGTTGCGGGAGTTTCTGCGGTCGCAGTTGCCTGAAGTCATGGTGCCTAGCGCCTACCTGGTCGTGTCGCGACTGCCGTTGACGGCGACGGGCAAGCTCCACCGGCAGGCTCTGGCAAACCTGGCGCCGGAACCGTCGGTGGCCGCGACGCCCGCCGCTCGAGGGCCAAAATCTCCGGAAGAAGAGCTCCTGAGCGGCATCTGGGCGGAGGTACTCCAGCTCGAAGGATCAACTCTGAGTGGTGCCAGTCATTTCTTCGAACTCGGGGGCCACAGTCTGACTGCGACCCGGCTGACGGCGCTGGTTCGTCAGACTTTTGGCGTCGAGCTTCCGGTGCGAGAGGTTTTTGCTCAGCCGACGCTAGGTGCGATGGCGGCTTCTCTACCCGCGTTGCGCAGTCACAATCCGCCGCTGGCTCCGCCTCGTCCCAGTCCCCGTCCCGAGCGGGTGCCGCTGTCCTTTGCTCAGCAGCGGCTGTGGTTCTTGGATCGTTTAGAGGGCGGGGCACCGATCTACAATGTGCCGACAACCCTTCACTTGCGGGGTGGTCTCGAGGTCGACGCGCTGGATCTAGCCCTGCGGGAGATTGTGCGTCGACACGAGAGTCTGCGTACCCGTTTCGGGGCGATCGAGGGTGAGGTTTTTCAATTCATTGATCCACGGTCGAGCACACAACTCGGAGTGATCGACCTTTCGGGTCTCCCAAGGCCGGAGCGAGCGGTTGAGGCCGAGCGATTGGCGTGGGCTGGAGCATTACGACCGTTCGATTTGGCAACCGGGCCGCTGTTCCGGACTTGCCTCTGGCACCTGGCAGACGACGAGCATCTACTGCTGCTGAACTTGCACCACAGCATCGCCGATGGGTGGTCGATCAACGTCCTGCTGCAAGAGCTGCGGACGTTCTACAACGGCGAATTGGCCTCGCCCACGGTTGATGCTGACCTTGGAGATTTGCCGATTCAATACGCCGACTATGCCATCTGGCAGCGGCAGTGGCTTCAAGGAGAGGCTCTGGGGGCACAGTTGAGCTATTGGCGTCGGCAGCTAGAGGGTGAGCTGCCGACCCTCGATCTACCGACGCGGGGCCCACGCCCGGCCATCGAAAGCCATCGCGGTGGGTTGCACAACTTCCAGCTATCGGAGGAGCTGACCACCGGGTTGAACGCGTTGGCTCGCGAGACTCGATCGACATTGTTCCTGGTCCTCGAGACGGCTTTCGCCGAACTCTTGGGCCGCTACAGCGGGGCAGACGAGGTCAATGTCGGGACGCCGGTGGCCAATCGGCGGTATGCCGAACTGGAGCCGCTGATCGGTTTTTTTGTCAACATCCTGGTGCTGCGGAGTGCGCTCGATGGGGCGGCGACCGTGCGTCAGCGGATCGACGCGACGCGGGAAATGGCCCTGGATGCCTTCGCGCACCAAGATCTGCCCTTTGAGAAGCTGGTAGAAGCGCTCAATCCGCCGCGCGATACCAGCCGAGCGCCGCTCTTTCAGGCACTTTTCGCATTACACAATTTTCCGGCCGACGTTTTGGCGCTCGAAGGTTTGACTGTGCAGCCCTGGTTCCAGAAGTGGACCATTTCGAAGTTCGATATCAGCCTGTTTGTCGGTGAAGCCAAAGGCGGGCTGGCCGCCAGTCTGGAATATGCCTCAGATCTTTTCGAACCAGCGATGATCCGGCGCCTAGCGAATCACTTCCAGACGCTGTTGGAGGGTTTTGTCAGCCAGCCGGAGCGTCAGGTTCGAGACCTGGACGTGTTGAGCGAGGCAGAGCGCACTCAATTCCTGGTGGGCTGGAACGCGACGACCGAAGACTTACAGCGCCCGCGGTCGCTCCACAGTGTCTTGGAGGCGCAGTTGAGTCAGGGGCCTGAATCGGTGGCGGCAAGTTTTGGCGAGATGCGGTTGACCTATCAACACCTGGAGCGCCGCGGGAATCGACTGGCGCGTCACTTGCGCAGGCTCGGCATCGGACCGGACCGACGCGTCGGAATTTGTATGCAGCGTTCGATCGCGTTGACGGAAACCGTGGTTGCGGTGCTCAAGGCCGGAGGTGCCTGGGTTCCCTTGGATCCCGCTTACCCCGCCGGTCGCATCGGCACCATCGTCGAAGATGCTGATTTAGCGTTGTTGCTGGTTGACGATGCTGGAACCGATGCTCTGACCGGTGCTCTGGCCGACAGCAAGTTGTCGACGGCCTCGGTGCGAACAGCCGCGGTGCCAACGCTGTCCGCACGAGAACTGGATGCCGCCGCCGCGGACTGTGGAACTGGCCCGTTGGAAGAGTTCGCCGGTCCGCAGAATCTGCTTTTCGTGATTTATACCTCGGGTTCCACCGGCAAACCCAAGGGAGTTGCGATGAGTCGGGGAGCGATCACCAATCTCATCCGCTGGCAGATCGCGCTGCCGTCGTTCAAACCCGGCTTGCGCAGCCTGCAGGGATCAGCCTCGAGCTTCGATGTTTCGGTGCAGGAAATGTTGGGCACCTGGGCCAGTGGCGGTGAGTTGGTGTTGATCGACGAAGACCTGCGACGGGACGCCACCGCCTTGTTGCAATTCCTCGCCGATCGCGACATCCAACGGATCCACCAGCCCTTCGTCGGCCTGCAAGCGTTGGCGGCGGCGTTCGAGGATGGCGGACCGCGTCCGGCGTCGCTGTTGGAGGTCTACACTGCTGGCGAGCAGTTGCAAGTGAATCCAACCATGCGGGCGTTCTTCGAAGCGCTACCTGAAACTTCGTTGTGTAACCACTACGGGCCCACCGAAAGCCACGTCATCACGGCCTTTGGTCTGCCACCGGTGGTCGGAGATTGGTCGCCGTTGCCGCCGATCGGTGGACCGGTCGCCAACAACCGGGTTTATGTGCTCGATCCGCAACTCGCTCCGGTACCGATTGATGCACCCGGTGAGCTGTATCTGGCGGGGGCGAACCTCGCCCGAGGTTATTTGAGGCGTCCCGACTTGACGGCGGAGCGATTCATTCCTGATCCGTTTGCCGGCTTGGCACTGACGGTAGATCCCTGCGGTGGTGGGCGGCTTTACCGCACCGGCGACCGGGTTCGGTATCGCGAGGACGGTGCGATCGAATATCTGGGACGTACCGATGCACAGGTCAAGATCCGTGGCTTTCGGATCGAACCGGGAGAGATCGAGGCCTTGTTACGGGGGCATGAGGCGATTCGGCAGGCGGCGGTGATCGTGCAGCAGCCAGCTGCTGGGCCGGAGCGCGCAGCCGGGCCGGAGCGCGCAACCGGGCCGAAGCGTCTGGTCGCCTTCCTGGTGTCGACCGAAATCTCTTCGGTAGAAGCTGCTGCGGTGACTGAGGCTGGAGATGGCGTCGAGCGTGCCAGCGATGCGGTCGAGATCGTCGACAACATCACCCTCGGCGCAACGTTACGGGAGTTTCTGCGGTCTCGATTGCCCGAGGTCATGATTCCTGCCAGCTTTGTCTTCGTGACCCGGCTGCCGGTGACGCCGAGCGGCAAACTCTACCGACGAGGCCTTGCCGAGCTGGTGCTACCGTCGTCGAACGTTGCGTCTAATGGCCGAGGCCCACGGTCACCGGAAGAGGAGTTGCTCTGTGGTATCTGGGCGGACGTTCTCGGCCTGGACGAGGCGGCTCTGGGAGCCGACAGTCATTTCTTCGAACTCGGCGGACACAGTCTTTCCGCAACTCGTCTGACGGCCTTGGTGCGCAAGACGTTTGGTGTCGAGCTGCCGGTGCGAGAGGTTTTCGCACGGCCGACGTTGGCGGCCTTGGCCGTCTCGTTGCCTGCCTTGCGCAGTCAGACATCACCGATTGCGCCGCCGCGCTCCGGTTTGCGCCCTGAGGATCTGCCGCTGTCTTTTGCCCAGCAAAGGCTGTGGTTTCTCGATCAGATGGAGGGCGGCACTGCAATCTACAACCTGCCCGTCGTCCTCCATCTGCGGGGCACGTTGCACCTTACGGCCCTCGACTTCGCTCTGCAGGCCATTGTCCGACGCCATGAGAGCCTCAGGACGGTTTTTACTCAAGCCGGTCACGACCAACAGCGTGCTGGAGGTGACCTTGGCGAGCCGATCCAGATTGTCCAGCCGCCGTCAGCTCTAGAGGCGAACCATTCTCGGCTGGGGCTCAGCGATGTCGCGGATCTTGCCCCAGCGGATAAGGAAGCCGAAGCGCAGAGGTTGCTGAGGGAAGAGGCCTTGCGACCGTTCGATCTAGCCAGCGGCCCGCTGTTTCGAACACACGTCGTGCGTCTCACCCCAGAGGAGCACGTTGTGGTGTTGAACATGCATCACATCGTCTCCGATGGTTGGTCGATGCAAGTGCTGCTGCGAGAGCTCCAGACGCTCTATAACTGTGTTTTCGACCAGAGAGCCTTCGACCAGAATGCCCTGGACAAGAGTGCCTTGGACTCGCCTTATCCCGATGGTTTAGTCGACTTGCCGATTCAATATGCCGATTATGCGCTGTGGCAACGGGACTGGTTGCGGGGTGATGCCCTGGAAACCCAGTTGAGCTATTGGCGGCAGCAGTTGGACGGGGCGCCCCAGGCCCTCGACTTGCTCACCCGCGGCTCTCGCCCTGGCACCGAAAGCCACCGCGGCGAGTGGATTACCTTCGAGCTGCCCGACGAGCTGGCAGGCGAGTTGCGGCGACTGGCTCGGGCCACGCATTCCACGCTGTTTCTGGTGCTCGAGACCGCCTTTGCCGAACTTCTGGGACGCACCAGCGGTGCAACCGAAATTAATGTGGGTACCCCGGTGGCGAATCGTCGTTACACCGAGTTGGAATCCTTGATTGGCTTCTTCGTCAACATGTTAGTGCTGCGTAATCGGCTCGATGGCAGGGTGACGGTTCACGAGCGCATCGCCGAGGTGCGGGAGATGGCCCTCGGGGCTTTTGCTCACCAGGATCTGCCGTTCGAGCGTTTGGTCGAAGCCCTCAACCCGCTGCGGGACGCGAGTCGGTCGCCGCTTTTCCAGGCGATGTTCTTGTTGCAGGACACTGCCGATCAAAACCTGGCTTTGGAGGGATTGGTCGCCGAACCCTGGCCGATGGAGCGTTGGCCAGAGGGTTCGATCGCTGCCAAATACGAGCTGACACTGTTCATGACCATGGCCGATGACCGCCTGGAGGGTGGCTTCGAGTTTGCCTCCGACCTCTTCGAAACCACCATGGTGCGACGCATGGCGGCGCACTTTCGAACGCTGCTGGAAGGCCTGGTCGAACGACCCGATGCTGAGATGCGGCAGTTGGACTTGTTGTCGGCGGGAGAGCGCAACCAACTCCTCCAAGGCTGGAACGATACGGCAATGGAGTTGCCCGCGGAACCCGGGATCAACTCTCCCTTTCACGTCCAGGCGGCAGCTACACCGCAGCACTTGGCCTTGGTTTGCGACTCGCAAGACGGTCATTCGGTCCGATGGACCTACGGTGAGCTCGAAGCTCGGTCTCGCCATTTGGCGGGCGTCTTGCGAGGCCAGGGAGCAGGTCCAGAAAAGCGGGTGGCGGTTCTCCTGGAGCGGCGACAGGAGTTGATCAGTAGCCTGCTGGCGGTGCTGGCAACTGGCGCGGCTTATGTACCTCTGGATCCGGCCTATCCGAAGGAGCGGCTGGAATTCATGCTGCAGGACGCCGGAGTGTCTTTGTTGATCACCAGTCGTAGTGCCTTGCAACGGAGTGTCCTGGAGCGGAGTACGATCCCGGCGAATTGCCCGATCTGCTTTGTCGACGCTCTCGAGGATGGCGGACAAGAGGGCGACAGGCTCGAGGCTTCCGCTGACGATGCGATCGAGGGTTTTGTGTCGTCGGTCCATCCCTTGCAACTGGCCTATTTGATCTACACCTCCGGCTCGACCGGTAAACCCAAGGCCGTTGCGATCAGCCATGGAGCGGCGTCATCTTTGCTCTCCTGGGCACGCGGGGTGTATTCCCGGCGCGATCTCGAAGGGACGTTGGTCGCAACCTCAGTCTGTTTTGACCTGTCGGTGTTCGAGATCTTCCTGCCGCTCAGCGTCGGCGGGACGCTGTACTTGGCGGACAACGTCATCGCTCTGGGTAAAATGGCAGAGCGTAATGCGGTGACCCTGTTGAATACGGTGCCGTCCGCTGCCGCCGCCCTGCTGAGCGCCGGGCAGATCCCCGACAGTGTGCGGGTGATCAATCTGGCTGGGGAGTCGCTAACCAGTGAGTTGGCAGACCAGCTTTATCAACTCCCTGCCGTTGAGCGGGTCTACGATCTTTACGGCCCGAGCGAAGACACGACGTATTCGACCGTTACCCTGAGGCGGCCGGGCGGCGCGCAGACCATCGGCCGACCGATCGACAACACTCGACTGTTCGTGCTGGATCGGAATCTCGAGCTGGTGCCGTTGGGGGGCCGTGGCGAGTTGGTGTTGGCGGGAGAGGGCCTCGCTCGGGGTTATCTCGAACGCCCCTCCCAGACCGCCGGACGTTTCGTGCCGGACTCCTTTTCCAAGGCAGTGGGCGGCCGGCTCTACCGGACTGGGGATCTGGCCCGCCATCGCAATGACGGATCGGTAAGCCTGTTGGGTCGCCTGGATCACCAGGTGAAACTTCGTGGATTTCGCATCGAGCTAGGTGAGATCGAAAGCCTGTTGCGACAACGAGTCGAGGTGACGGACGCTTTGGTGATGGCCGCATCCGTGCACGGCGAGCCTAGGCTGCTGGCGTTTGTTCGGCCTGCGGTTGCAACCGACGAAGGCGCAGCTTCGGCAAAGTTGGTTTCGCTGCTGCGGGCTCATCTCGACGAGCACTTGCCAGAGCCCATGGTGCCGTCCGAGCTGCGGCTGTTGGCGGAGTTTCCGCAGATGCCGAACGGCAAAATCGATCGCCGAGCGCTGGTGGCGACGGCGGGTTCCGAGCGAATGGAAGGTCAAACGTCGGAACCGCCGCGAGATCGGTGGGAGCGTGCCGTTGTTCAATCTTTCGAGCATGTTCTGGGAATCTCTGAGCTGGGCCGCGACGCCCACTTCTTCGAGCTCGGCGGCCACTCATTGTTGGCGGTGCGATTGCTCGCAGTGATCGAGCAAGACTGTGGACGGCGGCTCGGGCTGCCCGGGCTCTTTCGGAATCCCACCGTCCAGGCGATTGCTGAGTTATGTCGTCGTTCGGAGCAACGGGTCGAGGAGACTCCTTCGCCATTGGTTGAGCTCCGAGCCGGCGAGGGCCTGCCGATCTATCTGGTCCATGACTTTCAGGGTTTGGCAACCACCTACCAAGGCTTGGTGGATCTACTCGACACCCGTCGCCCGGTCGTTGGCATCGAGTGTCCTGGCCTGCGCGGAGAGTGCCCGCCGCCGACAGGGATTCTCGAGCTGGCCGAGGCCTACGTCGAAGTTGTCCAGGCGGCTCAACCGCAGGGCTCCGTTACCTTGGCTGGTTGGTCGATGGGCGGAATGGTAGCGCTCGAAATGGCTCGCCTGCTGCACGACCAACAGCGCGAGGTGGCTCGTCTGGTGCTGATCGACAGCTATGCGCCTGACCTGATCCGTGAGATGCCGGCGGGGGAGTCGGCGGTGCTGGCTCGATTGGTAGCGGACCTTGGTCTCGACGGGGGAATGCCAGCAGAGGTTGGCCTTCGAAAGGTGCTTGGGCTGCCAGCGGGCCAGGCACTGCCATCAGGTGACGACGCGCTAGGGCAAATCCTGCGCCTTGCTGAGGAGGTGTCTGACGATGACTGGTTGACGACCACCCGCCGAGAAGGACTCTTGCACCCTTATCGGGTCATGCTGGCGAACCTGGCGTCGATTCGGGCCTACTTTCCTCGCCAGTACCCCGGGCGTCTCGACTTGATTCGTGCCACTTGGCGGTTGGACCGACCGATTGTACCGCCGCCACCACAGCTCGGTTGGCAGAACCTGGCCACCGGTCCGTTCTCTGTGACGGATGTCAAAGGAGATCACCGTTCAATCATTCTTGGCCCGGACGTGGCGCGCCTCGCTCACGTCTTGGATCCATTGGTCAGCAGTTGAGGACTCAGTTGTTAGAGATGTCGCCGATTTCCGGCATACGTTTTTCGAGGAGAAAGGACATGCACATGTTCAGGAAAGGAAGGACGGTTCGGCTTGCCGGACTGGGTTGGTTCACCGCAGGGATTGTCTGTTTTGCGGGGTTGGGGATGGCATCCCCACTGTTGGCACAGGACGAGGTGCCCGACCGCCCGACGATGAAGGCGTTCAAGATTGCGGCAACACCGACGCTCGACGGAGACGTTTCGGGTGACGCCGCGTGGGCCGACATGGAACCGGCGACGGGTTTTGTGCAGACCGCCCCTGACAACGCGCAACCGGCATCCGAGAAGACCGAAGTGTTTGTCGGTTATGACGCCGAGACGCTGTACATCGGCGTGGTGTGTCATGACCAAGATCCCTCCGGTATTGTCATCTCGGACAGTCGCCGCGATGCGTCCTTGGCCGAGACCGACAGCTTTCAGTTGGTGCTCGATACCTACAGCGATTTGCAGAGCGGGTTCCTTTTTGGGACCAATCCCGCCGGCATCGAATACGACGGTCAGGTGACCCGCGACGGGGAAGTCGTTTTCGGCAGTACCGGTGGCTTCAACCTGAATTGGGACGGGGCTTGGAAAGTTGCGGCCAGGGTTGGCGAGGAAGGATGGAGCGCCGAGTTTGCCATCCCCTTTCAGACCCTACGGTTTCCCAAGGGTAGTCCACAGACTTGGGGCATCAACTTTCAACGCAACATCCGGGATCGCAAAGAGTTTTCCTTCTGGGCACCGATGTCTCGCCAATTCGATCTCGACCGGGTTTCGTTGGCAGGTCGCCTCGAGGGTGTCGAGGTGCCGCGTCAACAATTCCTGCAAGCAGCGCCTTACCTCCGAGCCGAAAGAGTCGAGGGGCGGAGTGGCTCTTCCGACTCCGAGGACGACTTTGACGGTGGTGTCGACGTCAAGTTCGGTATCACACCCAACATGACCCTCGACCTGACCGTAAACACTGACTTTGCCGAAGTCGAAGCTGATGTACAGCAGCTCAATCTCGATCGTTTCAATCTGTTCTTTCCAGAAAAGCGACCGTTTTTCCTGGAGAATGCCGGCACCTTTCGGGTTGGCATCCCGGGCCAGGTGGAGCTCTTCTTCAGCCGTCGTATCGGCCTCGGTCCGCAAGGCCAGGAGATTCCGATTCGTGGCGGTGTCCGTCTAACAGGCAAGTCTGGGCGCACCAACGTCGGTCTGCTCTACATGCTGACCGATGACACTTCGATCAGCCCAGAGAACGAGTTCGGAGTCATCCGAGTGAGTCGCGACTTGGGTGAAAATTCTTCGATCGGCTTGATCGCCACCAGCCGTGAAGCGACCGGTTCCCTGGCTGACGATGATGATTATGGTCGTACCTACGGCATTGATGGACGCTGGGCCATCAACCCTCAGACCGAGCTCAACGCCTTCATCGCCCAAACCGATACCCCGAACGCAGTGGGTGACGAGCACGCATTGCACATCGGTGGCCGGTGGAACTCAGAGAAGCATCTGATCCAGGGGAGCTACTCCGAGGTAGGCGAGGGCTTCAGTCCCGAAGTGGGTTTTCTGACCCGGCGTAACTATCGTCGGCCCGAGGTCTACTTTCTCAGTCGGTTGCGTCCTGAGAACCGTTTTGGACTGCAAGAAATCCGCCCCCACGTCTACTATCAAGGGTATTGGGATTTCGACGGCTTCAAGGAGAGCAGCGTGTTCCATGCTGGCGTCCACTGGGAGTGGAAGAACGGCAACGAATTCCACTCTGGCTTCAACATCTGGGACGACGGGGTGAAAGATCCCTTCGAGATCAGTTCTGGTGTCATCATCCCAGCCCAGAAATTCAGTCGTACTGAGGTGCAGTTGGACGCCTACACCAATCTCGGCAAACCGGTGAGTTATCGGTTGATCGTCGTCGCGGGCGAATTCTTCGATGGCGATCGCATCTCGCTGCGCCCAAGCTTCCGCTTCCGCAAGACCGAGAAGTTCACCGGTGAAATCGCCTGGCGGCACGACAACGTCAATATGCCCTTCGGCGATTTCGACGCTGATCTCGGCCGCCTTCGGTTGGCCTACGCGTTCACTCCCAAGCTCTTCGTCGAGAGCCTGTTTCAATACAATACCAGTGCTGACCAGTGGTCCTCCAACATCCGTCTCGGCTGGCGCCACACCGCCAACACCGGCCTCTACGTCGTCTACAACGACATCGAGGAGATTGGTCGCAGCGCCCAGGAGAACCAGCGTCAGTTGATCGTGAAGTACAGCAGGTTGATTGATATTTTCAGCCGGTAAGTTCAGCGCACCCTGGCAGATGCTGAGCCTCTGGCTTGGCATCTGGCCGGATCCCGTCCAGCGGCAACGCCCCCTTGGTGCTTCATCGCCAAGGAACAACCCTTCTGATTCCCCTCTCCTGGGTGGGCGTGAAGGGTGGGCGGGAGAGGGGCTAAGGGGGGTGAGGGGTCTGGGTCTAAACGCACGTTCCCGAAGCTTCAGACGGACATCAATCTGCGGCTCAAGAGCGCTGCGCCGTCCTGCATCAACCGTTGGCCGATCGCGGCAACATGACGGCTGGAACGGTCCGCGAGGTTGCTGCCGGCGACATAGGTATTGAAGGCGGCCATCGATTCGTCGCAGGGGATCTGATAACTCATGTCTTCGCCTGGCTCGGCGGTGAGGCCCCAACGCAGAGATTGCCGCAGGTACCAACTGAAGACCCACGCCATACGCTCTTTGGCGCTCGAGGGTCCGAAGTTCGGGGAGTCCTCGAGCTCCTCCAAGATCGACTCTAACGGTCGCTTGAACGTAGTCTGTTCTAGCTTGTCTAGTTGGGCTGGAGCGATGGCTTCGAGCGAGTCATGGAAGCGAAAGAGCTCATAGAGTTTACGTGCTCGCTGTGCGAACAAGGTGCCTTTGCGGACGACTTGGACCTGGGTCCCATGGTCGAACCCATCCAGTGCGGGAGCCTGGGTCGTCTCGCCGATCTGTAGGCCGGCAAGAAGCTCTTTGACGGTGGGTGCAACGCCAGCCTCGACAGTGCAGAGGTTGATGGCGCTGGTGTGGACAAAGTCGGCACCGAGTAGGAAGGCGCAGGCCACCGCCTCGGGAGTGCCGATGGCACCGCCTGCCCCAACACGACTCGGGTGTTGGTGGCCGTGCGCTGCTGCCACCTGATCGCGGAGTCGCTGGATCGTCGGTAGCAAGGTCGTCAAATCAGTGGCGTCGGAGGGATCAGGGACAGCACAAACGTCGCTGGCGATGGGGAGTTCACGGGCGATCTCACCTTCGATGGCGGTCAACGCGCCCTGGGCAACCAACGATGTCACCAACTCGTTCGGAGCTGGACTCAGGAATTGTCTCGCGATGTTGGGGCGGCTGACTAGTGCCAGCAAGAACCGTCGGGCGATCGGTTGTCTTGCCGTGTCGCGATGGGCGCCGCGAAAGCGGAAGCGGAGCAGTGCCGGGGTGATGCCGGTATATCCGTTGACTTCGGCGAATCGCACCCCGTGTTCTAGCGCTGTGGCGACGGTATGGTCCTCAACCGAGCCATTGCCATTGGGTGAATGAACCGCGTTGGCGTGCAGACTGACGCCGAACGGTCCTCCCGCGCCGAGCGTGTGAGCTGCCCGGGTGACGGCGTCCTTCTCCGGTGAATCCAAGAACCCAAGCAGACCGGCTCGGCCCAGGCTGGTGACCCACTCCACCGTGCGGACGCCGGGCGCTGGTGCTCCCGCTACATAGGCGTAGCGGAGGCCATAGTCACGACGAAATCCTGCGTCACCGAGTGTTTCTGCACCTTTTCGAGCTACGGTGATCTGTGGCTCTCTGGCCAGGGTTGTTGCAATTGGCGGTGTCTCGGCGGGGCTGGTGGCGGTCTCGCTCGCGGTCGCCCAGAGCTTGCGCAGAACCTTGCCCGGCCCAAGTTCCTCGACCTTGGCCACTCCATGCGCCAGGAAGTAGTCCATCGTCTCCGACCAGCGCACCGACGTACGGATCTGGTCCACGAGATGACGCGCCACCTGATCGGGACCATAGGGTTTGGCCGTGGTGTTGGCGATCACCGGAATCTGTGGTGGCTCGAAAGTGAACTGGCTCAAGAACGTTTCGAACTCCGTCGCTGTCGGGCTCATGTAGCGGGAGTGGAAGGCGCCGCTGACGTTGAGTAGCAGACAACGCCGAGCCCCGGCCGCCTCCATCGGAGCAATCAGCGATTCGAGCACGGACTTCGGGCCCGAGAGCACCAGCTGGGTGGGCAAGTTGAAGTTGGCAATGTCCACTTCGACGCCTCGAGCGCCTGCTTGAGCTTGCAAGACTTCCCGGACCTGAGTCTCGTCCAGGCCGAGTACGGCAGCCATACCGCCTTCCTCGATCTGCGCCATCAGCGCGCCCCGTTGTTGGACCATCCGCAAACCGGCCTCAAAGTCGAAACAACCCGCTGCGAACAAGGCGTTGTACTCCCCGAGGCTGTGTCCAGCGAGGAAGGCCGGCGGCGGTTGATGTTCTGTACGGTCGAGCCAGATCAAGGCATTGGCCACGAAGAGGGCCGGCTGGGTGTACTGGGTATACCGCAGCTTACCGTCGGGATTGTTCAAGCAGAGGTCACGAATCGAGTACCCGAGGATGTCATCGGCGACAGCGCACAACGAGTCGTAGTGATCAAAGAGATCACCACCCATTCCCTTGCGCTGGGAGCCTTGACCGGGGAAAACACAAGCGATGGAGGGATGTCCGTTCATACGGATCGAAGTATACGTTAGATGGTTCAGGTCATCGCGGAGACCTGACGTCCGGTGTTGGGCTAGGAGTCGACCTTTAGCCCTCGATATCCGAAAGTGGTGCTAGAGAATGCGTCGCGAAGCTCGGATCAATCCTCATCGCCAATAGGCCCTATTTACCACGGGCCGAGGGTTGAATTCTCCACTTGCCGTCTTCTTTGATAAGCGAACTCTGGTCGGTCTCTTTAGTGCCGTTGCCGTAGATGATCTTGAGATTCACTTCGGCGGTTTCACCGATCACTTTTTCTTCGATGACTTTGATCTTCTTGATCCCACCCTTCGAGTCGATCTGGCGTGTGGCTTCTTGCAATCCTTGTTTCATCTTGTCGTTCGTAACCTGGGAGCGAGCTTGGTTGGACAGCAGCTCCAGGGCCCCGTCGAGCTTTCCTGCCTCGACACGTTCGTAGAACTCCTCGACCGTTCCGGAGGGACTGCCGCCAGAGCAGGCCGTGGTGCAGACGAGCAGAAAGACTACGAGAGAAGTTCTTATCTTCATTGAGATCGCTCCTGGTTGTCCTCGGGAAAGAAGACTTGTTGCAAATGTGGGCTTTTCTGAAGGCGACTCGGGAGGATGACTTGGGTCGCCGCAAACAGCGGAAATTTCAACGTGTCGAAGCGTCCGTCCACCAGGTCGATCCCGGTTGCTTGGTAGGCTTTCCAGACCAATTCCGTGCAATAGAGCTTGCGGTCGTTCGCCAGGTCGAAAGCACCATCGAAGTGGAACCCTTCTTCAGCCATAGCGGCTGCAGCTCGCGCTGCTGTTGCGGGTCGTGCTGCCGTCGAAGCCTGATGTTCACTAGGTGTCCGTCTGAGGCGAAAGACGCCCCAGTCACTCGTGGAGGTTCTCGCCAGGAAAACTTCGATTGCATCGACGCGAATGCCGCCGATTGCATCACCCTCCGGAGGGACGGTGTGGACGACCCGTAGGCCGTGCGGGGTCTCGATCACGATGCCGACATGGGAGAACCGGGACGCCTGATCGGCTAGCAGCACCGCTCTACTATTGAGACTCCTACCGCGGCGAAAGATCAAATCACCGGTGACCACCGGGAGCGTCTTGACGTCCCGGGGCAGCTCACGAACGGACGGCCTGATCTCGTGAGGCGGTTGGTGAGCCGAGAGTGATAGGGCAAACAGCAAACAGCACAGAGCTTTGAGGCACTTCAAGCCAACCCTCCCTTCTTCTACCTGTCGAATCAGGCAGCAATCGGCAGTATGGCTTCTCCGTGCTGTCGACGTTTCAGCATCGTGTCGTAGACGGCATGGTAAGTAGCATAGAGCAGTGGCAGGGCGAAAGGACCCACGACCGGGATGGGCTGGATAGCGATGAAGCCGGCCGCAGCCAGCGGCAACAGCCATCTCAGGAGTCCAAGATCCCCGTTGTCGATTCGGGCACGTAAGGCTGCTATAGGGGAGAGCCGATAGTAGATCAAGCCGAAAACGACGCCGAGAAATGGGACCTGGCCTATCGCGAGCAGCCAGACCAGGGTGCGGGGTAGGTCGCTGCGTATCTTCGTGAGATGGGCGTCGAGTGCCTGGAGCGCTTCGGGGATCTTCGGATCAGCCAGGCCGAGGCTTTGGCGAAGGTTCTCCTGGGTGCGGCCTCGACACCACAGCGGAAGGCTGGCGAGGGTCATCGCACCTGTCAGCAGCGAAAGCGCCGGAAAGACTCCGAAAAAGGCAATACCGAGGATCACTGCGGCGACCTCCATCCAGGCCAAGAGGGTGGCGGTATCGGCGGCCAAGATCTGTGTGAACACGTCGGCGAGCACAGCCTGGAAGCTGGCGAACTGTGTGCTCGAGACGGTCGAACTAAGAAAAGGAAACATTGTGAGACTCCCTCGAAGTGAAAGGTGATCAAACGTTCTGCGGGGTTCCCGGATTCGGATCGAGCATCGGGAAGAATGCGGTTCTCGACTGTCGCCGCAGCAGCCCTTGGTAGACGGTGAAGTTGAGCAGGCAGAGGAGTGGCAGCATGAGCATGCCGAAAAGCGGAATCGACTGGAGGGCCAGTAGCAACAGACTCAGGATGCGGATACCCCAGCGAGCGACTGCACCGACTGACCGCGGGACGTAACATCGCAGGCTCGAGATCAGGGAAAGGCGGTAGTAAATTACCCCTGGAACTAGCCCGATCAGCGGAATCGCACTCAGCAAGAGCAGCACGGCCAAGGTGCGGGGTAAAGTCGCCCGGAGCGAGGCCAGATACGCTTCGACCGCTGCCGAATCTCTGAAGGGCTCGACTTCGCAGCTCTGACACTGCTGAGCGAGTCGACGATCTTTCAGCCGCTCACCGCAGTTGCCGCAACGTTTCCCCGCCAGCAGCTGGAGGCGGTGTTGGTCGAGATCGGTTGCAAGCGTTTGTTTGATCGAACCCATCAAACCGACTTGCCTGACCCCTCGCCGCGGCTGACGACAGGACGGACAGTGAATTCCACAGAGTGCATTGGGTGCCCCGCAGTGGTCGCAAGGTACTCTTGCCAGCTGCTCCTTGCGTTCCAGGTGGCGCCGAGTCAGCCACAATCCGAGCAGCGTCAATCCGACCAGAAGCAATGCGAGCATGGGAAACACGACGGCGAAAAGCACGCCGAAGACACCAAGACTGTCTTCGATCCAGCTGAGAAACCCTTGGATGCCCAAGTCGTCATCCTCGTCGAACTCGCGCAGGAAGGCAAAGATCGAGTTGCGCATCATCGCGGCGAACCAGACGATGGTGGCGATGACAAAGGACCACACGTAGCCAAAGGACTGACCACTGGCGAAGCTGGTGGTCAGCCCGACTTGCTCGACATGTTCGACAAGTTCGATCGGGTCACCGCGGACGATGGCGAAACACATGAGGAATCCCGCAGCGGCCTTGACCTGAGCGTCGCTCCAACTGATGAGCTCGCGAATCTCGGGTATCTTGGTGGTCACAACTTCGAAGAGTGCGAGGAGCCCAAGGATCATGAGCGCACTATTGCTTGTGGCCCACCCAGGCATGTTCGCCAGGAGTTGGACGCCGGCGGCATCGGCAAACAGCGCGGTGTCCGAGCCGAGTCGTCCGACCAGAGCAGTGGTGAACAAGGGCACGAAGGCCCGAGCAACGAAATAGGGGATAACTCCTAGAGACGTCAAGTAATAGGTGAGCACGACCGATCTTCCTCCCTGTTCATGCGATTCGTTTTCACGGTGGGGTTACCCCGAAATGGTTGCTCCGAAGTGGGTGATACTTCGGTGAGTTGCGATACCGGCGAAAAAGTTTAGAAGCGGTTGTATACTCTGGGAGAGAAATCTTGAGTGTTCATTACGAGACACGGTTGCGGCCGGGTAGCAGAGGGTAGTCGTCTCGTGTCTCGGTAGCTCTTCAAGAGCGAAACCGGTTGCAATGATGGGAGCATCCGTTGCGATCTCTTGGGAAACAAGCGTGAATCGAGAGTCCGCCGAGACAAGTTCAGGGCGGTCGCCCGCCGCTGTCGAAAGGCTGTCCGATCGGCAGCAGGTTGCTGCGCGTCAGGCCTTGGGACGTCTACTCGCCACCGCTCCCGTGGGTGGCGACCGGGAGCAGATCTTCGAACGGATCTATGCGCTTTATGCGGATGCAGTACTCGTCTTCTTCCTGCGCCGTGGTTTCTCGCCGGAAGACAGTCACGATTTGCGTCAGGAAACGTTCATGAATCTTTTCCGGGGTATCGATACCTTCAAGGGAAGGTCGACTTTCGACACCTGGCTGTTCGGCATCGCGGCCAATGTTTGGCGCAACCGGCTGCGCACCGGTTCTGCTCTGAGTCGAACGGGTCAAGAGGTGACGCTGCCAGGGAGCGAGAACTCAGAGGCTTCTATACCCCGTTCCGAACGTAGCGAACAAGAAGACCGGGTGGTTAGCCGGGAGCTCGGCTCGAGACTTTCGCTAGCCCTTAATGAGCTTCCTCCAAAAATGCAGCGATGCGCGGTGTTGCGTTTTGGCCAGGGGCTCAAATACAGCGAGATCGCCACTCTCACCGGTACCTCGGTGGCGACGGCCAAGGCCCAGATCCATCAGGCCAGGGGGCGACTGCGCGAGCGACTCGCCGATGTACTCGAGCATGGGAGCGTCGGGTAGCATGGGTGAGATGAAGAAAGACGATCTCGACCGTGCGTTGCGCCGTGCCTTTGTCGAGCTGCCGGAGGAGAGTGCGGGGGAGCCGCCAACCGTCGACGAGTTACAGACCTTGCGTGCCGCTGTCGTCGACGAAGCAGCTCTGGAAAGTCAGCTGTTGCTCGATGCCAAACACTTCCCCGATCTCGAGCCGACAGCGGAGGAGCAGCGGGTGCTCGACACGTTTTCATCGGGTACTGGTTGGCAGTCGTTACGGGAGCAGCTGGTGGAGGAGGGGACTTTGGAACCGGACGTCGCTCCAGCCGAACCGTTGACGGCGGCTCCGATGCTTGCCGAAGACCGACCTGCGCGAGACCGACCTGCGGCTGACCAGCCTGTCGGCGAGGTGACTGTCGAGAGCTTTCCTGACTCGGGTCTCTCGACACGACGATGGCCTCAGTGGTTGGCCCTCGCGGCGATGTTACTGATCGGTTTTGGTCTTGGTCTCGTAGTGCAACACAGTGGCCCTGAGACGTCGGAGAATCCGCGCGGCCCTGAAACGGTGAAGAACCCGGCGGTCATCCAGTTGATGGCTGGTACCCATCGAGCGAGCGGTTCCGAACCAAAACAAGCCCGATCGACTTCTGGTGGTCTCTTGGTTGAGATCGACGTCGCTGACTATCCAGTCAGCGGGGATTCCTTCGAGCTCCGGCTGATCCCCAAAGATGCTTCGGTAAAACCGGAAAGTCAGCAGGTCGAGGACGATCGCCAAGACGATATTTTGAGAGTGATTTGGCCGGAGATGCCTGCCCCAGGTCTCTATCGCATCGAATTGAGACGACGCGGGGAACTTCTCAACAGCGACTCGATGCGAGTCACCGACTGACATCCGATGCGGACGCCTGCGGTCAGCTATGTGGTTGGTTTGTTGGCGTTGTTACTCAGCGACGGAGGCGCCCACCCGGTCGCCCATAGTGATTCGGAGGGTCTCGAGCCTTGTTTAGTGGGTGAGCGACAGATCGAGAGCGGCGAAGTTCATACCTGCACGATTCAACTCGTTGTTGGCGAGCTGTTACGCGCTGAAGTGACTCACCTGGGTGCAGATGTTGCAACGATCTTGCTGGCTCCAGATGGTGATCGATTACTGCGTGTAGATTATCCAGGCTCTCGACGAGACATGCTCGAACCGCTCTATCATGTAGCTCGTTCGGCCGGTGACCACCGACTCGAGATTACGCTTTCCAGCGCAGGCAACAACCCTGGCAGATACCGGTTGGATCTCTGGCAACCTCATCAGGCTGACCCGCTGGCTGTTTCGCGGGCTGCTGGTGTTGCCGCGTTCGCTAGCGGTCGTGAGTTGGTGCGGGAAGCGCGAGGCCGCAGCCTGCCAGCGAATGCTGTGGGCTGGCAGGAAGCAGCCGAAGCCTTCAAGGCTGCTGTCGAGCATTGGAGTGCGGGCGGCGATCGAATCCAGGCTGCGTTTGCCTGGGAAGAGCTGGCGAGAGTGCAAGTCGAGCAAAAGGACGTGACTGGTGAGCTCGAATCTTATCGGCAGGCTTATGAAATTTTTCTAGAGGCCGAGCATCCGCGTTTGGTCCGTGTGGCCGGCTATCGTGGCGAAAGGGCGAAGGCTCACGGTGCCACAGAGCTTGCCGTCGAGTGCTTTGAAGAGCAGGTGCGTGCAACACAACGTTTGGGGATGCTGAAGGATCAGGCCACGGCCCTACGATCTGTTGCCGCAGCTCTCAGACGGCTCGGGCGGGAAGACGCGGCACTCAATAGCTATGAACAGGCTCTAAGACTCTATAATCGGCTGGGAGACGCTGGTGGCCGTGCGGTGACGCTCGGAAGTATCGGGCGTTTGTTCACAGGCATCGGCGAGCATCGACGGGCCATCAACTTCCTTGAAGACGGACTCAGTCTTCAAGAGCGGCTGGACGTACCGCTAGCGATGGCAGTCACCCTCAACACTCTTGGAGATGCTGAACGTCGTTTGGGGCGGATCGAGTCGAGCCTCGAGCGCTTCGATCGCACCCTCGAGCTGTTGGGGCCACGGCACGTGTCGGGAGAGTCCAAACATGCCTGCCGGCGTCGCAGTGTAGCTCTCCTTGGAAAGGCCAGGGTACGAGCACTTCAAGGAAAAGCGCTTAGAACTAGTGCTCTCTTCGGACGAGCTCTAGAAAACATAGCTGAATGTCCAGAGCGGGAACCCAGCGACGAGGCTGTTGCCTTGGGCGCCCGTGGCCTCTTCCTTATGGAGTCAGGGCAGCCCAGTGCAGCGCTCGACGATCTCAGGAGAGCCTTGAAGTTACGGCAAGAAGAGGGAGCGGCCAATGGACAAGCCTCGGCGCGGTTCGCTTTGGCGGAGGCGTTCCTTGCCCTCGATGACCTGCCCCAGGGACATTTCGAGATCCTGGAGGCGATAGAGCTTGTCGAGAAATTGTGGGAGAGTAAGAGCTCGCGGCCGTTGCGTTCAGCTTATCTGCGCAACAAGCAGCAATACTACGATCTCTATGTCGAGATTCTGATGCGTCTTGCGACGGGGCCCCGAGCGAGGGAACTCGAAGCGTTAGCGCTGCACGCAAACGGGCGCCGACGGTCTCGCACTCTCAACGAGCGCCTGCATACTCCTGCCGAGGATCTCCCCCCGCAGGCTCCGGAGCTGCGGCAGCGTGAGGAGACTCTGTGGCGGGAGCTGCTGAATCATGAGCAAGAGTTCGATCGACTGGTCCTCACCGGTCAGTCGATCGATCCGTCGTCGCTTTTTTCCCAGCAACTCGATCGTCTCTACCTGCTGTTCGATATTTTCGAGATCGATGCGCATCGGTTGGCGCCGGAGTATCGGCCGCGGCCTCCAGCACCGAGATTGGCTGCGATCCAAGAGTTGTTGGATGAGGATACGATCCTGCTCGAATATTCTCTAGGGGAGCGTGCCAGCTTTGTGTGGGTGGTTAGCCGCGATAGCTTCTCGGCACATTGGCTGCCACCTCGGAGTGAACTCGAAGATCTGGCGCGGCAAGTTCACCGACGTTTGTTGGACGAAAGGCCTAGAGAGATCTTGGTACAGCGACGCGAGCAAGCTCTTGCTAAACTGTCGGCGGCCTTGTTCCCACCGTCGGTGGCGGCGAAGCTGACCTCCAAGCGCTTGGCGATCGTGAAGGATGGCGCGGTACATTTTGTACCGTTCGGTGTTTTGCCGATGCCGCCTGGGCATCCTTTGGGCGCAGCCGCTCCCATGATCACCGGCCATGAGCTCGTCAATCTGCCCTCGGCAGGGGTTCTGCGACAGCTCCGTCTGATCCGTCCCGAGCGCTCTAGCTCTCAGCCTTCGCTGACGGTGTTTGCTGACGCAACCTACTATCCTCAACCCTCGAGATCACTGGTAGGCGAGAGATCGTTTCTTGAGGCGCTAGCTGTCGGTTCATCGGTTGCCGAGACCAATGAGCGTATCGAGGTCCCCACTGCGTCTGGTGTGGAAGACAACTTCCGCGACGCCTGGAGTGTGGTGGAAGACGCCTTCATCGACTTTTACCCTCAGCTGCCGGCGTCGCGAAAGGAAGGGCAGGACATTCTGCGTCTTGCTCCCGGACCGAAGAAAGGTTTTTTTGGAACCGATGTCCAGCGGACCAACGTATTGAGCGAGTTCGAGTCGGCCGACTATCTGCACTTCGCCGTACACGGTTATGATAATCCGGTCCGTCCCGAACACTCTGGGCTTGTCTTGTCGCGTTTCGACGCGGATGGACAGAAGATCAACAGCTTGCTCAGCGCCCGTGATATCCATCGTGCATCAGTAGTAGCGGAGCTAGTGGTACTAAGCTCTTGCCGTTCAGGACGCGGCCGAGAGATTCGGGGCGAGGGTTTGGTGGGACTGACCCAGGCTTTCCTTGGGGCTGGCGCTCAGCGGGTTGTCGTTAGCCTGTGGAATATCGACGACGAGGCGACCTCGGAATTCATGGGCCACTTCTATCACGAGCTGTTCGTCAACCATCGATCCGCGGCGGCGGCGCTGCGTTTCACCCAGGATTGGATGCGTACCCAGCCGCGTTGGCACGAGCCCCGATTCTGGGCTGGCTTCGTGCTCCACGGCGAGTGGCGTTAGTTTTTCAGGCAATCGACTCAACCTTCCGGTTTCGGTCGTTTCTCACCGGCCGAACCCCTCACCGTCGCCTTGAAGGAGAGTGCGGCGGGAGGCCACATCAACCAACTGAAGGGAGGAGCCGATGACCTCGAGAGTACGTGAGCCCGAAGCCCACCAGGCAGCCGATCTGAAAGATGGCGACGAACAACTGGGTTGGGAGCCCGAGCCGCCGATGGAGCCGCCGCCAGACGACGGGACTGAGGAAGACTACCCCACACCCGGCGGCTGAGGTCGACTACGATGCCCATGACGACAGAGTCCTGGGTTGGCAATGGGATTGACGGCGCGAGCGGTGGCTATCTGCGGCCACCGCTCGACGCCGCCCAGCTGACCGAGAATCTTGCTCTCGGTGGCTTCGGCGTGCCGTCGCTGCCACGGATGCCCCTGCCGGATATTGATCCTGATGATCTTTCTAGCGCCGGCTGGGGGATCGTGTTGCCGGAGGGCTTGGACCCGGCGATACGTGAAGCCTTGGCGCCGCTCCTAGAGCTTCGACGCGAGACAGCGAACGGTGGTTCAACGGAGCGGTACCGCGAGCTCACCTATTATTCTGGCGAGACCAAGAACCGCTTCCTGGTGCGTCATGGTGTCGGCCCGGGGCCGGTGATGCCGGATCGCATGCCCTACTATCTGTTGCTTGTTGGTGGTCCCGAGGCGATTCCCTTCGACGTCCAAGATGAACTCTCGGTGCAATACGCTATCGGGCGATTGGATCTAGACTACCCTGAAGATTATGCTAGGTATGCTCGGGCGGTCGTTACGGGAAGTGAGCGGGCTCCGCGTCGCCAACGCCGAACGGTGGTATTCGCACCAGCAAATCCAGACGACCGACCGACCCTCTTGACCCGCCGCTACCTGGCTCAACCGTTGGCCTCTGAGCTCGCTTCGCGGTCGAACGTGGACAGCCTGTTTGAGAACGCCGCATGTAAGCAGGGCTTAGCTCGTACGTTGGGGTCGGCGCCACCGGACCTGCTGTTTGTCGCCAGTCATGGTATGGGCTTCGACGCGGGGCACGAACGCCAAGGCGGAGCCCAGGGGGCTCTGTTATGTCAGGATTGGCGAGGGCCCTTGGCAAGTCGTGGGCCGGTTTCAGCCGACCACTATTTTGCCGGCGCAGACCTCGATCCAGCCGCCGATCTGGAGGGCCTGATCGCTTGTTTCTTTGCCTGCTACAGTGCCGGGACACCGCGGATGAGTCGCTTCCCACGCCCTGGGGAGGCTTATCGACCTCTGGCACCTAAGTCCTTTGTAGCCGATTTGCCGCGGCGTCTGCTATCGCATCCCGGTGGTGCCGCTCTAGCGGTCATTGGGCGGGTTGATCGTGCTTGGGGCTATTCGTTTTTGTGGGCAGAGACCCAGCGGACTCAGATTGAGACGTTCATGGGTGCTCTGGGGGCAATTCTCGACGGTCGGCGAGTCGGTTGGGCGCTCGAGTGTTTCGCTCAGCGCTACAGCGAGATCACGGTTGCGCTGTTCATGGCGATGGAGCGGTCAAGAGAGTCCGAGGTGCCAGCAGACGAGATTGCCAGCTTGTGGACGGCGGCCCGCGATGCGCGGGGGTGGATGCTGCTAGGCGACCCGGCGGTGCGTCTAGGATCGCGATCCACGTGACTGCACCACCTATTCGAGCTTTGGTGATCGGGGTCGATCGCTATCTCGATTCGCCGGGCTTCCCTTGCTTGGCGGGGGCTGTTCGTGACGCGACCCATATGGAACGATTGCTGCGTCGGCGTTTTGGGGTGGCACAGGCAGACATCAACTGCCTGTTGGCCAGCCCGGAGGTGCCGCTTGAACTTCAGCCGACCCACCACAACTTGGTGCTCGCCTGCGAGCGCTTAGTTGCTGGTGCCGTTGTTGGCCAGCAGATTCTGATCCACTATTCCGGGCACGGTGCCAGAGTACCGACCGCGCTCCCCGACCTGAAGGGCGCGGGAGCCTTAGACGAATGCCTGGTACCGTGCGACATTGGCCGCGACAGCGCACGTTACATTCGGGATCTCGAGATTGCGGCACTGCTCGATCGGCTGAGCGCCAAGGGGGCGTTCGTAACGTTGGTGCTCGACGCCTGTCACTCAGGGGGCGCCACTCGCGGTCCAGCCAAGGCTCGCGGCCTGGCTCAGAGCCTAACGGTTTCGAAACCCTCCGACACGCCGCTAGCGAGCGCCGAAGCCATCCGTCGTGCCTACCAACGGCGACAAGCCAGAGCAAAAAGTGTACAGCCGGAGAAGGGGTGGGTGCCGGTGCCGGAGGGTTATGTCTGTCTCGCCGCCTGTCGAGCTGCGGAGCTGGCCTATGAGTATCCATTCGATGGCCACTTCAGCGGCGCTCTCAGCCATTGGCTGTTCGCCGCTCTTGAGGGAGCCAACGGCGAGTCGGTGCGCCAGATTCTTGAGCGCGTCACCCGTCGGGTGCGAGCACAATTCGAAATGCAGCATCCGCAGCTCGAAGGTGAGGCGGATCGTGCCTTTCTCGGCCTCGAGACCTTGGGTGAGGTTCCAATCGGCGTGCCGGTCCTCGAGATCGACGATCGTCGGCGGATACGGATCGCTGTCGGGGTAGCGATGGGCGTTGGACTGGGGGCGCGTCTGCGATTCGAACCGGCGGGGCTCACTGCACGGGTGGTGGAGGCCGATGCAGTCGCTTCCTGGGCCGAGGCCGATACCATCGACCGCAACGAGTCTACCATCGACAGGCTCACCGTGGAGAGTCGCGCACGGGTCCTGGAGCCGGGCCGCTGCGGTCGGCTACGGCTCGGCGTCGACTCTGAAAGTGGGCTGGCTGGTGGGTTGATGACCGAGATCGAAGCAGCGATCGAGCGCTGGGGAGGGGGCTCGGTGGTGTGGGTTGGAGCCCGTGAGGCGCCGGATCTGTTAGTGGCGGCGATCGACAGCGTTTTCGAGCTGCGCGATGCGGCAGGTGTGGCGCTGTCGTTACAGGAGCCGCGCTTGGTGATCGAGTCGGTGAGTGTGCCGCGGCTCGTGCAGCGTCTGGTCCATCTGGCGAGGTTCGCCAACGTCCGTCAGCTCGAGAATCCAGATCCCGTGGCCTATCTGCGCGATGCCTTGCAGGTCGAAATCGGGCGGCTGGCGGACGACTACCGTGCAAAGGAGCGTCCTCGGCCGGATCCTGCCACCCTCGGTGGGTCGCACCTCGCCGACGTCGGGCAGTGGTTATGCCTACGGTTGCTCAACACCTCGACGCTCGTGCTGAACATCGCCGTGCTCGACCTACAACCCGATTGGGGAATCTCTCAAGTTTTTCCGACGGCAACCGCTGCGCCTTGTTTCGAACTCGAGCCCGGTTCCGAGCAGCTGTTGCCGTTGCGTGCTGATCTTCCGGCCGGCTGTGATCGTGGGCGCGATGTTTTGACCGTGCTCGCCGCGATTGACACCACCGATTTTCGCTGCCTCGAGTTGCCGCCCCTGGTCCAGGTCGGTTCGCAAAGGATCGTCCGCCCGTTTGCTGCCCAGAGTGGACTCGAGGGCTACCTAGCGTCGCTGACCGATCGCCACATACTAAAGACTCGCTCCGTTGGGGCGGTTGCACCACGCGATCCTCACGCGGGTCGTGACTGGATCACCGCGCAAGTTGCAGTCGATATCCGGCGGCCTGGAATAGGGCACTAAACCCTTCGAGTTCGTTCGTTTCTCACCGGTTGATCCGGAGCGCCCGGGAGCGCGCTCCAGATTCGAGACACACAACCCAACGAAGGAGACCTGTTATGCATGCAAGCGGGAGGAAGCCGTTCGCGATCTTGATTGCCCTGGTTCTGATGGGACTCGCCGCTAATCCAGCTGCAGCGAAGCTACCGAAGATCGGCAAGAAGAATAAGTGTGCACCTTTTCAGGCCAGCGGCAGCTGGCAAGGTTATCTGCACACCGATGAAGGCCAGCAGTGTGCGTTACCCAATCCCGTCGAATCGATGAAGGATCGCGACTGGATGTTCTTGCGATTCACTGACTATCAAGGGCCAAAGCTTCGGTTGGCGATTCAGCAAGTGAATAACCGGAGTGGCTACCACGACGTGCCGATTGACGGCCTAGAAGCCCTAATGGGCACCATCTTGTTCAACACGCAGCGTTTTGTCCTCGTCGAACGACAGGCGTTGGGCCTGGTCATGGACGAGCAAGATCTTGGAGTTGGCGATCGGTTTGCCAAGCCTACAGTAGCCAAGATTGGAGTCTTGCAGGGGGCTCAGTACCAAATCTTTGCAGATGTGGTGGAGTGGGTCCCCGAAAAGAGCAAGATCGGTGTGGGCGGAGGTAAGAACCGGTATTGGCATCGCAAGCAAGCGGGGGGAAGCTTCAGCAAGGGGCAGGCTGAAGTTGCGATGAATTTTAGGGTGGTTGACGCAGCCACCAGCACGGTGCTGAACACGGTCACGACTCGTGCGATTTCGAAGAGTTGGGGAATCGGAGGAGGCGGTGGCGCCAGGGGCGGTATGTTCGGAAAGTTGGGTTTCAGCAAGAGTGCTCCAGTCAGCTACGCTGTGCAGGCAGCGATGGCCAAAGCGGCCTACGAGCTAGTGTATTTCCTTACTGAGAGGCCTTGGCGAGGGGCGGTCATGGACGTCATCGACAATGTCGTGATGATCAACGCCGGAAGCGATCAGGGGATCGAGCGCAACATGATGTTCACTGTCCTCCATAAGGGCCGTGAGTTGACCGATCCTGAAACCGGTAAGAGCCTGGGATCACGCACCGAAGTGATTGGCACGGCACGGGTCACTGCGGTTGAGCCAGCGTTCTCCGAGGCCGCGATTGTTGATGGTTGCGAGGGTGTGAAACGAGGTGATCGCGTGGAGCTCCTTGCCGACGCGGCAACAAGCAAGAGTCGCCAGGCGCAGGTTCAACGGCCAGCTGGCTTGCCGGAAGACAACCCGAATGGCCGACCGCAAGCAATCAACGCCACACCGCCCGAAGAGGGTGGCACCCAGGGGAACCCAAGCATCCAGCGGAACGGTGCCGCCAGTCGAGTTTCTGAAGCCGATACCGGGACGCCTGAAGGCAGCACGAGGCCAGTCGGCGACTCATGAGCGGTTGAGGAGACTCCATAATGCACTACGAGGACTTCGTCATCCAGTTGGGGCGCGACGATGGCGAGGGGCACCGCTTGCGGGTGTTGGCGTCGCCAGCGGGTCAGGGAACCGGTATTCTGCGCCTGCCGCCGGAGCTTGCCGACGTTCAGCTAGCCCACGCGGGCACGCAAACCAAGACGCGTCGGGTCGAGCCCGGAAGTACGCGCCATCTCGTGCCTCCGATGCCAGTGGCCGAATCTGCGGTCAGTACTGCAGCGGTTGGTGAGAAACTCTTCGATGCCTTGTTCACTGGCCAAGTGCGGAGTCTCTATGATCAGAGCCTGGGCTCCCTCAGTGGGAAGTCGGGATCCGGGCTGCGGATCAAGTTGAAGCTTGATCCCAACTTGCCCAATGCGGGCCAGCTGCAAGCGTTGCCCTGGGAGCTGTTGCGGCGTGCGGATACCCAGGAGTATCTGAGCCTGAGCCGGTACAGTCCGGTGGTACGTTTCCTCGACGTTCCGCGGCCGCCCGACGCGTTGCCGTTGCCGATGCCGCTCAGGCTGCTGGTCGTGGTGTCGAATCCCCTCGACCTCGACCCTCTCGATGTCAAGCAGGAGCAGCAGCAGCTTGCTGGCCTCAGCCAGCCCGGGATGCTCGAGGTGTTGTTTGTCGAAGCCGCTCGCCCCGATGCCTTACGCCGTGCGCTGGTGGAGCACGAGATCCACATGCTCCATTTTGTTGGTCACGGTGGCTTCAATCCCGAGTCCGGTGAAGGGGTGCTCTACCTCATCGGACCAGATGGGCGGGCTTTGCCGATGTCCGGTGGAGCCTTGGCGACGATTCTGCGCGACGTGCCAACCTTGCGGCTGGCGGTGCTAAATGCCTGTGAGTCGGCGCGAGCTGGCCGACAGGACAGCCAGCCGTTTGCAGGTGTAGCCAATGCTCTCGTGCTCGGTGGACTGCCGGCGGTGGTTGCGATGCAGGCACCGATCTCGGATGCCGCCGCCATCGTCTTCAGTGAAGCATTCTACCGTCTGTTGACCACCGGCGCGCCGATCGACACCGCACTCACCGAAGGCCGTCAGGCGGTACACTTCGCAACCCCCGGAAGCTCTGAGTGGAGCACACCGAGCCTCTTCTTGCGAATTCCGGACGGCCGGTTGTTCCGGCCCGGACCAACTGTTGCTGAGGCCGCACCCGAGCCGGCTGTCGAGCCTGCTACCGGTTCGGAGAATACGCGACCCAGCCGTCTACTCTCAGTACTCGCATTGATCCTGGTGCCCTTGGTTGCCCTCGGCACCTGGTATTGGTTCGAGGTGCGGGATGTTGATGTCGGCGCCATCGAACTCGTCGAGCAGGCGCTGTTGAGTAACGAGGAGCCACCTGCGGAAAAGCCCACACCGCGGGACCTGATGGTGACCGAACCGAATCGTCGGTCGGAGCCTCCTCCCCCGCCTGTTGCTGAGCCGGTGGCTGCCAAGTCGCAGGCGGCTCGAACCGAAGCACCGGCCGGTGCTTCGGTGCTCGCGGTCCCGGTGAGTTTCAAGAGCTCCGCACGAGGTTTCCTTGGGCAACTCGAGGATGTTGTACAACTGCCGGATCGGTTGCTTTGCTGGAAACTGGAGCTGATGAATTCTGGTTCTACGCTTGTCAAGGCGGGGTTCGATCTCAAGACCAGTTACCTTGCTGATAGTCGAGGCTCGCGCTATCCGATTCTACGCGCTGACACATCAACTGAGCGGCAGCCGGTGATCGACGCGTTTGGATCTGGTGACAAACGCGAATATTGGATGGTTTTCGATCCTCCAATCGCAGGTGAGCGAAAGTTCATCGCTTTTATGAATAGCACCCAACGTGGCGTCCGTTTCGACCCGTTTCGGATTGAGCTCGCCGGCGAAAGTATCAAGGACGCGGGCATTCTTGCGACACCACCTGTGCCAGAGGGTGCTGTGCCATTGGCGGTTGATGTACCCCCGATTGGGGTCCGCGGTGTCCAGGGGCTCGACGCCCGGGTCAGCTCGATCGTTTTGCTCGCGGCTGATGCTGGTGCTGGCCGCGGCCAGAGCAGGATGCGGTGGGTGCTGGCGCTCCACAACACGACGTTCGAGACGATTGAAGTGGGGTTGGCTTTGCCTGCCATCCACCTCGAAGATGAGTACGGCAACATCTACTCAGTGCTCGCCTCGAGTGCCGGCCAGCTTCCGGCACAAGGGCTTTACATTCAGGATCTTGGGGGTGGTCTGCGGCGCGATCCTTGGCTTGAATTCCCAGCGCCGCGTCCCGGCGTGCGGCATCTCAAGGCACGTTTTGCCAATTATGAACCAGGCCAACTCCAGTTCGACGAGATTGCCTTCGATCTGCCTGAGATCGCCTCAGCTTTCCGCTACACGCCCGAAACCATATCTTTCGCCGCTGAGGATGGCGGCAGTTTCGGTACCAGTTCTGGGAATCTCGACGCACGTTTGGTGGAAGTCGAACGCCTCGAAAACGGCCGTCTACGTTGGCAGCTCGAGCTGAGCAACCAGGGTGGTGAGGCGATCGATGTTGGGTTTGACTTCGCCAAGATCAAACTGACGGACGGCTCCTACCCTTATCGCCTCAAAGCTTCAGATACTGGTATGCGCCCGGATCAGATCTACACTGAGACCATTCCACCAGGCGGCAGAGTCTTCCATTGGCTCGACTTCACCGAGCCGCCAGCCACATCGACTACTTTCGACCTCCTACTCGCTAGCCACGACGGATCGTTCCGGTATCGGCCGCTATCAGTCGAACTGAAATGACGGTGTCACCAGGACGGTGTCATCAGGTCGAAATAGGTACCTCGAACCAGAACCTCGATCCAACACCCTCGCGACTTTCGACGCCGATCTTGCCGCCCATTAGTTCAACTAGGTTTTTGCTGATCGCCAGGCCCAGCCCGCTGCCGCCGAATCGACGGGTGGTGGAGGAGTCGGCCTGGGTGAAGCGGTTGAAGACGGCGTCGAGGACGTCGGTTGGGATACCGATGCCAGTGTCGGTCACGCTGCAGCGCAACCATTGGCCGAGATCTTCGGTTTGGTTGGTTTCTACGGCCAAGGTCACGGCGCCGGCGGTGGTGAACTTGATTGCGTTGCCGACTAGGTTGTGCAGGACTTGGGAAAGGCGGACGCGGTCAGCAACGATGTTTGTCGGCAGGTGGTCGGCGAACTCAACAGCGAGCCGCAGGCCTTTCTCGTCGGCTCGAGGGCGCATCAGCTCGGTCACTTCGTTGACCAGATCACGTAGGCGGAAGTTTGTGGCCTCGATCGCCAGCTTGCCAGATTCGATGCGGGATAGATCCAGGATGTCGCCCAGCAGACGTTCGAGGGCGATGCCTGACGTGGAGATGGCGGCGGCGAGTTCGTGCTGCCGGTGAGGCAGATCTTCTCGGCACAGCAGATCGGCGGCTCCGATGATGCCGTTCATTGGGGTGCGGATCTCGTGACTCATGTTGGCGAGGAATTGGCTTTTGGCGGCGTTGCCCGCTTCGGCAGCAACCAACGCCTGGCGCAATTCCTGGGTGCGGCGTTCGACCCGCAATTCTAGCTCGTGCCGCAGGTCGTCGAGCTCGCGGTAAACCCTGGTGAATCGATTGGACAGGGAGAGTGCCATCGCGGCGATGAAGGCGGCAAAACCATAACTGCTGATATACGTGGATTGGATCAGTCCACGGCCGAACAGGATGTCGTTGCCGTAGGTGACGCACAACACTACGACACCGATGGCCAGTGTGCGAGCTTCCGGGTCTCCTTGCCAGGCACGCTGGACGATCAGAGCCAGTGTGCCGAAGACCAGCGGCAAGGTCCAGAGCTCCCAACCGCGGACGGTGAGCAGATTGAGCTCTAGCCCTGGAACGGTGACAACGGCGATGGCGAGCGCGATGTGAGAAAGTTGGTATAGGCGCAGCCAGCGACCGATCGGGCGGGCTAGAAATGGCCACAGAAACTGTATCGCTAGGGCCGGCAGCAGGTATCGACTCAGGTACTCGACCTCCTTCAACAGCGCAAAGTTGTCGCTCAGGGCGAATCGCCATTGGGTACGGAGGAAGGTAAAGGCGGCGTCGTTGAGAGCAAAAAGTCCGAACCACAGATAACTCCTGAGCTGTGGCCGACGGCTAAACAGGTGCAGGTGGTAAAGACCAACAACGGCGAACAGCACCGCCAGCACAAGTAAGTGAAGCTCGGCGGTGCTGGCACGTTGCACCAAGTCGGGGAGATAGCCGATTTCTAGTGGTTCGTTCAGGATGCCACCCAGGCCACGGCCGGCAGCCGATGTGCGCCAAACCCGCAGGGCGATCACGAGCTGACGATCCTCCAGCATCGCACGGGGTGTGATCGGGTAGGTGGCATGATGTGACCATTCCATCCTCGGCTCGGGCGGGAGGGCACCCAGGCCACCCAGCAGTACTCCATCGACGTAGAGCTCGTAGGCGCTGAAGACATCGCCGATGCGCAACCCGAGTTGGGGTTGATCTACGGCTGGTTCGCGCTCAGACTCAAGCTCGATGGTGAGCCGGTACCAGGCGACATCTACATCGGCGTAGCCTTGGCGACCCCAGCTGCCTGGAACCTGGATCTCTGCCCAGCCTGAGTCGTCGAAGTCTGGTTCAGCCCAGGCGAGATCGTCACCGGGCTGGAATTTCCAGGCTCCGGCGAGGGGTGCGGGATCACTCAATACAACCCGGGTCGTCGAGGCATCTGCACAACCGGCACATACTGCGACTACCAAAGCTGCGAGCCCCGCGGCCAGTCGGCATCGCGGCCTCTTCGTCATGGTGAAGCCAAGTGTAATCCTTATCCGATGAAAGTGCCCGCGACTAGGGAGGACGGCCAGGGCAAAGGCACAGTGATGCTGGAGGCGCAGTCGTGCGGAAGTTAAATGCTTTGGGTTGACATGCTACCCAAGAGAGGACACACTCTTGGGTAGCATGACTACCCAAGACGCTTCCAACTCCGACCGCATTGCCCTGTTGCAGGGAACCCTCGACGTGCTTATTCTTCGTACCCTGGTTTTTGGTCACCAACATGGCCAGGGAATCGCCCGGGCGATCCAGCAGTCGTCTGACGATGTGTTGCTGGTGGATCATGGGTCGCTGTACCCAGCATTACAGCGGCTGGAGAAGAAGGGGTGGATCGTTGCTGAATGGGGGGTAAGCGCGAACAACCGCCGGGCTCGTTTTTATGAGCTGACAGTGCTGGGACGTGAGCAGTTGGCTCGCGAGACCCACCAATGGTGTCGATTGGCGTCGGCAATGGCCCGGGTGTTGGGTCTAGACGGTGCCGAGACCGTGCGATGATCCGGCGGACGGAACGCCTCGACGATGATTTCTCCGAAGAGGTTGAGGCCCACCTCCGGCTCGAAGCGGATCAACTGATTGAGGAGGGGATGGCGCCCGAGGATGCGATGGATGCGGCCCGTCGTGCCTTCGGCAATGTCACTCAAACTCGCGAGCGTTTTTATGAGTCCAATCGCCGGATGTGGTTGGAGAATTTGCTGCGAGATGGTCGCTACGCGCTGCGCCAGATGCGGCGCTCGCCGATTTCGACCGCAACCATTGTTATGTCGCTGGCCCTGGGTATCGGGCTGAATACCGGGATCTTCTCGCTGGCTGATCAGACATTGGTCCGTGCGTTGCCAGTGCGAGCGCCCGAGGAGTTGGTTCAGCTGCATTGGAACGGTCGCTTTGTGGGGGCGGGGATGGGTAGTGTGGGCTCTGGTAGCTTGGTGCCGTATCCACTGTACGCAGACTTGCGGCAAGCCAACGATGTGTTCGTTGACATGCTGGCGCGGACCACAGCAGAGGTCCACTTGCGGATTGGCGATCGTTCGGAGGCGGTGCCGGCGGAACTCGTCAGCGGGTCCTACTTTTCGGCGCTCGGGATCCAGCCGGCCCACGGTCGACTGATTGGGGAAGCAGACGACCTGTATGAGGATGCCCATCCCGTCGTCGTGTTGTCCTACGACACCTGGCGGTTGCGTTTCGGTGCCGATCCAGAGGTTGTCGGCACGCAGCTGCGGATGAACGATCTTCCGATGACCGTCATCGGAGTGGCGCCGCAGGGTTTCCGCGGCACGGATTGGAGCATGGCTCCGGGTCTGTGGATCCCGATGGCGATGAAGGCGCGGGCAACCCGTGGCTGGAGTGGGGTGGACGAACGGCGAGCCCGGTTCGCTCATGTGTTTGCGCGTTTGGCGCCGGATGTCAGTCGTGAAGACGCTGCCGCGCAATTACAACCTTGGTTTACCAGCTACTTGCGTGCCGACACCGAACGCGAAGGTTGGCCTGCGGTCACCGAAGGACAGATGGCCGAGTATTTGGCGTCCAAGCTCGATGTGCGACCGGGCTCTCAAGGGCAATCTCGGTTACAACGGGACGTCCAGCAGCCGATGCTGATCCTTATGGTGGCCACGGGCTTGATCTTTCTACTAGCCTGCTTGAATGTTGCAAATCTGTCGTTTGCTCGGGTGGTGGCCGGTCGCAGAGCGACGGCGTTGCGCAGCGCGTTGGGCGCTTCACGGTGGCGGATCGTAGGCGAACAGTTGATCGAGAGTGGATTGTTGGCCGCGATGGGTTGTGCTTTGGGGGCTGCGCTGGCGCCGGTGGTGAGCCGCGGAGTTCTGACGTTTCTCGAGCGCCTCGACGCCACGCTCGATGGCCGGATGTTGCTGTTTGCGGTGGCAATTACCGGGTTGACCACAATTCTCTCCGGTGCCGCCCCGGCGTTGTATGTAGCCTCCGTGCGGCCAGTAAACGCGCTCAAACAACAAACCTCGGCGACCGCAGCTGGTTTTACGTTGCGCAAGACGTTGGTTGTTGGCCAATTTGTGCTGGCGTTGATCCTGTTGATTGGCGCCGGTCTGTTCAGTCGCACTCTCGGCAGCTTACGCCAACAAGGGCCGGGCTACTCGACAACCAATTTGATGATGTTCAGCGTTCAGCCGATGAACGATGGTTTCGAGCGAGAGGGCACCAAGCCACTGTTGCGGGAGTTAGTGGCGGCAGTCGAGAGTCTGCCGGAGGTTGAGCAGGCCGGATTGGCAGCCTTCGAAATGTTGACTGGAGGCGGTTGGAACAACCCGATGACGGTGGACGTCGGCGAGCGGATCGTCACCGACCGCAGCCATCCCATGAATGCGGTCAGTGAGGGCTTCTTCGAGAGTCTTGGCACCCCGATCGTCAAAGGACGTGACTTCGACGAGCGCGATCATTTCGAGGAGTTTCATTGGGATCTACGTTCGGTGATCGTCAACGAGGCGTTTGTAGAGCGATACCTTTCCAATACCGAACCGATCGGCGCACGGTTGGCGATCGGCAATGGACCCGATGTGGTCCCCGAGATTGTGATTGTTGGTGTCGTCCAGAGCTTTCGCGATACCCGTATCCGGGAAACTCGCCCGCAGGCTTTCTTCTCGTTATGGGAAACCCGATTTTCAGGTGGGACGTTCTACGTCAGGACGCGGACACCGTCCGAGGTGGCAGGCCGTTCGATCCGCGCCGCCGTGGCGAAGGTCGACCCGACCGTCACGGTGCTGTCGATGCGGACCCTCGACGATCAACTCGACCGCATGCTGAGCAATGAGCGCATGCTCGCGACGTTGGCAGGTGCGTTTGCTGTCCTGGCCACGTTGCTGGCGATGATTGGCCTCTACGCGGTGCTGTCGTTTTCGGCTGAACGTCGCACCAAAGAAATGGGCATTCGGCTGGCGCTCGGCGCCCAGCGCTGGGCTGCTGGTGGCCTGATCGTCCGCGAGGCGATGGTGCTGGCGGTGATCGGCTTCGCAATTGCGTTGCCGGCTGCTTTGGCCCTCGGGCGTCTGGTCGAAAGCCAGCTGTTCGGCGTGCAACCTCTGGATGTACCGAAGTTTGCCGGTGCGGTTGCGGTGTTGATGTTGGTGTGTCTCATCGCCAGTGTTTTACCGGCCCGAAAGGTCGGCACGATGGATCCCTTGAAGGCGTTGCGGAGCGAATAAGGGATCCGGCCCGTCAGGGGCAGGTTGCAAAAGCTCCGGTGTCGGTAATGGTCTCGAACCGGCGCCCGGCAGGATTCTCGTAGGTGACGATGTCACCGGTGTGGGTGTCGGTGACTGTGATGACAACACCCACATCGGTCAGTCCGCCGGCAAATACCCAGAAGCTTTCGAATTCGCTATCGCAGGCGTCGAGTACCTTGACGATTAGTTCGATGTTTGCGGCTTCGAAGAACCAGAAGAGGCCAGTGTCCGCAGTTTCTTCGATCGCCATTCCGGGACCGTTGAGACCATCTGCGTTGGTCCACGTCACGTCGACTTGGAAGCGCCCTTGGTTCAGGCAAAGTGAAGTTTCGCCCGGCAGACAAAGCGATTCGACGGGAAGCACGTTCAATGTGTTGCCTCCCACACGCTGATCGACGAATAAGAGCTCAACGTCGTACGCGCCGGCTGCAAGCTGGCCGAGGGGTACGTCCTGCTGAAACGGGCCAGGGATCGGAGGTGGGTCACAGATACCGCACGGGTACACCCGGAGCCGAATCAGACCCGGTTCGATCTCTGGGGTATCGACGTAGGGCCCTGCACCGAACCCCGTCACCCGAGCGATGATTTCGTCGTCTTCGGTTGCGGGGGATGGTATGAGTTGGACGGAGAAGCGAGGGTCGTTGATGGTGGCCGTCGTCGAGTCGAGGATCGCGGGTGGCTCGTTTCGGTCGAGCAGGAGAACTTCCCAAAGGCCCGCCGGAAGGGGCGCGAGTAGTTCGTGCAGAGTGAAATCGCTCGGCGTCGGTGGCAAGATCTGGCAGTCGTCAGCGAACCGGAAACTGATGACTCGTTCAGGGGTGATGGTTGCGCCGGACAAGGTTGGGCACGAGGCGACGCCACGGACTGTGACCACCATCGGTTCGTCCGAAGTGGCTGGGTCAGGGGTGACAGAGATTGAGAAGTCGTCGACGGTGGAGGCAACGCTGGCGGAGCCACCGAGCAAAACGGCGGTCAGGATGAACAGGCTAACCATCAGCCTGGGCGAACGGTAGCGGGGAAGATCGATCCGAGGTTCCATGAGTCGTCCGTCCTCTAAGGTCGAGTTTGATGCTCCAAAGACATTTCCACTATGTTATTGAAGCTTGTGGCGTGGGGCAAGGCTCGTAGCAATATAGCCCAGCCACCTGACGGCTCACTTCACCCGTTTACGTCGATTCTTGATGTAGTCGGCGAGGATAAATTCGCCGAGGTTGTCGGGTGAGGCGAAGAAGGCCCGGCCGCGATTGATCTGGGTCATCTTCTCGACGAAGGATTTGAGCGTCGGGTCGGTTGCGATCATGAAGGTGGTGACGACAACCCCCTGGCGACGGCACAGATCAGCCTCTTCGAGGGTGAGATTGATGATCTTCATGTCGAGCCCGAAGGGGTTTTTGTAAATCTGGTCCCCTTCGGTGATTGCGGACGGTTTACCGTCAGTAATCAGGAAGATCTGTTTGTTGGGCTGCTTTTGTCGCGCCAACAAGTTGCGGCCGAGTTGCAACGCCTCGCGAGTGTTGGTGTGGTACGGCCCGGCTTGGATGTAAGGCAGCTCCGAAAGGAACACGGGCTCGGCACGATCGCCGAATAGGATCACCCCCAGATAGTCCTTGGGATACTTCGACTGGATCAGCTCGGTGAGTGCCAAGGCGACCTTCTTGGCCGGGGTGATGCGGTCTTCGCCATAGAGGATCATCGAATGACTGATGTCGATGGCGACGATGGTTGCACAATTGGCAAGGTGCTCGGTTTCGTGGACTTCGAGATCTTCCTCAGAGAGGCTGAGCTGCCCGAAGTTGCGCTTCAGCGAATTTTGGAACGAGCGCGCCATGTCGATGTGGTGCAACTCATCGCCGAAGTGGTAAGGCCGGGTTTCGGGTAGCTTCTCCACCCCGTCGCCGGACGACCGGATCGGATGGTAACCCGTGCCGCCGCGCTCCAACGACGAGAAGATCTCCTCGAAAGCACTGCGCCGGATGCGGCGTTCACCGACACCGGTGAGTTGAGGGACGCCTTCTTGATCGCGAGCCACAACCTGCTGGTCTTCGAGCGAATCGAAGAAGGCGTCGAGATCCAGATCCTCGGGCAGATAACCCTGCTCTTGGAGATAACGCATCCACTCCATCGTCTGCTCGACGTCACCTCCGGACGCCAATAGCAGTTGATTGAAGATGCGCTGTAAATTGAGGCCGTTGAGCAGAGCCTGCAACAGTGCCGGGTCAAGGTAGCGGTAACGGTGACGCATTAGTTGGATCCCGTCTAGCGGTAACGCCTGGTTTCGGAGCTGCTGCGCAGCCCCTGGGGCCGACCGAGTTCTCGATGTGTTGTGGACGGAATCTAGTCAGTTGACATCCCCACCGCCACGTCGCTTCTGCGGACGTAGGAGTTGGAATTTGACCATCTCCTTGTAGCTGACTTGGCTGTCGAGATCTTCCCGAGACAGCTTGAGGTGTTGGTGTAGCCCTTCGAGAATCAACTCGGCAGCCAGCGCTTTCTCTTCGATTTTGCCGTCGCTGTGCTGGATGGCTAGTTCCATCAAACCAGGAACTTGCTCCAATTCGGCAACATAGGTGGCGAACGGTAGGTCGTCCGAGAGGGTAATCGCGTTGCCTGCCGCGAACCAGCGGACGATACCGGCGTACGGGCCGTTGTCGTCCTCGCCGCCGCTGCCGAGCTCACGGTCGATCGCCGGGAACCGATTCTCGAAAACTTTCTTGACCGCCTGACCGATGAGTTTGGTGACGACCACTTCCATACCTTGCTGCTCACCCTCGTAAACCATTTCGACTTTGCCGGTGATCGCGGGCAGCAACATCGGCAAGTCACAGATCCTGGGGTAGACCGGGGAGTCTCCCGTCAGCATGGCTCGGCGTTCGAGGTTGGAACACAGAATTTCGAGAGCAGAGATCGCCATTCGGGCGCTGACCCCTGACGTTTGATCCACCAGCTCACTATCCCGCGCCACCATCGCGATCTCTTCGACCATCAGCCGGATTTCATGGGGAATCTCGACCGCTGAGGGTTCGTCGCCATCGCGGCTCGTCCAGGCTTCCTGGCGAGTGATCGCCGCTGCGGTCTCGAGATCATCGGGGTAGTGGGTGAGGATTTGGGACGAAATGCGATCCTTGAGCGGAGTGATAATCGTGCCGCGGTTGGTGTAGTCCTCAGGGTTGGCTGAGAAGGTGAGCAAGATGTCGAGCGGGATGCGGACTGGAAAACCGCGGATTTGCAAGTCACGCTCTTCGAGCATGTTGAGCAGACCAACCTGGATACGCGGCGCCAAATCGGGCAACTCGTTGATGGCGAATATGCCGCGATTGGTGCGTGGGATGATCCCGAAGTGGATTACTTCGGGATCGGCATAGGTGAGCTTACGAGTCGCCGCCTTGATCGGGTCGATATCGCCTAGGAGGTCGGCGATCGAAACGTCGGGAGTCGCCAATTTCTCGTTGTAGCGCATCTCCCGCGGTAACCAATCAATCGGGGTGTCGTCGCCAGCTTCTGCTACCAGCTTCTGACCCGGAACCGAGACCGGCTGCAACGGGTCATCGTTGAGCTCGCTGCCGCGGATGATTGGAACTTCAGGGTCGAGGAATTCGGTCAGGTTGCGCAGGATGCGGGTTTTGGCCTGGCCGCGCAAGCCGAGCAGGATCATGTCGTGACCCGCCAGAATTGCATTGACAACACCCGGGATCACGGTGCGGTCGTAGCCTAGGATGCCGGGGAAGAGGCTTTCGCCGGATTGGATTTTGGTGCGCAGATTCCGACGCAACTCCTGGCGCACCGTTTCCGGGCGATAACCGGATCGTTTCAGCTCGCCGAGGGTCGTGGGCTGACTCATGCTTCCTGTGCCTCCAGCCAGCGTTCGGCATCAATGGCCGCCTGGCAACCACTGCCGGCGGCGGTCACCGCTTGGCGATAGTTGGGGTCCATGACATCGCCAGCGGCGAAGACGCCGTCGACGTTGGTGTAGGTCGAGGGTGACTTGACAGTCAAATAACCAGCGTCGTCCATATCGAGCAATCTTTCGAAGATTTCGGTGTTGGGTTTGTGGCCGATGGCGAGGAACAAACCCTGGCATGGGTATGTAGTCTCCTCGCCGGTTTGGGTATTCTGCAGTTTGACACCGTGGACACCCTTCTCTCGCGAACCCAGCACTTCCACCAATTGCTGGTTCCACTGCCAAGCGATCTTTTCGTTTTTCATCGCCCGGTCCTGCATGATCTTGGATGCCCGCAGCTCCTCCCGCCGATGGATCACCGTCACCTTGCTGCAAAAACGTGTCAGGTAG
>JAJCXO010000027.1 GCA_029263395.1 Acidobacteriota bacterium | reverse complement strand
ATTACGCCAGTTTTCTCCCCCAGTTGGTTACTTGTGGGTTACTCAAGGCCCAAGTAACCGGCTAGAGCCCCTCCCCCACCCTCGGCTCTGGGAGTCGGTCCCATGAAGGTCCGACTCAACAAGCGGACCATCGACGAGGCGGTCTATGAGGGACCGGGCAGCTGCTATCTCTGGGACACCGAACTCACCTCTTTCGGTCTCAGGATCTACCCCACGGGTAAGAAGTCCTTCGTCGTCTCCTACTGGAGCCGGGGCACGCGACGCTTTTTCATTCTTGGACAGTACGGCAAGCTGACCCCGTCACCTTGGCTCCAAGCCTCGAGCCGGTTGGTTATCGTGCTCTGATCTTGGCCCATTCGATTCCCCTCCAAGTCGCTCAATCTGCTGGCGCAAAAACACCAGACAAACTCGATTCAACTTCATGAGCAACCCTCAATGGCAAGGCCGAAGCGTCTGGGCCTCGCCTATTATCCCTACATACGCAATATTGCATAAGATCAAGCTACTGGCAAGGCTGATGCCGCTTCACCACCCGCGAGAAATGTGGCACCACAGAAGCCGGCGTGACGGCTGTGACAGCCGAAGCAGTCGCAAATAAAGGAAGCGTCACCGGAATAGGTGGTAGTCACGGATCCGCTCGGATGGAATAAGTAGAAGACTCGGCGCGTACAATGATGCTATGGACACGATGAGAGAAAAGTATACCCTGCTAAATGAGGTGTATTCGCTTGACGTAGCCTTGTTTATACTGACAGGGACGGCTCTTCTGGCTTTCGGGGCAATTTTCATCTGGCGACACTGGCGAGACTTGCTAGCCATGGGTCCGTCTCAGACTGAGGAGGCCACCTCGGCTATACCGCCCGAGCTCATCGAAGCCCTCCGGCGCTTGGCTGACGATCTCGCTCGTCACAGCGGACCCACCGGCATGGCATCAAGTGTCCAACTCCGCAGCGCCATGGCCGACGCGACCAAAACACTGCGCGGGCTCGTAGCGAAATTTGACTGAGAGGACCCTGTCTGGGGGTTCCCGTCGAGGCTGTCGCTACTCCTTAGATTCCAGCAGCTCTCCCCGCCCCCCCCCATTATCCGTTCGCAGCGCTCGCACAACCTGCTCGAACTGCAACGTGAAGTGGTGCAAGGCAACCGCTGAGGCGTATTCGATCGAAAATCGTGATCTTGGAGCTTGTCTGTCACACACCTGCGGTGTTGCCCGTCTAAAACTCTCGAAGCGGCCGGAAGGGTTCCGGCCGGACCTCAGCCATCCGTGAAGAAGGAGAGAGTATGTCCGCACAGATCCGTGAAATCATCGTCTATCGAGTTCAAGCAAACCTGCTCGGAGAGTTCGAGGCGGTCAAGAAGCAGATGATCACCGAGTCGCTCACCCTTGAAGGCCTGCTCTCGTCGAATACCGCTCAGGTGCTCGATGAAGAAGGGGTCTTCGTCGACACCATGGTCTGGTCGTCCAGAGAGGCATCGACCACTGCGTTACCGATCTTCGAGCAGTTACCAACCGCCCCGCGCTTCCTAGGGATGTCCGACGGTCCGCCGTTGCATCACCTGTTCCTCGAATACCAACCCGATCAGCCACTATCGGCGGCGGCTTGATCTGACGCCAAGGAGCACACAAATGAACGTCGAAAGCTTGGTGCGGCAGGCACAGACCGGCGACAAAGACGCCTTGGCACAGGTCGTGACGGCAATACACGACGATGTCTACTATCTGGCCTTACGCATGTCAGCTGATCCTGAGCAGGCCAAGGATGCGACTCAAGAGATCCTCATCCGCGTAGGGTGCAAAAACTCGGCCGAAGCCTCATGCGGCCTCCCGGTGGTAGTAGTTCAGTAGCCCACCGATGCGTCTGCGCCGCTGAACTTCGGCACCCGGGTTCGACGGTGGCGGTGCTTCAGGAGGCTCTCGCCGAGCACAACGACTCGATTGAGACATTCCTCCTTGATGGACCGAACGAAACGTTCGGCGTAGGCGTTCAGATTCGGGCTCCTAGGCGGCAGTCTGATCGGTTGAACACCGCTGCTCCGCAGGATCTCGCAGAAGGCACGAGTGAAAAGTGGATCTCGATCGTGAATCAAGTACCGCGCGCTGCGCAGAAAGCCGTCAATCGCATCCGTGAGATTCCGGGCCATTTGTTCCATCCAGTCGCCATACGGTTGGGGATGGATGCCTGCGATTTCTACCCGCCGGGTCTTCAGCTCGATGACAAACAGCACGAAGAAGCGTTCGAGTCCTCTTAGGGTGAGCACTTCCACGGTGAACAGATCGGTTGCCGTCATTCCTTCCCAATGGGCCCTCTGGAACGTCTTCCAGGGTGTTCGCCGACTTCGTTCAGGAGCCGGCTCGATTCCATGCTCCTCCAGGATTCGCTTCACGGTATTGCGAGCGATCTCGTGTCCGAGGTTGCCGAGCGCTCCGCGGATCCGCGTGTAACCCCATTTCGGATTCTCTCGCGCCATCCTCACCACAAGCTCCGCGACATCCTGTGGCGTCATCGGTCGACCTTGTCGTCTCCGAGCACTACCATCGTATTTCTTGGCGATCAACCCTCGGTACCATCGCAGAATCGTGTCGGGCGTGACGATACCAGCCACCTCAGCCAGTGCCCGCCGGCCTAGTTTCTTGCCGCGCACTGCAAGTCGACGGCGTTGAACATCACTCAACCGCAGAGGTCGACCACCGAGTTGTTCGCGGAGGACCAGATTCTCTTCTCGCAAGTAGGCAATCCGATCTTCTTGCTGGCGGTTCAGCCACCCAGCAAGCATAAGGACGAAAAACTGCAGTAGTTTGGGCATGGTCAAGCCTACTCCAAACGAAAAGTAGGTGGACTAACCTCTTCTCCTTCGTGCTTTAGCAACTCTTCAGGCGATCGTGGTATTCTCGAATGAGGAGAGCTGACGATGACGATCACACTTGAACTATCCGCTGATCAAGAGCGAACCCTCGAAGAAGGAACTGCCCGCCGCAACGCCAACATCGTCCGGCAGGTGCTGATTCAAGCCGTCGATGTCGTAGTTTCCAAACTGCTTGACGAGCCTGCGAGCCAATTGGGTCCGGCCGAGTTTGACACTCTATTAGATTCTCTTGCCACAGATTTTGCTGACTCCCCAGCACTCTCGGACGAGGCTGTCTCTCGCGCCGGGATCTATGGCGACCATCCCTGAGCCAACTCGTGGCCTTTTTGGTCGACACTAATGTGCTGCTTCGGTTAGCAGCCCCGAGAGATGCCCATCACGTTGCAGCCAGAAGCGCAACGAGGCAATTGAAGGGTCGCAGTCAGGAGCTTTTCACTTCCAGCCAAAATCTCATCGAAGCCTGGAATGTCGCCACTCGTCCTCAGGACAAGAATGGCTTAGGACACACGCCTGAGGAGGCGGGTCGTCTTGTTGGTGCTCTTGAGCGTGGATTCCCGCGGCTTGGAGATACAGTCGATTTCTACGATCGC
>JAJCXO010000026.1 GCA_029263395.1 Acidobacteriota bacterium | reverse complement strand
CTCATCGAAGCCTGGAATGTCGCCACTCGTCCTCAGGACAAGAATGGCTTAGGACACACGCCTGAGGAGGCGGGTCGTCTTGTTGGTGCTCTTGAGCGTGGATTCCCGCGGCTTGGAGATACAGTCGATTTCTACGATCGCTGGCGAGAGCTCGTCGTCCGATTCAAGGTATCGGGCGTCCAAGTTCACGACGCAAGACTGGCTGCCATCATGCTTGCGCACAACATCACAGAGATCCTCACATTCAACGTTCGCGACTTCCAACGCTACGCCGGAGTCGGCATTCACGCCATCGATCCAAGGGACGTTTGAGACCAATCCGGGTCTATGTACGCTCGTTCACCCCAGCCTATTCCACTTCACTCTCCCACATGGTTGCTCAAGGGTTGCTCAACTCAACCAGGCTCGCACGCCATCAGCTATAAACTATTAATAATCAATAGCTTACAAAGCCAGCGTTTGATCCGTTTAGCTCATAGTCCCGGAACCAACGCCCCCTTTCCCCACTTCGATCCAGTTCACCCCAGTTCACCCCAGCTGCCGCTAACTGGTTGATCATCAAGCACTTGCCGCCTTAGGGTGGGTGCATGGTCCACGCTGCAACACGCCGCTTTTCTCCCCCAATCCGTTACTTGTGCGTTACTCAAGGCCCAAGTAACCGGTTAGAGGCCCTCCCCGTATGGTGCAAAAACTCGGCCGAACTCTCATGCGGCCTCCCGATGGGTAGTAGTTCAGTAGCCCACCGATGCGTCTGCGCCGCTGAACCTCGGCGCCCGGATTCGACGGCGGTTGTGCCCGACTCGGCAGTCGCTTCAGCAACTTCAGGTGATCGTGCTATCCTCGAATGAGGAGAGTGAGGATGACGATCTCCGTCAGCTGTCGCGCCTCCGGCTCATCCAGTCTCTAAACTGACGCTTTTGCAACTTTCCGTGATCCTCACGGCTAAACCACTCAGGTGGCGGCTCGGACTCCCGGCGCCCTTCCATTTCTAGGCGCCGTGCCTCTCTGACCTGGGCTTGTTGACGCATGAATTTGGCATAAGCGAACTCATGTGAAGTCTCAGCGCCGGCCTTGCCTTGCGTTACCCTGACGAAATGCTCTTGCGCTTCGGTGTCAGGCGAGCGTTCACCGCTGGCCAGCGCTTCGTAGAAGTCCAAGTAGCGGTCCAAAAGTGCTTGCTCTTCGTCTGTCACCTCAAAGGACATCTCTTTCCTCGCCTCGTCCGCTTGCCAGAGCGTGTAGTCTCTTCTTGTCCGAACGGGCGGACTCATTCGAGGATTGTTACCAACCTACTCCCACCATTCCTCGAAAAGCACTTCGATCTATGTCAGAACGCGCTAGACGACATCGCCCTGGCCCTATCTAGGACGGATATCTGTGATCGATGACGAACAACTTGGCAGCAACCCTGCGCCAAATCAGTGGCTGGATTGCTCTCTCTGATGTTCGGCGATCAGCTGCCGGAAAATTGGCACCAAGTCGGCTGGGACCTCCATGAGCGTATGATCCGAACTCGACAACGCTGCCTTATGCTCAGCAGCGGCGTCTTCGTCGGTTTGGCTCTCGTAGTAGTTCAGCACGTCCTGAACCCGTTGCTCGTTCCAGCCCGAAGGAAACTCTTTGGTGGCTTTCATGTTCTCTTTCGCTTTCTGCGTCGACGGTATGCCGTCAGGGCTTTGCCTCGTAGATCATATGCAGTCACGACGAAGAGGCTATGCCGGTCAGGATCCTGGACATAGACCACTTGCAAGTAGCGACCGGACTCTGTTTGCCCCCAAGGCGATACGAGAATCCCGGCGGCCCGGCAAGTCGTCGCCCGGATATCGTAGCACTTCCTCAACCTCATCCTCGCTCACGTCGTGCTCGTAGATGTGTGGCTCACCTGTCTCTGGGTCGAGATAAAAACGAATATCCACCTCAGAATAGTACCAGGACTGACGAGAACGCATCCAGAATCCGAGCCTCCGAAGACTCAGTACGCCAGACTACTCCACACCACTCTTCCATATGGTTACTCAAGAGAGCCAGACCAGCACGGAAAAAGACATAAACTATTTCAAATCAATCGTTTACAGATACAGTTTCCGGCCCGCTTAGCTCATAGTCCCGGAACCAACGCCCTTTACTCCGCTTCACGCTAGAATACGCCAGACCACGCTAAGTGGGCGACAATCCAGCACTTACCAGCTTAGGGTGAGTGCATGGTTCACGCTGCAACACCCTGGTTTTCGCCCCCAGTTGGTTACTTGTGGGTTACTCAAGACCTAAGTAACCGGTTGGAGCCCACCTCCAAGACCCGGCCCTGGGGCGCGCCACCATGAAGGTCCGGCTCAACAAGCGGACCATCGATGAAGCGGTCTATGAGGGACAGGGCAGCTGCTATCTCTGGGACACCGAGATGGCAGGATTCGGCCTGCGCATCTACCCCACCGGCCGCAAGTCCTTCGTCGTCTCATACTGGAGCCGTGGACGTCGCCGCTTCTACATCCTCGGGCAATACGGCAAACTGACCCTGCCTCAAGCCCGCGAAGCCGCCTTAGTAGCGACGACTCCCGAAACTCCCAAAACTCGACTGTCAGAAGCGCAGGACCGCCGTCACGAAGGCGCCGTCGATTTCGTAGTTGACCCGCACCGAATCGAATGCGGCGTCGATCTCGAGGGTGCGATAGCCGGCGCCGACGCCGAAGGTCTCGGTGAGGAAGTAGCGGGCGCCGAGCTCGGCATCAGTGACGTCGGCTTCGTCGGTATCGACGGCCACCGACGCCTCAGCGAAGAGCTCGAGCTTGCCGCCCCCCGGCCGCAGGCGCAGTATGGCGCCGGCCGCCGGCACTGCGGCTTCGAAGTCATCGCTGACACCGGCGGAGATGTCGAAGGCGGACGCCGCGACCGAGACGTCGCCGCGCACCGCCTTGGCCTCGGCGAAGATGCCAAAGCTAAGCGTGTCACCCGGGTTCGTGTAGCGCCAGCCCAGAGCCAGCCGGCCGTATTCGAAGTCGAGACGAGTGTCGAGATCGGCGGTGACGTTGAACGGCAGGCCCACCACGCCGACGTCGAGACTCGTCGCGCCGGACGAATTCACGTTCTGGTAGGCGGCGCGGACGAAGAACCCCCAGCCTGTGCTCAGCAACAGCCGAGCCTCGAGGTCCTGGTCCGCGTCGAGTCCGAGATCGAGAGGACCGTCGAATTCGAGCGCCGGATCGAACGCCCCGCCGTCCACCCCCACCCTGCTCAAGAGGTCAGGCGCCCAGTACCGCGCCTCGAGCTCGACATCGGCATGGGCGGCGGGAGCATGGAGCGCGGAGCACAACAGGACGAAGAGGATAGGACGCAGAGCCGGCGCGAAACGCCGGGCGGAAGGTCGTCGCAGGTTCGGATGATCATTCATAGGGCGGGATTGTAGCGCGTCATGTCAAGTCTTGGCCGTTCACCAACGCCACGGTCCGCCGCTGAAACGATCGCGAGCGCCAGGCCCACGGGCTCGGCCTACCGGCGGCGAAGAACGCGAATCTGCACCGACTCCCCGATGCGGCGGGTGATCGTCAGCTCGCCCGAGCCAGACAACTCCCAGGTCTCGGTGCCCCTGGGGGTATCCAGGACGAGGAGGCCTCCGTCCCACGACGCACGGACGTCCCGGCCATCGACATGGTGGTCCTGGCCGTCGACGACATAGGTGCGGGACAGTCGCGTCCGGGTCACGGTGACGGAATCCCCTTCGACCGCGATCACGGTCTCTTCCCCATCCCGGGCGTGGCGCTGCTGCTCGCCGTTCCGGGATGCCTCCCCGTTCCAGGAGGTTTCGACGGCAACCCACGTTCCCGACATCTCGGGCACCTGAGCCTGCCCGGGCTCCGCCGTTCCGAGGATCAGGATCGCTCCCATTGCGAACCCGTAGAAATAATGACGGTACGGACGTCGGCGCGACTCATTCATGCTCTTCTCCTCTGGTATTCATCCGCTTCGGTTGGATCCGGAGAGGCCCACCCCGCTTCTCTAGTCGTCGTTCTCGCGCCGTCGAGCGTCCCATCCAAGATCGTCGGAAGATCCAGGGAAACTGCTCTGCGACCCGACCGTGTTGATCCGGATCCAGGACCGCGATGCCTCGGTCCATCAGCTCGGCCGGAAGGCGAGCCTGGGCGGCCGCCGACTCGGCAAGTCGATCGACGAGGACGGCGCGTCCGCCGGGTGCATTCGACTGGAGCGCCGCCGTGAAGTCGGCGAACAATCGAGTCTGCTCGGTACGACCTGCGTTCCGGGCTTCGAGGGCCTCGCTCCAGAGAACGTTCAGAGCCTCGATCTGTTCGGGACGAAGATCGATCGCCTCGACGATGTCGCTCCGCTCCCACCACTGGACGACAATGCTTGCGGGGGCAGGCCGGGCCTCAGGCGCGCTCCCTGTCGACGTAGATCCTTCTGGCTCTTCTGCCCGGAGCGGACACACAAGCGGTCCAAAAGCCAAGACACCAAGCCCTGCAAGTATAGGCATGAGCCGGGCGGAGATCGAAGGTGAGCGGAGCAACATGTTTGGCGCCTTGGTTGGGGAACAACAGAGCCGGAATCCTATACTATGAGTGAATCTATGCGTCACCCTTCCGTGCCTTCGGTTCGCCCCTTCGTCCCATCGTGCCGCTCACTCGCTCCAATGGCCCTCGCCGTTGCTATGGCCTTTTCAGCATGCTCGACGCCGGAAACCCCTTCGGCGTCTTCCGTCTCGTTCGAACGCCGCGCGCGTGACGTCGTTCTGGTCACCGTGGATACGACCCGAGCGGACCGGCTCGAGCCTTACGGCGCAACGGACGTCGCCACACCTCATCTCGCCGCGCTGGCCGAGCGCGGAGTCCTCTTCGAGCGCGCGTACGCGGTGGCTCCAATCACCCTGGTGGCACACGCCAGCATCCTCACCGGGCTCACGCCTCCGATGCACGGGGTCCGGAACAACGGCACCCACCACGCGGCGGAGAGCCTCACCACGCTGGCCGAGATCCTCGCCAGCGAGGGCTACCGGACAGCTGCGTTCGTCTCGGCGGCCGTTCTCGAGCGGCGCTACGGCCTGGACCAAGGGTTCGAAACCTACGACGACGATCTTTCGACGAGCCGGGAGCGTCACCCGCGAGTCGTCGCGGATCGTCCTGCTGAAGCCACGGTCGACGCAGCCCACGCATGGCTCGACGAGATCTCCCCGGACGAACGGCTGTTTCTCTGGGTTCACCTCTATGACCCGCACGCTGTCTATTCCCCCCCTCCCCCGTACCGAGACCAGTACGCTGGGAGGCTTTACGACGGCGAGATCGCCTACATGGACTCGCAGATCGGTCGGTTGCTCCAGCACTCCCGTCTCCGGCGAGCAAATGACCTCGCCGTCACAGTCATCGGAGATCACGGCGAGAGTCTCGGGGAGCACGGCGAGCAGAGCCATGCAATTCTAGCCTACGATTCGACACTACACGTGCCGTGGATCCTATCGGTTCGAGGGGGCCCTACCGGCATCATCCACCGCCCTCCGGTCGGCCAGGTCGATCTCGCCCCGTCCCTCCTCGACCTCCTGGACTTGCCAGTGCCTGAAGGCCTTTCCGGGCAGAGCCTGCTGCCGATCCTCGGCAGCGCCGACGGAGTGGAACGGTCGATCTACTCGGAGACGTACCTACCCTTCTACACCTATGGCTGGGCGAAGCTTCGCGTCGTCCGACGGGGTGCTTGGAAGTACATCGACGCTCCGGATCCAGAACTCTACGATCTCTCGCGAGACCCCTGGGAGCTTACGAACCTCCACGACCAGAAGGAGGGCATGGCCCATGATCTTCGCAGAATGCTCGATGAGACCCTCGAAGAGGCCGGGGGCGGAGAGAAGGAAGCTTCGTTAGAGCTCGACAACGAAGCGATAGAGAAGCTTCGAAGCCTCGGCTACGTATCCGTTGGCACCGGCTCGACGACCCCCGACGAGGATCGTCCAGATCCGAAGGCTATGGTAGATCTCCACGTCGGCCTCGAGCGGAGCCGGCGCCTTCTGCAGGACCGCCTATTTCCGCAGGCGATTACCCAAACCCGCAAGATCCTCCAAAAAGACCCAAATAACCTTGCTGCTCTGATCGACCTCGCGACAGCCCAGGAAGGCTCCGCAGACGTCGACGGAGCGATACAGACCCTCGAGAGGGCTCTTTCCCTGGAGCCACGATACTCGCGCCTCTACCTCCTCATGGCCGGACTGGAGTCTCGGCGCCAAGAGCCGCAGAAGGCTCTCGACCTCGTCGAGACCGCACTCGATCTCGACCCCCGAGGGATCGAAGCGATGGCGACCCGGGCGAGTCTCCTCGCCCGTCTCGGCCGGGTCAAAGAAGTCCGCGACTCACTGGCCCGTGCGCTGGAGGCGAGCCCCGACCACCCACGACTGCTGGTCGCGCAGGCGCGCCTGATCGACATCCCGACCCGACGGTGGGCTGAGGCCGAGGCTGGCTTGCGCAAGGCAATTGCCCGCGACCCGTTCCTGGTGCCGGCCTACCGCCAGTTGGGGAGCGTTCTCGAGCTCTCGAGACGAATCGAAGAGGCCGAGGACGTCTATCGCCTGGGCCTGCAAAAACAGCCAGACGACGCCGATCTGCATGGCAAACTGGGCGTGATCCTCGCCCGAAGGTCGGCGGGCACCGACGCGGAGAAGCACCTCAAAGAGGCACTCCGGCTGAGCGAGACTCCGCGGCCGGAACTGCAAGTCGCGCTCGGCAGCTGGCTGGCGGAGCACAGTCGGGTCGAAGAGGCCCGCCTCCAATTCGAGGCCGCTCTTTCCCATGATCCCGACAATGCTGCCGCGCGCAGCAACCGCGCGGTTGCGTTTTACCGGCTTGGGCGAGTGGCCCGGGCCATCGACGAGCTGCGACAGGTAACCGAGGCTCACCCCGACTATGCCGATGCGGCCAACAATCTCGCCGCGATCGAGGTCGATCGCGGCGAGTGGGCGGCCGCTGAGACCTATGCGCGCCGTGCTATCGAGAGCGCCCCCGACCTCCCCGAAGCCTGGAACAACCTGGGTGTCGCCCTCGACGAACAGGGCCGGATCGGACCGGCCGAAGCCGCCTTCGCCCGAAGCCTAGAGCTGGCAACGGATTATTGGCAGGCGAAGTTCAACCTCGGGGTGTTGCTCGCCAGGACCGATCGAGCCGGCCCAGCCGAAGCCCTGTTCCTTGAAGTCGTCGACCAGGTCCCCGCCTATGCAGAAAGCCACCTGCGGCTCGGGCGCTTGTATGCCGGCGCCCTCCAAAAGCCGCATCTCGCCAGAAGACACTGGAACGCCTTCCTCAGGGCGGCTCCTGGACATGCGGCGGCGTCCGAAGTCCGTGCGGAACTCGAGACGCTGCCGCCCGGTGGTACCTCCGGATCTTGACGACGCAGAACAAAAGACGACGCAGGGCAAGAATCGCCTTGCTAAGATTCGATCATGCCACCACAATCCAACTGACATGAAGCCGCACAGCAGCTTCATAGGCCCCAAAAGAGAAGGTTTGACTCCAAATGATGTTTTCCCTCCGCTCCGTCCCCTGCCTTCTCACGGCCATCGTCCTGACCCTGATCGCCGTCAATCCCCGGGCGGTGGAAGCCCAGGGGCGGCCGTCTGGAATCCGCGTGACGGTGACCGGCGCGAACGGAGCCACGGGAGAAGTCTCCTTCGACGTCACCCTGAATACCGCGGGCGTGTATGGCAGCCCCGCGCTCACGATGCCGACCGGCCTGCTCGGTGATTACATTTTCACCACCTTCTATGCGGCCACCTACCCACCCGGCTTGACCGCAACGCTGTTGAGTCCGGCCGTGAACGCCCTCGATCACGGGAACACCGCCGACTTGACTGGGAACCTCGTGCCGCGGGACAAGATCCCTCAGACCGCGCCCGGAACCTTTCGGGGCTCGTTCACCTACACCTACCCGGACGCTGGACCGCGCACTATCCAAGCGCAGACGGCCGCGATGCTCAGCCGTGCGACCACCATGCCCTCGATCACGACCGGATCGCCGATCGTGAATCCCAACCAGACGCCGAACGCGGCTGGAACACAGAGCGTCTTCGGTTCCTGGGTCGGCCGAAGCTTCTTCGGCGGAACCATGACCTACAACCTTGTCGGACCGCTGGGATCTCCGCCCTTCGTGTGGGGGGTCGAGAACTCGGCCACGGTGACCTTCGGTTCGGTGGGCGACACCGTGTGGTGCGACGGAGTCACCGGAACCGGGAATGGCGTCTTCGATGCGGGAGAGGGTCTCGCCGGAGTGGAGGTCCTGCTCTACGACGACATCGGATGCGACGGGATTCCGAACGGCGCGGCCATCGCGACCCAGGACACGATGGGCGACGGCCAATACCTCTTCGAGGGCCTCTCGCTCGGACCGGCTGCATCTCCGATCTGTTTCGTCGCGGAAGTGGACACCTCCGATCCCGACCTCGGCGCTTGCACCACCCCGGACACCCCTGTGCAGCAGAGTCCTGCTATCAACGTCGACTCCCCGGCGGATTTGGACGTGGACTTCTCCTTCGTCGAGCCTCTCGGCTCGATCGGCGACACGGTCTGGTGTGACGGAGCCTTCGGATCGGGCAACGGCACCTTCGATCCCGGCGAGGGACTCGCCGGGATTGGTATCAGCCTGTTCGCCGACACCGACTGCAACGATACCGCCGACGGCGCGGCCATCGCGACCCAGGACACGACGGGCGACGGCCAGTACCTCTTCTCCGACTTGACCGTCGGAGCCCCCGCCTTGCCCGCCTGCTATGTCGTCCGCGTGGACGACACAGACATCGACTTGGGCGCCTGTGTGCTCCCATTGGCCACCACGGAACAAGCACCGGACCTGACCTCGACGGTACCCGACGTGCTCTCGGCCGACTTTGGATTCGAAGAGCCTCTCGGATCGATCGGAGACACGGTCTGGTGTGACGGAGCCCTCGGATCGGGCAACGGCACCTTCGATCCCGGCGAAGGACTCGCCGGGATCGGTATCAGCCTGTTCGCCGACACCGACTGCAACGATACCGCCGACGGCGCGGCCATCGCGACCCAGGACACGGTCGGTGACGGACAGTACCTCTTCTCCGACTTGACCGTCGGAGCCCCCGCCTTGCCCGCCTGCTATGTCGTCCGCGTGGACGACACAGACACCGACTTGGGCGCCTGCGTGCTCCCATTGGCCACCACGGAACAAGCGCCGGACCTGACCTCGACGGTACCCGACGTGCTCTCGGCCGACTTTGGATTCGAAGAACCTCTCGGATCGATCGGAGACACGGTCTGGTGTGACGGCCTGGAGAATACCGGCAACGGGACGTTCGATGCCGGCGAAGGCGTCGCCGGAGTCGGGCTCGAGCTCTTCGAGGACACGGACTGCGACGACGTCGCCGACGGTCCGTCGATCGCGACGACGGAAACGGTCGGCGATGGCCAGTACACCTTCGCGGATCTTCGGGTCGGCGCAGTCGGCGACCCGCTGTGTTATGCCGTCACCGTCGACGCGGCGGACGCCGATCTCGTCGACTGCACGCAACCCCTGGGACCGACGACCCGGACGCCCGACCTTGAGGTAGGAGCCACGGACTCCCTGGACAGCGATTTCAGCTTCGAGATTACATGCGTCGACGCCGACGCAGACGGCCTCTGCAACGAATCCTGCGTCAACGACCGCGACGGAGACGGAGATCCCGACTGCAGCGACTACGACCCGTCTGGATACCTGTATTGCGAAAGCACCGGCAGGATCCTCCAGGGAGGATCCGTGGAAGTGGCTGGCCCCGGAGCGATCGATCTGCAGGAGGACGGCAGCTCGGGCCGCTACACCTTCTTTACGGATGGCACGCCCGGAACATACACCATCTCCGTGACGCCGCCCTCCGGCTTCCCGATGAGCGTGGCATGCTCCGATCTCGGGACCTTCGACCCGACAGGGCTCCCGGATCCGTTTGCGCTTGGCTCCGGTGAGGCACTCTCCTCTAGGGCCCTGGTCTCCTCCGCGTGTGCAAACAACCCGTTCTACATGACCTTCGAGCTCGAACCGGGCGACCCTTTCATCATCAACAACAACATCCCGTTCGCGAGTTGCAGCCCGCTAGAGGTCCCGACCCAGTCCCCGATCGGACTGGCAACCCTCGCCGCGCTCATTGTCGCCGCGGGAATCGCGCTCCTCTACCGGCGGCGCCTCCGCACGGCCGGCTGAACGCGACGAGAGTATGGCGCGCGACAGGCTTCATTCGTCGGCCTTCGGAGGGCAGTCCGGATGAAGTCAGATCCATTCCGCGAGCAGAGCCACCAACCGGGCTCGGTTTCGCGAACTGGCCCGAAGTTGCTCCTCGTGGTCATGATGATATCAATCTGGGGCTGCGGTGAGTCTTCCTCGATCTCAGGAGCGCCCGAAGACCAGGGCGAGGAGCAGCTCCTCTTCACAGACGAGACGGAGGCTTCTGGGCTCGATTTCCTGCATTACAACGGCGCGACGGGACGCTACTACTTCCCAGAGGTGGGCGGCCCTGGAGGCGCACTGGTTGACGTTGATGGGGATGGCGACCTCGACCTCTATGCCGTCCAAGGCACTACGCTAGATGGCAGCCTACCGCCGGCCGCCATCGTCCCGCCCGCCGGACCTCTTCACGATCGTCTCTACCTCTCCGAGGCGAACCCCTCCGCTGGATCCACGGGCAGTCCGGTGACCTGGCGGGACGCAACGGAAGCGAGCGGTCTCGCGTCGAACGGCTATGGCATGGGGGTGGCGGTCGGCGACATTGACAACGACGGGTGGCCAGATCTCTACGTCACGAACTTCGGATCGAATCAGCTCTGGCGCAACCGAGGGGACGGGACGTTCGAAGATCGGACCTTGATGGCCGGCGTCGATGATTCCCGCTGGTCGACAAGCGCGATCTTCCTCGACTTCGACCGCGACGGCTGGCTCGATCTCTTCGTGACAACGTACGTCGACTACCGAATCGGCTCGCACCGCGTGTGTCGGGGACCGACAGGGCGTACCGACTATTGCGGCCCGCAAGCGTACTCTGGCGAACACGATCGCTTGTTCCGAAACCTGGGAGACGGCACGTTCGTGAACGTGACCGCCCGGGCGGGGTTGTTGGCGAGCGACGGCGGGTCTGGCCTCGGTGTCGTTGCCGCCGACTTCGACTCCGACGGATGGATCGACTTCTACGTCGCCAACGACCTGATGCCGAACCAGCTCTGGCACAACCGAGGTCCCGGACCCGACCAGCACCTCGGCTTCGAGGACTGGGGGCTTCTCACCGGCAGCGCTCTGGACTTCGAAGGGAAGGCACAGGCCAGCATGGGCGTAGACGTTGGGGACCTCGACAACGACGGGGACGAAGATCTCTTCATGACCCATCTCGTGGGCGATACCAACACCGTCTATCTCAATGACGGCGGGGGCATGTTCTCGGATCGGAGCCGGGTTGCCGGGATGCGCCAGAGCACCCCATACACCGGCTTCGGTACGGTAATCCTCGACGTCGACAATGACGGCTGGCTCGATCTTGCGGCCGTTCACGGTGCGGTCGCGGCGGTTCCAGAATTGGAAGCGGTCGGCGACAGCTTTCCCTACGATCAACCCAATCAGCTGTTCCTGAATCGGGGAGGGGACCGGGACGGCTCGCCGGACTTCGAGGACGTCACGAGCCGAGCCGGAGACTCCTTCACTCACGCCGAGACGAGCCGCGGTCTCGCAGTCGGCGACGTCGACAACGACGGCGATCCGGATCTGGTGGTGTTCAATGCCGGAGGGCCGGCTCGTCTGCTGATCAATCGCGTTGGTCAGGATCGAGCTTGGGTCGGCCTGCGGCTCGTTGGAATGGCAGGCCAGCGGGACATGCTCGGGACACGCGTTGAGCTGCTGCTAGACGGGGCGCCTCCGCGGGTGCGGCGGGTTCGGACCGGAGCCAGCTACCTTTCTGCCGGCGACTCGCGGGTGCTGTTCGGGTTAGGTGACCTAGAAAGTGCCCCGGCTGCGGTCCGAGTCCGGGTGGAATGGCCCGACGGGGCCACCGAGCTCTTCGCGCACCTAGCCGTCGGTCGGTACCATACTCTCGTCAAGGGCTCAGAACGTTCTCAGGAGAGTCCTTGAGTTCCCTGGGCCTGCGGATCGCCACGATTCTAGGCCTGAGCCTGGTTCTCTTCGGCCTGGCCTGCGGCGACCCACAGCCGGTCCTGGAAGAGATCCCGGAGCCGAGAGGGCTCGCCTCGATGGAGCCACAGATCCGGCACCAATACGAAAGTCGACGGGAGACCCTGGCGGTGGTCGACATTCAGGGGGATTCTTCGCGCGCCGACCGCGCTCGGGCCTGGGCCGATCTCGCCAATTGGTTCCACGCCCATCGGTTCCTTTCCACTGCCATGGCCGGATATCGGAACGCCACTCGGCTCGAGCCCACCGAGCCCACCTGGCGATACCTCCAGGCGACGATCGCCCTCCGTCTCGACGAGATCGAAGAGGCCCGGGATCTCCTGCTCTCCGTGATCGAAGCGGCGGACTACGTTCCAGCCTTCGTTGCGCTAGGAGAAGTCGAGCTCGAGCTCGGCTCCCATGACAAAGCGAACGGTCACTTCGACCGCGCCCTGGAGTTGGCTCCCAGGTGTCACCGTGCACGAAACGGGCTGGCACGGCTGGCGAGAGAACGGGGAGATTTGCAGAGCGCGATCGAGGCCTTTCGGGCGATTCTCCAGGAGGTACCCCATGCGACCTCGGTCCACTACGCCCTCGCGATGGCGGCTCGGGATGCCGGAGACCTGGAGCTTGCCCGCCACCACCTGGATCGCGCCCGTATCCGAGGCAATGACGATCGTGTTGTGCTTCCTCTTGACGATCCGTGGATGGCAGACGTCGAGCAGCTACGGCGCGAGCGGAGCACGACGAGACTGAAAGCCGCAGAGCGCCTCTTCGAGGCAGGACGGTCCGAGGAAGCCAAACAGGGGTTGGTCGACCTGTTGGCGGACGACGGTGAGGATCCGCATGTCCACTTCTTGCTCGGACTGATCGAACGACGACTGGGTGATTCGGACGCCGCGCGCGAGCACCTCCTCCTGGCTGTTGAAGGCTTACAGGGCTACCCGCCGATTCACTATCAGCTCGGCGTCCTCGCGGAAGCCGCCTCCCCAGAAGCAGCACGCGCGCACTTTCTCCGCGCCCTCCAGCTGGACCCGGACTTCCGATGGGCCCGATTCCGTCTAGCGTCCCTGGAACGCAGCACAGGGCACTGTGAAACGGCTCTCCAGCACTATGCGCGGGTCCTTGATTCTGAACCGACACACGCCAATGCAAGATTTGGACACGTCGTGTGCCAGCTTCGGGAAGGCCGCTGGGAGTCATCTTTGGCCGAGTTGGAGTCGGCCACCGTGAATCAGCCTGAGGCCAAGGCGCTCCACCACCTCCTCGCGAGAATTCTGGCGACGAGCCCGGTCGAAGGCCTGCGGGACGGACGCCGGGCGCTCGATCTCGTGAGCTTCCCGCAACGGTCCCGGGTCCACTTTCAACAGATCGAAACCCTAGCGATGGCATACGCCGCATTGGGCCAGTTCTCCGACGCAGTGCGTTGGCAAGAGGGCGCTGTCCAGGCCGTCGAGGGGAGTGGGCGAATCGACCCCACGGCAGCTCGAGCCCGCCTGTCTCGATACCGGTCCAGCCGCCCCACGCGAACGGTCTGGGAGTACGGAGAGCCGGAGACCTTGAGTCGTCTCCGTGTGGCTCCCGATAAGTCTTACCTCCCATAGAATCCGTGGTTTGGAGTGGTCGACGACTTGCCCCGTAGGGTGCAAAAGATCAGCCGAGGTTTCAGGCGGCCTCGCGGTGGTAGTCATTCAGTAATCCATCGATGCGCTATCGCTATTGGCAACACTCAGAGTTTGCCCCTTTCAACAATCGGAACGAGACCCACCTCGGCTGGTTGTCCCCACTTACATTTTTCGTCCAAACGCCCTTTGCTCAAGAGTTTGAGGGCTTTGGCCGAAAATTATCTTGTCTCCCTGGTGGGTCAGTTTCTGACTGCTGAAAGGGTCAAAAACCGATCGTTGCGTCCAAGGAAGCTCAAGAACGTCGCCGAGCAGAAGCCAGGGGACTACGCGCGACTGTGGTGAGCCGCGTAGAGTTTTCGTAACGCCATATCGCTTGGCATTTCCCTCTCCACGCCATAGACTTGAATAAGTTTGCACTCAATCATTGGTCGATCCCGGAAAGCGGTCGTGCCGCGCCCCCCGCGTTCGACAACCGGCCTCGGGCACGGACCGGAGTGTTGTATCGCTTCGGGCGCCGAGCCTCAGCACTGAGGAGGACTCGCATGAGAGATAGAAGCCGCAGCAAGATCGCCATCACGTTCACCGTTCTCGCGCTAGTAGGGATCTGGCTCTTTGGGCCGACCTGGGAGACGCCGCTTGAGCAGATCCCTGAGGTGCGTCTGGCGCGCGCCGAGGTGCTCGACGCGCGCTACGCCGAATGGTCGGTGGGATTCGCCAACAACGGCGGCGGCAACAACCTGGTCGTTCCGATCGGCTGGGCCAAGGGACTGTCGAGCGAGCGGATCGCGGCGCGCGGCCTGACGCGGATCGACGTCGAGGCGGGGCGGATCGAGGCCGAGGTCTACGGGCTCCCCTCCGGCTCCGCATGGGAACTGTGGCTGGTCGACAACCAGCCCGGCGAAGGTCGCTCGGTGCTTCCCGAGACGGGAGACCGCACTCGGCCCCTCGGCGAACTCGTCGCCCAGAGCAGCGGCGCGACGCTCGAAACGACGCTCGAGCCCGACTTCTTTGATCGCTTCGAGCTCGACCTGGTGGTCCTCACCCGCGCCGGGCAGCGGCCCGAGCAGGGGCTGGTCCTCAGCGGCGCGCCGACGCTCTTCGAGCGGCGCTACATCTGGGGTGGTCGCATGACCGCCGGCGGCGAGCGCTCCAGCTTCGGGCCACAGGCGGCCTTTGCTGACTCGCCGTTCAACAGCATGGACCCGCTGATTGCGCTCGGCGCCGATCTTTTCTTCAATGAGACCTTCGACGGAAACGGGCGCACCTGCGCCAGCTGCCATCCGGCGGAGAACAACTTCACCATCGATCCCCGCTTCATCTCCGAACTCGACAACTCGGATCCGCTCTTCGTCGCCGAGCAGGTGCCAGCGCTCGCCGAACTCGAGAACTCGCAGCTGCTGCGCGAGCTCGGGCTGATCCAAGTCAACGCCGACGGCTTCGACAACCCCGCGGTGCTGCGCCCGCCGCAGCATCTGCTCGGGCTGTCGCGCTACCTCGAGCCGGGCAACCAGGCGGTGCCGCCGCTGCAGCGCACCGGCTGGGGCGGCGACGGCTCGCCGGGCGGCGGCACGCTGCGCGAGTTCCCGATCGGCGCCATCACGCAGCACATGACCGCCTCGCTGGAGCGCACCCCCGGGATCGACTTCCGGCTACCGACCGACGAGGAGCTCGACGCGCTCGAGGCCTTCACGCTCGCGCTCGGCCGCCAGGACAACCCCGACCTCACGGCGCTGACCCTTTCGGGGCCGATCGCCGATCGTGGCCGCGAGCTCTTCCTCGAGCTCGCGATCGGGCGCGCCAACTGCACTTTCTGCCATGCGCAGGCGGGGGCCAACGGCCCCGACCCGGCGCTCAACTCCAACTTCGACATCGGCATCAGCTCGCTCCCCGAACACCCGGCCGAGCTCATCCAGCCCGGCTCGCTCAACCCCGATGGAGGCTTCGGCACAACGCCGCTCTTCGATCCCGACAGCGGCGAGTTCCTCGGCTTCGGCACGATCGATCCCGACGATGGCAACGAGCGACGCTTCAACAGCCAGCCGATCATCGAGGCAGTCGACACCGCGCCGTTCTTCCACAACAACGCGGTGCAGACGATCGAGGAGGCGATCGCCTTCTATAACTCGGACGCCTTCGGCAACTCGGGCGCCGGCGGTCTGCGCTCGAACCTCGCCTCGACCGAGGTGGAGGCGATCGCGACCTTCCTGCGCGTGATGAACGTGCTCGAGAACATCCGCGCCTCGAACCTGGTCGCCGAAGCGGCGCGCGACGAGAGCGACCGACAGACCTCGAAACGCCTCGCATCGCTGGCCGCGTTCGACACCCAGGACGGCTTCCAGGTCTTCGACGAGCGCTTCCTCTATCCGGTGCTCAGCGACAAGCTCCACTTCGCCTATCAACTCGAGCACAAAGCCTCGAAGTTCAACAGCAGGCCGGTGCGCAACTTCCTGCTGGCGAAGGCAATCGAGCTCAAGGAAGAGGTCGCCGAAGAGCTCGTGCTGCCCTGAACGGCGGCTTTCGCTGCGGGGTACCTCTCGTCCTCCACCAGCCGCGGCGCTTCCTGGCGCCGCGGCTGGTGACGCTGCCGACGTGCCAAATCAACCTGTTGCCGACGATACTCGACGCGCTCGATGTACGCGCCCGCCGGCCTCGGCGGGTGCAGAGCGCCACCGAGTACCGCGGTAGTGGCCTTCTTGGTCGACACCAATGTTCTGCTTCGGCTAGCAGCCCCGAGAGATGCCCATCACGTTGCAGCCAGTAGCGCAACGAGGCAATTGAGGGGTTGCGGTCAGGAGCTTCTCACTTCCAGCCAGAATCTCATCGAAGCCTGGAATGTCGCCACTCGTCCTCAGGACAAGAATGGCCTAGGATAAACGACTGAGGAGGCGGGTCGTCTTGTTGGTGCTATGATCTGGACAGCTATGCTGTCCGGGTAGAGCGTGGCGAAGTGGTCACTGGGATTATCCTGCCGGCAGCTGCGGGTGGGTCGGACGCAGTCGGGTGAGAGACCAGGCGGACCTACCAGGCAGAGAGTTCGCCCGACTCGAAGCCGTCTTCGAAGAGCAGGCCGCAGGTCATCTCCGGGCAATACTCGAAGGCACCGGCATCAAAAGCCCCGTCCGATGGCCGCGGCACGCTCGCCTGGTGCTTGAAGTACTGGCGTAGGAGGTCGTTCGCGGGCAAGGCCTCCGGCAGGAGCGTGGTGCAGGCATCTACCGTGTCGGCGCCGCTGAGTAGGGCGTAGTCCTGCATGGGCTCGTCAGCGAAGCCCGGATCGGTGCCGGTGATGTTGGTGCCATCGTCGTTGATGATGCCGGTCAAGCCGCTGTGACTGTCGCGCCAGCCAGGCTTGGTCCAGTTGTGGCTAAGGTCAAGGGTGCCCGCCGCTGCAAGCATCGCCAGGCGGTCGCCCGCGGCGGTGACATAGAGAATGTTGTTGCGCACGTCAGCGCTCTCGGCCTCGGTCGAAAGCCGCAGCAAGGTCGTGTTGCCGGCGCGGGTCGAGACCACGGTGTTGTTGTAGAAGTGGAGCGTGCCCTGGCGGTAGTTGCCCGGGTCGCCGCCGTCACCGCCGTAGTGCTCGATCTGGCTATTGCCGTCGCCGTCCGGCTCGATCAGGACATTGCCATAAACGAAGGTCGAGCGATAGCTCGGCTCGGCGATCACCGTCGCCGAGTTGGAATCGACCAGGTCGAGCTGTCGATTACCACCCTCGAGCCAGTTATAGCGGACCACCAAGCCGGCCGAGCGATCCTTCAGACTGTTGCCGTCCGCGCCGGCACGCAGCGGCCCGAAGCGGTTGTTCTGGTACACCACCCCAATTCCCGACAGATAGGTGTTGTGGTGAAACGCGCTGCCGATGTTGCCGTTGCCGTGGATCGAGTTGCCGTCGAGGACGAGGTCGCGAGTCTGGCCGTCGAAGTCACCGGAGAATACCCCGTTACCCGAGTCGTGGATGATGCAACCCCGGATCACCAGGTGCTCCCCCTTCTCGATGTAGATCGAGGCTGCATTGTCGACGTACGTGCTCTGGCTGCCGCCATCGTCCTCGAATGTAAACGGCGGCCGCGCCGAGCGCAGCTCGAGTTGCTCGATCACGATGTGGGCGGGCAGACCGTCCGGTGGCGTGTTCGAGCCGCCGATCTTGATCAGCCCGCGCTCTTCGTTCCAAAAGTTGAGACCGGGCGCCGTGACCGCATCGCGCCCATCGATCACCGGCAGCTGTCCCTGAGGCCCGGGAACGCCGCGGATCACGATCGGTGCGGCAGCGGTGCCGCGTCGATTGATCACCCACTTTTCCCTGTAGGGCGTCGGCCGCCAGTGAATCAGAACCCGATCGCCCGGCCCGAGCGCCGCCCACGGCACCTCACCAATCGAAGCCAGAGCCTGGCCGGGGCCGACGGAGTAGTCGCTTGCCGCCGCCGCCGCCGGCCCGGCCAAAGCCACCAGGAGAAACGTCGTAGCGAGCACTCGCAAGGTCTTCATGGGCTCATTGTAAACCATCTATGTGAAAGTACGTCGAGATGAACGGTCGCTGAGCCATCGATCACCGTAGGGCTCGTCGACTCCGTCGGTACCGTGCGTCTGATTGCACACCTCAAAGAACGCCTGAAGTTGACCGTGCCCCCCAACCGATCTAGTGTCGAGCAATTTCCGGGCGATTCGGATCACGTCGGCTTACCTGGAAAGTCGATTGGTAGCGGACGACTGAGCGGTCGAATCACCCATCACGCAGCGCAACAATCGAATCGACGGGGGCGGCGCGGTCGACTGGCAAACTGCTTGGAACGTTGCCTGAACGACGAAACCGAAACCGCCCAAAAAGACAGTAGGGAATGATGAACGACTTCGAATCTCTGGCCGAACGCTACCTGTTGGGAGAGCTCGACGAGATCGAGCTCGAAGCCACCGAGTTGCGCCTGGACGACGAGACCTTCTTCCGGCGGGTACAGCTCGCCGAGGACGAGCTGATCGACGCCTACCTCGCAGACGAGCTCGACGCCGCCCGGAGGCAGCGCTTCGAGACCTACTTCCTGCGCGCTCCTGAGCGTCAACGGCGACTGCAAGTCAGCCGGCTGCTGGTCGCCGACAGTCAGCAGCACCAAGCCGGTTCACCCCGTCGACGACTCTGGATCCCGTTGGTGGCGGCAGTGTTGTTGGCGACCGCGGCCAGCTGGACCCTACTGGTACGCCAGGAGCTCTCCGAGATCCACCGACGAGTGGCCGGCAACGAGCTAGTTGTGGACCTCGACCTCGGCGTGCAGCGCAGCGCCCAGCGGCCAGCCTACAAGCTCACTGCTGAGGCCCGACCGCTGCGCTTGCGAATCACCGCCGATCCACGCGATCTCGAAACGCCGGTCGAGATCGTCCTACGTGACGCCAGCGGCACCGAATGCTGGCGCGGTGCGGCTGATCACAGTGCCGCTGACAAGACCCAACCTGAGCCACTGCTCGAACTGGTCTTGGCTCAGGGCTTGCCTGCCGGTGCTTACGAGCTCGAGGTGTTGGCACGGCCGCCCGACAGCCTGCCAACGCCGATCGGCTACGCCTATTTCGATCTCGAAGCCCCCTGATCCGCCCCCTGCAATCGGCTCTCCGATCTTTTTCGCGCATCACGCGAAACGGATTCCACGGTTCTGGACAGAAGGTGAAGGACATTTGAGCGGCATGACCGACAACACCGTTCTGTTCGACGGCATCAGTGAGCTCCTCGATCCCTACCACAACGGGACCCAACCCCAGATCTTGGAATTCGAGAGCACTCGCGGACCGGGCGGTCCGCAAATCACCATCAACACCTCCCTCGAATCGGGCGATGGCCTGTTCCCAGAAGGCTTCACAGACCCAGACACAGGCGCCCCTCTGACCGACGCTTGTTTCGAGATCGGCATCGACGACACCCTCGACCCCGATACCCCAACTGTTGTCACCTCAGCTACCCTGGAAACGTTCGGTGGTTTGCCGCTCGGCCCCTTCGACATCACCAACTTTTTTCCAATCCCTGGGACAGCAGGATGAGCATCGTGTTCACCGGGTTGGCCGGCCAGGACATCGATGCCGTCCGCCTCACGATCGACTCCGCGACAACGAACATCTTCAGTGACGTCTTCGAGTCCGGCGACGCCTCGGCCTGGAACTAACCAAATTCCCATTCAACCCTCAATAATAGGTACCCGGCACCGCAATGCGGAGGGGCGACGGCAGCCTCCTCGAACAGGCAGGGATCTTGCATCAGTATTCGGGCAAAAGGAGAAGATATGCAAAAATTCTACACAACCTCGATTGCAGCTGTGGCCAGCTTGTTGAGCCTTCTGCTGCTCGGGGCCTGCGCCAGTGTCGGCGGGCCCTATACGACCGACCGCGACAAGACCAAGAAAGGCGCCGGCATCGGCGCCGCCGCAGGCGCTGTGGCAGCGATCCTCGACGGCAAACGTGAGGCCGACGAGATCCTCGGCGGAGCAGCCATCGGTGCCGTGGTGGGCGGCGGTGTCGGCGTCTACCTCGATGCTCAAGAAGAGAAGCTTGCCCGTATCCCGGGCACCTCGGTGGAGCGGGTGGGGCGCGATACGCTCCTCGTCCAGTTCGAGTCAGACGTTCTTTTCGCCGTCGATTCGGCAACCCTCGACAGCTCTTCCCGCTCCTCCGTCGAGAGGGTCGCGGAGGTCCTCGTGCAATATCCCAAGACGGCGGTCGTGGTTCAGGGCCACACCGACTCTACCGGCAGCGAGGAGCACAACGAGCAGCTCTCGCAACGCCGGGCCGAGGCGGTCCGAGCCTACCTCGCCGGGCGCGGTGTTGCGCCGCAACGTATGGCTGCTCTGGGTTACGGTGAAAGCCAGCCGGTAGCCTCCAACGCGAGCCCTTCCGGCCGCGCCCTCAACCGCCGGGTCGACGTCTTGCTGCGTGCCAAAGCCCGCTGAACCGGGCGTCAGTGTCTGCACCCGCCAAAACAAGCGCCTGGCACCAGGAAAAGAGCGCTGCGATCTGCCCAGCACAACTAATGATCGAAGGTGACGGTTGGAGCCTGCACAATATCCCGCCGTCACCAGCCAACGTCACTCGCGGCGGCACCCCCTTCGATGGGGACAACTACAGCTACGTGCACCAGACCGGTGCCTTGATCGACGGTCAGTTTCGGTGTTTCTCAGAGCATTTGAGCGGCATGACTGACAACACAGTCTTGTTCGACGTCGCCAGCTCCGGGGGCGGACGGTGAGGTGAGGCTTTAGTACGTAGTAAGACTACCGCGCACGGACAGAAAGCTGAAAGATATTTAGATTTATCTATCTTTCTGCTAATATGATCTCGCACAGCCCAAGGAGCGGATCATGCCACGAGATCTAAGACTGGGGTTTATTCTTGCCACGGTGCTCGGTTTTTCGTTGGGTGCGGATGCACAGGCCCTCGACGAGCCGATCACATTCATCGACATTGCCAGCGACTCTGCCCGGGGTCTCGATTACCGGCGACAGCCGAATCCCGAGCTCGTGGCGATGCACGAACAGATCCGTGAGACCGTCCCGTTCACCCTCTTCGACTTTCCCACCATGCCGTTCATGCGCAACGGTGCGCCGGGGGTTGCGTTGTTCGACTACGACAACGACGGCGACCTCGACATTTACGTGACCAACGGAGCGGGGACCCCCAACTCACTGTTCTCCAGCCAGTTGATAGAAACCGGTGTACTGAACTTCGTCGATGTGGCGGCCGCGAGCGGCACCGAGGTGACCGACGGCGATGGTTGGGGCACGTGCTACGGTGACATCGACAACGATGGAGACGAAGATCTCTTCGTCCAGAACAGTCAATCACCGAGTGTTCTTCTCGAGAACAACGGCGACGGGACGTTCGCGGACATCACCGACGCCAGTGGCCTGAGCTCGCCGGACGTGCTCGCCGGAACCGGATGCTCGATGGGGGATCTCAACAACGATGGCTGGTTGGATATCCTGGAGAGCAATTCCTTCGATCCCAGCAACTCGTTTCCTCTCTTTGGCTTTCCGCCAACCGAATCGAATCACCCGAGCCGGATCTTCGTCAATACTGGCAACAACCAGTTCGTCGACGCGTCCTCGACCTCAGAGATCAGCGACTTCAAAGGCGTGACCTGGGCCTGCATGTTGGTCGACCGCGATCTGGATGGTGACGTCGACGCGTTCTTGGCCGACGATCAAGGTCCTCTGGATGCCGCGGAGGTGGCGCGCGGCTACATCCGCGTGTACGACAACGACGGCACCGGCCTTCTGTTGGACCGGACCGCAGAGACCGGAATGACCGCGGCCGATCGCATCGGTGGATGGATGGGTTTGTCCGCGGCCGACTTCGACCAGGACGGAACCCTGGACATTTTCGGGTCCGACTTCAGCGGATACACCGACAGTCAGGGATTGGTTCCTGGGACCGACCCGGGTGCGCTGTTGAACCGCAGCTCCCGAGTGTTCTTCGGCAACGCCACGACCGATGGCTTCGACTTTCGTGGATTGGAGCCAGAGGAAGCGACACCCTTCGGTTGGGGAACCTCTGTGCTCGACTACGATCTGGACGGCGATACTGACATCATCTTCCACGGCGCCACGGATCTGCTGAATATCCTCGACATGTCCAACCCGGGTGCCCTGCTCCAGAACGATGGCAGCGGCCGCTTCGTTGCCGACCGCCAGGCGTTCGCGACCGACCACCGTGCGCGATCGGTTTTCGGGGTAGCGGTCGGAGATCTCAATGGCGACGGCGCGGACGACATCGTGACCGCCGCCGCTTCGGTGGTCCCCCCCGGCACGCCGACCAAGCCGTACGATATCGAGTTCGGTTCGCCCTTTGACGACGCAGTCTACGTCGACATGATGGATTGGGAGTGCCGTCTCTCCGCTCCTGGGTTTCCGCCCGCTTGCTTCTCGTGGCAAGGCAACGATGTGCAACCGGGAACTCTGTCGGTGGAGATCAACAGCGCCAGCAACGATCATCACAGCGTCGCGGTCACCCTCAACGGCATGAAAGGTACCAACATCCGGTGGCCTGGTGAATCGCAACGGCTTCGGGGCCACGATTCTCGTTACGCCTCGCGACGGGCGAACGGCGATGGTCCCGGTAGCGGGCGGTTGGAGCAAAGGCTCCCAAGACAGTCGAACCAAGACCTTCGGTATGGGTACCGCCCATCGAGCCACCGTCGATGTGCTCTGGCCCGGTGGTACCTGGAATCGACTGTACGGCGTAAGGAGGGGGACCGACCTCGAGTTTCCAGAGATTCCGTGCGACTACCGGGGCGCCTGGCCGAGCTTCGGCACTTATCGCGCCTGTGTACGAGACGCGATTTCCGAGCTGCAGTCCGCTGGCGTGCTCAGTCACAAGTCGGCGGTCAAGTTCCGACTGAGCGCGATCCTGGCTTTCATCGATTATCGCTTCGACTAGCTCAGGATCCGGGCTCCGACGAGCTTGACGATTCAGCGCGGCTGGCTTGTGAGACCGACATGCCAAAGGACTGGATGGTCATCCCGGTAGCCTGTCCCGCGCTGTCGAGCTCGAAACGGCCGTAGACCAGGGTCTGCGGGTTGAAGAACTCAGTCTCGGACGAAAACACGAGCTCCATCGGGGGCCTCGGCCCACGTTTGCTGTAAAGACGTCCATCCTTCAGGATCAAGCTGCGGGTGTCGCGCTCGCCGATCCGGTAGACGCCGGCATATCGTGCGAGAACGTCGTTTGATACTTCCACTTTCTGGCGTTCGAGGGGTTTACCCGACGCCAGGGCTGCGGCACGTTTCGTTAGGTTCATGACCTTACCAGGCTCGGACGAGTTGTTGGCCAGCACCGCCACGTAGATACCCTCGCGGGGCATACGGACGGCGTAGGCGAAAAAACCGTCGACGCTGCCGTTGTGATGCATCACCGGTGAACCCTCGTGCTCGCCGACGATCCAGCCGTAGCCGTAGAGTAAGGGACCCGCGGTGACCGGCTCGTAGGGTGTCCAGAGGCGCACGCGGGCGGCTCTTGGCAGCAGCTTGTCAGTCGAGAGGGCGGCGTCCCAGCGCGCCATGTCGTCGACCGTCGAGAGCAGCGAGCCCGCGGCGTAGGGGATCGTCATGCTGACGTAACGAGCGTTCACGAAACCGTCCTCGCCGTTGTCGTAGCCGCGGGCGCGCCGCGGTACGATCGTCTCGTGGGTTTCGTAGGAGCTCCGCGTCATGCCGAGAGGCTCGAAGATTCGTTGCTCGACGAAATCGCCGTAGCTTTGCTCCGTGACGGACTCGATGATCGCGCCCAAAAGGGTGTAACCCGAATTGCTGTAAGACCAACGACTGCCGGGCTCGAAGTCGAGATCCTGGTCTTTGAAGAGGGCGATCATCTCCGCCACTGTGCGGTCGTCGCGCACATCATCCATGAAGCCTGGAATCCGCATGTAGTCCGGCACGCCCGAAGTGTGGGTCAGCAAGTGTTCGATGGTGATCTTCTGCCCGTGGGTCGGGTAGTCCGGGAGGTGACGGGTGATTTCGTCGTCAACCGAGAGCTTGCCCTCCTCGGCTAACATCAGAATCGCCACCGCGGTGAATTGTTTGGTGACCGAACCGATCCGGAAGACCGTGTCGGGATCGATCGGGGCGCCATACTCGAGGTCGGCCAGGCCGTAACCGGCACGCAGCAGCGTCTGGCCGTCGCGGAGGACCACAACGGCGGCGCCCGGTGCATCGTCGGGAAAAGCCTCGGTGAACATCGCGTCGAGCTGCTGCTGCAACGCAGGCTCGGCGAGGAGAGGTGCGACGAGGACAACCTGGAGGGTGAGGAAGAGGAGTGTTTTTTGCCAGCTATGCTTCATGGGATCTCCTTGCTTAACGGGGTTTGGACTGGGGTCTGGACGGGTTGCCTGCGGATCGCTGAGGGCTTGCCATCACTTCGAGTTCCCCGCAAGTTACGCCGCGAGAGCGCTGCTGAACATGGGTCATGTCATGAAGCGGCCGTATGGTGAAACCGGACGGACGCAACTGACATCGATTGGCGTTAACCTCACTCCATGGTCACACCGCACTCCACTGTCCCCCCGCACTCCACTGTCTCCCCGCACTCCACTGTCACCCCGCACTCCATGGTCACCCCACGAGCAACGCACCCGGAGCCGACGTGGCGTCCCGGCCCCAAGGGCTGGCTGCTGTTGATCGCGGCCTGGACGCTGTTGCCGCTCTTGATCCTCGGCCTGCTCCTGGCGCGTGGCGACGTGCCGACATGGTTAGAGCTGGTGCCACATCTCGTCTACTGGCTCGCTTGGGCCGGAATGACGCCTTTCCTCGTTTCGCTTTGTCGCCGTTTTCCGTTGTCGCGACGCATCGCAGCACACATCGTGATCCACCTGGTGGCCAGCGCCATCGTCGGGGTGGTGCTCGGCGGTCTCTTGGTGGTGATGCAATTTGTTGTCATGGACGGCGGTTTGCCAAGACCGGTGAGGTTCTGGGAGATGGCATCCGCCGGCGGTGTCCAGTTTCTTTTCACTGCGCTGGTCTATTGGCTCCTCCTCCTGCTCACCCGTATCGTCGACGGCTATCGGCACCTGCGCGAACGTGAGGTCCTGCTGGCTGAAGCGCGGCTCGCCGCTCTCAAGGCGCAGATTCGTCCGCACTTCCTCTTCAATGCCCTAAATGCCACGTCAGCCTTGATCGACGAGGATCCGGAGGCCGCGCAGGAGATGATCGCTCGCCTCGGCGAGTTACTGCGGGCCAGTCTCGAATCCGACGGTAAGGCACAGGAGGTCACCTTGGGGGAGGAGGTTGCCCTGCTGCGCCTCTACCTCGACATCGAGCAGGTGCGTTTCGGCGACCGTCTCGAGGTGACGATCGACGTCGACGCCGAGCTCAACGACGCTTGCTACCGCAGATGCTTCTCCAGCCCCTGGTCGAGAACGCCGTCAGACACGGCGTCAGCCGTGACTCCACCTCCGGCCGGCTGACGGTACGCGCGGCGGCACGTGGCGACACGCTGGAGCTTCGTGTCGAGGACGATGGTCCGGGTCCGGACGACTCGTCGACGGACGGCGTTGGCCTCACGACCACTCGGGCCCGCCTACGCGAGCTCTACGGCCGGCAGGGCTGCCTCGAGTTGCGCCTCCGCGAGCCCCGGGGTACGGTCGCCATCGTTGAGCTGCCGCTGTGTCGGCGCCGAAAGTCTTCGTGAACGAGGTCGTTCGCGTCCTGATCGTCGACGACGAGCCCCTCGCCCGCCGTCGCTTGCGCCGCTTCCTAGACGGTCGCGACGGCGTCGAAGTCGCCGGGGAGGCTGACAACGGCCGCACAGCGGTGACGGCAATCCGGACGCTTTCCCCCGACCTCGTTTTCCTCGACATCCGGATGCCCGATCTCGACGGCTTCGGCGTTGTCCACGAGATCGGGACCGCAGCGATGCCAGCCGTGGTCTTCATCACCGCCTTCGACGAGTACGCTATCGACGCCTTCGAAATCAGCGCGCTCGACTACGTCTTGAAGCCGTTTACCAACAAGCGTCTCGAGCAGGCCCTCGAACGGGCTCTCGAGCGACTCCGGGAGCAGCGGGCCGGCGCGTTGCGCGAACGCCTCGAATGCCTCCTCGACGCCCAGGAACAGCGGTTGGCGAAAAGCTCCGAGAAGACCCCGGAGAAAAGGCTGCGCCGTTTCTCCGTCCGGCGCGGCGGACGCCTGTTCTTCGTACCGTTCGGCGACGTCGACTGGATCGAGTCCGACGGTCCCTACATCCGGTTACACACCGGTGAGCGGACGCATCTCGTCCGCGATTCGCTGAAGCGTCTCGAGGGAGCCTTGGACCCGACGGAGTTCGCGCGGGTGCATCGGTCGGTGATGGTGCGCATCGATCGCGTCGAAGAGTTACGCCCCCTCGATCACGGCGAGTACGAGGTCACCTTGCAGAGCGGCGTCCGCCTGAAGCTCAGCCGGAGTTATCGGGATGTCCTCGGACGGCTCATGACGGGCTGAGCTGCTTGGGCAAGCGGAGCGCTGGATCTGCCAAAACAAGTGCCTGGTACCAGGGAAGCGGGCAATTTCCGGACGATCCGGATCATGGCGGCTTATCTGGAAGGTCGGTTGGTAGCAGGCGGCTGAGCGGTCGAATCAAGCTGCCCAGTAGTAGGGGCCGAGGCGTCCAGAAGCGCGCGATCGGCATCGCTTCTGAACGTCTGGCTGCTGAGGTGCCTCGAGTCTAGGGGAGGGCCTTCGTTGGATTTGGACCAGTTTCGGAAGGGCCTCACAGAAAGCCGCATTTTTCGTTGGATTGGATCAGTCTAAGGAACGGCCTTAGGGGACGACGAGAGAAACTCCCGATCCGACTCGATCTCGGACCGTCTTCTGCAGTCGGCGGCCTAGATCAGAGGTCGACTCACCGTCCAGGAACAACGGCTGCCTACCACTGACCGATCATCGGCAGATCCCTCATCAAGCCAATGATCGCCCACAAATCGTGTTCGAACGACCATTGGCAATTTTCGTCGCGGTCCATCAGAAACAGCCGATTAGCTGGTCGATAGATACCGATGTCGTCATCGCCGTCAGCATTCCAGTCGCCGATGATCGGCTTATCACCCAGTAGGCCGAACAAACACCCCTGGTCGCCCGGTGGTGTCCAGGTTCCGCTCTCGTCACGATCCATTAGAAAAAGTCGATTCGAGGGCCGATAGATACCAATATCGTCGTCCCCGTCACCGTTCCAGTCACCAGTGATCGGCTCATCGCCTTGCAAGCCAAACAAGTAGACCTGATCAGTTGCCAGCGTCCAAGAACAACTCTCATCCAGGTCCAAACGGAAGAGGCGATCGAGGTAGATACCAATGTCATCGTCACCGTCACCGTTCCAGTCTCCAACGAGAGGTATTCCGTCCAAGCCGAAGAACACACATGCCAGGTCACCACCAGGCCTGAAATCCCAGGCGCAGTCACCGTTGTAATCCATCAAGAACTGTCGCGTAGACGGACGGTAGACGCCCAGTTCGTCGTGACCGTCACCGTTCCAATCACCCGTGATCGACAGGTCACCCACGATACCGAGCTGGCAAATCTGATCTGCTGGTGGAGTAAAAGTTCCACTGCCATCGTTGTCGGTCAAAAAGAGTCGCTCAGGGGCACGGAATACTCCGACCCGATCACGAGCCCTCTGTGTCACCGTAAACGTCTGCCCGGCAATGGTCAACGTGCCCGTGCGAGCCTCGCTGCTCATGTCCGGAGACACCGAATAGCTCACCGTGCCGGTCCCACTCCCGCTCGAACCCGACTCCACACTCACCCAACCCACGTTGCTCGTCGCTGTCCAAGGGCAGCCCTCCGGAGAGGTCACGGCCACCGGGCCGGTCCCACCCTCTGCAGGGAATGTCCCGCTTGTTGGATCGATCGCGAAACTGCAACTCACGCCACCTTGTGTCACCGAAAACGTATGGCCAGCGATGGTCAACGTGCCTGTGCGCGAGCCACTGCTGCTGTTTGGTAGCACGGTATAACTCACCGTGCCCGATCCACTACCGCTCGAACCCGAATCCACACTCACCCAAGCCACGCTACTCGTAGCAGTCCAAGGACAGCCCTCGGGAGAGGTCACAGCCACTGGGCCGGTCCCACCCGCTGTAGGGAAAGTCGCGCTCGCTGGATCGATCGCGAAACTGCAACTCATGCCACCTTGTGTCACCGAAAACGTATGGCCGGCGATGGTCAACGTGCCACTACGCGAAGTACCGCTCGAATTCACCGCTACCGTATAGCTCACCAACCCGTCGCCGCTCCCAGTGTCGCCGGAATCGATCGTCAGCCATTCCACGTTGCTCTGGGCATCCCAAAAGCACCCAGACGGAGCTGTGACATTCACTGTGTCGCTGCCACCTTCAAAACCAAAGCTCTGGCTACTCGGAGCTATTGCGAAGATGCAGGAATGATCGATCGTCCGGTCGCCGGTCACCGGAAAGCTAGAACCGTCGAATGACGCCCGACCAGAAAAGGAGTGGGGCCCGCTCTCTCCTGGCGGTGGGGTCGCTACATAGACAAGATCGCGATCCAAGTTGTCGAAGTAAGGCCCCCATTTCACCAATCCGTTAACAGCGTCGAAGGTACCTCCATCGCTGATCTCGGAAATGTTCCAACCAGCAGGAGGCCCATCCTCCAACGCATGAACTTGGGTGGCAATATCGGGCACCACTGCGATGGTCACCTCAAGACCCACGCCAGGAGTATACTGAGAGGGATCGAAGGTCGAGACCGCGGTGCCGGTAGCGGTGTCCTGATCGGCGATCATTCGATCGCCGATGATGGGCACGCAGGCACCATCGAATGATGCCTGCCCGGCAAAAGTATGGACCCCAGATTCTGTGGACGGCGGCGTGGCGACATAGACAAGATCGCGGACCAGACTGTCGAAGAACGGTCCCCACTTCACCAGTCCATTGACCGCGTCGAAAGTCCCGCTGTCGCTGATTCCAGAGATCGCCCAACCCGCGGGAGGTTCATCCTCCAACGCATAGACCTGGGTGGCAATGTCGGGCACCACTGCTATCGTCACCTCGACACCCGCGCCAGGAGTGTACTCCGGAGGATGGAAGGTCGACACCGCGGTATCCATCACGGCTCCCCCTGGGTCGTCGCCACGCCGCATCGAAGAGGCGGGACCTGGAGCCCAGGGCGGATTCAGGTCGGGATCGAAATGGTAGGTTTCGCCGATCTTCCACAGAAAGCCCGCGTTGGTGACGAGGTTGATCGGAATCTCCGCCGGCGGTCGCGGCCACGGCGAACCCGTCTTCCAGGCAGAGCCGTAGGCGGTGATATCGTTGATCTGCAAGCCCCAGTCGTCACCGACATCGGCGGGATGGAAGCTAGCTGGGTCGAGCAGCGTATCGCCGCAGATCAGTACACCGTCACCATCGGTCGAAACTACCCCTTCAAAATCCCAGCTTTCCGTGGTGCCGACAGGCGGAGTCACCCAGTAGCTGAGCGTCCGCGCCTGATTGTCGAAGAACGGTCCCCATTTCACCGTTCCGGTACTGAGATCGAAGATTCCGCTGTTGTCGATATCGGTTACCGGCCAACCCGCGGGCGGCGCATCTTCCACCGCATAGACCGCCACCGTGTCGACGGGCGCGGCGCCGATCACAACCGATACCGGTCGCTCCGCGGCGTAACCCAGAGGCAGACCACGCTGCGCAACGCATGACACATACTCCACTACAACCAAGTGAGCGGCGCCTGGCATAGTTATCATGGTCGCCAAATGGATATTTAAGTCGTCGGCGGTGCCGCTCCAACTCCCGACAGTCCAACCGGAATCGGGTATCGCGGTGAGCTCGACCGACTCGCCGGGATGGAACTCGCCTTCTGGGCAGTCGGGTGAGTTCATAGGGTTCGGCATCGGAGTTGTTCCCAGCCCGCTACGATCGAGCGTCAGAAGGAAGCAAGGTTGGACGTCTTCGACGTAATTCACCCACACGGTGAAGGCATTTGCCGGCATGGTCACGGTATTGGTTGCCGAAGTGCTGCTGTCGGCATCCGAGCCGGTCCAACTACCGACTATCCAACCGGAGCTTGGCAGAGCAGTAAGAGCGATCACTTCGCCGGCCCGGTAGCTTCCAGTTGCGCAACCTGCAACGCTCACGGATGGCTCAGGATCAGCCCCCGAACCGATATGGTCGAGCGTCAGCGCAAAACAGGGTGCGTCGACCGCGGTTGATGCTGTAGCGGTGTTGTTGCCGAGATCGGGATCGCTTTCGTGCCCTGTCACCGCTGCCGTACTGATGATCGGCCCGACCGCAGCGGGATCAACCGTGGCGACAAAACTCAAGCTTGCCAATCCACCGACGGCCAGCGGGCCAAACGCACAAGTCACCGTGCCCGAAGCCTCTGAACAGCCGTCCGCGGAACTCGCGAAACCAAGCTCCGCCGGCAACACGTCCGTTACCTCGCCGCCGCTGGAACTCGACGGTCCGAGGTTTGTCACTGTCAGGGTGTAGGTCAAAGGATTGCCGGGAGCCACGGGATCGGGAGAGTCGCCTTTGACCAAGGTGAGGTCGGTGACTACGGCGAGCACCGTGACTTGCATTGCCTGGCTGACGCCACCGTAGGATGCGATCACCTCAACGGTGCCTGGCGCGAGAGCCTCGAAGAGTCCGTCCCCTAGAGGACGCAACACCGCTTCGCTCGAGGAAGTCCATGTTGCCTTCTTGGTCAGAACGGCATAGAAGCCGTTTTCGAAGTCGCCTTCCGCCACCAGTTCCACAGTTTCGCCGACGCTGAGCTCCAGTTGGCCTTCGAGACGGATGTCGAGGAGAGTGGGCGGTGCCTGGGGCGACCCAGGCACCGGTGTCCATGCACTACCCTGAGTGCCGCCGTAGGCACCCAGATCACTGCCGCCGGTACCAAGTCCACGGGCCTCGGAAGTGGGAGCGAGATGAAAGTCGTAGGTAGCCGGATCGACGAACTGTGGGTTGTGGACGTCTCGCCAAATGGTCGCTTGGTCGACAGTGTAGGTCGGGCCAGCCCATAGCCAGGTCCCTAGCCAGATCAGGTCGTGATGGACGTGGACCATCCCCCTGGAACAGCCGTCGATGCTCTTGGTATTGTCCTGGAAAATCGAGTCGTAGACCAGGATCGAAACGTCACAGACCGCTATTGCTTGAGCATTGCGGTAAAAGACATTGTGGAGAAGCGACGACTGTTGAGTGATGTCGTCAATGTCGATACCGCGGTGGCCGATGTCAGCGAGCACATTGTTCTGAATCGTAACTTGCTGGATATTACTGATATCGATCGCCCTGTTGACATTCTCAAATATATTGTTCTCAATACGAACTTGCAGATCTGGATTGGAACCACTACCAATACCTTGTTGTAGATTACTGAACTCGTTGTTGCGAAACACGTGCTCGCCGGCTGAGGTGCCGCTGTGGATCGAGATTCCGTCTCCCTGGTCGAAGACGCTGCCTTCGATGAGGAAGTCTGCTGCTGAGTTCAGTCGCAATCCGTACTCACCTGGCGCTGGCTTGAACCGACTGTTTCGGATCTTGACCCGATCGCCGAAGACCCGGACCGTCTCGATCGCATCGGTCGATTCGAAGGTGAAGCCGTCCACAACGACATCGTCCTGGTTGAATCGATGCTCTGTGCGCCCACTTCGGCGAAAGATTGTCACATTGGCACCGCCGGCCGACAACAACGTGACGCCTGGATCGATACCGCTGGTGTCGACATCTGTGTAGGTTCCGGGCTCGACGAGGATCATGTCGCCGGTACGGTTCCAGATCGTCGCCTCCCACATCTCCGTGTCGTCAGAGACGATCCACAGACGGTTGGAGCCGGCAGCAGTTGCTGTTCCCGAGCTAGTTACTTGAAGGATGACGCCAAGCATCAACAGGGCGAGGGCTTTGGTCTTCATATTGATATCTCCAGATGCGAGTCCGGCAAGCCGTTCGTCACATCGCTATTTAGAATGTCGAGAGATTCTCGGTTCGCAAGAGACGGCCCGTCTCTTGCGAGTCACTACCTCAAGCTCTTGCCATCGTCCCCATCTCGAACGACGTGGTAGGACCGCAAGAGTTCCTCGGATTGACCTCGAACCTGAGGCGCAGCTCGCTACCGTTGAATAGGTAGCTGGGCGTCGGCGCCAGCCAAAGCGTTACTGAATAGAGGCCTCGCCAACCTATTCACTGGCATGCTCATGCCGTCGAAAGAAACCTGACCTTCGAAAATCTTGGACCCTGCTTCCTCGGTTGGGGGAGTGGCTACGTAGGTCAAGAGGCGGAACGTGCCATCGAAGAAGGGGCCCCACTTCACACGCTTGCTGACTGGGTCGAAGGTGCCGGATCCGCTGATTCCCGAGACTGTCCAGCCGACCGGCGGAGCATCTTCGACTGCAAACACTTCAGTCGTGGCCCCCGGAGTCACGGCAATGCTGACCTCGATCCCAAGACCAGGTACATAGCCTATGGAGCCAAAGCTCGGAACGACACTCATGGGCTTCGTCGCGTCCCCACCAGGAGTTTCACGCCCCCTTGCGATGACCTGGCCTCCAGGCGCCCACGGCGGATCTTCTAAGAGATCGAAGTGGTAGACCTCACCCACCTTCCATAGAAAACCCGCATTTGTCACGTAGTTGATTGGAATCGGATTCGGTGGCCGCGGCCAGTTAGCACCAGTCTTCCATGCCGCGCCGTAGGAGGTGACCTCGTTGATTTGCATCAGCCAATCGTCGTTTAGATCCGCGTGATGGAAACTTGCGGGATCGATCTGGCCATCACCGCAGATCGACTGGTTGCTACCGTCAACAGAGGCCGTCCCCGAAAAATCCCAGCTCCCCGTGACACCGATCGGTGGAGTGACGCTGTAGCCCAGGGTACGGGATTGACTATCGAAGAACGGTCCCCACTTCACCGAACCGGTGTTGGAGTCGAAGGTGCCGCCGTTGTCGATTTCCGACACCGTCCAGTTGACTGGCGGAAAGTCTTCGACCGCGTAGACCTGCGCGCTCGGGTCCGGAGTGACGTCGACCTGAACTGAAAAAAGCGACCCTGGAGCGTATCCGGCGGGAAGAAGTCGAGTGGCGATACATGGACCGCTCTCGACGTAGTTCACCACTACTGTGTGGGGCCCGCTAGGCATCGTCGCCGTATTCGACGTCGACGTGCTCACATCGTTGTTCGTTCCCGACCAGCCACCCACCATCCAACCGGGAGCAGGGCTCGCCGCAAGCTGGATCTGATCGCCTGCCGAGTACTCGCTCGAAGCACAGCCCGACGTGCTCGGAGATGCCGTAACCTGCCCACCATTGCCCGTCTGCGAAAGCGAGAGCACGAAACACGTCGGACCCGACTCGGTGTAGTCCACAACTACTGTGTGGGGCCCGCTAGGCATCGTGACCGTATTCGACGTCGACGTGCTCGCATCGTTATTCGTACCCGACCAGCCGCCCACCTCCCAACCGGGACCAGGGCTCGCCGAGAATTGGATCTGCTCGCCGGCCGAGTACTCGCCCGAAGCACAGCCCGAAGTGCTCGGAGATGCCGAAGGCTGACCACCATTGCCCGTCTGAGAAAGCGTCAGGGCATTGCACAGCAGAGCGTTTTCGACAACGATGTCAACTCCGCCAGGATAAGGGCTCTCGTCGGGATCGTTCGACAAGACCTGGAGTCGACGAGTCGACGTTCCAACAGGAGCGGCGTCCAAGTCGACGGTTACTGTGACTTGCTGTGACCCTCCGGGCTCGACATCGAAAGGACCCTGCGGTGCCCAATCGATCCACGCCCCGGATGCCTGAAGCCCGATCGAGCTGATAGATAGCGTCCCGGTACCATCATTGTAAATCGTGAACGCCTGGCCTTCCTCACCAGAAATGAACTCGGCTACGTTGGCGCGGATGCCGGGTAAGAGCGGATAGAGAGAATCCCCCGGGCAGGCAGTGGCAGTGCAAACCTGTGCGGACGGGTTCCCATCTCGATGTCCACTGATGTTGTCCAGGTTCAGTTGGGTACCGCCATGGAACGACACCGCCAAGGGTTCCACACCTTCGCGGGAGGCGATCCAAGCCAACACAGTCTCGAGACTCTGAAGAGCCGTAGTCGTCGGCGCCAAGGACGAATAGTTCCCAAGCAAAGCGATTCCCTGGGTGCCGTCGTTCTGACAAGAGAAGTGAGCGCCAATGACGTTGTCCCCACCCGCGCGACCTTCATAAATCACACCGAGCGGATCAATAAGGTAGTTATACCCGATGTCACCCCAACCCCGTGAATTCGCATGAAACGACCAGATACTGCGCACCACAGCAGGCCAGTCCACAGCGGAATTCGAGCTCACCGTATGATGGACTACGAGATGCGAAACGGTCGTGTGCGTGGGTGGCCAGAGTGGCGAGCCCTCACCATCCGGGCAACCCCACTGGGTTCGGGACAACGCCGGTGGTTCAGGCGCAAGGAGCTGTTCCAGGAGCCAATCGGGAGTGTCGCCCGGATCGATGAATACGAACGTGAGTGAAGTGAGACCCGGCGATGATTCACCGGTGATGTTCTCCAACCTGACTGAATACTGAATAAAGTCAGTGTCTTTGGCCATTCCGATCAGATTGCTCGAGAACACTGAAGAGGTTGCATCAGTCAAGTGTTCGTCAATGGTGACCTCAGTCCATGCCGACCAAGTCACACCGTCGCTCGATGAGCGCACAGAGATCTTTGCACGCCCGCCGCCAGAGAGAGCTGTCCACTCGAGCCCCAACGAGGAGAAGGAGATCGGGGCAGAGATCGGCAGAGATTCCACCACACCTTCCGTGGCGCCGTTCGCCAGCCGAAGGCCCTCCCAACCGGTCACGATGTTGCTTAGTGCATCAAACTGATCATTCGTGCCAAGATCGACGGCAACCTTTTCGCTGACGACAACGGGTTGATCGAAGGCAGCCCATTTTCCTTCGGACCCCGACAAGAGATCCCCGCTGATACGCGATTGGGAATTGAAGCTCAATGAAAAAGGACTAATCCGAATATCTGGCTCACCATTCCAGGTGATGGAGCGGGCCGAGACTGAACAGACACAGTTGTTCGGTCCGTTGTTGCCATCACCATCGACGATCCAGATGCCGATGCTCATGCTTCCTGGTGCAAGGCCGTAGGACGCCGGATTGATCGAAGTGTTGATAAAACGACTCGTGGACGACGGCGTCGAGTCCTGATAAGCGACGATGTTCCGACTCGTCCCGTTCGAGTCGACAAGGGCGATGGTGAC
>JAJCXO010000025.1 GCA_029263395.1 Acidobacteriota bacterium | reverse complement strand
TGGGTACCCCGAAAGATCTCGCTCTCGCCGATCAATCGGTTGCGGACATTCAGGAATAGACACCCCATCGTCTCTTGATCACGCTGACCGTAGCGCTGGCTCAAGTAGTTGGCCACCAACGCCGGTTGGTCGAGTAGGTTTTGCCGAGGTACTCTGGCCTTCGCAACGCGACAAGCTATCTCGAAAGAAGCCACTACGGTTGCAGCCTTGGAATCACTGACCCGATGGCGTCGCAGATAAACCGGATCAACATTCGCCAGTCCTACCAGACCGCCGAACTCGGCCAACAGTTCGCGGGCGAGTTCCCTGGTGTTCGAACCGGAACCGCCGTTTCGCAACAAGATCTCCACCAATTCGGCGTCAGACAGAGCCTGCGCACCATTGGCTAACAGTCTCTGTCGTGGGTGTTCGTCATGGGTGCGTGGCCGTCCTCGCTTGCGTGTAGGCCGACTCATTGCCTGCGCCTCGTCTGCTCTTCGCGCCATCGACGGCGGATCGAAACATCGGTGGCGCGTGCCGATCTCTGGAGACGATCAGCGATCTCCTGGAACTCGTCGATGGTGGTGCCGATCTCTTCCGCGACAGCCAACTCGATCGTGGGTGGCTCGTTGCCACGCCCGGTGTTGTCATGGCATTCGTGCTCGATCTCGTATGGAACCCGCAGCCCCTCCCGGTGGCGGTGCAGCCGGTAGCACAGCCTATACAGGGCTAACGCGGTCTCTAGAAGCTGATCCTGAGCCTCCGAGACGGTAATGGGTCGCGACATGGCGATCCCTCCTCTCCAGTGGCTCAGATTCAGTTTGTGGTATCGTTTTCGCGAAAGAACTTGATGATGCGCGCTGGCCCTGTCTTGGCGGCGAAGCGATCGTAGATGCGGGCAAAGGCTCCCAGCTCTTCGAGCGCTGCTTGCCACTCTTCGGGAGTACCTTTCATGTTGGCGTAGGCGCGAACAACTGAGATTAGAGCGAGGACCATTCCAAGCTCGTCACTACCTTCGAGGAGGCAGAGATCGCAAATCACCGCATCGTCGAGAAAGCCGACAGGGCCACTGCCGGTCTCTTGCTTGCCGCAGGTAGCGCACGTGGTGCCGGGGTTGTCGGCGATCTGGATCGTGTAGTGGGGGTCGTCGGTCTTGATCGATCGAGACAGGGCCGCCGGGAGCGGTGTCGGATCAGCTTCAGCTTGCGTCGGGGATGGCGCCAAGGTGCCCTCGGTGGGCAGGTGTCGGGTAGTCGCGCTAGACTTCGCTTGGTCGAGCATGGGGTGTATTCCTTTGCTGGGCCGGGCTCCCGTGGAGCTGAACTCTCCATGGGGGCCATTTTGAGGTTGGGGAGCACACAGCTCCCCTTGGCCAGTACTGGTATGCCGGACTATGGCGGGATGTCAAATATCTAGCTGCATGGCAGCGATAACATTTATATTGCTATCTGGTTCCATCGAACCGTGAAGTTCTTCACATAAAGCAAGAGGACCAGACGCAGCGGTGGAGTGTTGCGAATTCCCCGTAGCAATTCGTGCAGATTCGGAAGCGAGCGCAAGATGCTTCGCGACTATCGAGGTTAGATTTGACTGCGAGAAAACCTCTGTGACCACAGAAACAGTGGCTACCCCACGAGTGGGTATGCTTGCAACATTGCGCAATCGGCGGGGACTCATCGCTTCAGTCGAGCCGTTCGACGCCGAGTCTGAAGGCCGCCTCCATTTGGTGCGTGTCGAATATACCGATAGTGATGGTGTTTCTGAGGACACGGTGATCTGGGAGCGCGAGGAGGGCAAGAAGCTTCTCGAGCCCCATGCCTTGCCCCGGGTCAGTGAGACACCTCCAATGCTGCCTTCGGACTTCGACGCCTTGGTGCGGGCGGCCCGTTGGAGTGCGCTGACTCCGTTTCTAGCACCCGATGGCTCGGGAGCACCGACACGTCAATCGGTCGCCGCACCGGGCTTTGGAGCCGTCCAAGTCGACGACTTTCAGTTGGTCCCGCTGCTCAAGGCGTTGCAGATGCCGCGCGTTTCACTTTTGCTCGCCGATGACGTCGGTTTGGGTAAGACCATCGAAGCGGGACTGATCTTGACGGAGCTCCTGCTCCGGAGACGTGTCCGCAGGGTTCTGGTGATCTGTCCGGCATCGCTGCGCGATCAGTGGCACCAGGAGATGCTCGAGAAGTTTGCTTTGACGTTTGACATGGTGGACCGCTTCGAGACCCACGCTTTGCAAAAGCGTCTAGGCCTCGACGTCAATCCCTGGCGTACCTACCCCCGAATCATCACGTCCTATCACTACCTGCGGCAGCCGGACGTTCTGGAGCAGTTGATGACCACCTGCCGCCGGGGTCACGAAGGGGCGGCGCACCCAGCCCAACTTCCCTGGGACCTCTTGATTGTCGATGAGGCCCATAACCTGATGCCCTCGGCCTTCGGCGAGGACAGCGAGCTGGCTAAGATGCTCCGCTATCTGAGCCCCTACTTCGAGCACAAGCTCTTCCTAACTGCGACGCCTCATAACGGGCACACTCGCTGCTTCTCGGGTCTCCTCGAGCTGTTGGATCCCGTCCGCTTTAAACAGACAGGTCAGTTCACACCGGAGGAGAAACAGCGGATCGAGGAAATTGTGGTGCGGAGGCTGAAGCGCGAGATCAATGAGCTCGACGACGAGGCCAAGCGCCCGCGGCGCTTTGCCGAGCGCTTCCTGGAACCGGAACCGCTCTTTTTCCGCCCAGAGGAGAAGGCCCTTGCTAGTGCGTTCGGGCGTTTTCGCGCGGCGGTCAAGGCGCGAATCGTAGCATCGCGCAGGTCCGAGCAGTTGGCCGGGGCGTTCGCGATCGAAGTGCTCAATAAGCGGCTTCTCTCTTCGTCGACGACTTTCGCGGATTCCTGGTTCCGGATGAAGCGGGGCTTGCTCGAAGAGGAGGAGCCCGCGAATGCGGCTGAGGTGGCTGCTGCTCGGAGGGCGAGCGAAGAGGAGATCGACGACGACCGCGAACGCGAGGGACGGGCGCAACACGCAGCACGCACCGTCGGTTCCTGGCTCCAGCCCTTGCTCGACACTTTGATGGAGGAAGTGGCCGAGATCGACGCCGGGCTGAAAAACCTGGGAATACGTGAGGACGGCGATACCGTCACCGAGCCGATTTTCGACACTCGCTTCGAACGCCTCCTCGACGTGATCGGCAGGCGTGTCCGCGCTGGCAAGAATTGGCACGACAGCGAGCGCATGATCGTGTTCACCGAATATAAGACCACCCTCGACTATCTCGACCGCAGGTTGCGAGAAACCTTCGGCGACTCGGGCAGCGCTATCCGGGTGCTCTACGGAAGCGGCGGGATGGACAGGGGCGAGAGGGACCGTATCAAGGCCGCGTTCAACGACCCCAACGATCCGGTCCGGGTGCTGATCGCCACCGACGCGGCCTCGGAAGGTCTGAATCTGCACGAAACCGCGCGCCATGTACTCCACTACGAAATCCCCTGGAACCCGTCGCGCCTCGAGCAGCGTAACGGACGTCTCGACCGTCACGGTCAAGCACGTGACGTATACGTCCACCACTTCACCAGCGAGGACGACGCTGATCTCAAGTTCGTCGCCCACGTAGTTGGCAAAGTGCATGAGATCCGAGAGGACTTGGGCTCGATGGGCGATGTGTTCGATGCCGCCTTCCAGCGCCGGTTCTACGACCAGGAAGATATCGGGCTAGTAATAAACAGCCTCGACCAGAACGTGAAGAGATATCGCGGTCGCGCTTCAGTGCCCGTGCGCCGACTCACGACCACCGGCGCAGAGCACCTGGAGGCTTTGCGTTCGCTTTGGTCAGAAGTCGACCTTTCCCCGAACACTCTGCGCGAGACTCTAGAGGCCGCTCTTGGGCTCGACGTAGGCCACCCGCGATTGGAAGGCCCCGATTCCGAAGGCCGAATGAAGCTAGTGACCCCGCTGCCGCCGCGTTGGGAGCCGTTGATCGATGACACCCTGCGGCTGGGTGAGGGAATCCGCGGTCCACTGCCAGCTCTGATCTTCGATCCCAAACTGTTCGTCCGGGATCTGGGCGGCCGGCCCGTCTTCCGTCCAGCGAAGGACACTGTTCTCCTTCACCTAGGACACCCCCTTTTCCGGCAGGCACTTGCCAGCTTCACCACCGCTCGCTTCCAAGCCGGCAGGGATCTCGGTGCCACCCGTTGGACCCTACGACTAGGTGGCGTGCCTTCCGGCGCCGACTGTTTGATTTTGTTGACTCTCGAAGAGTTGGCCGTCAATGAGCTTCGGGAACCCTTTCACCATTGGGTCCGGACCCTGCGCTTTCCAGTGCGTGACGGCGAGCTCAGTGATGCCTTGAGGCATGTGCCCGCCGCAGACCTGGTGGGCTCGCCGATTCCGAGCCGCGATCACGACGCTGCCTCACGTCGCGCGGCGGACCTGTGGGATGAGGTTGGGGTAGACGTACAGGCGCTGGTCAAGAGACGCGCTGTCGAGCTGTCGGAGGCTCTCGCGTCTCGCCTCGACCAGCTCCGCGGTAGCGCACTGGAAACGGAAAAGCGCCGATTCGCCGACCGCCTGGCAGAGGTTCGTGCCGCGATGAACAAAGCCAGCATCCAGCGGCTGGAGAAGGAGCGGGACGAGCAGCTGGTGCAGATGCAGCAGATGGTGATCAGTGAAGAGATGCAGCGCCAGCGCGAACGCGACCTACGCGACCTCGAAGCGGAGCTCGAACGACGACGCAGTCACTACGCGGATCTGCTACGCCAGCTCGGAACCGACCAGAAGCGTGTTCTCGAGTACACGCTGCCACGCCGCTACCGGCTTGCTGGCGCGGCCCGGGTGTACCCCGTAGCTGTGGAGATTTGGCTGCCAGGGGGCGTTGCATGAGCCGGGAGTTCGATCTCCCGAGCTGGTGGGTGTCGCTCAAGCACGGTGGCCTGCTGATCGCGCCGTCGAAGTTGCGGCAGAGCTTTCTGGAGGAGCCGCCTGCTCTTTCCAGCTACCACAGCGAGCGCCTGCGCCGCGCCATCGTGCGGTTCCTCGACGGCGACGCCGGACATTTGGCGACTCTTCTTGACACGGTCCTGCAGGAAGTCCTCGGACACGACGGCCTGGAGTGGCAGAAAGGGGCTCAGGTCGACCCTTGCTGGTCGCAGAAAGCCATGACTGGCGAGATCCTGAAGCCTCGGCGGGTGTGGAAGGGGCCGTTCGGAGCGACGCTAGCGGTCTTCGTCGCCGACGTTCTGGGTATCTCAGTGCAGCGCAAGCGAGCAGCGCGGCTTGGTGTGGGGCGAGGCCGCCGGGCAGTGGCGCGGGTGGTGGAGTGGCTGCGGCGCTCCGGGGAGAAGCTGGCGATCCTCACCAACGGCCGGCAGTGGCGGTTGATCCACGCTGGAGCCGACTACGAGGCATGGTGCGAGTGGGACGTCGACCTGTGGTTCTCAGAAGGCGAGCCTGGACCTCAGGTGACGGCGCTGCGCTTGTTGCTGGGCGTCGCTGCGCTCAGCCCGAAAGCCACAAGTGACGCGCCGCCGCTGCTGGCGGCGATCCTCGCCTCGCGCAAGGGCCAAGCCGAGCTGTCGTCGGTGCTCGGGGAGCGCGTCCGCCGTGCGGTGGAGCACCTGATTCAGGTTTCGAGCGCCGCGCTCGAAACTGTAGACGCCGAAGGGGCCGGCAGGGTGGCCCGTCGCGACATCTACATTGCTGCGTGCCGGATTGTGATGCGTTGCGTGGTGCTGCTGTTTGCCGAGGCGCGCGATCTACTACCGCGCGACAACGCCGTCTACCACAGGTCATACAGCCTCGAAGGTCTGCGCGAGCAGCTCGTTCGGCAAGCCGGTGGCCATGCCAAAGAGCGGCTGCGCCATAGCCACGGCGCCTGGCCGCGCATGCTGGCGCTCTTTCGGCTGGTCTACCAAGGTTCGGCGCACGAGGCGCTGCCCATCCCGCGGTATGGTGGCGCGCTCTTCCAGCCAGGCGACCCAGAGGTAGGATCGCCGATCCGGCGTGCTCTCGCGGCGTTCGAGAGCCCGGTCAACGCACCCCATGACGGCGCCGTCTACCGGATCTTGGATCTTCTGACCCGCAGCAAGGTCAAGCTGCAACAGGGCAACCGCAGCACCTGGGTGCAGGCGCCGGTCGACTTTTCAGACCTGTCGTCGGAGTTTATCGGCATCCTCTACGAGGGACTCCTCGATTTCGAGCTGCGCCGCGTTGGCGAGGATGATGCAATGGTGTTCCTGAACCTCGGTGATCAGCCGGCATTGCCTCTCTTGCGGCTGGTGGGCATGACGGCGAAGGAAAGCAAAGTGCTGCTCGAGAAGCTGAAGACCGATTCGAAGCCGCTGGCCTCCGGCGACGATGAGGGTGAGGCCGCGGGCGAAGATGGCGGCGAGCACATTGATAGGGCTGAGGAGCGAGGGCCGGAGAACGAAGCAGAGGAAGACGCCGAGGCCGACACGGATGATCTCGACGCTGACGAGGAAGATGGGGACGAGGAGCAGAGCGCTCGCGATCTGAAGCGCGATCTCAGCGAGCGGGTCGAAGACTGGGCTCGCCGTGCGGTTCGCGAGGCGAAGCTGGTCAAGCTCCCGAAGAACGATACCGACCCGCGGGCGCGGGAGGTATACAACCGGAAGCTCGAGGTGAAAACGCAGGCGCTGATCGACCGCGTGATCCTGCCAGGGGAGTGGTACCTCGTGCGCTGGGGGGGCACCCGAAAGGGCTCGGGCACCTTCTACACGCCGCCTCAGCTCGCGAGCCCCACGGTGCGGCGGACGCTGCGACCGCTGGCCTACGAGGTGGTGTCGGCCGAAACCGACGAGAAGACTGAGCTGGTGACGGTGACTGAGTGGCGGCCGCGGAAGCCCGAGGAGATCCTGGCGCTCAAGGTCTGCGATCCGGCAATGGGCTCGGGCTCGTTCCTGGTCTCGGCGCTGCGCTTCCTGACGGACGCCCTGGTGGAGAGCCTCCATAACCACGACCGGTTGCAGCCGCGGCGCGATGGCACAATTGTGAAGCTTGCCGACGGCCTGCCACTCGACCACCCGTCGCAGGAGACCCTGCCGGTACCGCCGGAGCACGGCAACTTCGAGGAGCACTTGAGGGCGCGCCTCAAGCGTCACGTAGTGGAGCGTTGTATCTACGGTGTCGACTTCGATCCCCTTGCGGTCGAGTTGGGGCGGATGGCGATGTGGGTCGAGACGATGGATCCGCGCTTGCCCTTCGGTTTTCTTGATCACAAGCTGAAGCTGGGGAATAGCCTGGTGGGGTGTTGGTTCGATCGTTTCCAGGATTATCCGGTGATGGCATGGGAGCGCGAGGGGGGGGACAAAAACCACGAACGGTTCGTGCATCATGTCCGTGAGTATGAGATCACCCGCGGTAAGAAAAAGGGAGAGAAGGCCCGCAAAGGGGATCTGTGGACGCAGGCGATCAAGGATCAACGAAACGGAGTCGTGAAAGACGAGATGGTGGAGTGGATCCGACTCCAGCGGGGCGACGTCTTGCCGTTCGTGAAGGAACGACACCAGACCGCCGAGGACGTACATGCCGATACGCTGGCCGCTTTCGAGACGCTGCACGGTTTGCCGCTTCACCAAACAGAGCGTCGCGAGCAGCTCTATCGGGAGGAGATTCAGGGCGAGCCGGACTTCCAGCGCTTGCGGGCAGCCTTCGACACCTGGTGTTCGATCTGGTTCTGGCCGGGCGAGCTGATGAGCGCCGCGCCGACACCTCTCAATTTCCTCGACCCGCCGGAAGAGACTCGCACGGTTGTTCGTAAGCTGGCGGACCAGGAACGATTCTTCCATTGGGAACTGGAATTCCCAGATGTCTTCCACCACACCGAAAGCGGCTTCGACGCGTTGATTGGCAATCCACCCTGGGAGATCCAGAAGCCGAACTCGAAAGAGTTCTTTTCGAACGTTGATCCTTTGTACAAGACTTACGGCAAACAGGAGGCGTTGGCGAAACAGGTCAGGTATTTCGAGAGCCAGGAGGTCGTCGAGCGAAACTGGATCGAATATTGCGCGCGGCTAAAAGCGATGTCGAACTGGACGAAGCACGTTGCTTTTCCGTTTGGTGATCCCAGCAAAGAGGAAGGCGGCTCGTTCAGCTTTTCTCGCTCGAAGAAGGCGAATACCCAGCTTCACCTCAGCTGGCGCCTGCGGCGTCGAGCGCGCAGAGGCTATGCGGATCCCCGGCATCCTTTTAGGCACCAGGGCTCGGCAGACATCAATACCTACAAGATGTTCTTGGAAGGTTTTCACGCGCTGCTGCGCCCCAGTGGCAGGATGGGACTGCTGATCCCGTCCGGCCTTTACTCGGACAAGGGCACCAGCGCCCTGCGCCGGCTGCTGCTCGAGCATTGCCACTGGAGCCACCTCTATGCCTTCCAGAATGAGCGATTCGTTTTCCAGGACATCCACCACAGTTTCAAGATCGTTGCCCTCTGCATCGAGAAGGGCGGCGAGACACGCACGCTGCGGACCCGCTTCCGACTGGGGCCGGGCGACTCCCCAGAACTTCACGAGATCGAGGAAGATCTTCTTGCTGACGAGCGCTTTCTTCCCCTGCCGGTTAGCTCTATTCGGCGATTCAGCCCCGATACCGGCGCTTTGCTCGAGGTTCGAAGCGAGCGGGACCTGGAGATCTTGGAGAAGATCTATACGAATGGTGTGCTGTTAGGGGACCAGAGCCCCGAGGGCTGGAGTATCCGCTACGCCACCGAATTCCATATGACTAACGCCTCGCACCTCTTCCCGCCACGGCCCAAATGGGAGGCAAAGGGTTACCGGCCGGATGCGTATGGGCATTGGTTGAAAGGGGCTTGGCGCCCCTACAATGGCCCTACCAGTATTCTCAAGCGGCCGAGGGGTCTTGTGCTTTCCGCTGATGGCAGGGAGGCAGTTTTTGAACACGCCATCGAGGGCGTCGCGCTGCCGTTGTATCAAGGTGTGATGGTCCAACAGTTCGATTTTGCTCCAAAGCGATGGATCAGCGGCACCGGTGTAAGAGCCATTTGGCAGATAGTCGATTGGAATAAAAAGACTATTGGGCCGCAGTTCTTGATGAGTCTGAATGACTATCTCATGCAAGAAAAGGCAGTACGAGGCGTCAAGCCCGCGATACGAAGAGTCGCGCGTAGTACAGACGAGCGCACGATAATCTGCTCCATTGTCAACGATGCCCCTTGTGGAGACAAAGCTGCAATTTTCGCTCCTCGCGGCCCACTTGAGGTGCTGCTTCTAACAGGACTCGTAAACTCTCTCGTTTTTGACTGGATTGCCAGGACCCGTGTGGCCGGGACTCAGGTCGATTACCACTTGATGGCGGAGTTGCCTACGCCAGTCGGTAGTAAACACTCCGTTTCTGCAGTCGTGGCTGCCGCTACTGCTGCTCTCAACATACCTTCCTTTGTCTATTCGGCGCTCTGGTCTGAAATACATAAGACCTTGGGTTTTGACTCATGGCATCGGCCATGGCATCAACACTGGGCTCTCACTCCTCACGAGCGACTCCGTCTCAGAAGCTACCTAGACGCCGTCATTGCCATTTCTGCCGGTCTCGATGAGCGAGAGTTCAAACTCATAGTCGATGGCTGCGATTGGCCAAGCGACTCTTTAGCGCTCAAGGCTTTTACACGAGATCTCGATCCCAGGGGCTTCTGGCGTGTCGACAAGACCAACGATCCCGAACTACGGCAGACCGTCCTTTCTCTTGTCGCCTTCCAAGACCTGAAGCGAGCCGGCTTCGAAACTCTCGTGGCAGAAAAAGCCGGAATCGGCTGGATGCTACCCGAGACTCTCCGCCTGGCCGACTATGGCCTTGGACATGACGACCGCGCCAAGGAGCACCAACCCGTCGCCTCCCGCCTCGGCCCCCGTTTCTATGACTGGCAGCTCGAGCAGAGCGTCGAGGAGTCTTGGGAGGAGTGCGAGCGGCACGCGGAGCTGATCGCGAAGATCGTTCCGCCACCCCAAGAGCAGGTCTCCGAAGTCGCCGAGCCGAATCCACCATACGATCCACCGACTGACCTCTTCGGCAATCCGCTAGATACCGACCTCTTCGGCAATGTAGTACCGCCGAAGACGCGGCGCAGGTAACTGTAGGGGCTTACCATGCTCAATCCCATCACCTACACCGAGAAGGTCGTCAGCGACTTCCTCCGCTACCAGTTCACGACCTACGCCTTCGCCGATCCGAGCCTCCATCGCCAGATGCGTAGTCTCCTAAGCCTCCAGGAGACGCGCGCCACGCCACTGCTCAAGGGCCCGTACATCAGCCTTTCGCAGTCTTTCCGCAAAGGCCCGTCCCTTCAGCAGCTGGTCGCCGAAGACATCCTCCACCCACACTTGCCCAACCTCTCCCCTCACGAGCACGTTTACGGCCACCAGGAAGACGCTATTCGCGCCATCGTCGGTGGCCGCACCACTCTCATCTCCACCGGCACCGGTTCCGGCAAGACCGAGTGTTTCCTTTACCCGATCATCAGCCACTGCCTGAAGTTGCGCGACCAGGGCGCTCCCGAAGGTATCGCCGCAGTCATCGTCTACCCAATGAATGCCCTGGCCGAAGACCAGCTGGGCCGACTGCGGGAGCTGCTGGTTGGCACTGGGGTCTCTTTCGGCATGTACGTGGGCAGGACGCCGGAAAAAAGCGAGTCTGTCACCGGGCAGCGACTGCCGCAGGGATCGTCACCCGCCGACTACCGCTCCACGGTCGATGAGCTCCGTCGCCAGAAACGACCAGCGGCTGTCCACCCGCCGGAAGAGCGGGCGGCGCGTGAAGAGATGCGTTCAGCCGGCCGGCAGCCGCGCATCTTGCTGACCAACGTCAAGCAGCTCGAGCTTCTCCTCACTCGCCAGCGCGACCTCGAGCTCTTCGACGGCGCCCGGCTCGATTACCTGGTGTTCGACGAGGCCCACACCTGGAGCGGCGCCGCAGGAGCCGAGGCCGCTTGTCTGATACGACGCCTGCGTGCCTTTTGCGGCCGTGAGCCTGAAGAGACGGTGTGCGTCGCCACCTCAGCCACCCTCGCAGACCCCGAGCATGGAACAGAGGCAGGCATCACCTTCGCGTCCCGTTTCTTCGGTGTAGCACCAGACCGCGTGAAGTTGGTCAAGGAACAATACCAACCGGATCTTTGGGCCACCGAACGCAGCACCAGCCAAGCCCTGCCAGGCAATCCAGGCGTCCAACTCCAGACCATCTTGGAGGCCGTGGCCGAGGCCGAAGAGCATCCACCGGCACACGAGGCGCTCAAACGTCTCCAGAGCGTTTTCCAGATGATGACCGGCACTGCTCTGGACCTCGACCGCTGGCGCGAGAGCCTCTACGAGCGGCTGGCGGCCAATGAGGTCGCCTTCCAGATCGCTCGTAGCCTCGAGAAAGCACAACGGCTCTCTGACCTCTTAGAGGACTTGAAAGAACGACTCGGGCGGTCGGTGCCCGAAGAAGAGGTGCTGATCTGGCTCGCCCTAGGCGCGACCTCGCGGCGTGACGGGCGGCCGCTGCTGCGGCCGGTCGTGCACGGCTTTGTTCGCGGCGTCGGCGGCGCTGTGGTGACCTTCCCGCCCGACGCTGATGGAGCAGAGCTGTGGCTCTCTGCCGAGGAAGCCGTGGCGGAGGACGAACGCGGCCTCTTCCGTCTGCCGGTCGCTACCTGCACGACTTGCGGTCAGCACTACTACGTCCATCACCTCGCCGACTTCTCGTTTACCGAAGGCAACCCAGGGGGAGGCGATGCGATCGAAGATCGGGTGGTGTGGAGCGCCCAGCAGCCAGCCAATGGTGGCCAAAGGGTGGTGCTCCTCGATCGTCTAGTGATCGGTGAGGACGACGGAGACGAGGATGAAGGCTCTCATCGCCTGCAGCGTCGCACGTCCAGGCTTTTCCTTTGCCGATATTGCGGCGCCGGGCAGTCCCACCCACAAAGACGGTGTGACGGTTGTGGCAGAGAGGGCGAACTGTTGCAGCTCCATGCCGTGCGCGGCAGGGAAGACAATCCCGGTGTCCTCGCCTCATGCCTGGCCTGCAAGGCCATCGGCCGGCGCGTCCAAGGCCGCTACCGCGAGCCGGCTAGGCCGATCCGAGCGTTCACCGTCTCCGACGTCCACGTGCTCGCCCAAAGCCTGGTCCAGCATGCCGAGAGGCGGCGACTCCTGGTGTTCGCTGATAACCGCCAGGACGCTGCCTTCCAGGCCGGCTGGATGCAGGACCATGCGCGCCGCTTCCGATTGCGGGCGCTGATGTTCGAACGTATCCGAGTTTCGCCGGTCTCAGTAGGTGACCTCACAGCTCACCTCGACCAACTCCTAGATGAGGACGACGAGCTGTCGCGTGCCCTCCTCCCCGAAGTCTGGCAGGAAGCGCGGAAGGAGTCCGCCGGCACCGATCACGCCGGCAAGCGGCGTTTCTTCCTCCGTATCCAAATCCTTCGGGAAATTGCCACCGGTCCTCGCCAGCGCATTGGTTTGGAGCCCTGGGGCCGGTTGGTGATCGAATATGTCGGGCTCGATGCGGAGCTGCCTTTCTTCGACCGTTGGGCAAAGCGCACGGGGTGTCGCGCCGAGGAGTTACAACAGGGCGTTGCTGGACTTCTCGATCAGGCGCGCCGAAACCGCCTGCTCCTGGACCGCGAAGGCCACATCTACTCTCGCTACTGGCATGAGAGCCAGCGGGAGATTCAACGTGGCTACTTACCGCAGCTGCCTCCGCCGGCAGGTCTCAAACTGCGCCGCGCCGAGCAAGACAACGGGAACCGCGTCAAACAGTGGCTGAGCGGGGGTGGCGAGACCGTCGCCCGCCGGGCCGCCAGGCGCTGGGGCCTGCCGGTCGACGATATCGAGACCTTCCTGGAGGAGCTATGGGACCTGGTCGGTGACCAACTGGAGCTGCTCGTACCGGTGACACTCAGAGGCTCGCGCGACAAGGCCCTCACAGGCTGTACCGGTGTGCGACAAATCGATGCTGACAAACTTCTGCTACACGCACACGAGGGCGTGTTCCGTTGCGGCATGTGTCGGCGCCCTCATCCCAGAGAAGCTCCGAAGATGGCCTGTCCGGTGTGGCGCTGCTCGGGCACTCTCACCTACGAGAAGGAAGATCCTGACAATTACGATCTCATGGTGCTGGACCAGAATTTCGCCATGTTGCGCTCGCGGGAACACTCGGCACAGATCCCGCAGGCCGATCGCGAGTTCCTCGAGCGCACTTTCAAGGGCCAGGGTGAGTTGGTCAATACCCTGGTCTGCACCCCCACCCTGGAGCTTGGGGTCGACATCGGCGCCCTCGACTCCGTGCTGATGCGCAACGTGCCGCCGCTGCCGGCCAACTACTGGCAGCGCGCAGGTCGGGCTGGGCGGCGGCACCGGATGGCGACCAACCTGACCTACGCGCGACCAGCCAGTCATGATCGAGCCTACTTCGTCGATCCTCTAAAGCTTCTGGAAGGCCTGATCCTGCCGCCGAGCTTCAACCTGAGAAATGCTGTCATGGTCCGCAAGCACGTCCATGCAGCGGTGCTCACGGTGCTCCACCAACTCGGGCGCCGAGGCAGCACGCTGGGGGGCGTCGACCGTCGTGAGATCCGAGCTATGCTGGAGCGTTGCTTCCCGCCGCAGATACGGCCGTATCTCTTCGACCAACAGGGCCACGTGCGGCACCAGGACTTTGACGTTAGCGATCTGACCACCGTCGTTTCCAAGCACCGAGAGGCTCTTACTGAGCACATAGCGCGCCTGTTCGCCAAAGGATGGCCGGCCGACGACGCCGCGGTGGTCGAGCCCGAGACTCTGGACCGCTACCTGGCCGAGCTCGGCGGTGAGCTGGCAGCTGTGCTCCGGCGCTTGAACCGCCGCCTACGCTGGGCACTCGACCAGATGGCGCGACTAGACTTGCTCCGGTCGCGCAAGGGTACCCTCGACTCCGACGAGGACGCGCTCTTTCGGCGCTGTGATCGGCTGGTCAAGCGGCTCAAGGGGCGAACCGCCCGTCGGCGGCAAGATGCAGAAGGTTACGACGATACCTTGACCTACGGTGTGCTGGCTGCCGAGGGCTTCTTGCCGGGCTATGGCCTCGACACTGGCTGGACGGTCGGCTATTTCCAGGCCCCGTTCGGGGTTCCTGGGCTCCGCGACTGGGAGCTACGTCGCAATCTAGCTCTGGCGCTGCGCGAGTACGTCCCCGGCAACATGATCTACGCCAACGGCCACCGGTACATCCCGCGCTTCTTCCACCTCGAAGCCGATGAGCCGATCCTCTTTCAAGTGGACGTGCCAAACGAGGCAGTTTCCGAGGTCGGCACCGCGGCAGCGGTGAGACCTGTCGGGCTCGGTGCCACCACTCTAGTAAGCATCCCGATCTGCGATGTCGATCTCAGCCACTTTTCCCAGATCTCGGACGAAGAAGAGCATCGATTCCAGCTCCCGGTTGCGGTCTACGGCTACGAGCGCCAGCGCCACGATGGCGGACAACTCTGTAGCTGGGGCGCCCGCGACCTCACTCTGCGCCGCGCCCTGCGGTTGCGGCTGGTCAACGCTGGCGCCGCAAGCCTCGTCCGTGATGCTGGAAATCTTGGTTACCCGGTCTGCCGGGTCTGTGGTCAGAGCCGTTCGCCGTTTGCTTCCCAGGCCGACCGAGACCGCTTCGGCAAGGACCACCGAGAGCGCTGCGGCAAGCGCGTCGAGTCGGTCGGGTTCCACGCCGACATCGTGGCTGACGCCATCGCCTTGCTCGACTGTGCCGATCGCACCGAAGCGTTCAGCGTGGTGGAAAGCCTCCGCCACGGCGCGTCGGAAGTCTTGGAGATGGAGCTCGACGATTTACATCTTCTCGCCATAGGCCGGACTGGGGATCAACGCCTTGATATCCTGCTCTACGATCCCATGCCGGGCGGCTCGGGCCTCCTCGAGCAGATGCTAAGCCGCTGGCCAGAGGTGATTGCCGCCGCGCGACGCCTGGTCGAGGGCTGCGCCGGGCAGTGCCCGACTTCGTGCATCGATTGTCTCCAGAACTTTCGCAACTCCTACTACCACCGGCATCTCGATCGGCACCTCGCCGCTGCGAGACTCGCGGAATGGGGCGAAGATCTGACTTTCAGCCACGATCTCGCGCCGCTGTTGCCGGCCGAGAGGGCCACAGAGCAGCCGGTCAACGAAGCCGAGGCTAGACTTGGGCGGCTCCTGGCGCGCGCTGGGTTTCATGGCAGCAAACCCCAATATCCGGTCGACCTGGGGAAGCCCCTGGGGACAACGACCCCCGACTTCTTTTTCGACAGCGAGGACGAGGAGGGGATCTGCATCTACCTCGATGGCCTCAGTGCCCACCTTCACGGCAACCCTGCGACGAGCCAGCGGGATCGCCAGATCCGTGAGGAGCTCCGCAGCCGCTTCTACGAGGTGTTCGAGATTCCGAACGGTGATCTCGATGACCGAGAGGCCATGCGCCGGCATTTCTTTCGCATCGGGCGAGCTTTGCTAGGTAAAGAGAGAGCTCGAGCGGTACGTGACGATGTCCAGTGGTTCGAGGACTGAAAGAGTCTAGTTTGCGAATGGCACAAGTGCCCACTTTCAACTCGCATCCCCGATCAACACCGGTTCCGCCTTTGATCGCCCTGACTTCACTGTCAGATATGGTTGCTGATCCTCTCGTTGGTCTTGCAGGATCGGTTCGTCACGACGAGCCAGAACGTCGGCCACTTTACGGACTCCGTCCTGGCCACCCCTAGCTGGGCTGGCCAGTGGGCGAAGCACGGTGCTCGCTCGGAGCCTCATCTGAGCCTACATTGGGCGATTGGGCGCTCTGGTAGCTGATGACCGAAAGCCCGTGGCGGCGGATGTGTCTCAGGCCGTTTCACCCGGTTAAGGTGTTTCACCAAGTTTCACGCCAAACTGACCCTATGGTGACCCTAAACCCGATTTCGGCCCATTCCGGCCTCAGTCACATATCACGCAACTGTTGATATAAAACGACTTAACATGGAGCCGATGAGCGGATTTGAACCGCTGACCTGCTGATTACGAATCAGCTGCTCTACCACTGAGCTACATCGGCCTGAGTCCCAACACGACCGGCGGGGCCTGGATTCTAGGGCAACTCGACGCGGTCCGCAATCCCCAGCGAGACCCGCCTGCGATCGAATGATTCGGCCGGATTTGCCGAGCTTACCCTCAGATTCAGTACTATAATCTTTGTCTGGGATCGTCGATCTCTCTATGCGGGAAGTTCGACGGAATCGCGCCTGCACTTTTCCTCGATCAACCGAGAGGACTCTCACCATGTACAAGACCCCGTTGCGTTGTAAGAAGGCGGCGCGTCGTTTGGCGACTATGTTACGTGCGGATGGGGAGGCGATTGCGGCGCAGCTGGCGCCGCGGATGGAGCAGGTGCTGGAGGAGGGGGAGAGTCTGCCAGATGTGGCGCATCTGATGGATGTGCTGGGGCGGATGGTGGTCCACGAGAGCGAGACGCTGGATTCGGCGGATGGGGCGCGATGTCACGAGGGGGCGCAGGCACGGTGGCTGCAACGGCAGCTGCGCGACACGGTTGGGCCGCAGTTGCGCCACGAGGTGAAGGCGGTCCGGCGACAGATGGTGTCGCTGTATGGCGCCGCGGAGACTCGGCAGGTGTTGGAGCACAGTGGCCGGACGCCGCGGGATCGTGAGGGGCTGGAGGATCTGGCGTTGCGGATGCTGCGCCGGATTCCGTTGCTGCAGCCAGCGACGATGGCGGGGCAGAAGGTTCACCCCGTGGGCCTGGTGGCCTCGCTGCGTCCGGTGCTGGTCGAGTTCTCTCGCGCGTTGGATGAGCTTGGTGAGCGGCTTGAAACTCGCGAGGATGAAGTTGAAACCAAGGAGCTGGCGTTGCGGGCGTTCAACCGGACGTACCGCCGGGTGTTTACACTCAGCACGATGATGTACCGGCTGGCTGGGTTGGATCGGCTGGCGAAATACTTGAAGTATCGCGGCGGTCGGCCGCCTCGGCGGTCGCAACCGGGATCTAGCGGAGCCGCGTGAGCGGGTGCGGCCGGTGAGCGGTGCGGACGGTGGATGGCGCAGCCGGTGAACGGTTTTCGAATGTTGTACAACATTTCTTGTACAACAAGTGTTGTACAAGAAGCGCTATCAGATGGCGTTGACTGCGGTGAGATGTTGTTGTCTGACTCGAGATGAAGTATCCAGAGCTTTCGGTCGCCGCGGCCAGGAGCCGTCTTTCTGAGGTTTTGAGCCAAGCGAAGGATGGGGACGTGGTGGTGTTGACCCGCTATCGTGAACCGGTGGCGGCGGTTGTTGGGCCGGCTCACTTCGGGGCTGTTGGGCTGGGTGGTGCGCAGGATGCGGGTGCGGATGCTGTGGCGTCGGCAGCGTCTGTGGGTGAAGAGCCAGCCTCGACGCGTCAACCGTCGCCGGAAGTGTTGCTCGAGCGGGCCAAGGTTGGGGCCTTGCGGCGCATTGAGCTCGACCTCGAGCGACTGCCGAAGCAGTTACGGCCGGTCCTGGTGCTGCTGCGTGAGAACCTGTTTCGGGCAGGGCTGACGGTGCAGCAGATCAGAGCAACCCTGGGGATTGGAGGGCATAGCCTCACGACCCGGTTTCATCGCGTCACCGGGGCGCCGATCCGGCGTTATCTGGAGGATCGACGCTTGGAGTGTGCGTGTCGTCTGCTGGCGTCGACGCGCCTCGAAGTGTCTGAAATTGCGCGGCTTGTGGGTTATCGCAGTGTCAAGGTGTTCAGTGAGGCGTTCGGGCGTCGGCTGGGCGCTCGGCCCACGGTTTATCGCAGGTTCGGCGGCAAGCTGTCGTTGGAGGTGACGCAACAGGGGGATGGCGTGGCGACTGCCTTGCCAGTGATGCCCCGCCACGTGGTCGGGATCGCGGAAGCGACGGGCCCTTGTGGACGATGTGCTGGACCCTTGGAGCCCGAAGAGAAGCCACGGGTGTTCGAGGACCTGGCGCCGATTTGTGACGCCTGCGCGGAGCGTCGAGCCCCACATTTGGTTGCCTGGTTGGTGTAGGTCTCGACCCGGGTGGGCCGGCACTGGCGTGCACTGGAGCGGCTTCGAATGGAGCGCCACCAGCCGTTCACATTCGGCGGATGCATAGGTGCGTTCGACGTTTGGCGGCGACCTTCTGCCGCAAGGTGCGGCGTCTAGTGGTCAGACTCGACGCCACTGGTGACTCTGCCTTTGGCGTCGGAAGGTAGAGGCCGTGTCAGCACTGGCAAGGAACATGGCGCGGGAAGCTCTCGGCTTTGCCAGCAGTGACAAGGCATTGGATGGGGGAAGATCTCAGCATTGTCACTAGTGGCAGATGACACTTTGCGGGAAGTTTTCTGCCTTGTCGTGGGTTCTAACGGTAAAAATCGGGAAGGACTCAGCTTCTGGCGAACGCCGGAACGGCTAACGGAGGAAGAATCCGGCTTCTTTGTGGGACTTTTCGGTTCGAAGCAGGAAGAACTCAGCTTCTGGCTGCGCCAAAACTCCTGGGAGAGCCAAACTCTCAGCATTTGGGCGCACCCTACCCCTGCTAAGATCAAGCCGCACCTTGGCGCGTCCCCCATGATCGACTCCCGGAGAACACCATGTCTATGATCCTCGTCGCCGTTTTGGGCTTGTTGGCGTTTCTGCTGATCCTGAGCCTGTTCAAGAAGCTCATCAAACTGGCCTTCACGATGGTCACCCTGCTGCTGATTGTGGGTGGCATTTGGTACATCTCGCAGAACAGCCCGGAAGTTGCGCAGCAGATGGAGCGCGCCAAAGGCCAGGCAGCGGATAAGTTCGAAGAAGTTGCAGGTGAGGCGATGGAGCGTGCCACCGAGGTGGTGAAGGACGGCGCCGGACAGGCGGTGGAGAAGGCTGCCGAGGCGATGAAGGATGGCGCCGAGCAGGCCGCCGAGGCGATGGGTGACCATGATGCCGGCAATGCGACTAATGACGAGGCGTCAGCGGACAAGGGCGACCAGGGCAAATAGCTCGAGCCGCCGCGTCGCCACCGCTAACTTAGGGGCCGATCCGTGCCGGCCCTGCAGGCGAAGTGCCAGCCCTGCAGGTATGAGCCCGCACCCTCAAGCCGAGACGGCTTGGACGAGAGGCTGGACCTTTTCCATTTCGACGGCAACAAGTTTCGAGACGCCGCGCTCTTCCATGGTGACGCCGTAGAGCGAAGCGGCAACTTCCATGGTCAGTTTGTTGTGGGTGATGATCAGGAATTGGGTGTCACCGGCCATCTCTTTGAGGGTTTCGACGAACCGCATGACATTGACGTCGTCGAGCGGTGCGTCCACCTCATCGAGGATACAGAACGGTGAGGGTTTGGTCTCGAAGAGGGCAAACAGCAGGGCGATGGCAGTGAGGGCTTTTTCGCCACCGGAGAGCAGCATGATGTTCTGGGGGCGCTTACCGGGGGGGCGAGCGATGATTTCGATGCCGGTTTCGAGGATGTCGTCTTCGTCGAATAGCCGCATCTCGGCTTCGCCACCGCGGAAGAGGCGGGTGAAGAGCTCGCCGAATTTGGCGTTGACTTGGGTGAAAGTGTCGCGGAATCGATCGGAGGAGGTCTCGTTGATCTCCTGGATGGTTTCCTGCAGACGGCGGACCGATTCGGCAACGTCTTTACGCTGGGCGGTGAGGAACTCTTCGCGCTCGAGTTGTTCGTCATACTCGGTGGCGGCGAGCACGTTGACCGGGCCGAGGCGCTCGAGGATCGCCTTGCAGCGCGCCAAGTCGGCTTCGAGGGCGGTGAGGTCGGCGAGGCTCATCTGCGGGATCTCGACTTCGTCCTCGAGCAGCCGGAAGGGGCGCTCAGGTCCGTCGTCTTCACTGGCGTCGTCTTCACTGGCGCCGTCTTCACTAGCGCCGTCTTCACTGGAACCGTTGCTGCCATCCTCGGCGACAGCTTCGCCGTCCTGCGGCTCTTGGGTCGAGTTGTTGGTGGCCGCAGGTTGCGCCTCGGCCATGATGACCGTCTGCCCGTCCGCGTCGGTCTGCCCATCCGCTTCGGGGCCTTCAGCGTTGGCCTGCGCTTCGTCGTCGGCTTCGGCCTCGGGATCAGCTTCGGTCTCGGGCTCAGCTTCTAGCGTGCCGGGGATGGCGAGCCGGAAGGCCTCACGGTAGCTGACCGACAGATGTTCGGCGTCCTGCCGCACTCCGGCGCGTTCGATGCGCAGTTTTTCGATCCGTGAACGCAGCGACTCACGGGTACCGCGAGCGTCTTGGATGAGGTCTTCGAGGCTGCGGATCTCGCCGCGCTTCTGGTCGAGCTTGGCTTGTTGTTCGATCACCGAGTCTTGGGATTTCGCCTTGCCTTCCAGGGCGGCTTGCAGCTCTTGGTCGGCCTGCTCCATGGCCATTTCGAGCTCACGCAGACGACGCTGGAGGAGCTCGTCTTCGCGTGTCCAGATTTCGAGCTGCTCGTGGGCGTAGGTGATCTGACTGCGGATCCGGGTGGCTTCCTGGTTGTGCGATTCGAGGCGCTCTTCGAGGAGCTCGAAGCGACCCCGGCGACCGGCGGCGACGGTGCGCAGGGCTTCGCGTTGTTCCTTGACCTCTTCGACCGCGGCGGTGGCCTTTTCGGCATCGTCGCGCAGGGTTTGATGTGAAGCCTCGGTGGCGGCCAGACGTTCGGTCAAGTCCTGGTGTTCGCCTTGGAAGGTGGTGAGCTCGCCGGCAATTTGTTCGCTTTCGGCGGTGATGCCCTGGAGCTCGTCGTCGAGCTTCCGGTGGCGACCGGCGGCGTCTTGGCGGCGGGCCTGGGCGACGGCGGACTCGCGTTGCAGCTGTCCGATCTCGTTTTCGAGCCGGTTGATCTCTTTGGCGTGACGGGTCCGTTCTTTGACCAGGTTGGCGAGCAGTTGGCTGGTCTGCTCGAGACCGTGTTCACACTCGGGGATCTCCTGGGCGATAGCTTCGAGCTCGCTCTCCCGGGCGAGGACGCCGGGAGCCGCCTGACGGCCTTGCACGTGTAGAGAACCACCGCGGGCCCACAGTCGATCGCGGGACACGAAGGCGACGCCAGGATGCGTCGCGGCCAGTCGCCGGGCATCTTCGGCGGTGGCGACCAGGTAGGCTGGCGGCAGCGAGCCGGCGAGCTCGTCAGGCAGCCCGAGGGCCTCGGTGAGGGACTCGATGGCGGCCGGGTCGTCTACTTCAAGGGCGTTGTCGGCGGCCGGCAAGGGTCGCAAGAAGATGCCGGAGCTGCCAACCTCGGCTAGGCGCCTGGCTAAGGCGATGACGTCGTCACCGTCTCCCAAAGCCTCGTCCGTCAAGATGACGGCGTCGGCGAGGTCACCGAGGAAATGGTCGATGACCGCTTCCCAGCCTTCGCTGGGGACGGCTTGGTCAGCCAAGAATTGTGGCTCGTCGACCCCGGCTTTGGCGAGGGCGGCTACCAGGGCGCGTCGGCGTTTGGCGTGTTCTTCGGACAGCTCGACCAAAATCCGTTGGCGTTGCTCGAGGCTGACCAATCGATTCTCGAGTCGTCGTGCTTCGTCGCTGGCTTCGGCCTCGCGGCTGAGCAGCCTCTCGAGATTTTTGGCAAATTCATCCCGCGTGGTGGTGTGGGTGGCGAGCCGGCCGTTGATATCGGCAATTTTCTGCTCGGCGGTTTCGAGGGCGCCGGTGGCTTCGCCCAGGGCGCGATCGAGGCGGTTGCGCTCTTCGCCGAGGAAACGCTGGCGGTAGCTGCGCCGCTCGATTTCGACCTGTGTGCGTTGCAATTCGGAGCGTAAACCTTCGACCTGGGTGAGAGCCTCGGCCAACTCTTGGCGAATGGCCTCGGTGCGGGCGGTGGCGTCCTCGACCTGGGCTTGGCAGGCCGCGATCTGCTCGTCGTCCTCGGCGACTGCCCGGGCGGCTTCGTCGCGCTCGGACAACAGCTCCTGCGAACGGTCGTCGAGATTGCCGAGGGAATGTTGAAAGTCGCTCGACTGGCGGCGCCGTTCGTCGGCCTGGTTGCGGCCCATGGTGAGGCGTTCGCTGACTTCTTCTGAGCGTTGCCGAGCACCCTTGACGAACTCTTGCCGGCCTTCGATAGTGGCGGCGAGCTCGGCTTGCGCCTCGTGGCGTTCGGCGAGCTCCATCGCCAGCTCGTCGAGGGTTTCGCGGCCTTCCGCCAGGGTGGCCTCGTTGCGGCCCAATTCAGCGGTGTGCTCGGCGTCCTCACTGGTGAGCTGGGCAAGCTGTTCGTCGAGTCCACCCAGCTGGTCGCTGACCCGGGCCCAACGGCCGAGCAACACCTGCTTGAGTAGGTCCTGGTATTCACCCTCTTTGGCCTGGTAACGACGAGCGGCGGAGGCTTGACGTTTGAGGGAGCGCAGCGAGCGTTCGACCTCGGAGACGATGTCGTCGAGCCGCAGCAGGTTGGCGGAGGTCTCTTCGAGCTTGATTTCGGCGATCCGCTTGCGGGCTTTGTAGCGCGTGATGCCGGCGGCTTCTTCGAGCAGCTTGCGGCGCTCTTGCGGTTTGCCGGACAGGATCATGCCGATCTTGCCTTGTTCGATCACCGAATACGCTCGAATGCCGAGGCCGGTGTCCATCAGCAGCTCTTTGATCTGCTTCAGGCGGACCACTTTACCGTTGAGACGGTATTGACTCTCGCCGGTGCGAAATACCCGCCGACCGATGGTCATGGTGCCGTCGACGGCGCCGGAGAAGCCGGTATCGGACTTCATGGTCAGCGAAACTTCGGCCATCCCCAGCGGTTTGCGCTTGGCCGAGCCACTGAAGATCACGTCCTCCATCTTCGAGCCGCGCAATGATTTGGCGCTCTGCTCGCCGAGAACCCAGGTGATGGCATCGGAGAGGTTGCTCTTGCCGCAGCCGTTGGGCCCGACGATGGCGGTGACGCCGTCGGCGAATTTGACGTCGACCGGGTCGACGAACGACTTGAAGCCGGAGATGTCGAGGCTGTGGAGCTTCATGGGCGCGGGTAGAAGGGAGCGGGAAAGGAGGCCGAAAGCACAAGCAAGACAGGGTGGATCACAAGATATCGAGTCTGCGTCAGTCTGCGGTCTTTGAATTGCGGGCGCGAGAACTTAACAGAGAGAGGTTATCGCAGGCAAGGGGCAAACCCCTCCCTGTGGAATCGATTCGTTCGTCTACCGCAAGATGTTGGGGCTATTCCAACGACGACAACACTGCGGACGGGTCGATGTAGCGGCCGGCCTGGAAGATGTGGCTGATAGCGCGGGTGTTTTTGAGCAATACGGTAGGATCGGCGGCAAGCACTACGAGGTCGGCAATTTTGCCCACTTCGACGGAGCCGAGGTCGGCTTCGAGGCCAAGAGCAACGGCGGCGTTGTGGGTGGCAATTTTCAGCACTTCGATCGGCGGGATCCCCGCCTTGGCGAGCAGTTGCAACTCTTGATGCAGGCTGACCCCGGGGATCACCCACGGATTGGGCAGGTCGCTGCCGGCGGTCAGCAGGACGCCACCGTCGTATAGCCGCTTGGTGAGCTCGAGGACGCGGGGCCAGGCGGCGTGAGCACGGGCGAAGTCGTCGGCGGTCCAGTCGCCGACAAAGCTATGGCGCTGCCAGAGGTCGCGACTCAACTCGGGCGCCAGGTGCAGCTCGGGGTTTTCAGTGTGGCGGGGATCGTCGGCGAAAAATTTAGTCTGGTAGGCGATCAGGGTCGGATCGACGACGACGTGGTGCTCGGCGAGGGCAGCGATCATCGCCTGGATCTCGGGGCCGTCGAAGTCGACCCGCTCGAGCCAGGTCAGACGGTCGCGCAGGTTGCCACGGTAGCCGTCCCGGTCGTCCTGCGGCAGATAGGCGGCGGACCACGGGGCGCCGTGGGTGATGGCGTCGATGCCGAGCTCGGCCGCTTCGGTCCAGGTGGTACGTTGCAAGTGGCCGATGACGGGTTTGCCTGCGCGGTGGGCCTCGTCGATGGCGCTGGCGATCAGCTCGGGGGAGAGCGAGCTGTAGACCTTGATGTAGTCGACCCCAAGCTTGGCTTGGCGTTGGATCTCTTGACGGATGGTTACGTCGTCCGGGGTGGCGACGAACGGGCCGAAGGTTGGGGCGGTGCGGGCTAAGGCGTCACCGGCGGTGAGGATGCGCGGCCCGAGCAGGTCACCGGCGCTCACTTGTTGGCGAAGTGCCACGCCGTCCGCGGCCGGGGCGGCGGGATTACGCACGGTGGTGATGCCGAAGGCGAGCAAGGTGGCGAGCACCTGCTTGGAGGCCTTGTGGTCGATCGCGCTGCTGGTTCCCTTTACTGACGATGTTGCGTCACCAGACGCGGTTCCGTCATCCGCCAGCGGCATGATCGTGACATGGGCGTGCATGTCGATCAGCCCGGGGAGCACGAAGCGGCCGGGGAGTTGGACCAGCTGGACACCGTGCGGCGCTTGCCAGGTGTCTGCTGATTCAACGGCGGCGATCCGGCCGTCTTCGATCCACACAACCTGGTTCTTGCGTGGCGGATTGCCGAGGCCGTCGATCACCGTCACCCCGACCAAGGCTTGGCCACTGCCGGTGGGGCCGGAGTTGCAAGCTAGGAGGAAGAGGGTGAGGAGGGTGAGGCAGCCTGCGAGGCCGCCCCGGCGAGGGATTGAAATCCCTCGCTCAGCGATAACGTCCCTGCGGGACGGCAGCCGAGCATCTTCAGATTGCCCCCCTCCGAAACTCGGAGCGAGGGTGGGGGCGCCCCTCTCCTGGGCGGGTGTGAAGCGTGGGGGGGAGAGGGGGCGGGGGTGAGGGGCTTGAGGACCTCCCCTCATGACGCCTTCAAACTCGGCAACAGTTTGTTCAAGTAGAAGCCGGCCCACAACAACAACGGCATGGCGAGCTTGAACGGCAAGTCGAGCAGGTGTTTGCCGAGGCCCCAGAAATTCTGCCAGAAAGTTGTGTAGTGCTCTGCGCTCCAGGCGCCGAGCTGGGTGGCATACACAAACTTGACCCAGAAGAAGAGCGAGAAGATGTGGAAGAAGACCGAGATCAACGCTGCCCAGCCGAGGTTCTCGAGACGCTTTTTCCAAGGCACGCCGGGCACTCCGAGAAAAAAGGCGCCGAGCATGATGGCGGGGAAGTGGATGTCGGTGGTGCGGACCGAGTCGAGGAAACCTTTGGCGGTGGCGAAGTCGGTGCGGGTGATCACCAGATGGTGTTTGTCATGCTCCAGCAGACGGGTGACTCGAGGGCTTTCGGTGAGCCGGACCAGATTTTCGGCGCTGGTGGTCAGGAACATGTTGTAGATCGGGGTGGCAAAAAACCACAGCCCACTAACCGGCACCAGCCACAGCAGAATGCCGCCCAAAAAACGCCAAGTCCAGGATCGCTCCTTGCGGCTCATTCCGCCGCCAGCGCACGCTTGGGGGTGGCGAAACGGTTGGCCCAGAAGATCCACAGGATGACCCCGAACAAGATCACCACCGTCTGCCACACCACGGTGTGGGAGCTATCGAAGAACTTCGGATAATAGGCGCCGGTGAGAAACAGGGCGACGACGCGGATCAGGTTGACAAACTGGATCGCAAGCAGGCCCAGGCTGAGACCGATAGCGCGGGCCTTCCAGCTGGCCGGGAAGGCGAGCACCGCGCCGAGGAAAATGATCATCGTCTCAACACCGTTGCAGCCGTTCTTGATGTTGACCGCAAAACGATTGTTACGAATGATCGTGCCCGTCATCTCGATATCCTGGCCGATCAAATTGAGCGCGACGCCGCTGGCCTTGGCGACGCCCGCGGTGAACGGTTCGATCACGTTGTCGTTCACCCAATTTACGGACAGCAGGGTAAAACCGCCGCCGAGGATCAGGATGAAAACGGTCAGAAACGTGATTTCCTGGCGCCGGGCGCGCCAGAAGCTCTCGGGCTCTGGCGAGGATTCGTCGGTACTGGACTTTTGGGGGTTTGGCTTTTTTGACATCGTTACAGATCTTATCGTTCAGGATTCGATTGACAATCATTGCCGGCACTCATACGATCCCGCCCGATCTTGGAGACGCTCTCTTGACTAAGAAGTCCCTCTCTCAACGGTTTCGTTTCAAACGCGAGCTGTTCGACGCGCTACAGATGCGGCGCATTATACGTCGGATGGCGGGAGAGTTGATCGAGCGCCAGGACGAGATCGAACGAATGTTGCTGGTTGGCATTCAAACCCGCGGTTTACCGCTGGCCGAACGTCTGCGCGACGAAATTGTCTCGATGGAGGATGTCGAACTACCGTTGGGGGCACTCGACATCACGTTCTATCGTGATGATCTGTCGACCATCGGCCCGCAACCGGTGATCAAGCAGACCAAGTTGCCAGTTTCGGTGGATGGCCGGGTGGTGGTGTTGTGTGACGATGTGCTGTTCACCGGCCGCACGGTGCGGGCCGCGCTCAACGAGCTCGCCGACTTCGGTCGGCCGCAAGCGGTGCGGCTGGCGGTGTTGGTGGATCGTGGCCGCCGCGAGCTGCCGATTCAGGCTGATGTGGTGGGGGCGAAGGTGCGGACCACCAGCAGCGAGCTGATCGAGGTCGGCTTCGAGGGGATCGATGCCCGTGATGTGGTGAATCTACGATCGATCGAGCCGCGGCAAGATGCCGAGGAGGCGACCCGTAGAGGAGGCCAGGAGGAGGAGGGAGAATGAGTGAGCCGGCGATTCCCGAGGTCACTTGGACACGCAAGGATCTGTTAGGGATCGCCGACCTCTCATCGGAAGAGATCGAGCTGATCCTGGACACCGCCGAGGCGTTCCAGGCGATCGCGCAGCGGCCGATCAAGAAGGTACCGACGCTGCGTGGCAAGACGGTTTTGAATCTGTTTTTTGAGCCGTCGACCCGCACCCGCTCGAGCTTCGAGCTGGCGGAGAAACGGCTGTCTGCTGACGCGTTGAACTTTTCCGGTTCGGGGTCGGCGTTGTCGAAGGGTGAAAGCCTGCTCGACACGGCACGCAATCTCGAGGCGATGGCGCCGGACCTGGTAATCATTCGTCATCAACATCCCGGGGTGCCGCATCTGTTGGCGGATCGTCTCGACTCCGGGGTGATCAATGCCGGCGACGGCGCTCACGAGCATCCCACCCAGGCTTTACTCGATGCCTTCACTATCCGCCAGCACAAGAAGCGATTGGCGGGGCTGAAGGTGACGATTGTTGGTGACATCGAGCACAGTCGAGTGGTGCGATCGAATATCCATCTGCTGGTCAAGATGGGAGCCCGGGTGACGGTTGCTGGCCCGCGCACCATGATGCCGGTGGCGATCGAAAAGCTCGGAGTGCAAGTGTCCTACGATTTCGACGAGGCTTTGACCGACGCCGATGTGGTGATGATGTTGAGAGTACAGCTCGAGCGTCACGGTCGCTCACTGTTCCCGTCGACCCGCGAGTACTTTCAGGTGTTTGGACTCACCCAGGCCCGCCTCGCCCGCGCCAAAGCGGATGCGATTGTGATGCACCCCGGGCCGATGAATCGTGGCGTCGAGATCGCCAGTGCAGTAGCGGATGGCGAAACTTCGGTGATTCTCGAGCAGGTGGCGAATGGCGTCGCGGTTCGGATGGCGGTGCTGTATCTGCTGTCGCTGGCACAGCAAGGCAAGTCATGAGCCAGGGCAGGGGAGATGGAGAGGGCAGTATGAAGCACATCGTACGCGGTGGTCGGGTAGTGGATCCCAGCCAGGGAATCGACGCTCGCCTCGACCTGTTGATCGAAGACGGCCATGTCACACGTCTCGAGGAGCATCTCGAGGGCGCTCCCGAGATCGACGAAACCGATGCCACCGGCCTGGTGGTCACCCCTGGGCTGATCGATATTCACGTCCATCTGCGGGAGCCGGGTTTCGAATACAAGGAGACGGTGGCGACGGGCCTGCGGTCGGCGGCGGCCGGTGGCTTCACGGCGGTGGCCTGTATGGCCAATACCCAACCGGTGAACGATCATCGTGCGGTCACTGAGTTGATCATCAACCAAGCACGCCAGTGTGGCTACGCCAAGGTTTATCCGATCGGCGCCATCAGTAAGGGCTTGGCTGGCAAGGAGCTGGCGGAAGTTGGCGACATGGTGAAGGCCGGCGTAGTGGCAATTTCCGATGATGGCCTGCCGGTGATGAACGCCGCTTTGATGCGACGGGCGTTGCTGTATGCCCAGCATTATCAAGTGCCGGTGATCCAGCATGCGGAGGATCTCGATCTCACCGGCGACGGGGTGATGCACGAAGGCGAGTGGTCGACCCGCCTCGGCCTGCCGGGGATCCCGGGGGTGGCGGAGGACGTGATGGTGGCGCGTGATCTATTGTTGTCGGCAGACACTGCCGGCCGTTATCACGTGGCCCATCTGTCGACCGGCCGCAGCCTGGCGATGGTGCGGGAAGCCAAACGCCGGGGAGTGGCGGCAACCTGCGAGGTTGCCCCGCACCACCTGCTGCTGACCGATCAAGAGGTTGCAACCAGCGGGTTTTCGACGGCGATGAAAATGAAGCCGCCACTGCGCTCTCAATCCGACGTCGAAGCGTTGATCGAGGGCCTGCGCGACGGCACCGTCGACGCTATTGCCAGCGATCACGCACCGCACCATCCCGACGAGAAAGACGTGCAATTTTCGGTGGCGCCGTTCGGCATCTTGGGACTCGAGACTACGGTCAGCTTGTGCCTCGATCGACTGGTTGGTGGTGGCATCCTGGAGCTTTCTAGGCTGGTGCACCTGCTGTCGGCTGGCCCGGCGTCGGTCCTCGGCTTACCCGGTGGCAGCCTGGCGCCTGGTCAAGCGGCAGATATCACCTTGCTCGATCTTGACCGTGAGGTGACGGTGCGGGCCGAGTCTTTTGGCAGTAAGTCGCGCAACACCCCGTTCGACGGCTGGCAGTTGCGCGGCGCCGCAGTCGGGACCTTCCTCGATGGCCAGCCGGTGCATCTCGGGGACGCATGACGTGACCACCTCGGAGGAACGGGAGACCGCTGAGCCTGAGGCTTCAGAGCGGTTGCGGCCTGGTGATCCACCACCGGTCGCCGACTTGTTGGCGACCGCCGTCACCGGTGCCCGAGCCGGCGCTGAGGTGTTGCGGCGTTACTTTCGGAGCGACGACAATACAGCCCGTCACAAAGGGGCCCACGACCGGGTCAGCCAAGCTGACCACGAGAGCGAAGCGGCGGTGATTGCCGAAGTCCGCCGTCGCTATCCAGATCACCACATCCTGGCCGAAGAGAGCGGAGCGAGCCGGGGGCGTGCGGGTGATCAAGGTGGCGACGACTACGAGTGGCTGATCGATCCTCTGGATGGCACCGCCAACTTTCTCCAGGGGCTGCCCATGTTCTGTGTTTCGGTGGCCTGTCGACATCGGGGTGAAGTGGTGGCCGGTGCGGTGCTCGATCCGGTGGGGGACCAGTTGTTCACCGCGCAGCAGGGTGGGGGAGCGCAATGGAACGGGCAACCCATGCAGGTTTCCCAGCGCACCGAGCTCGCCGGCACGTATCTGGCCACCGGTTATCCGTTCCGGGCTCGCGGCGCCCTCGACCTCTACCTCGACGTGTTTCGTGATGTTTTCCTACAAGCGAGCTCGATCCGGCGTTGTGGCTCGGCTGCTCTCGATTTGGCCTATACCGCTGCCGGGGTCTACGACGGATTCTTCGAGTTCCGTCTCTCGCCATGGGATTTTGCGGCCGGTGTGCTGCTGATCCGCGAGGCCGGCGGTCGGATCACCGATCTCGACGATGGCGACCGCTTTTTCACCAGTGGCAATCTGGTCGCCGGGCCAAAGGCGCTGCACGGCGAGTTGTTGGCGACCATCCGTCAACATGTCGATGAGGCACGGCTCGACGAAGTTGATCCGCGATAACCGAGACACGTGCCTGTAGGTGCGGCCCTTGGGGCGCACGGCTGTGCGCCCCAATCGAGATCGCCCCCAGCGTCACGCTTGTGAGATAATAGATGTTCGCCGTTGTTGAGGTCATGCCTTGGTGGCATCTTGAGTGAGTCAATTCATGTTGGAAACACAAAAAACATCGCAATCGGTGAGGTCCTGACCTTGCAAAGATTGCGTTTCAAGAGATTGGGTGAGTTTGCTGGGCGCGGGCGTTCGGCGGTTCGTGGGCTGTTGAACTGGCGGCGCGGCGGTGGCGCGAGCTCGGGTCAGCGGCCTTATCTCGAAATCCAATACCACCCCCACAACATTCGGCGCGGGGTGAAGTACCTCTTTCTGACGCGCAAACAGGTTGCTCAGATTGTTCTCGTGACCGCATCCTACGTCGCCTTTGTGCTGTTCTCGATCGCGATCGCGCCGACCGTCATCGGCAACTACTTGGCGATGGGTGAATACGAAGATCTGGTTCGGCAGCGGGCGCACGAAGGGGAACGGTTGAAGGTCAAGGTTGTCGAGCTGGCAGAGCTCGAGACGCGGAGCGACGCCAAGCGCATCGAGATGTCGAAGATTTACCTCGCCTACGGATTTTCTGACGACTCTTCCCTGGGCAAAGGCGGTTATCCGCACGAGCCGGCCAAGGTGCCGCAGTCGATTTTCGCCGCCGAGATTCGTCGCGGCAATGGCTTGCACGCCCGCATCAGTGAGCAGCATGGCGTGTTATCGGCATTTCTCGACGAAGTGGAGAGCTTCGAAGAGCTGCACCGGGAGCAGGCTGAAACCACGCCGTCGATCTCGCCGTTGCGGGGCGGTGACTTTGTGCTGACCAGCCCGTTCGGTACCCGTACCAGCCCGTTCACCAAGAAGATCGACTTCCATGCCGGGCTTGATCTAGCGGCTGCCGAAGGCACGCCGATTTACGCGCCGTCGAACGGCGTAGTGGCGTTTGCCGGACGGTATCCGCAACGCCAGAGTGTCGGCTGGAACCGATATGGCAATCTGGTCGTGTTGCGCAACGGCGAACGGTTCATCACCCTGTTTGGGCACTGCGACGAGATCAAGGTGCGCAATGGTCAGAAGGTGAAACAGGGAGATGTGATTGCCACCGTCGGCAATACCGGTTGGAGCACCAATCCGCACTTGCATTATGAAGTACGCCGTTTAGGCGATAGCGGCGATTTTACACCGATCGATCCACGCATCTACATCCTCGACCATCGCTGGAGCGACGAGGAGAGCTTCTTGATCCTGGGGCGTAAGGCTCCCGACCCGCGGGGGTTCGAGCCTCTGCCACGCATTCTGCGCCGCTGACATCGGGTAGTATGAGTCAAACGTCTACTTTCTCAGACCACACACCTTCAAGACTGCCCAGCTTCCAAGGTCGTGTCCCTTCCAAGACCTCACCGACCGACATCCGCGATGGTCGCTGGATATGCCCGTGACCGGAGGACCTCGATGAAACAAAATGACACTTCGCCGACGATGATCATTCCGTCCGGCACCGAGATCCAGATCGATGTCCACGGCCAGCTATCGGTGCGGACGCCGGGTAATCTGGTAATCCAGAATTCGGGTCACTACGGTGAGATCGAGTCGGTGGATGGCTCGATCCGGATCGAGTCCAACGCCGAGGTCGAGGCGGTATCGGTGCGCTGCGCCCAGACTTGTTATGTCCAGGGTAGCCTCACCTCTTGGAAGGTGAAGGCGCGCTCGATTCATCTCGAGGAGAAGGCTCAGGCGCGCATTGTGCTGCAGGAGACCGAAGGGATCGAGATCGGCAAGAACGCCCAATTGGTCGGTAACTTCTCTTCCGAGAAGGAGCTCTTCCTACTGTTCTCGCGCTTTGCCCAGCAGTTGCGTTCGTTACCGTTCTACTTCGATCGCAAAGACGCGCCGCAACTTGGTCAAGACGGAGCGCCGCCAGCCCAGGGGCAAGTCTCAGCCGGTCAGCCAGCGTCCGGTCAGCCAGCGTCCGTGCAAGCCGCGTCGAGCCAGGTTTCGACGGGTCAGGCTGCGGCCGGGCAAACTAGCACCACCGGTGGGGTCTCTTCAGTGGCTGGTACCGTGCCGGTTGGTACAGTGCCGGGAGACAGCAGTGCCGCCGGGCGGGTCCGGGTGACGGATCTGTCGTCGCGGGTGCTGGAGGCCGGCGAAGAACTGCCAGATCAACTCTTTTTTGCCCTTGTACTGCTCGAGCGTGAGGCCAAGAACGAAGCTTATGGTACAACCTCGGTGAGGGTGATCGAGGAGTTGGTGAAGCTGTTGAAGAGTCGCGATATCGATGCGCTGCAACATACTTTCCGGACCCTCTTCGGTCGCATCGTCGAACCTGGAGATGATGTGCGCCGGGCACAGGAGATGATCGTTTCTTATTTTGAAGAGGCGGCCGCTGACGCGGCCCAGGCCTGAGTAGGTTGCAAGGGGCCTCGTTGAGCTGATTCTGGAGCGCCGATGTGAGAGGGGAAGCGATCAAGGTGTGGGTCTCGAAGTTGGGGCCCATGACGCTCTGGCTTTTGTTCCTATTTGTCCCGTTTGCGTTTTCGACCGCAGCCAGGGAGAACTTTCGGCTCCCCAAGCTCTTTCTGAGCGAATGCCTGGGAGTGGCTTCGATCATTTTCCTTGTCTGGCGGTTGCGCACCATCAATCGCATCGATTGGAAAGGCTTTTTTCGCCAACCGGTTGTGTTGGCCGTGCTGCCGATGTTGGTTGTCGCCACCTCGGGGTTGCTGACTAGCGTCCACACCGCCCATGTCAAGGGAGGGCTGGTGTCGCTTTGGATTGGCCTCGCCTGCCTGGTGACTTGGAGTTTGGCGCTGAAAGTCGATGAGATTCGGGACTTGTTGGATGGATTGATTGTCCCTGCCACGATGCTGGCATTTGTTGCCATTCTGCAGTTCCACGGCATCTTCAATCCGTTCGAATTCGAAACCCAAGTCTCCGAGCGGATCGGGTTGACGTCGTTTGCCGGCGGCGCCTTCGACCTTGCGGCGTACCTGGTGTTGCCATGTCTACTGGTGCAGGCCAGCCTTCGTCGCCAGCAGGAGTACCGATGGCGTTTGCCGATGCTAGTAGCGGCGGGGATGAGTATCTATGCTCTGATCCTGACGCAGACGTTGACGGCGATCGCTGCGTTTATTCTTGGTACCTTGGTTCTTTGGCTGCTGCTGCTGCCTCGCCGTCGATTCTTGGCTGTGGTGGCAGGGTTAGTGTTGGTATTGGGGCTCGCGACACTACTGATCGAGCCGCTGAGGGTTCGCCTCGACAACAAACTGCAGAGCCTGGAGCATGGCAACATCAACCGGGTGATGAGCGGCCGATTGGACGGCTGGCGGGCCGCAGTCTGGATGTTCGAGACCCATCCCTGGACGGGAGTTGGGCACGGCGCCTACCGGGCGGAGTTTGGCCACGCCAAACATGCCATGCGCAATGCCGGAGTCGAATTCCATCGCTGGCCGAAGACGGTTTATTTCGTCAACGCCCACAGTGATCCACTGGAGGCGGTCGCCGAGTGGGGGATTCCGGGTATTGCGGCAATTCTGTGGGGTTTGTTTATCCTGGGGTGGACCCTACGGAAGGTTTTCGCGACGGGTGCGTCGGATGACGCCGCGGTGATGCTTGCTGGGCTGGTGGCACTGATCCTGCTCGCCGCCACCAACTTTCCGTTGCGCATAGCTCTCGTCGCTTATCCGGTGTTGTTTTTTGTCAGCTGGATTTTTGCCGCCCAGCGCGAGAGGGCAGCTTGAGTGGCCATCGCCTGGTCTGGGTGCTGACGCCGCTGCTGGCGGTTGGTCTCGCTCTCAACATTGCCCGCGGAATTCGGTTATGGGAGGCGAGCCGGGCGGTCAATGTCGTGCGGTTGATTACAGCACAGGGGACAAGTACCAGGAGTCTGACGAAGCCGCTGATCTTGCGTAACATCGGTCTGCTAAGGGAGGCCGAGGCCCTCAGTCCGGTCGATGTTGATCTGCCGATCGCGCGCGGCGGCCAGAATTTGCTCCTCGGCCGTCCACGGGCAGCACTCACGGCGTTCGAGCGTGCGCTGACCCTGGAGCCCCGAGGAGAGGTTTATGCCTACATTGGTCAAGCGCAACTCGCGGCGGGGCTCTATGATGAGGCCGAAGAGTCCTTTCGCACTGCGGTGATTCTGGACAGCGCACTTCGGACACGGGTTGATAGCTTTCTGAAGCAACGGCGGCCTAGGCAAGCCGGCGCAGGTTCGTGACCCGAAAGACAACTGGAATGAACAACTTCAACGGTAGATAACCATGAGTGGACCGGATATGAGCGAGCAGGGCACGAAGGGCGAACACGGTGGGGACGAAGACGGAGGGAGCGAACAGGATCGTCATGAGCCTCGCCCGGCGGCGATCAAGGAGCTCATGAGTCGGGTCGAGGACCGTGAGTTTCAAGTTGGGGTCATCGGTTTGGGCTACGTTGGGCTTCCTCTTGGCTTAGTGTTTGCGGAGGCCGGCTTTTCGGTTTTGGGTTTTGACATCGATGATCGCAAAGTCGACGCCTTGACCGCCGGACGTAGCTACATCGACCACCTCGGCGCAGACCGCATTCAGGCGTCGGTGACTGCGGGCCGGCTGGCGGCGACGAGCAATTTTGAACGTTTAGCGGAGCCCGACGCGCTGTTGATCTGTGTGCCAACTCCGCTCGATCGTTACCGTGAACCCGACCTTAGCTACGTTGAGACCACGGTCCGCCAGGCGAGCACCAGTTTGCGCCGCGGTCAGCTGGTGATTTTGGAGTCGACTACCTATCCCGGCACAACCGATGAGTTGGTGAGGCCGTTGTTGGAGGCCAGCGGGTTGCAACACGGCAAGGATTTTTATCTCGCCTTTTCTCCTGAGCGTGAGGATCCTGGTAATCAGCAGCACACCACAACCCAAATACCCAAAGTTGTCGGTGGGGTCGACGGCGCCGCCAAAGAGCTGGCGGTGTGCCTGTACTCACAGGTCTTCGAGCGTGTGGTCCCGGTGTCTTCGACCCGCGTCGCGGAAGCAACCAAGCTGACCGAGAATATTTACCGGGCGGTCAATATCGCGTTGGTCAATGAGCTCAAGACCGTTTATGACGCGATGGGGATAGATATCTGGGAGGTGCTCGATGCGGCCCAGACCAAGCCTTTCGGCTTTACGCGGTTCAATCCCGGGCCGGGGTGGGGAGGCCACTGCATTCCGGTCGATCCGTTCTATCTGTCGTGGAAAGCTAGGGAATACGGCTTGCGTGCTCGCTTCATCGAGCTCTCGGGTGAAGTCAACATCGAGATGCCTCGCTACGTGATCTCCAAGCTACAAGACGCCCTGAACACTGCCGGCAAGCCGGTCAAAGGCAGCGGAGTGATGGTGATTGGACTGGCCTACAAGCCGAATGTGGCGGACCCAAGGGAGAGTCCCTCGTTCGAGATCATCGCCCGCCTGGTCGAGCTCGGGGCCGAAGTTTGTTACCACGACCCACTGATCCCGGAAGCGCCGACGATGCGCACCTGGCCCGACTTACCGGCGATGGCGTCGGTCGACATCGACCCAGAAACCGTGTCCCGTCAGGATGCCGTGTTGATCATCACCGACCATAGCGGCATCAACTACGATCAACTGACGTCGGACGCCCAGCTGATCGTCGACACCCGTGGCGTCTGCCAGCCTGGGCCCAAGGTCGTTCGAGCTTGACCTTGACTCCATTGGTCTGGCCGCAGTCGAGGTTGTGCCCAGGGGATTAGTCGAAGTCTGATGGGGAGTTGGAGGCTTCGCGGATCAGTAAGATCTGACGTGTGTTAACATCGGGTCTCCCGAATCATCTCTTTATCGCCTGGGTAGCGTCCTCTTCTCCGGGATCTGTGTATTTTTCTCCGAGACTTTCACGCTATGGCATACCGACTTCAACGTTTGCTCGAACTCACCGGCAGCCAGCGGTTTGTCCTGGTTGCGGCGATCGACGCGGTGATTACGGCCGTCGGCTTGATTGTGGCGTTGCTGCTCCGATTCGAGCCGACCGAGGCTCAGACCCACCTCGGGCTTTACCCGGTGCGGACCATGCTGTTGTTGATCGCCTGCCGTTTGGCCTGCGTGGTGGTCTTCAAGCTTCACCGTTGGTCGTTCCGGCTGTCCGGGCTCACCGATGGCGCACGGATTGTTATGGCTGGCATTTCGGGTACCGCGTTGTTCGTCCTGGCGCTGTACCTGATGAATCCAGCAATGCCGGCCAATATCGGCCGTGCGGTACTGGTGCTCGAGCTGTTGCTGTCGACCGCACTAATGGCAGCCTTGAGATTTGGACCGCGCTTGGGCCTGGCTTATCGTGCTGACTTGATCCGTGGTCGCAATTCGGACTCGATAGCCACCGCGATCGTCGGTGCGGGTTCGGCAGGAGAGATGTTGCTGCGTGGCCTACAGCGTACCGATCATGACTATCGGATTGTCGGTTTTATCGATGATGCCGAATCCAAACATGGACAGTTTGTCGGCGGTAAGGAAGTGCTCGGCGGGGTTGCTGATCTTCCTCGTTTGGTCGAGCGTTATGGGATCCGACAGATCTTGATCGCCATTCCCCGGCTGCCGGCCCGCCAGGTGCGCGAGATCTTGGAGCTCAGCAACAACCTCAAGCTGCGATTCAAGATCTTGCCCTTTTCCTATCGTGATCTGCACGAGAAGTCGGCGTCGTCTCTGCTACAGGATTTGACTCCAGAGGATCTACTCGATCGCGAGGAGGTCAAGTTCAAGCAGGGGCGAGAGGCAAGTTTCGTCAGCGGCGGTGAGCAGATGGTGGTTGGCGCAGCCGGCTCGATCGGCAGCGAAGTTTGTGTCCAGCTTTTGGAAGCCGGCGTCCAGCGCTTGGTGTTGGTCGATATTGACGAGAATGGGCTTTACCTGCTCAAACGTCGGTTGGAGCGGCGCTACGAGACAGCTTTGATTGTTGCCGAAGTGGCGGATATCCGCGATACCGCCCGCCTGGAGGTGGTGTTCAGTCGTCATCGGCCAGTGGATGTTTTCCATGCCGCAGCCCGCAAGCAAGTGCCGCTGATGGAGACAGCGCCGGGTGAGGCAGTGAAGACCAATGTTTTTGGTACGCTCAACCTGGCACGGGTAGCGGCGGACTACGGTGCCGAGCGGTTTGTCTACATGTCGACTGACAAGGCAGTGCGAGCGTCGAGCGTGATGGGGGTGAGCAAGCGTCTCGGTGAGATGTTGATCTTGCGTATGAACGAGACTTCGTCAACGCGCTTCTCAGCGGTGCGGTTTGGCAATGTGTTGGGCTCCGCGGGCTCGGTGGTGCCGTTGTTCCGGGAGCAGATCGAAGCTGGTGGCCCAGTCACCGTTACCCATCCCGACGTGCGGCGCTACTTCATGACCATCAGGGAAGCCGTTGGGCTGGTCCTGCGGGCCGCCTATGGCGACTACGGGCAGCTGTGTGTGTTGGAGATGGGGGAGCCTATTTCGATCACCAAACTGGCGCGGATGATGATTACGATGTCTGGTCGAGTGCCCGATGTCGACGTCAAAATCGCCTACGTTGGGCTGCGTCCTGGCGAGAAGCTCAGCGAGGAGCTGATCGGCGATGGCGAAACTGTGGTGCGACAGATCGACTCCAAAATCAAGGTTGTCGAGAGTCCGCCATCCGGAGAAGAGCTGCACGCTCGCCTCAACGATCTGAAAGTTGCAGCCGTCACCGAAGATCATGAAGCGATACTGTATTGGTTGCGTCAACTGGTTCCCGAGTATCGTCCTCTGTTACCGGCCAGCGGTGATGGCGAGCCGGTCGCAGAAGACGCGCCGGTGATGTAGCCTCCATCAGGTGAAGATTCTCTGGGTTGCAACCAAGGCTCCCTGGCCGCCGGTTGATGGTGGCCGTCGACTGTTGCTCGACACCTTGCGAGCGCTGAGCATCGCCGGGCACGAGTTGACGTTGGTGGCACCGGTGGTGGGGAAAGAGGAGTGCCGACAGGCCGAGGCTGCACTTTCGACTGTGTGCCGACCGCAGCTGGTTGCGGTTCGACCGCAGCCGAGGTGGATCGACGCCTTGCGCGCCCAGTGGCGACGGCAACCGTTGACCGTGGTCCGGCATACCGTCTCGGCGGTTCAGCAACGGGTCGCGGCACTGGTGGGGGCCGAGCGCTTCGATGTGGTGATGGCGGAGCAGATGCAAGCGTTGCCCGCCGCCGAGATGGCATCCGGCGTACCGATTGTCTTGCGGGCCCAGAATGTCGAGAGTGATCTTTGGGCCCAGGCAGCAGAGGAGGGCGGCTGGCGAGGGTGGTTGCTAGCCCGCGAGGCGCGGCAGTTGGCGACATGGGAAGGGCGGGCCGTTGGGCGCTGTGCCGCCACTTTGGCACTGACGTCGCACGACGCCGAGCGTTTAACAGAGCTGGCGTCCGCGGTCGGGTGCGACGATGCTCGGATCCATCAAGTGTCGGCGCCGTTCGAGAGCGAGCTACCAGCGGCCAGCACGCCGCTCATCGGCGCACCGCCGGTGGTGCTGTTTGGCAGTGATGGTTGGCTGCCCAACAGCGGCGGAGCGGACTGGTATGTGCGGGAGATCTGGCCGCGGGTGCGACTGGTTGCACCTGGAGCTGTGTTGCATGTGCTCGGACTGGCGGCATCCAACCAGCAAACTGTTGACGCCAGCCGCGCCGATGGGGTGATCTGGTTGCCGGCGCCCAAGGACAGTCGAGATGCGTTTGCTGCCGGCTCGGTGCTGGTGGTGCCGTTGCGTATCGCTTCGGGGGTGCGGATCAAAATCCTGGAGGCGTGGGCGCGAGGGGTGCCTGTCGTGGCAACCCCGGAGGCGGCTCGAGGTTTGGATGCTGAAGATGGTGAACATCTGCTGCTGGGGCGCAACGTCGTCGAACTGGCGGCCGGCATCGCGCGTCTAGATGGTGGCACGGCGCTCGCTGAACATTTGATAACCAACGGTCGACAGCGTCTACGCGATCGGCACGCGTTGTCTGTGGTGGCGGCACAACTCGAGACCATTTATGCTTCACTCTGCTAAAGGATATGCTTCGCAGTGCTGAGGGATATGCTTCGTTCTGCTGAGGGACATCATGGTGAACTACAAGGCTGAGATCGCGCCGGTACGCGAGTACTTGCTAGAGTTACAGGATACGATTTGTGCCGCCTTTGAGCGTGCTGACGGTGAGGCACGCTTCGGCGGTGAAGAGCTTCCTGGCGAACGCGGTGGCTTGGCTCGGCCTCGGGTTTTGAGTGACGGCCCGGTGTTCGAGCGTGCGGCAGTGAACTTTTCGCATACCTCAGGGGCACGGATGCCGGCGGCGGCTACCAGCCGGCGGCCGGAACTCGAGGGGGCATCGTTTGAGGCGGTGTCCATTTCGCTCATCGTTCACCCTCGCAACCCTTACGTGCCGACAACGCACGCCAACGTGCGGTTTTTTATCGCGGGTGAGGCTAGTGCCGAGCCAGTCTGGTGGTTCGGCGGGGGCTTCGACCTGACGCCGTATTATGGTTTCGAGGATGATGCCGTGCACTGGCATCGTACGGCTCGTGCGGCTTGTTTGCCCTTCGGAGACGACGTGTATCCACGCCTGAAGACGCGGTGTGACGAATACTTCCATCTCCCGCATCGGGACGAGCCGCGAGGTGTCGGCGGGTTGTTCTTCGACGACCTCGACCAGCCCACGTTTGACCATTGTTTTGGTCTCATGCGCAGCGTTGGCGATCATCTGCTACCGGCCTATTTGCCGATCGTCGAGCGTCGCAAGAGTCATCCCTATGGCGATAGTGAGCGCAATTTCCAGCTTTATCGCCGCGGCCGTTACGTGGAGTTCAATCTGCTCTACGATCGCGGGACTCGTTTTGGTCTACAGGCCAGCGGTCGGGTGGAGTCGATTCTTGCGTCGTTGCCGCCACTGGTGCGCTGGAACTACGATTGGTCGCCGGAACCAGGTTCGCCGGAGGAGCAACTCTATACGGACTTCTTGCGGCCGCGGGATTGGCTCGGTGAGTCTGCGGAGTTGTCACCGGACTCAGCCTCCTGAGGCTCTACGTGAGACGTGACTTCGTCGGCTGAGTCTTCAGCCTTTGCGTCGTCTGAAGCGCTGTCTTCACTGGAAGCAAGGTCTTCATCAGAGGCTCTAGCTGGTGGCTCCAGCGATTCATAAGCGTCAGCGAAGAATGGCGGCGTACATACGCACAGGAATAACAAGTCTTCGTTGCCGGTGTTGGTGATCCGTTGCTGGACTCCGGCCGGGACCAGGACCACGTCGCCTGGCCCAATAGAGGTTTCTGGCTCGTCACCGACCTCCATTTCTCCTTCGCCTTGTTGGACGACGTACCGTTCGATGATGCCGTTGAGGCGATGGAGTTGGGTGGTCACCCCGGGCTCGACGCGGGCGCGGGCAATCGAGACTTCCCGGTCCGCTTCGGAGTTTGAGAGCTCGAGAATGAAGACGCGTTCCGAGGTCCAGAATTCGGTTTCGGGATCCGCTTTGAGAATTTGCTCGCGCATGGGTTGGCTCCGGTGATCGATGGCAGGCGAGGGGCTCGTTCAGGCGGACTGTTCCACGAACAGGTCAGCGGCTGGGTTGCCGGCACTGGGGTTGCCGGGTTGGCCGAGATGGCCGAGGTGGCCAGTGGGCCAGTGGATCTCATGCCACACGGCCAGGTTGAGCAACCGCCAAATTTGTTTGCACGACCGCATGTCTCGACGTTGACGGAAACGAGCCCAAGTGTTCTTGACCGTGTTTAGATCGAGATAGGCAGCAATCGGCGCCCGGTCGTCGAGCAAGCCGGCTTGGACAGGGGCCTCGAGATCCCGCAGCAACCAGGTTTCGAGTGGCACATCAAAACCCTGTTTGGGACGGTCGAGAATATCGTCAGTGAGCAGGCCGCGGAGCGCGTGGCGCAGCACCAATTTGGCGCCGCCATTCGCCGAGAGTTTGAGGGCTGCGGGCAAGGCTGCAGCGTACTCCAACAACTCTTGGTCGAGCAGTGGGCAGCGCGCTTCGAGGGAGGCAGCCATGGTTGTTTTGTCGACTTTCATCAACAGTTGATCCGCAAGGCTGACCTTGGCGTCGATGTAGAGCAGTTGCTCGAGCATTTCCCGCTTGTTGACCTTGGCTTGAAGAGTGCGGAACGGGCCCGCCAGGGTATCCATGCGTTTGGCGAAATTGGCCCGGAGGTCAGTACTCAGCAACTTGGACAATTCCGCGTCCGTGTAGGCGGCGTACCATGCTCGGTGGCGTTCATCAGCCGGTAGGCCGGCGATCCAGGCCCCTTTCCAGAAGCGCGCAGAGCCGATGCCGCCGAGTCGCCCTTCAAGCCGGCTGACACCGCGAGCGGCGAGGCCCAAGCCGGGGAGGAACGGGGCGAGTCGGCCGAGGCGGGCGGCGTGGCGATGGTGAGGATAACCAGCAAAGGTTTCGTCACCACCCTCGCCGGTCAGGACGACGGTGATGTGCTGGCGGGCAAAGTGAGACAGGCAGTAGGTTGGTACTGCAGCGGGATCTCCGGCCGGCTCGTCGTAGTGCCAATTGAGGTCACGCAGGAGCTCGAGGTTGCAGCCGCGGAGGACCAGCTCGTGATGCTCGGTGCCGAATTTTTTGGCGATGGCTCGGGCGTGGGGCAGTTCGTCGAAACGGCTGTCCTCGAAACCGACGCAGAAGGTCTGGAAATGGTCCAAATGGCGTTTCATCAAGGCGACGATGGCGCTCGAATCGACGCCGCCAGAGAGAAACGCCCCCAGTGGGACTTCACTCATCAGGCGCTTTTCGACCGAAGCCCGCAACAGTTCGAGCACGGTGGCCGCCGCTTGATCGAGCGTCTCGATGGTGCCGGTGGTGGTCGGCAGATCCCAATAGGGTCGGATCTCGAGGGTGTCGACGTGCGCCTTAGCGGTGAGCATGTGTCCCGCCGGCAGCTTGTGGATTCCTCGAAACAGGGTCGACGTGCCGACCACGAAGCCGTAGGTGAGGTAGGACGCCAGGGCCTCGGTGTCGAGCTCTTTGTCGACCAGACCGGACGCGTGAATCGCTTTGATCTCGGAAGCAAAGATCATGAAACCACCGGAGATCGCATAATAAAGCGGTTTCTGACCGGAGCGATCCCGCACCAGCACCAGTTGTTGGCGGCGACGGTCATAAAGTGCCAGGGCAAACATGCCTCGCATGGGATCTACGAAGTCGTTGCCATATTGCTCGTACAGATGGATCGCAACCTCGGCGTCGCTGCTACTCGTGAATTGGTGCTCTTCCTCTTCGAGTTGGTGTTTGAGATCCAGGTAGTTGTAAACCTCGCCGTTGAAGACGAGCACCAGATCACGGTCTTCGTTGGTGATCGGTTGATGCCCGTCGTCGACCCCGATGATGCTCAGCCGACGCATCGCCAGACCGGCACGACTGTCGCGAAAGGCGCCGGCATCGTTGGGGCCGCGGTGGATCAACGTTGCATTCATGGCCTCTAGACGATCGGGCACGGTGCGATCGCCAAGGGAGAAGATACCGGTGATGCCACACATGATTTTGAGCCGGAAAGACTGGTTGTGAAGCCGATCTGGCGGTCTGAAGTCGGGTAGTGAATTATGTCATGGTGGGGGTACGCTGCCCATCGTGGTTTGATTGACGACGGATGGTCACCGGTGTAGAATTTCGGCCTTCGCGACGCCGCAATATGGCTCTGATTCTGGGCATGCCCGGCCGCTGTAGGAGCTTTATATGGACATCTCGATCGTCGGGCTGGGGTATGTTGGTACGGTCTCGGCGGCGTGCCTTGCAGTTGCCGGCCATCGGGTGATCGGAGTTGATGTCAATCCGGTCAAAGTGGACGCGATCAACTCCGGTCGCAGTCCGGTGATCGAACCTGGTCTAAACGAGGCCTTGGCTGAGGCAGTTGATGCAGGCCAGCTGCGGGCCACCCAAGATATCGGTGAGGCGATCCAGCAATCTGAGTTGTCGTTGATTTGTGTCGGTACACCGAGCCAAGAGAATGGTGCCCTCGGCCTGACCTATGTGCAGCGGGTGACCCGGGAGATCGGCGCAGCCCTGGGTGAGCATCCCAGCTATCATGTGGTCGCCTTTCGCAGCACTATGTTGCCCGGCACGGTGGACGAGCAGTTGATACCGCTGCTGGAATCGGAGTCCGGCAGGCGGGCGGGAGAACACTTCGGAGTGGCGATGAATCCGGAGTTTCTGCGCGAAGGCTCATCGCTCGAGGACTTCCACGATCCGCCGCGGATCGTCATCGGCGCACTCGACGAGCGCAGCGGTGATGTGGTGCTCGCTGCCTATGAAGGGATCGAGGCGCCCTTGGTCCGCAACACCCTGCGGCATGCCGAAATGTTGAAATACGTCGACAATGCCTTTCATGCGCTCAAGATCACGTTTGGTAACGAGATCGGCAACATCTGTAAGAGCGCTGGTATCGATGCCCGTGCGGTGATGGAGGACTTTTGCCTCGACACCAAGCTCAATCTGGCGCCGACTTATCTCAAACCGGGTGCGGCGTTTGGCGGCTCGTGTCTACCCAAGGACTTGCGGGCCTTGCTTCATCACGCTCGCACCCGCGATGTTGATGTGCCGGTATTACGTTCGATTCTGCCTAGCAACGAGCTGCAAAAGGATCTTGCCCTACGCCTTGTCCGTCAAACCGGCAAGCGAAAAATTGGCTTACTCGGGTTGAGTTTCAAGGCTGGAACCGACGACTTACGTGAAAGTCCCGCAGTGCAACTCGCGGAGATGCTGATCGGCAAAGGCTTCGACTTGGCGATTTACGACAAAAACGTTTTGTTGGCCCGCCTCGTCGGCGCCAACCGTACTTACATTGAACAAGAGATTCCACATATCTCGAGCCTGATGCGTGCGTCGATTGCAGAGGTGGAGGCTTTTGCCGAGGTGTTGGTGGTGACCACACCGGATTCAGACTTCAAGCGGGTGGCCCGGGGCGATGTCAGCGATCGTATCGTGATCGATCTTGTCGGCCTGTTGCGCGACGCTCCGCCGGAGCACTACCACGGTATCTGTTGGTAGAGGACGGCCAATGAGAATTGTCTTGCTGTCGCTCAACTGGGTCGAGTACCTCGTCGAGATGGCGAACGCATTGGCTGAGCGGGGCCACGACGTCGACATCATTGTCAAGAAGGACCGCGTTCGAGAGACCGTGGGAGATCAGCTGCTGGCCTTGTTGTCACCGTCGGTGACAGCGCATGTGATCGATGATCGCCCGCACGGGCTGCGGGATCCGCGGCAGTTGTGGACGATCGCACAACTCATCAGCCTGCTACGACGGCTGAATCCAGATGTCCTCAACGTTCACGAGGCGACGCAAACCTATCTACCGTTCTGCTTGCGCTGGGGTTCGAAGGCTCCGTTGGTACTGACCGTGCACGACGTGACAACACATCCAGGGGAAGACTCGCAGGAGCCGCCGCGACGAGCTCATGTTCGGCGATTCTTGCGGCGTCGGGCCTCGGCGGTGATCCTGCACGGTGAATGGCTTCGAAAGTGTTATATCGAAGCCTCCAGATTCGACGATGGGCGTGTTGTTTCGATTCCCCATGGTTGTTATACGGTATTCAAACATGGCATCGATACGTCAGTCACCGAGGTTGGGCGCACGGTACTCTTCTTTGGGCGTATTAATCGCTACAAAGGCCTAGGCAATCTCTTGCAAGCGGCCAGGATGGTCGCGCCTCAGGTGACTGAATTCCGCTTGGTTATTGCCGGCCGCGGCGGAGATCTGGACAACTACCGGGAGGAGATTGCGTCGAGTGCCTATTGCACGTTGCACGAAGGGTACCTCTCGAATCGAGACGTTGCGCGCCTCTTTCAGCAGGCCTCGGTTGTGGTTTTACCGTATATCGAAGGTTCCCAGAGCGGCATCGTCCGTATTGCCTACGTCTTCGGTAAGCCGGTGATTGTCACCGATGTCGGCAGTATCCCGGAAGCGGTGCGGGACGGCGTTACCGGGCGAGTTGTCCAGTCCGATGATCTTGCTGCATTGGCCGATGCGATGATCGAAGTCCTCACCGACGACACCAAGCGTCGTGAGATGTCGAACGCGGCGTCAGAGATGGTGCTGGGAGAACTGGCGTGGTCGAAAATCGCGGCACGGACGGAAGAGGTGTTTCGCCGCCTGGCGGATTAAGTTGGAGGACCTCGAACTACCGGAGATTGGTTGCAAGTTGTCGCTCGGCGCAGTTTACGCTGGAATCAATCTCAGCTCATAGGTTGGTTCGATGCCTCGCGCACTGGGCGCAGGGCTTCTAGGACCGCTTTGCCAACAGCCTCTGCTTTCACTCGACGACCTTCTGCATCGACATGGCCGAGGTCGAGGAAAACGTGCTCCATGGTGCCGGTCATCAGGCGATCCAGGTCGACGAAAAAGACGTCAGGGTAGGCTGCGGCAATCTGACGAATGATGTCGTTACATTGGTCGATGTGAGGCGCGACACTGGCGTCCTTGGCTTCGGGATCCTGGGAACGGGGCATGGTGGTTAGGACAACTTCGATACCTCTGAGATGGGCGAGATCGATCATCATGGTGATATTACGACGGTAGGGTTTCAGTTCGTCGAGATTGTCGTAACTCTTGCCACCCTTGCGACCTTGGTCGGTGACGGTTGCATGGTCGAGGAAGGCCCACGAGGGTTCGAGGGTAAGTTTATGTTTGAAGTAGCGGTACCAGATGCTGGCGCGAATGAGATGGCGATCAGGGATGTTGGGGACCTGAAGGTTGCTCAATGCATGGGAGTAGTCGCTGCGGAAGAGGTCACCGGCATCACGGACGGACTTGTCGTTCCAGGCGTGGTGAATGACGATGATATCGGGGGTGAGATCGAGCACGTTGAGTACCAGATTAACCAGTGAGTGAGCGGTGGAATACCAGCCTTGGCCAAAGTTTAGGACCTCGAAACGGTGCTCATAGGTATTTGGGTGCTCGTTCAACAAGGCCTGCAGCACAGCGGGGTAGCCACTAGCCGTTGTCGATCCGCCGAGGGCGGCAATGCGGATCACTCCCGGTGGCTTGATGGCCTCAATATCGGATCCGAGAAAGCCCAGGTTGTTGAAGGAGGAGAGCTCCCCCAACACTCGATCTTCGACCACGGTACGTGATGGGTTGCCTGTAAACTGCAAGAAAGGATGCCCCTTGTAGGCCATCAGCTCGGGGTAGGTACGGTTGGCGAGTTTGGCCAAGCGTAGCTTGGCATCCGGATTCGTCTGCGCGACGACAAGGCGTGCACCAAGCTCGAGAGCGAGCAGCATCAATAGGGCGAAGAGCAAGGCAGCTATGTCGAGCCGGCGCTTGGTGGTGTTGAACGCGACGTAGATCGATGTCACTAGCAGCAGGCCACAGCCGAGCCACAAGATCTTGGTTTCATGAGCGAGCAGGAACGACATCGCAAACCAGCGCGAGAAGGCTGGTGGGGACAGCAGCAGGCTGGTCAACACACCGGCGATGCCGATAACCAGGGGCACCCGCCGCAAGGCGACTTGGGGGCTCGAATCCAAGGGTGATTTCCTTCACAACGGAGAACTGTCTAGCAGATCAGGATTGCAGGTCATCATAAAGTGCTTCATAGCTGCGCACCATGGCCGCAGCAGTAAAGCGTTGACGAAAACGTTGTTGTGCCGCCGCTGCCAAACGCTCCCGGAGGGCCGAATCCTCGACTACACGAGTTAGCACCTTAGCGAGCTCGTCCGGGTTGCTGCGTGGTGAAACCAGGGCTTCGCGGTCGTGACGGGCCGCCTCGATAATTCCTGGAACGTCAGTAGTCACGATGCAGCGGGCGGTCGCCATCGCCTCTAGCAGGGCGACCGGCAGACCTTCGTAAAGGGAGCTGAATACGACGGCGTCGATAGCGGGTAGCAGCTCCGGCACATCCTTGCGGAAACCGGCAAATCGTACGCGGTCGCCGAGGCCGGCGTTGGCCGCTTGCCGTCGGAGTTCGGCATCAAGCGGCCCGGTCCCTAGGACGACCAACTGAGCGCGGGCGGCGATCGCTGCTGGCAAACGGGCGAAGGCTGCAATCAAGTCGCCGTGCGCCTTTTGGGCTTCGAGGCGTCCGATACTGGCGAACAACACGGTGTCCGGTTCGATTCCGAGACGTTGACGTAGTTGATGCAGCCGGCCAGCGTTCGGCGGCCGTCGCTCCGGCAGTTCGATACCGTTGGGGATCGCCTTGATGTGGACGTCATCGGCGAGCCCAGCATCACTAAAAGCTAGACCAACCGCCCGCGAACAGCTGACAACGCGGGCGGCTCGCCGCATCAGCCATCTGTAGCCTCTTGGTTGTAGACCGCGGAGCCCTTCGGGGCCGATGTGCAGGGTCATGATCATCGGCAGCCGCCCGGCGAGTTGGGCGGCCAAGGACCCGTGCAGGGTATCGCCGAAGAGATGCGTGTGCACCAGGTTGATTCGGTCGCGTCGCATTCGGTTACCGAGCTTGATAGCCCACAGCGGATCGAGCTTGGGCAGATGGCGAGGCAGGATGCGGACGGTTGCACCCGCCGCTGCAATCTCCTCATGATGTACACCCCCGGTACACGAATAGACAAAATACTCCAGCCGATCGTCCTGGCGCCCGCGCACCAGCGCTGCGATGACTTTTTGCGCACCTCCCAATCCGAGTCCGTGGATACAATGCGCAACGCGTACCCTGTCTGTAGAGGGCATCGTGTCTCTGGTGGGCTTCGTGTTCGGAGAAGGCATCGTGGCCCGATAGGGCATCGTCATGCGACGCGATCGGCAGACCATGGATGTGTCGGTTCGGTGCCAGATTGGGTGAGACTGGCGGCGATCGAACGTTGGACGCCGGCGGCAACCTTCGCCCACCGGAAGTGTTCGGCAAATTCGCGCACCCGAGTTGCGCTATAGGTTGGACGGTTGCGGACGAAACGCCTTATGCCACCAGCAATGGCCTGAGGTGAAGACTCAGCAATCACCACACCGGTCTCGCCGTCCACCACCGCATCCGTGGCGCCACCAGCCTGACTAGCGAGCGCGGGTACGCCAGCCGCAGCGGCCTCTAGGTAAACGATCCCAAAACCCTCGACGTCCTTGCCCGACGCACGGGCAGCCAAGATGAAGAGATCGGCGTCAGCATAACAAGACAGCAACTCCGCCTTGTCGACCCTTCCGCGGAAAGCAACCCGATCTTCAATCGCCAGTTCACGGGCCAGAGCTCGCAAGCGGGGCAGGTCGTCACCGCCGCCAACCACGGTGTAACGCCACGGTATTTCGGGCGAAACTTGACTCAAGGCTTGCAGGACACCGTCGACGTTTTTGCGTGGGTTGTAGCGACTGAGGCGTGCCACGGTGAGCAGCCTCAGCGTCGGATCCTGGCCTGCGGTGCCGGGCTGGAAAAATGCGTCGTCGACGCCGGGGGGATGCAACTCGATCTCTCCAGGGTCGACGGCCAGGTGCTGTGTCATCAACTGGGACGTACTTCGGCTGATCGAGAACAAGCCGCGCAGGGCTGGCACCGCCCGTCGCACTGCTGCCCGCCGCAGGTGGTAACGCAGTGGGGCCACATAAGGGCGCTGAAATCGCTCCAACCAACCTGCACCGTAGGAGATCCAGGGATTGAGAAAGTCATTGCCCATGAAGAAGACAAAACATGGTGTTTCGAGTCGGCGGGCCAAAGGTGCGAGACCGGCGTTGAGGGCGAGCCAAGCGTCGATCCGATGTTGGCTTGCGAGGTTGGCGAGAAAACCGGCATCTCGAGGCAGCCAGCCGGTCAGGACGGGATGTTGTGTGATCTCGGCCGACGGTAAGGCATGATCGGGTAGCGTCACTAGGTCGACATCGGACGTAGCGCCGAGAGCACTCGCGAGACCGCGCGAGAACTCAGCCATACCGCCCACATCAGGTGGCAGCTCGGGTGCTATCAAGCCGATGCGCATGACAGTAGGCTCCGGTAGATGGCTGTCGTGACGGGACTTAGCGTCACGTTGCTTGGGATGCCAGGCGCGGTTTGCTGCCGGCTGCCCAAGAGGAGCGCTTGGATGGTGTCGCTGGGTCCGAGGTCCGCCAAAGATGCGTGTAGGCGGCGCTGACTGCGCTGATCATCCAGAAGTACTTCATGATGATGTTCTCGGGCCAGGTCGTCTCGACCAGATTGTGCATGACCAAGCCGACGATGGCCGCGGCAAACATCAGAAAGAACACGCGGTCTTCGAGGTTTGACGATCGTCGGTAGATCCGTAGGCAATCGCGTAACACACGGTAGATGAAGAGTAGGAAAAGCGCGAGCGCGATGAAACCATATTTGACCGCGATCGCGATGTAGCCATTGTGAGGCGTGTTGGCCTTGAGGCTCAGGCTCTCGTCGATGTAGGTGCCAGTGCCGAGCAATGGGTGATCCATGGCGATGGCGATGAAGTGTGGCCACCGTTCGAGAATACGCCATTGCATGTTGGCGGTCTTGTGGCCCTCAGTGAGGGTGATGGCATGTTGCACCGTCGGTCGATTGAGCAGATCGGGACGTATGACCAGCAGCAGCAGAGGTGCTGCTGCTACCCAGGGGGCTAGCTTGATCAACCGTCGTCGGCCTTCAGGGAGCAGAAAAGCGAGGGCACCAAAGAAGCCAGCAGCAGCGATGATTGCCACCATGCCGCCACGCGAGGCTGAGAACAAAACGGCCCGCGTCATCAGCACCAGGCTGGCGCCTGAAAACAGCCGATGTTTGAGCGAAGTTGGGAAGATCAGGCCAGCAAGGGCGACAATGAAGGGCACGATCAAAACCGCCGCCAGCTCGTTGCCGGTGTCGAACGGTCCGGGGGGTTCAAAGTCGCCGCGGTACCCTTGGAAGATCGCTTTAGCCGCACAGAGATCGGCGCCGACCACCGCCGCGATCAGCACTATACGCACACTGCGGAGGTCGCGCAGCACGAGCAGGCAGATCGGGTAGTAGAGCAAGAGTTTGAAGCAGTACCGATAGAGCTGGTAGCCGGCGCGGGCGGGATTGGTCAGGGCTTCGGCATTGAGCGGCGAAGCCAGATAGGAGACGCAGAGTACGATCCCGAGCAGCAGCCAAGTCGTAAAGTATGGCGCGTTCTTAAACAGCAGGGCGGGCGAGAACTTGCCGCGTAACACCAACGCCAGGCCAAAACAGACGATCATCAAGTCGCTGGGGTCGAAGAGGGTGTTCCCGAAGTACCAAGGCTCGACGATCGGAACCATCACCAGATCCAACATGACCAAACCGTAGAACGGTGCCAGCACAATGAGCAGTAAGGCCAGAGCGCCCAGGACGCCCAGAAACTGCATGGTCAGCATGGCAGGTCAGCTCGACTCTTTCTCGATTGGCAGAATCGATCGCGGGTAGGTGCCAAACAGGCGACTGAGGAAGCGTGGCAGCCATTCTCGGTTGTCGTTCATCACCAGGCCGAGGACGCGACAGCCCGAAGACCTTGCGCGTTCGACCGCGATCTCGAATTCGTCCCGCAGGGTGACCAGGGGTTCGCCGACCAGTACCAGGCCATCGCAAGCTCGGGCGACCAAAGCCGCATCCACCGAGCTCAGCAATGGCGGTGCGGCAACAATGAGCAGATCGTAGCCGGCGCCGGCACTGACAAACCACTTCTTGAGCGCTTCCTGAGTCGCGGGAGCAGAGAGCTCTAGATCGAGGGATGTTCTGGCTGTCAGTGGTTGGCCTTCAAAATCGAGACCGCGAGGTTCCGGGGTACCTTCCCGGGTGCTCAGGATGCGGTGGGTGGTCGACACCACAACGTCGCCAATTTGGACACCAACACCTCGCAGGGCGGCTTGGCTGGCAATGCCATTGATGACCTCGCCGACCGCGTCGCTGCGAGCCATTCCCGCGATGACGATTGTTGGAGTCTGTGCTCTGCCGGAGACTGCGCGTAACGCGTCGAGCAACGCAGCGTGGGCATTCTGCTTCTTGGCCGAGTTGAGATCGTAAGACGGCCTGGTCCCGGCGAGTCCGTCGTCCATCGGCAGTTCGTCGAACCTGTCGTGTTCGGTGGAACCTGGTTGTGGAGGTACCGTATGTGTTGGCACCGTCTGTTGCGGCGCTGCGGATTCTTTCTCCAGCCGCAGCAAGGCTCGAAAGTAGTTACTCATGGGGTGGCCAAGGATCCCTGAAGCTCGCGCACTGCTTGTGCCATGGTGGCGCGGTCGACTCGGTCGATCTCGCGGCCATAAGCAAAAAGCATCGCGTTGTGCGCCAGAATGTTGATCCGCCGCGGAATCCCGCGTGCTTTGCGGATCAGCAAACCCAGAGCAGGCCGGGTGAAGAGACGTAGCGATCCACCGGCAGTGGTTAAGCGATGTTCGATGTAGGCGCGGGCTTCGGTCGAGCTCAAGGGGCCGAGGCCGCAGCGTACGGCTACGCGGTCGCCGATTTGGCGCAGATTGGGTTGTCTCAGCTTGGCCGCCAATTCTGGCTGACCGGCGAGTAGGATCTGCAGCAACTTGGACTTGTAGGTTTCGAAGTTGAGTAGGAGCCGCAACTGCTCAAACACTTCGTCGGTCAGATTTTGGGCTTCGTCGATCACCAGCGCGGCGGTTTTGCCACGGTTGGCGCAGTCCCGCAGAAAAGTGTTGAGGGCAGTCTGCAGGTCCAGACGGTTGCGGCTCGTTGTGGTGACGCCGAAATCCTGGAGGGCGTTCTGTAGTAGCTCTTCGAAGGACAACAAAGTGTTTGACAAATAGGATGTCTCAATCTGGGGATCAAGCTGGCTGAGCAGCGAATAAACCAAGGTTGTCTTGCCGGTGCCGACCTCGCCGACCATCACCAACAGACCTCGGCGCTCCCACAGACCAAGTTTGAGCCCGGCCATCGCCTCGGTGTGGGCGGCGCTGGGAAATAGGAATTCTGGATCCGGGGTCAAAGCGAAGGGCTCGGTCGAGAGGTTGTAGTGTCGTTGCCAAATGTCGACCTGGGCTGGACGCACCGGATTGGGGGCAACCACAGCTGCTTCCGGCTGGGCTGAAGGTCGACCGTCTGGCGCACTCGCGGACCTCGACCAGCGCATCACATCGGCAAGGCTGCGGCTGGCAAGCCTGGGTGTTGTCGGTTCCATGATCCGGTCGTAACGGGCTCAGCGGGTAGGGATCTCCGCAATGATTGGGATGCCGCTCAGGCGGTAGGCTTGGGCACTACCCTTGATCGACGGATCGAGCCAATCCTTGAAGAAGGCGAGGACAACCCCGAGGATCAGGCCTGCCATGCTACCCAGGATGACGTATAGACGAGCCTTGGACGGCAGCGGCCGTTTGGGAGCTTCGGCAGCTTCGATAATGCTGACATTGACGATACCGGACTCGTCGAGAGAGCTGGAGAACCTGGCTTCCTCTTCCTTTTGCGAATAGACCTGATAGGCCTCTTTGGCGTTCTTGACGTCGTCCTGCAGCCGCTCCATCTCGGTTCCCAAGCCTTCGAGCCACTTCAACTTGTCGCGGTAGTCGACAATTTGTGCGGTCAGCGCTCGCACCTTGGCGGCGGTGCCTCGCATTTGCGTTTCGGTTTCTACCAACTGAAGCTCGAGCTGCTGGCGTGCCGGGTTGATGATCGTGGTGTATTGCGCCAGGGTGTCCATCTCCTTGGTCTCGAGCAGACGTTTACCCTCCGCAATTTGTTGATCAAGCGACTTGATCCGGGCGCTGGTTGGCTTGTAACGAGCCATCAGCTCACTGCGCTCGATCTCGAGCTCGAGGATACGAGAGCTCAGATACTTGACCGCTTCATTTTCGGTCACCAGGGACTCAGAGGTGATCTTCTCGGGGAGCAGCTCGATCTCAGTTTTCAGGAAGTCGACCATAGCCACGAGCTCGAGGCGCTCGGTCTCGGCTTCGGCGAAGCTGGCTTCGAACTGCGACAAAACCTCGCGCAGGTATTTATCGTCGCCCGACAGCAGGGAAGCATCTTGCTCGTTCTGAAAAGCCGAAAAAGACTCGCGAGCTTCCTGCCAGCGAATCGCGAGTAAGTTGCGCTGTTCATGAAAGAAGGTACCGGCGGCAGCGCTCTCGTTGAGCTCGGCGATGCGGGTAACGTGGTGCCTGAGCAGGTCGTTGAGGAATCCTGCCCCCCAATCTTGATCGTGACCTGTATAGGCGAGCTGGATGACATTGGTGGCGGTGATCGCTTTGGCTTCGAGAGCGCCTTCCAACAAGCGTCCCGAGAGCCGTGTCTCGAGCGGATCAACCGCACTGGCGCTCTCTGCGCGTTTGGGAAGCACGCTCTTGATGGAGTTTTTGATGCCACGTTTGGCCAGCGTCAGTGGGGCCTTGACAGGCTCTAGCGGGCGTCCGGTCTCGAGGTACTCTTCAAGCACGCTGCGGGTCAAGGCGCGGCTGGTCAAGAGTGAGATCTCAGCGTTGACCTGACGATCCGTCATCGCTGCTTGGCGAGGCCCGGACAGGGCTTGGGCAGTCAGCAGGATCCGGGCGCGGGTTTTGTACTGCTTCGGCGCCAGGATGGAAAACAATAGGGCCATCAGGACGCCGGCTAGGGTGGCCTTGAAGATCAGGCTGCGTTGCCGAAAGATCGTCTCGATTAGCTCGCGCCAAGGAACCGGTTTTTCTTCGATCATGGGTCGCCTTCCGGTTCGACCGGCGGATCGGGTTCGACAGTCCCGCCGTCTGAGCTCGAGTCATCAAAAATATCCGATTGAAAGATTGCCGCCGAGACGATGCCGTCGATCGGAATGACGGAGTTGATGTACTGGTCGACAAAAATGTTGACGTTGGCGATTTTGGTCCGTGGCACGAAGATGATGTCGTTGGCTTGCAGCGCAATATCGCTGGAGAGATCGCGGCCACTCAGTACCGGTCGTAGATTGACTGCTCGTGCGATGCGTTCACCGTCGGGCATGGTTCGGATGATCAGAATCTGCTCGCGGCGCGCCGTGGTGAGTAGACCGCCGGCTTCTTGGATCGCTTGCATCAAGGTCATCCTCTCGGCTAATCGCAACGAACCTTGATCGCTGACTTCGCCACTAAGATAAATCGTCTGGCCGCCAGCCTGGGTGACGATAACGGTCAGCTCGGGTTTGATCAGTTCTTTGGCATACCTTGCGGTGAGCTCCTTGTCGAGCTCGGTAGGAGTCAGTCCACCGGCCCTGACATCGTCGACGTAGGGCAGCGAGATCATACCGTCGGGGCGCACTGTGACGCTTTGGTCGAGTTCCTCGTTGCCCCAAAATTTGATATCGAGTTCATCGTCGATTTGGATGCGGTAGGGGCGCCACTCGATCGGTGGTAGCGGCTCATCCAGTGCTTTTGGGGCGTGAATCGGTGTTGATGCGGAGCACCCAGAAAGTGCCACAATCACACTCGAGGCGGCTGTCAACTTCCTGAAGAGACGCCCACAAGAGCGTCCTAGAGGATGCTTGGAACTTCTCATAAGAGCTTGATTCATCGGTAGATAGCTTAGCATGCATTAACCCTCGGCGGATGTCGATGATCTCTTCGTCTCGGCCGCTTCACGTGGCCTCGAGTCGACCCGAGCCGGATGCTCTGACGGTTGTCCTAGCGGTGCTCGAGCGGGTTGGGGCGGTTGGGAAACAGCTGCCTTGGCTGCACGGTAGCGCTGATGCAGGGTGGCCGGAAGTGTCAGGCTGGCGACCGCGAGCAAAGTGATGAGAGTCAGCAGGATCGGAGTCGACGGCGCGGTGGGATCGAAGAGGTTACCCTCGAAGACCCGAATGCCATAAACCAACGGCAGATGGTAGGCGTAACATTCGAGCGAATGCTGACCGATGAAAATCAACCAGCGAGCCTCGAGCAGAGGTTTGAAACGTTCGAGTACATAACTCGAGACATAAACCACGGCGAAGAAGTTGAGGACCCGTACCGGCCTCATATCGAGCTTGAAGGTGATCTCGGCGATGAGTTGGAGAGTCTCTGCTGAAGGCAGGAGGTGCTGGACGCCGTCGAGTAGCGACGAACCGGTACGGTCCGCCCAGCGCATAAACCGAATCGTGTGCCGGATGGTGAAGAACAACACCACGAGGCTAACGCTGAGCCTCAACAACAGCGGGTGATAGTTGTCGAACAGGCGCCCGTCGCGGTATTTGCGAAAGCCGACCCACAAGCCGATGAAGTAAATCATCTGCCACGAATAGGGGCTGAAGCCGAATTGTGGCTCGACGATTTTGGCGACCGTATTCGCCAGCAAGAGATCATTCAATCCCAGTTGGCAGAGTAGCCACAGGGTGACGCTGCCTGCCATCCAATGCCACTCGCGTCCCTGCTTGAATTGACGCAGCGCGAGGGGAGTCAGCAAGATGAACACACAGTACATCGGCAGTAGGTCGATGAACAAGGGCTGGTAGAGCAGCAGCGGGCCGAGCAAGGCCGCGAGCCCGACATTGTCGAAGAAGAGTGGGGCATAACCCCGCAGCGGGGACGCGAGGCTCGGCAACAACGCGACAAAAACCAACACCATGGCGTAAGCGCCGAGGTGGTATTGATACAGAGTCCAAGCTCGCCCCCGGGCAGCGCGGTCGAGTGCCGACTCGCTGATTTTGGCAGATCGCTTACAGTAAACGAGGCCAGCCACCATCCCCGACAAATAGACGAAGGCCTCGGCGCCGCCAGCAAAGCCAATGAACTCGAAGGTCAGCTTGTTGACCGGTCCTTCGATGTGGGAAATGGTCATCAACACCAGGCAGAATCCGCGAATGGCGTCGATCTGGACGTCGCGTTTCATGCCTTGGTTTCTCCGTCAGCTGGGTTCTGAAGGAGGCGCTTGCGAGCCAGAATCTTGGGCTGTCGATGGCGAGGTCCCATCAGCTGCCGCCGATCCTGCTCGACGGCGATGACGTCGAAGCCTAGACCGTCCAGGCGACGGCTGATCGAGCCGACGGTCTGGTAACTCATGGTGCGGGTGGCCCGCATACGGATCTGGCGACTAAAGCTCTGCAGCAGCAGACCATTAACCAAGGCGAAAGGAACGCCACCCCGTTCCCAGCGAGCCCGCAGGAGCTTGCGTAAATAAAACCAGAAGTCAGTCAGGTGGAGGTAGACCAGCCCGCCATCAGCACAGACCCGGGCGATTTCCGCCAGGGTTGGCAAGACCCGGACATGCATCAGTACACTGCGGCAGATGATGCGGTCGAAGCTGCTATCGGCAAACGGCAAGGTCTCCGCGTTGCCGCGTACGGCATCGACGCCGGGCAGTTGTTCAACGTCGCGGATGGCTGCGAACAATGCCAAGGCCACTGGATCGAATTCGAGGCCAACGCCGAGCCTAGGCTGCTCGCGACTCAGCGCTACCAGGCTCTGGCCAGCTCCGCACCCGATATCCAACACCTTCGAGTCGTGGCGGATATCGAGTTGCGAGACATAGGTATCAGCACCGCCGTTCTCGAGCTGTATGCGGAGCTCGGACAGGTGGTAGGCAATACCACGGCCTAGGCGGGTGAGACGCAGCCCGTTGTCATCGGGCTCACACAGTTGGCCTGCCAGCAGGGGCTCGGCTAGCGTTTCGGAGAGATCTTGAAGGTTGCCGTTTGCGAGCTGCTCGAGGGCAGCACGCAATGGTGGCTCTCGCAGGAGCTGCCGGCCAATCGTTCGCACATCCAAATGGTTCATCCCCTCGCGGCCCTTTTCCGCTCAGGCAACTGCTGTATGGCGCTGGCCGCGGCAGAAGGAGGCCCACACCGCGAGACTGGCGCCCACCAACACCACCAAGATCTGAGTGGCGACCATCGCCAGCTGACCACCATCGTCCAGATCACGGTAAATCAGCAGCGAAAGGTAACATTGGAGGATGCTCAACGCGACAAATCCGGTCAGTAGTGGTCGCCACGATGGCCGCTGATAGATGCGATCGAAGAAAAAAGCCACAGGGATGAAAACACCCCAAAAACCAGTGCCTAACATGCGGGCCCAATCCGTCGCGACGAGGCATAACCCGAAGCCGATCGCAATCAGATAGAGGCTGATCAGAGCTAGCCCATCGCGACGTAGTCGATGCTCGACCAAGAGCCCTAGAGCAGCGAGCGCCCAGAAGAAACCGTAGGACTTGGTCAGATCTCGCGCGACCCGTTTCGAGAAGCCGAACTGATCGACATTATAGGCCCACACTTCGCCTAGAACCCGCGGCAGGTCAGCCGGCGATTCGACAGTGAATGAGCCTTCCGCGACATCGACTACCGATCGCACCGTGACCAGGCTGCCGATCGGCAGCAGGCAGAGTGCGGCGGCGGCACCCCAGGCTCGCGGGTTGGACGGCTGGCTGTGGATCTTCTGCCAACACAGGATCGGCAGAAGTAGGATCAAGGTCTCTTTGGCGAGGATACCGATCGTCAGCACGCCCACCGCCGGCACTAGCTTGTAACGCAGGATCCAAAACAGAGCGAGTGCGAACAAGAAATTTGCCAATGGGTCGATACGGCCCCAACGCCCGAGGTAGTTGGCGAGTGGGTACGAGAAGCACAGACAAACACACGTTGCGATGGCCGCCGCCTGAGAAATATCGAAATGGCGCAACAGCCTGAACGTCAACCACAACGTGCCGAGGGTCGAGAGGTAGGCGATGAGGAAAAAGCCGCTGCCCGGCGAACCGGGGAGGAGCGCTACAAGGGCGGGTGTCAACAATCGGTAGGCAAACGGCGCGGGTGCGGCCTCACCGCGCGCCATCGCCAAGTAGTGCGTCGTGTCTCCGGTCATGAAGTCTCGCGGCCCGAGGACGTACACAGTGACGAGAGCCAGCACGAAGGCTGTCAAGGGAGCCAGGATTCGGCGGCGGGATGTACTCAAAAGTGGGACCAGATCGTCGTTGTGGCGCATCTAATGTTGATTCTCTGCTAACAGCGTAGTCCCTCAACATTACAGCCAACATTATTACAGCCAACGTTTAGTTGGTTGGCCTCGCGACGCTATGGTCGGTGTCAGCGGTTGTGGAGCAACTCGTTCATCGCGTCGAGGGCGAGTGGACGGCTGAAATAGTAGCCTTGCATGTCGTCGCAGCCATGGGCACGCAGGAACGCATGTTGATCTTCGCGCTCGACCCCTTCTGCCAACACATGCATACCCAGGCTGTGGCCCATCGCGATAATCGCTTTGACAATCGGGCCGACATCGTCATCTTGGCCTAGGCCGCTGACAAAAGTCTGATCGATTTTGAGCGTTGTCACCGGTAGACGCCTGAGGTAGCTGAGTGACGAATGGCCAGTACCGAAGTCGTCGATGGCGATCAAGATTCCCATCTCGCGTAGCTTCCCCAGACTGCGGATACCCTGTTCTGGATCCTGCATCACGGCGCTTTCAGTGACTTCGAGTTCCAGACAATGGGGATCCATTCCCGTGGTTTCCAGCACTCTCGAAACCGTATCTAAAAACCCCGGACGTTGCAGTTGATGCACCGATAGATTGACCGCCAACCGCAGATTGAAGCCGGCGTCGTGCCAGACGCGACCTTGGGTGCAAGCGGTCTCCAGGACCCATTCTCCCAGCGGGCCGATCAGGCCGGCATCCTCCGCCAGCGAGATGAAGTCGCCGGGCATCACCAGCTCGCCGTTTTTCTTGCGCCACCGAACCAGTGTTTCGACACCGGTGATTTGGCCGCTTGTGGTGTCGACTTGGGGTTGGTAGTGCAAGAGCAGCTCGTGAGCATCGATCGCACGACGCAGGCTATTCTCGAACATCAGTTTTTCGAGCGCCCGGGCATTCATGTCCGGCGCATAAATCTGATACCCGTCGCGACCCTGGTCTTTGGCGCGGTAGAGCGCGATATCAGCATTCTTGACTAAGGTCTCGCCATCAGCGCCATCGTGGGGAAATAGTGTGATGCCGATGCTGGTGGTGACGTGGAGTTCGTGGCCCTCGATCACGACGGCAGGGCGAATCGCTTCGAGAACCCCTTGTGCGACCCGCGCCGCGTCTTCGACCCGGCGCAGATTGTTGACCAGAATGAGAAATTCGTCACCCCCCAGTCGCGCCACCGTGTCGCCGCTACGTTTGCGGCTAGTCAGTCGTTCGGCGACCTCCACTAGGAGTCGGTCGCCCGCGGCATGCCCGAACGTGTCATTGATGGTCTTGAAGCGGTCGATGTCGAGGAAGAACAGGGCCAACATTTGGTGGCCGCGGGTCGCCTGAGCTACGGCATGCCGCAGCCGATCTTCGAACAACATGCGGTTGGGGAGTCCGGTGAGATGGTCGTGATAGGCGTGGTGGCGGGTCGCCTCTTCGGCCTTCTTACGCTCGGTAATGTCGCGAAAGCTCCAAACTCTGCCCGCACTCTTCCCTCCGAGCCGTTGCGGTTTGGAGTAGCGTTCGAAAAAGCGCCCGTCTTTGAAGCGCAGCAGATCTTGACTCTCAGCCTCCGGATCCTGGTAGAGCTGGCGAACTTTGGCCAGGAAGCTCTGCGGTTGCAGCAGCTGGTCGCGAACGAAGTCCAAGACCTCGGCGTCATTACCTTGGTCGACGAGCTCATTCGGGAGTCGCCACATCTCGACGAATTGTTGATTGAACGTGACAATTTTTCCGCTGGTGTCGACCACCAGGAGGCCATCGGCGGTCGACTCCAGAGTTGCCTGCAATAACGACAACGAGGTCTCGAGCTCGATTCGGGTGCGCTCCCGCTCGGTGATATCGCGGTTGATCGTCACGATCGCCCAGTCGCCTTGGTAGTTGATGACCGACGAGTGGATGTCGACCAACATCTTGCTGCCATCGCGGCGCAAGTGCACCGCTTCGATCGAGGTCGAAAGGCCGCCACGTGCGGTTTCTCGGATCAAGGAACGACTCTTTTCGACCTCCTCAGAGAGCAAATCCAGGCGCATACCGAGGAATTCGTGGCGCACGAAGCCGTACATTTCGCAGGCTCGTTGGTTGACCTCGAGGACCGTTTCAGAGCTTGGGTCGACAATCAGGATGGCGTCATGAGCTGCTTCGAACAGGCCTCGATAGTCACTATCGGACGACTGCAGAGCATCTGCGGTGCTCAAGCGATGCACGGTGGTCACGATTGCGAGAGCCTGTCGGTCGCGCACGGGTAACCGGGGGTTTGGCGCGCTGCGCTGAGTACCAAGACCGTTCGCCGTGGTCGACGAATCCCTCCATCCTGTTCGATCTGCACATGACCTCCGAAGTGTAGCGGCACCGAGACATTGGCAACGAGTGGCCTGGCGGTGGCAAAAGCATGCCGTTTTGGCCTTGCCGATTGATCCCGGCAGCAGGCAGCCGCTTTTGCGAGGTTACCATGTCGACTGGAGGTTCCACAGCTGACCTAGCACGCCGTAGAATTCTACTCGTTGCCACAATTCAAGAGGGCAGGAGTATCGGCTTGCGAGAGGTCCTCGACGGGCTCTGATGCGAGCAATCAAACATCAACCCGAGTCAGAGGAGGCGGTGGTGAGTGATCAGACGAGCCACGAACGGACTGCATTAGAGAACGCTTGGATCAGGTTCGCCACCTTCGATCACAACGCCAAGGTTTTGCAAGCACGCTTTTTCCGCTTGCGAGGGGCGATCCTGTGGATGGGGGTGCTGGCGACCGCCTTGGCGATCTTCTATTCGCAGTACGTCGACACTTCGGGCCGGCGCCCGGCATTCGATGAATGGCAGTTCTACGTTTGGCTGGCGATGACCATGGCGCCGATTCTGAGCACTGTGCTGTCGACCGGAGCCAGCAAACTCGCCCGCGGCGTCGATTGGGTGACGTTGCGAGGTGCCGCCGAAGCCACCAAACGGGAGATCTATCGCTTTCGGTGCGCGATCGACTGTTATGACCGTTCCGGCTGTACCTCCGAACAGCGCGCCGAAACCCTGTCGACGACGGTGGGCAATGCCACTAGCCGCTTGATGGATACTGATGTATTGCAGAGCAGTATGATGGGCTATGCTGGTGAGCTGCCGCCCAAGTATGGCGCGGCTCCCGGCGACGACGGTTTCTGCGACATCGATCCTGAGCACTACCTCGAGTGGCGCCTCGGCGATCAGCTGGCTTTTTTTGTCAGCAAGGCCCGATCACTTGACCGCAGGCACCATCGAACCCAATGGGCGATTGCTGGTCTCGGCGGGCTCGGCACCTTGCTCGCCACGGTCGGACAAGAAATCTGGCTGCCGGCAGCGGTTGGGGTGTCGACTGCGTTGACGTCTTATCTGCAGTTGCGCAATGTCGAGCCGCAGCTAGCGGGCTACAATCGTGCCGGACTCGAATTGACCAACGTTGCGACCTGGTGGAGCGGTCTACCGGACAACCTGAAGGCCGAACCCGCCAAATTCGCCATCCTCGTCGAACGCACCGAGACCGTGCTCACCAGCGAGAATGCCTCGTGGGTCCAGGACATGCAGGCAGCCGTCGCCAAGATCCACGAGGATAAATAGCCTTCAAGGCTCTATCTATCAAAAGCGATCGAGTTCCTTCTCGATCACTTCGAGGTCTTGACTTGAACTCTGCTACTCCATTGATCGAGGAATCCATTCGGCGTGCAGCCACCTGGCTGCCCCTCGGCCATTAGCTCAAGAGTATGGCGGCCTCTATTCAACGGCCCCAAGTCAATAAAACCAGTACTCAATGGCAAGGAGTCAAATCCTTCAGACGGTGTCTTCCAGCCAAGATATCCGGTTGTATATACAGCCTTTGCGTCAAGGGAGATATGGACCTTGATGGAAGAGCACATATCGTCCGAGACATGGATTTGTACTTTGAAGAGCGAAGTTGTTTCAAACTCTAGCTTGAATTGACGGTCGCAGACCAGACTCTCACCGCTACACGCGATTTTGAAAGAATCCACACTGAGGTCAACAACTTCTTCTCGGCTGCTGAGGAGTGGTTCATTCTTCAATTCTTGGCGGGCAGACTCGGAGAAGTCTACTGGAGAGTGCTGAACGAGAACATCAAAGGCCCATTCTCGTATCTCTTTTGTATTAGGGTGCTTAGCGGGGTCCTGCTTGAGTACGCCAATTGCCATTTCGACGAATCGAACTTCAATATCGCGCTGCTTGATGGAGTCATTAAAGCAAGAGCCAACGAGAGCCAGAAGAATGGGTGCCATCAATGACACGCCTAAAATCTGCAGCTTATCCCAGCCATCTTTGCGCGGTACGTGGGTGCAGTCGCACCCACACGTCTGGCTGTGTTTATTCTCGTTAGCCACTCTAGACCTTAAAGGTTGGTGCTTCAGCATCCTGTGATGCTGCTGAACCCCTAAATAGGACTAAAAGAACACAGGTCACTCCGCAGAACTCTCTCACTGAGGGGGTAACGTCTATTGCGGTTTGTGCTCTATGCTGGGGCCACCACCGCCGCTACTACAACAAGTACCCGCACAACAGCTGCCACAACTCATCTCGACAGCGCAAGCGCAGGCCGTTGTTGAGCCGCAGGTGACACAGCATTCGTCTCCGTCTCGCTGATCGGAAAGATTGGTTTCACTCCCTATCTTCGCCGGAACGGCCAAACTGTTTCGAAGCGCCTCGAATTCGCTTTGAGACAAACCGCTTTCTATGATGCCGGTAATCTCGATCGTAGCGTTGGAATCTTGCGGAAGAGCTGCCTTTAATCCAGAAAAGGTCTCGATGGAACCAGCTTGCCGAAGTATGTGTAAGTCTCGACCGCGTTTCTCGATATTGAACGATGTAACGTTGACAGCTAGATCTGCTTCGTCTGTGATCGATGGCGTAAAGCCGTAGTAGTAACCCGATTCCGTATCCATCACGGTCAGCATCGCCCCTTCCAAGACAGCGAACTTAACAAGTTCGCCGTTGGCCAATGTGACTTTTCCTTGGACGAGTCGAGTCGAAGAGGGAATCGAGTGGACCTTCGCGAAGAGGCTCGAGGCCATCAGGACCATGAGAATATTGTAAACGATGGTCTTAGTTACGATTCCTGTACGCATAATACTTCCTCCAGTGTAAAACATTGGAACTCGACATCTGATCTTCGCTACGTCCAAGGCTACGTAGTATTCAGTGCCTGGGCGTCAAATAGAGAACAGATATAATGAGTTCCTTCGGCCTAATTAAGAGAATCTTAGTGGGTTGCACTTTCTCTGTCAACAGAAAATCTCTTCCGGAGGTTCTCTCTCCAGGGTAGGTTGCCAGCTACTTCGCCCGCGACATGATCCGTGCCTTCAGGTAGTCACGATTCATGCGGGCAATGAAGTCGATCGAAATTTCCTTCGGACAGACGGCCTCGCACTCGCGGTGGTTGGTGCACGAGCCAAAGGCTTCCGCTTCCATCTGTGCCACCATCGATACGACCCGCTGGTCACGCTCCGGCTGGCCTTGCGGTACCAGGCCGAGGTGGGAAACCTTGGCCGAGGTGAAGAGCTGGGCAGCGCCGTTTGGACATTGTGCGACACAGGCGCCACAGCCGATACAAGCCGCAGCTTCGAAAGCCTGGTCGGCATCAACCTTGGGCACCAACACTTCGTTGGCGTCGGGGGCGCTGCCGGTGTTGATCGAGATGTAACCGCCCGATTGGATGATCCGGTCGAACGCACTGCGATCGACCATCAAGTCCTTGAGCACAGGGAAGGCCGCTGCCCGCCACGGCTCGATAGTAATTTCGTCGCCGTCTTTGAAGTGGCGCATGTGGAGCTGGCAAGCGGTGGTGGCAGCCTGCGGTCCGTGGGCGACGCCATCGATCATCAGGCTACAGGCGCCGCAGATACCCTCACGGCAATCGTGGTCGAAGACGATCGGCTCTTCGCCGTTCTCCTCTAGGCGCTGGTTGACCACGTCGAGCATTTCGAGAAACGACATCTCTGGACTGACGTCGGGAGCCTCATAACGCTGCATACGACCCTCGGCGTCGGGGCCGGCTTGGCGCCAGACGTTGAGCGTGAGTTTCATTATTTGTAACTCCTCTGAGTCAGCTTCACATATTCGAATTCGAGATCTTCTTTGGTCAGTTGTGGTGCCCCGTCAGGGTTGTAACCCCAAGCTGAGACGTAACTGAAGTCCTCGTCGTTGCGTAGGGCTTCACCTTCCGGGGTTTGGCTCTCTTCCCGGAAGTGGCCACCGCAGGACTCGGTGCGCTCCAAGGCGTCGTAACACATCAGTTTGGCGAGCTCGAAGAAATCAGCAACCCGGCCGGCTTTTTCGAGCGATTGATTGACGGTATCGCTAGAGCCGACAACCTTGACGTCGCGCCAGAACTCTTCTTCGAGTGCTGAGATCTTCTCCAACGCTAACCGCAGACCGGCGTCGTTACGGTTCATGCCGCAGTGGTCCCACATCAGTTTACCGAGTTCACGATGGAACGAGTCCACCGTCCGACTGCCGTCGATCGCCAATAACTTCTCGGTCCGATCGCGGACTTCGGCCTCGGTGGCAGCAAACGCCGGATGGTCGGTGGTGACTTTTTCATCCATATGCTTCGAGAGGTAGTCACCGATGGTGTAGGGCAGCACAAAATAGCCGTCCGCCAAGCCTTGCATGAGGGCGCTGGCACCAAGCCGATTGGCGCCGTGATCCGAGAAGTTGGCTTCGCCGATGGCATACAGACCCTCGACCGAAGTCATCAGGTTGTAGTCGACCCACAGTCCGCCCATGGTGTAGTGCAGGGCGGGGTAGATCCGCATCGGCACCTCGTAGGGGTCCTCGCCGGTAATTTTCTCGTACATCTCGAACAGGTTGCCGTAACGTTCCGAGATCGCTTCCTTGCCGAGCCGGCCGATGGCCTCCGCGAAGTCGAGGTAAACCCCAAGGCCGCTCGGGCCAACCCCCTGGCCTTCGTCGCACACCTCTTTGGCGTTTCGGGAAGCCACATCGCGTGGCACCAGATTACCGAAGCTCGGATATTTGCGTTCCAGGTAATAGTCGCGCTCGGCCTCTGGGATCTGGTTGGCGGGGCGCTCGTCACCCTTTGTTTTGGGTACCCAGATCCGACCGTCGTTACGCAGCGACTCAGACATCAAGGTCAGCTTAGACTGATAGTCCCCCGATACCGGGATGCAGGTCGGGTGGATCTGAGTGAAGCACGGATTGGCAAAGTGAGCGCCGCGACGATGGGCGCGCCAGATTGCGGTGACATTGCAGTTTTTGGCGTTAGTCGACAAGAAAAACACGTTCGAATAGCCACCGGTGGCAAGGACCACCGCATCGGCGGCGTGGGAGGAGACTTCGCCAGTGATCAGATCCCGGGTGACGATACCGCGAGCCCGGCCGTCGATCAGGACAACATCCAGCATCTCGGTGCGTGGATACATCGTCACTTTACCGGCACCGATCTGGCGCTCCAGAGCTTGATAAGCACCGAGCAACAACTGCTGGCCAGTCTGGCCGCGAGCGTAGAAGGTGCGGGATACCTGAGCGCCGCCGAACGAGCGATTGTCGAGGGTGCCGCCATATTCGCGAGCGAAAGGCACGCCTTGAGCAGCACATTGATCGATGATGTTGACACTGACCTGCGCCAGCCGATGGACATTGGCTTCTCGCGACCGGTAATCGCCGCCTTTGACCGTGTCGTAGAACAGGCGGTAAATGCTGTCGCCGTCGTTCTGGTAATTCTTGGCGGCGTTGATGCCGCCTTGGGCGGCGATCGAGTGAGCGCGCCGTGGACTGTCCTGGAAGCAGAAGGCTTTGACGTTGTAGCCCAGCTCGGCGAGAGTTGCCGCCGCCGAGCCGCCAGCTAGCCCGGTGCCGACCATGATGATGTCGAACTTACGTTTGTTGGCCGGGTTGACCAGCTTGAGGTCGAAGCGGTGCCGATCCCATTTCTGTTCGATCGGACCGCTGGGTATTTTTGCATTGAGCGGCATGACGATTTCCTACCCGTAGTTCTAGTGGCCGATGAAACCGGAAAGAATGGCCAAGGGGACAGACACGAAGCCGACGGTGACGATGGCGGCGAAAGCGATGGCGAACTGGCGTCGAAAGGCGTTGAATCGTGGGCCACTCCAGCCCAGGGACTGGAACAGGCTCCACAGTCCATGGTAGAGATGAAAACCCAGCGACGTTACAGCCAGGATGTAGAAGCCAGCGATCAGCGGGTTCTGAAACGCCGTTACCAGGTTGTGGTAGACGTCACCATGTTTGAAATCCACATGGACATTACCCACCGTCAGGTGCAGCAAGTGGTAGACGATAAAAAACAGAATGATCACGCCGCCGTAGCGCATCGTGCGTGATGCATAAGTTGCGGCCTGCGGTGTCCGTTTCGCATAACTGATGGGGCGCGCCTTGCGATTGAGCTTGGTGAGTTGCCAGGCCGACAACATGTGTAGGCCCACCGCCGCCAGCAGGCCGACCCGTAGAATCCACAGCAGCTCGCCGTGGCCTAGGATTGGCTTGCCGAGCTCGCGCAGGCCCTCAGCATAGGCGTTGATCTTCTCGGGTCCTTGAAAAACCTTCAAGTTACCCGCCATATGGCTCAGCACGAAGCCGAACAGGATGACGCCTGTCAGCGCCATGACGGCCTTTTTGGCGATCGGCGAGCGGTAGAGCTCGAATATCCACTTCATGGGTTACCTCATACGCGGACAGAGCAGTCCGGGGATACGATTCGAAAAGACGACCAGTGCAGGCTCGGCGAAGGTAGGGTCGTGTAGCGCCCCAGGGGTCGGCCGCAGGCGTCGCGATTGAGTTGTCATGGGGCTCTTATCCTAGCCTATCGGATGGTTCCGTACGGACTCTCTTATCGATCTTCGTTGAGCTCGTGGGCTATGGATTCGATAGCTGCTGTTGTTTCTATGCCGTCAGCAGCGAGAAGGTTACCGGGTCCAGCTTGAAACAAAAGCGGTTTACGCGGTGAACGCGTCCGGTTTGATCGAGCCCGAGCTCAAGCGACAGGTCGGCCTAGCCGCGAGCCTGAGTGCTGGTGGCGGTTTTTTCAACCGATGGAACGCTGGCAACCAAACGGAGATCGAGGCTGCGCCTGCCGCGCTCGATAGCTCGAGCTGGCCAGCTCCACGATGAGACGAGAGACCTACGGGTAGAGCGGGACTTCTACGAACTCTTCGTCGCCGAACGGAAGGCAGAGGCTCATCAAATCCTGGAAAGTCTTCAGGCCCCGATTGTCGAGCGTGGACGATGGCCTTTCGCCCTGCTCGGCTTCGCTGGCCGAGTCAATGCTGAGCTGGAACTCGCCTTGGCGGTTACTGGTGGTGCGGGCGACGAGTGTGTCTTCCGCCATCACGAAGACTGATAGGCCGGCGAGGGGCGCCAGAGGGTCTTGACGGTCCGCGAGTTGGCCGACAACGATCATCGCAGCCGACTGTGGTGACGTCTCGAGCCGCAAGTCGAGGCAGAAATCTTCAACTTCATAAAGCACATGCCGGCTCGAGCTCTCACGTCGGCGAGTGCCGGTGGCTAAAGTCCGACCGGCAGTGTCAAAAACCAGCTTAGCCGGTAAGCGGGTGCGATCCTGAAATGGGTTGGGGCTGTCAGTGGGTGCCATGATCGATCCTATGGAGTTGTGCTGGCGAAACAAAGAATACCCAGCTAAAAAAGAGGTAAGTCAGTCCCTGACGAGCTTCTCGTGATCGGGAGCCGAACGCGCTGGCCTTGGGCCTTCGAAATAGTTGCTCGAAGTCTCTTTGCCTCCTCCCGATAGGGTTATTAGAAGATGCGAACATAACGAACGAGATAACGCCAACCTGACGGTGCCGGCTCTCGGTCGTTAACTAGCAGCCTCTTCAGGCTCTTCGTGCAGAGGGTTTACCGATCAGAACAAAAGGCGCCCAGTAGTATGGATGGGGGTGGGTTTGGCGCAGCTCCAGCATGGCCTGCCTAACGGCTTCGGCGCGGTCTTCAGTGGCTTCGAGGTGGCGATAGAGAGCGGTCATGAAGTGGGCGGTCGAGGCATCGTTGACGTCCCACAACGTCACCAAGGCCGAGCGGGCACCGGCGAATAACAGCCCACGGGTCAAGCCGATCAGCTCGTCGCCGCTCTCGACCACGTTGACACCGGTGGCGCAACCCGAAAGCACAACCAATTCAGCTTCTAGCTCCAGGTCATAAAGATCGAAGAGTGTCAGCCTCGACGTTCCAAGCTGGATTGCAGAGAACATCGGATTGTCGAAGCGCGAGAAACCATGGGTAGCGATGTGGATTTGGCGGCACTTGGGGCCCAGGGCACGCAGGCGCTCGGCGGTGGCTGCCTCACCTATCAACAGTTCGGCATTGGGGAGTGACGCTGCCACGGCCTCGACCTCGCCGGTGATGTGGGGTGTGAGCTCGTCAGGGACTCCTAGTACCAATGCCTTTGCCCCTTCGGCTGCCGGTTTGGCACAGCACATCGCGAAGACGCTTGCGCTCGGTGCATAAGAGATGACGAAGCGATCGAGCAGGAACTCTTCACCGTCCCAGAGCGCGTGGAAGGGTAGGTAGTGGAGCCCGCCATGAGGAACGATGATCAGACGGTCTGTCTCGAGGTGATCGCGGATCGGAGCTATGAGCTCGGTGTAGAGATTCTCGAGGTGGGCCAGAGCTGTGCGATAGATGGCTGCTCCAAAGGCTTCGAGGTAGTCCGGCGTGAGCTGGAACTTGGAGAGCTGAAACTGAAGGAAATGCTGCAGTTTGCGCACCTTGCTGGCATCGCCGAGACGTCGAACAGCAAGTTGGTCTCGTCCCAGCAAGCCTACGAAGAGGGTACCGCGAGCCTCGTAGTATTCCAGCAGCAGTGCTCCCTCGGGAACCGCAGCCTGGAGTACCTCGAGGTCGAGGCAGCCGGCGGCTTGTAACGAGCTGAGCTCGGCGTCCGTCGAGCGCAGCTCAGCCTGGGTCTGGAGTAGTCGACGCTCTTGCTCGCGGCAGCGACGGCGTAGTTCGTCGATCTTGGGAGCCTCGGTTTGTCGAGCCGTATCGTTCTGACGGCGCTGCGAATCGTCTCCTTTGAGGCTGGAGCTGGTGAATTGTGCCAGTTTTATTTCGTGCAGGTCGATCTGGCGGTAGGTCCAGTTGAGGTCGTCCCGCTGCTGGCGTAGCTTGGTGGTTAGCGTCCGGTCGCCTGATCCGGGCAGTGCATCTGCTCGGAAGGCCACTAGATCAGCAAGACTGCGGGACTTTGCTTGTTCTATGTAGAGCAGCGCGGCGCGTTGATCCTCTATGTTTGGCTGGTTCGCCAGGGTCATCCAGACCAAGCTCTCGTAAATCTCGTGTTTGTCCTTCAAGAAGGCAATCTTGAGCTCTTCGCCGCGCAAATGGCTGCGTAGATTCTCGAGTCTCTCGTGTGCACGGCGATACGTGCGAATTGCCGCCTGCGGTTCGTCCAAGGCTTCCTCGGCCTGCCCAAGCAAAAAATACGCTTGGTAGGTGGAGGCAGGAACGTCGATTTCCTCCAGTCTTTGGAGCGCCGTGAGGCAGCGCTCGCGAGCGGCGCTCGCATCGCCCGCAGCCAGCTCGATACGAGCCAATAACAACTCGCAGAGCGCAACTTTGCCAACCTGGTGGTAATTGACGAAGAGGCTCATCGCTCGTTCCGCCAGCTGTCGGGCTTCGTCCAAGCGACCTTCTTCCTCCAGGATCAGCGCCCGGTACAGGTCGATCATCGCGAGCCATAACCCGTTGCCCTCACGCTGAAAACGTTCATGGGCTTGGTCGAAGAGTTTGAGGGCCTCCTGTGCCGTGTGCTGTTGGCTAGCGGCGATCGCCTGGAAGGCGACCGCTTTGGCGGCCTCGTAGCCGTTGCCGAGCTCCTCGAAGCAGGCGAAGGCGAGATTGGCTAAACGGGCACCATCCTCAGTCAGGTTGAGCTCGAGATGGATCTCAGCCTGATCGAGATCACACAGCGAACGATGGTAAGGGTCGCCGAGCTCGTCACACTGATCGCGAGTCCGCCGGTAGAGCTCGAGGGCCCGCATGTATTCGCCGCGCAGGAAGTAGAGGTAGGCGACGTTGTAGTCGGCCTGGGCGGCAACCGGCCTCATCTGGTGGCGTGCGCAGTGGTCGGAGAGTTCCTCATAGGCTGCCAGTGCTTGTGGAAAGTCACTGAGCCCGATACGGCAGACCGCGATGTTGTAGAGCGCCGCAGCGATGTCCTGAGGCTCACCGTGTTGGCGGAATTCGATCAACACACGCTCGTACCGTTTTACGGTTTCGGCGAGTCGATCTTGGCGCATGAAGATCTGTGCCTCGTTGCTGTCCAACCGTGCTAGCAGCAACCGTTCGTCGTGCTGTTCGAAAACTGCTCGAGCCTCTGAGACAGCGGCGAATGCGTCGTCGTATCGCCCCAGCAGGATCTGCGCATGGATCGAGCTCGAGAGGGTGACGGCGGCGTCGATTGCCAACCCGCGGGCTCGAAACAGCTCCACGGCAGTGTGGTAGTACTTGAGAGCCGCCTCGTAGTGACCGGCGAGATAGCGGATGTTACCGAAGGACTTGGCGCTCAGGCCACGGCCGTAGTCATCGTTCATGGCTTCGGCTAGCTTGTGACTGGCCCGTGCCAACCGCTCTGCCAGGTCGCGATCCTGTCGCAGGGCTTTGAGGACCTCCTGGCTGAGCTGTTCGAGGCTCTCACGGGTGTGGAGCTCGGGATGTTGGCGAAGGAAGTCCTCCGCTCCTCGATCGTCTTCGAGGTCGGTCAGCTCTCCGAGCCATTCCTCTAGCTGTCCGGTGGCTGCCAAAAAAGCTCCTCAGCATTCCACAAGGTGTGATGAGGCAGGATCGCTGGACGAAAGTTACCGAGCAGTGTTTTGGCACCAACTAGCACGTTGGGGCTGACCAGACTGAGCATTGGGAGATTCTCGGCCACCAGCCACTGCACCCGATCGACCAGGCGTTTCCTTTCGTCCGGATCGAGAGTGGACCGCTGCTTTTGCATCAACCGATCGATCTCGGCTTGCCACGGAGACATCGACTTCTGGCCAAGACGCCACAGATGGTGGCTGCCACTCGACAGTAAAACGTTCATTGCTGGATTCGGATCCGCGTCGCTGCCTCCCAGAGCCAGGATGCAAGCGTCGTAGTCATAGGTCTCGAACAACCGTTCCAACGCTGCCCCGAGCTCGAGGCTGGTGACTTGCACATCGATACCGAGTTGTTGCAGATCGTCTTGGACCAGGGTAGCGGTGCGGGTGGTCTGCGGGCTGCTGGCGATGGTCAACAGAGAAAATTCCACCCGCTGGCCATTGTCGTCATGGAGGCGGTCCTCGGAATCCCAGCGATAGTTGTTCGCTTCGAGCAGCCGCCGGGCTCGTTCCAGCGATCGGTCGGGTGGCTCGAGGGTGCGATTCACCCAGCGCTGGCTACCGGGTGTTACAAACGAGGCCAATGGCGTGGCACGTCCCTGAAAGACCAGGCGGACGATGGCTTCGAGGTCAAGGGTTGCCTGGACTGCCTGGCGGAATTCCAGCTGGCGGAACCAATCCTGTTTCAGAGTGGTTTGGGGCAGGTTCTTGGTGGCGAGGTTGTTGAGGTTGAAGAACAAGAAGTGGTAGTCGAGGCCAGCCCCGAGATCATGAAGACGGTATTCCTGGTGGCTGGTGTCGCGGTTGAGGACCGCGAAGTCTTCCGGGCTGAGTCGGTTGATGATGTCGAGGTCGCCAGCCAAGAAACGGAGGGTCTGGGTCTCTTTGGGAGTGAACAGAAAGATGATTTCGTCGAGATAAGGCAGCTGTTGATCGGCGGCGTCATGTTTCCAGAAATGGGGATTCCGCTCCAAGACCAAGTGCTCTCCAGGACGGTATTCCTGCAGCCGGAAGGGACCTAGGCCGGCAATCTCTTCGGGGGGGGTATTGGGCCTCCAAGCTTCGGTCAGCCGGCCCTCTTCGTAGGCTTGCCCGAGGAGATGTCGCGGCAAGATCGCGAAACCGTCGAAGAGCCTCTCGGCAGCGGCGTAAGGTGCCGGGAGCTCAACCTCGACCGTCAACGTATCGATCTTGCGGATGGTGAGGGGCTGGCCGCTGAACACCAGCAAATCGCGTTGCGGTGAGGCAACGGCTTCATCTAGATAAACCTGGAAGCTGAAGACAGCATCATCAGCGCTGGCCGGATGGCCGTCGGAAAAGAGCAGCCCGGGACGTAGCTTCAATGTGTAGCGGCGGCCATCGTCGGACATCGTCCAGCGTTCGGCCAATGCTGGCTCCGTGTCCTGTGATGCGCGGTTGATCTGGATGAGATCGGCAGTCATCCGGTGGACGACGGCTCGCGAGGTGAGCTCAGTCACGAGTGCCGGGTTCAAAGTCTGCGGTTCACCGTCTAGGGCAACGACCAGTCGCCCGCCGAGCCGTCCAACGGCGGCCCGGTCGGTGGCGGTCGTCCAGTCGGTCGAGGTTTCTAGAGCGGCAGGCGGTGGCTCCGGTGGCGCACACGCCACCAAAAACACGATCACGGTGAGCAGCGCCCCAATTAAGAACACATATCGTCCGCAAGGCACTGAATGCCTCTCGTCCCTTCCTTTATTCATATTCCACGCATTTACATCCTATCGAATACATCCTATCGAACATTCGGCCCTTTTTGAACTGTCGAGGGTGATGGAAAACTTAATAAAGGTTGGGGTTTCGGTGTCAGGCGACGGATGTTGGGCAGACCAACCGGTCGGTATCTGAGTGGCGAAAATCTGTCATGTCAATTGTCATGTTCGAGACATTTGAGTTGTCATCCGGGGTGTCTTTACTTGAAGTACATCAAGTAAAGACCCCGAGCCTGGCACATCACTTGAGAAAGCTTCATCCAGCATAAGCCCAGGGCGTAGAGAAACAGGCCTATCTGACTTGAAAAACAGGGAATATCTTGGAAATTACATCAAGTCACATGAGACCGACCGGTCGGTAGGAGGTGTCATGAAAAAGTCATGTCAATTGACGTATTGAGGCAATTTTTTATGTCACATGGGATGGGTTTACTCAAGCTTGTTAATTCACGAGGTGGATGTCGCAACTGACATTGGGTTATTGCGGTGAACCTCTCGAACGTTAGATCACGAGGGATTTTATGAAAAACCGGACCAGCATTATTGTACTCTTGTCGATCGCAATGTTTCTCGGGCTGACGCAAAGTGCGCTCGCCCAACAACCACCCACATCGGCGTCGAACAACGATTTCATTATCCGCGCAGCAGCCTCAGAGATTGCTGGAGTGCTGGCGCGCCATGGCCTGACGGAAGTTGGGCGCCTCGATCCAGCACCGACGGGCGAGGAGGTCTGTGTTGTGCGTGCGGATCCCTCGGTGGTACCCGCGCAGATCATTTCTGATGTGGTATCCGCAGAACCTTCGGTGGTCGTGATCGAGGAAGTGTTCCTGGCGAGCCTCCCTGAGACCACTGGCAACGTGGTCCTCAGTCAATCCATCGGTGAGATCTTGGGTGCCTTGGGCGACACCAGCACGGTGTTGTTCGGCAAGGACTCGCTCGGTGCCGACCGTTACGTCTGGACAGGTTATGTCCAGCAGGATGCTGATAATCTCGTGCGAGCTTCATCGGCTCGGACCGTGGAGACCGGCGATGGAGCTGTGGTCGCGATTATCGACAGTGGCATCGATCCCAACCATGCCTTGTTCGATGGCCACTTGGTGCCAGGTTACGACTTCCTGCTCGAGCAAGCCGGCGACGCGTCGGAGTGGAGTGTTCTGGATCAATCGTCGATGGCCATCCTCGGGCAGTCGTCGATGGCCATTCTGGGCAGCGACGATGTCCTGGTGATCAATCAGTCGTCGATGGCCATTCTTGGCAACAACCAGATCAACCAACTCGATCCAACGGCCATTCCGGAAGCCTTTGGCCACGGCACGATGGTGGCCGGCATTGTGCACCTGGTGGCGCCAGAAGCCAAGATTATGCCGCTGAGGGTTTTCGACGGCGATGGCCGAGCGAACGTCTTTGATGTTGTGCGTGCGATCTATTACGCGGTGGACCACGGTGCAACAGTGATCAACATGAGCTTCAGTCTCGAGATCCCTTCTCAGGAATTGATCACGGCAATGGACTACGCCGATCAGAATGGCGTCAGCGTGGTGGCCTCAGTGGGCAACGAAGGTCTCGAATCGATGGTTTTCCCGGCGGGGTTGTGTAACGTGTTTGGAGTCGGCTCAACCGACACCGGAGACTATGTGAGTGCCTTTTCCAATCTCGGCAACGACTTGGTGACCCTGGCAGCGCCAGGGGAAAACGTCATCACGGTCTACCCGGGTGGTGGATGGGCGGGGGCCTCGGGTACCTCGTTTGCCGCCCCTTGGGTCTCTGGGGCGGTGGCGTTGTTGGCTGATGCCAAGGGGGATGGGACGGCGGGCAGCGTTGGATTTTCCCAAGTCGACAATGCCTTATCCTATGCTGATCCGATTTTTGGATCGGGGGCAGCGAAGTGTGGTGATGGCCGCGTCGACATCCGGGCCGCCCTGGACAACCTGTCGCAACTGCCGGCGACTGGCTCGAGTGGCTGCAGTGGCTCCAGCAATGCGTTTCCGAGTGCCACGATTACTGCTCCAGCTGGCGGCTCGACCGCAACGGTGGGAGACAGTGTAGCGTTCACCGGCTCCGCATCCGACGTCGAGGATGGCGACCTGACATCAGCGCTTGTTTGGACCTCGGACATCGACGGGGTGATTGGCTCCGGTGGTTCGTTCAGCACATCGGTGTTGTCGGCTGGTACCCACACGATCACCGCCGCGGCGACCGACAGCGTGCTGTTGACCGGCTCGACGACCGTTACGATCCAGGTTGCCGAGTCCTTCATTGCGGTGGCCGACACCTATATCGACGCCTCGAAGACCGACAAGAATTTAGGTGACGAGACCGACATTAGGTTGAAGGCTGACAGCGGTAAACAACGCCGTTCGCTGTTGCAGTTCGATCTGTCGACGGTCCCATCGTCGGCGACTGTGACCTCTGCCAAACTCGAGCTTTACGTCACCCGCAAGAAAGTGGGCGTAACGGTCAATGTCCATCGCCTCACTAAGAGTTGGTCGGAAGGGACGGGTGTCGACACGGCTGGCGCCGACTGGGGTTATAGCGATGAGCCCACTTCCTGGACGAACTCGGGTGGCGATTTTGATGCCACAGCGTCAGGCTCGTTGGTGACGTCTACGACGGGCGTCTACGTCGATGCCGACGTCACTGCCCTCGTCCAAGCCTGGGTTGATGGCACGTTCGCGAACCATGGCTTTCTAGTCGATGCAACGGGCGGCAACGGCGAAATCAAGTTCCACAGTCGCGAGGCGGTGGGCTTCGAGCCTCGGCTCGTGATTGTCTACAAGTAGGCGCCCGGCTTGGCCCCGTTTAGGGTCAGTGGATCTCGAACGTTTTCCAGGCTGTGTAGCTTGAGTTGTAGGCAGCACTGCGCTATCCCTGTCGCAGCTGCAGATTCTTCAGGTCGGCATGTCCTTGCTGATGTTCATCCCGTTCTCTCTCATTGTGATGAAAACCGCCATCAAGCTGGACTATGTCTGGGCTGCCTTGTGTCTGTTGGCCGCGACCCACTTCATCTTTCGGGGGGCTAATGGCAGTTAGGTAGAGCGTCGCTTCGGTCCCAAAGTACCAGCCGAGTTAGATCTCACCTATCAAACGCATCGAGAGTTCGGTCGATGTTGTGGGCTGCGCCGCCGCTCCAGAACTCGCCGGATCTTTGGCAGTATGCCTAAGTCCTTTTGGTGCCAATGAATACGAGATGCCAACAGGTGCGAAACTCAAACATGCTCGCTGCTTGCTCGCTCCACGAGGCCTCGCTCACTGAGCCGAAAATGGCAAAACTGGACGGGATCGAGTTAGGGAAATCTTGATCGATTTTGTCGACGTCTGGCGCCTACAGGAGTAATGAGTGCAAGAACCACTTCTCCTGATGAGGCTTTCCCGGGTGACGCGACCGGACAGCACGACACGATCACCCTGTTTCCAGGCGAGCGACAGCGCCGCAGTATCGGCTTGGCGCGTGGTTCGGTACTCGGCCGCTACGTCGCGCTGCGAGCGCTGGGTAGCGGCGGCATGGGCATTGTCTATCTGGCCTACGATGCCGACCTTGATCGCAACGTTGCGGTCAAGTTGTGCCGGTCACGGCCGGACTCGGGCGATAGTGAACATCACCAAGTTCAGCTATTGGCCGAAGCCAAAGCCTTGGCACGGTTGTCGCACCCGAATGTGGTTCAGGTTTTCGATGCCGGGGTGCATAAGAACGATGTCTTTTTTGTAATGGAGTTGGTCGAAGGCGAGACCTTAGCCAGTTGGCTGGAACGAACTCCGCGTTCTCGAAGCGCGATCCTAGAACAGTTTCGTGAGGCGGGCGAGGGGCTGGCCGCGATCCATCGTGCGGGTCTCGTACATCGAGATGTCAAACCAGGTAATTTGATCATCGGACACGATGGGCGGTTACGAGTGGTCGATCTGGGCCTGGCGTCAGTGATCGACACCGAAGCCTCGAACGATAGTCCGGAGAGTGCAGGTGGACCGGATTTGGAAGGCGGCGGGTCGATCCAGATCGGCGGCGGCGGCACTCCTGCCTACATGGCTCCCGAGGTCAGGCTTGGTGCCGCGGTCGATTCTAGGTCAGACCAATTCAGCTTCTGTGTCAGCCTGCTCGAGGCGTTGACCGGTCGACGACCCTCCTGTTGTGGAGCCGGTCCTGCTGCCGGAGCAGGCCTGCCGCGCTGGCTGTCCAGGGTGCTTTCGCGTGGGCTTGCGGTCAATCCCGCCGAGCGTTTCGAATCAATGGACGCGATGCTGGCTGCGCTGGCGCGCCACCCGTGGCGGATTCGACGCTTCCGCGCCGCCGCCTTGGTGGTGGCCGCTGTTGGGGCGGCGTATTTTGCATCTCAGTCCGGAGGCAGTGCCAGGCAATTGTGCAGTGGTGCTGAGGAGCGGCTGGGGGGTGTTTGGGATGCCGATCGTCGCGCCTCGTTGATCGGCGGATTTGCGGCGCTCGAACCCCCTTATGCAACAGCGGTAGGCACTGCGGTGGCAACCCAGTTCGACGCGTATGCTGGGAGCTGGTCCAGCATGCACACCGAGGTGTGCCAAGCGACGCACGTGCGGGGTGAACAGAGTGAGTCGCTGATGGATCTACGCATGGCTTGTCTCGAGGACCAACGGCTAGCGTTGGTTGGTGCGACAGATCTGCTGATCGATCCCAGCGCCGACCTCCTGCCCAAGGCCATGAAGGTTGTTAACGGCCTTCCTAGCGTTGCACCTTGCGCCAACATCCAATCGCTGTTGGCGATGGCGCCGCGACCAACGGCACCTGAGGTTGTAGCCCGTATCGAGCGTGCCTCGGCTGAAATCTCTCGTTCCGAGGTGCTCGAAGACGCTGGCCAGTTTGCGATCTCATTGCCGGCGGCCGAAGCTGCCCTTGCTGTTGCCGAAACCGTCGACTATCCACCGCTGCTGGCCCAGGCTCGTCGGCGTCGAGCCGAGATTGAGGGGCGCATGGGCAATATGGAAGGCATGCGGCAGGGACTGTTCCAGGCATTGGAGGCCGCGCAGCGCGGTCAAGCCGATCGTGAGGCAGCTCAGATCTGGCTCGATCTCGTCATCATTGGTTGGCGGGCGGGTGATCATGACGAGGCGGACCGCTATGCCGCCGTCGCCAGCTCGACGATCAAACGTCTTGGGGGGGATGCTGAACTCGAGAGCCAGCTTTACAATCGTCTCGGCATGCTCAGCAACCGTCGGCACAACTTCGAAACTGCGGTCGGTTACTTCGAGCGCTCGCTTGCAGCACATGCGCGAGCCTTCGGTGACGAACAACTTTGGATGGCGAACGCCACGCACAATCTGTCGGTTGCCTATCGTGGCTTGGAGCGGTATCGCGAGGCTGAGGCTCTCTACAAGGAACGCCTCGGCAAGGTGACGCAGGCGCTTGGCGAGGACCATCCCGACCGAATTTCAATATTGCACAATCTCAGCATTGTCCAGCTCAAGCTTGGAGAGCCCTCAGCCGCTGTCGCCAGCTCGCGCGAAGGGTCGAAGCTGGCAGCTCGTGTTTATGGAGCCAGGCATCTGAGGACTGCGATGCATCAGCTCGGCCTGGGTGAAGCGTTACTCGAGAGCGGTGAGGCCGCGGAGGCTTTGGGGCCGATGGAACACGCTTACGACATCTATCGGTCGCAGGACGGGGATCCGATCGACGATGCTCACGCGGCCTATGGCTTGGCTCGAGTCCTGCGTGAGTTGGACCTGGCGCCGAGCCGCTGGCGCGCCCTGGCGAACGAAGCGTTGAGCGGCTACGAGGCGTTGGGCCAGCGCGCCGCGGCAAGCCGCAGCAGGCTCGAGGCTTGGCTGGAGGATGGTAGTGCCAGACCACCTCGAGCCTAACGCGGCCCCGAATAGTTATGGACTCTGCCGGCTCGACAGCGACGTCGTAGCCTTTTTCCCGTTGCGCCGTGGGGTCAACCACATCGGGGCACGGCGCGACAACGATGTGGTGTTGTCGGCGCCTGGGGTATCTCGGCTCCATGCCGATCTCACGTTGGGTGACGATGGCGTCAGCCTGTTGGACTTAGCTAGCAAAAATGGCATCACGGTCAACGGCCAGCCGTTTGAGCATGGCCGCCTCGAGATCGGTGACGAGATCGAGATCGGTACGGTATGCCTGCGGTTAGATCCGGCTGCTGCGGCGGACGTGGAGTTGGCGATTTCACTGTCTAGCCGGCCCAATCTGAGCCGGTCCACAATCTCAGATACCAGGTCACATCGCTTCGAAAGGGCGTTGGATCCGCTGGCGATTGTTGCGGCGTTCAGTGAGTCTCTCGCTCGTAACGAGTTGGCAGCCTCTGGGTTGGCGCTGGCTGCGCTGCTGGAACCCCTAGGCGCTGCTGGAGCTGCTTGGATGGAAGTGACAGCGGACGATTCGGTCATCTTGAGGGCCTCTGCGGGCTCACTTCCGACTCTCGATGCCTTGGCGAACTCGGTCAACGAGACCCTGGTCGGAGATGCTGAGATCGTCAACTGCCAAGACGGAGCGACGGGGTTGCCGCTGACCGTGGTTGCGTGCAGCAAGAGATTGGATCGCAGGGGTGTGGATCACGCCGGCAAGGATGGCGCCGGTGCGGGTCAAGAGGTATCGGATCGCGACGGAACCGCCTTGGTCTTCTCCGGATCCCTGCGACCCGCGGTGTGTCCCCGACTGTTGGGCACTCTGGTGAGAATGGCTTCGGCCGTCGGCCAGACTGTGATGTCACCTGTCTTTGCTGACTCGCAGACCGACCTGGCATCGATCACCGACGATGTTCTGCAGTTTCCCGCCGACTATGTGGCTGGCACGTCGCCTGCGGCTAGTGAGCTTCATCGAGAGATCAGCCTGGTGTGCGCCACCCAGGTGCCATTGTTGATTCTCGGCGAGACCGGGGTGGGTAAGGAACAGATCGCAAGCCTCATCCATCGCTCGAGTGATCGCGCCAAAGGGCCTTTTGTCGCTATCAACTGTGCGGCGATCCCGGACGACTTGGTCGAGGCTGAGCTCTTTGGCATCGGACGGGGTGTTGCCACCGGGGTGGCAGCGCGGCTCGGGCAGTTTCGACGCGCCATGGGCGGTACCCTGTTTCTCGACGAGATCGGCGAGTTGTCGAGTGATATTCAAGTCAAGCTTCTGCGAGCACTCCAAGAGCATGAGGTGCAACCCCTCGGCGAGGCGCCGGTAGCTGTCGACGTGCGGATTCTGGCGGCAACCAATGCCGACTTGAGGGGGCAGATCGAAGAGGGTGGCTTTCGGGCTGATCTCTATTATCGGCTGGCAGGAGCAGTCATCGAGATTCCGCCGCTAAGAAGTCGTCGAGACGATCTACCCGCGTTGGTTGAGCACTTTGTCCGCCGCTTTGCGGTGGAGGCCAAACGACGGGTCCGAGGGGTCACGGTCGAGGCGCTGCGTCTATTGAGCGCGTATCCTTGGCCAGGAAACGTCCGTGAGCTCGAGAACGAGATTCGGCGCTTGGTGCTGCGATGCCCGGATCGCCAACCGCTGCGGGCCGCCGCCGTTGGACCACACATCCGGCAAGCCGTTGCTGACATGCCCTGGGACAAGCAACTCGACGACATCGAAGAGCTCGACTTGACGAGGGTCGAGTGGCGGACGATTCGTCGAGCGCTCGCCAAGACTGAAGGCAATCAAGTTCAAGCCGCACGCCTGCTGGGGATCTCTCGCTTCACCCTGCGGCGCCGGATCGAACAGCACGGCGCCAACGATACCTCGGGCTGACGAGCGGTTGCGCACAGGTTGTGAGGTGGGCTGTGCGCCGCTGCACAGGCGCCAGCTTGTATCCGCCAGTAGATACCGGTGAGTCGATGGTTGGCCCAGCATAAATCTTTTTGTTTTCAGCTTTTTGCGGTCTACATGGGCACCGCCGATGCCGTTAACTCAGCTGGCATGATGCCTGCTCTTTAAGTGACTGCACTCGCCTACTAACGGTGGCTTCAGAGTCGCGAGTGTGTTGCTGCAGGCTGTGCCTGCTAGCAGCCCGCCGTCTCGCTCAAGCGACGACTGTGTCGTGTTTCGTCCTACAACCGAGAGAGGTATCGATCGTGCGCTCAACAAGAAACTGTAGCCGCTCCATCACAACTCTGGCCCGGGCCATGCTGGTTACGACCGCGTTGGCCGCCGTCGTCCCTTCGTCTTTAATGGCAATCCCGGTGATGACCTTCGGGGCGCCGGCAGGCCTTACGGTGAGTCAACTTTCGGTGGGAGGTGAAGCGTTGCTCTTCGCCGTCTGCCAAGAACCCTACGATTGGACGTCCAGGCTGGTTTTTCATCTCGCCGCGGTGGTCGACACCAACCAGGACGGGCAAATCGAATATTCAGTTGGGGAACCGTTGGCGAGGCGGGCGGTGTGGGTTGCCGCCGACGTTGCAACCGGTAGCCTCGAGGTTTCCAACCCGACGTCGAATCCGCCCAATGTGCTGACGGTTGATCCGACTCCGATGATCGCGACCGCAGGCAAATTGGAAGATGTACGCCAGGGGTTGCGGCTGTTGGTCCTGCGACCTGGGGGAGGGGCCTGGCATGGCACGGCTACCGATGGTGGGGCTGGGGATGCTGGGCCTGCCGATGATGGGCGGGTTCTCCTCGAGTTGGCCACGTTGACCAAGGTTGCCACCTCGAGCACGGCTACGGGCGTGGGGCTCAGTAACCTGTTGCCTGGCGATCTTGTTGTGGGGGTCGATACCACAACACTTGCGACTTATCACTTTACTGTTCCAGCAGCGAATACCGGCCGGCGGTGAGCTATTGACTTCGAGGAGATGAACGTGATGTATACAACAAAGAGTCGGCGGTTCGGGATGATTGTCTTGATGTTGACACTTCTGGCAGGTCCGTTGTCCGCCATCCATCCCAATCAACCTCAAGGGCTCGATCCCGAGCGATCTACTCAAGCATCAGCTGATCAGATCGATCAGGTCGACCTGTTTTCCGGAGCCCTCAACATTGCTATTCCAATGGGGCCGTTTTCGCTGGCGTACAACAGCAACGTTTGGCGTTATCGACGAGATGCTGACGGATTGATCGAGGCTTTCCCTGATCGGAAGATGACCGCTGGGCTCGGTTGGCAACTCGGCTGGGGAGAGGTGTACGATCCCGATCATTGGTACAATGACACCGGCAGATGGCTCTACGTCAGTGACGATGGGGGGCGCCATACCTTCTACGATGAGTTGCACGAAGGCGAACAGGATGGCGATTCCAATGTGTTTTATAGCCGCGATGGGAGTTATCTCCGCGTGCGGATCAGCAGCGACGATTGCCACGCCGACATCGAGACACCAGACGGCACGACCCGCAGGTTTACCGGCGCTGGCGGTGTCTGTGGCGCCGAAGCCGAGAAAACCTTTCGCAAGGCCTGGGATCGGTTCGGTTCGGCGAGTGATCCAGACCTCACCGTTACTTACAATGCCGACGATACGTTACGTACATTGGCGGATCGGTACGGTCGCCAGCACTTTGTTCACCTCGTCAAGGCTGGCGATCTGCTCGACGGTTCTCCGTTGGTTTGGATGGATCGTGTCGTCACCCAGGTGGATGTAGCGTCCTTTCATGACCAGCGGGCGATCTACACCTTGACCTATGACAATCAGGTGTTGACCGAGCGTTCGTGCAAGAACCAAGCGCCGGTTTCAGCGGCGGTCCGTGTGCCGCTTTTGGTCGAGGTCGAGCTGCCGGATGGCTCGTCCTACCGCATGGGGGATCACTTCGGTCCTTACTACTACACCGAATGTACACCTCAGATCGACGACCTTCCAGGTGCCATCAAAGACGTCAAGTTGCCCACTGGCGGTAGCGTGGAGTGGAGCTATCAACAGGTCGAGTTTCCGCCCGGGGCAGCCCAGTCGGTGTTCAACACAACGGCAGGGGTCGAGGTACGTTCGCTGGTTCGTAAGAACAACACGGTGGATGGGACTTGGACGTACAAGATGACGTCGATCGATCCGTCCAACGGGCAAGATGCCGAAATGCAGACCGAGGTGGTTTATCCCACCGGCGACTGCTCCAAACATTTCTTCAACGCCCGCTTTTCTGTCGATCCTGCGGCAGGCCGAGGTTGGGAGTATGGCCTGCCGTTTACCAAGACCGAATCAAGTGGTGACGCCTTTTTGTCGAGCGAGATCTGGAGCTCGAGTAACGGCACCGGCGGCTGTCGGACAATCGGTAATAGCGAGCCACTACGGTCGACGTTTCTCAGGTTTCGCCACGACGAGCTTCCGAGCTCAGTGTGCGACGAGCTCAATCCGATTCCCGGTTGCCCGACGCGAGCCGACTGGCTCAATCGCAATCGACAGCCAGACATCCACCGGGTGGTCTACCATGACGACGAAGATCGGTTCACCCAACGTGAGTTTTCGGAATTCGATGGCCTTGGCAACTTCCGGCGGTCGGTCGGTACCGGTAATTTGTGGGATGGCTCCAACAACGATGAGCGAGTGGTCACTACCACCGGTTTCAACCGATCAACCGGTGTCTACCCGGGAACTTATCAACCCATCGCACCGAGTACACCTTGGCTCCTCAAGTTGCTCGACCATCATGGAGCAAGTCGCCCGGAGGCCCTTGGCGAGACCGAGAACATGACTGAACTCGAAGTTGATCCCAACACGGGTATGCTGCTTTGCTCCCGGTCATTGAGGACGGGGACCGTGCGGAGTACAACCGATGTCATGCGGGTCTACAGTTATGACAGCCGTGGCAACCTCACTGATGAAAAGATTTACGGCGGTGATTCACAACCCCTGTCGACGTCTGGTTCTGGCTGCGGAACGGCTCCCGGACAGCCGGTCTACTGGAACCATCACACCTATGAACGGGATCAGCGAGTCACCAGCCGACCGCGGTATCCAAACGGTAGCGATGGACCTTTCCTGACTTATGACGTAGACCTCGATCCGACCACGGATAAAGTGATCGGCAGTCGGAACTCAGCGGGAATCTACTCGTCCACGGTCTACGACGTCTCCGGTCGTCCAGTCGAGGTTCGGCAGGACGGGGTGGCCCGTGCCCAACTGTCCTACCAATTGGCCAGCCCCAACGACCCTGCCAAGTCGATGATGGTCAATACGCCGGTGAATGGCTCCATCGAATTCACCCGTGGCGAAGTCGAGTATGACGACTTTGGCCGCAAACGATTGGAACGTAGCCGCCAGCCAACCGGTTTTTGGACTGAGCGTGAGACTCACTACAACGCCCGAGGGTGGGTGACGGCGATCTCGCAGACGGGCGATTCCAACTTGCTCACGGAGTTCATTGGCCATGATCCCTTTGGCCGTCCGACCGTTGTCGTGCCACCTGACGGTGCGGTACACGAACTGCGCATGAGCTATCAGGGAGACCGACTGAGTCGCCTCGAGCGTAAGGTCAAGACGTCCCTGACCGGGGTAGAGACTTGGGTGTCGACAACTCGTGAGAAGGATCGCTTCGGGCGTTTGCGGCGGTTGCGAGAGCCTTCGAGTACCGGCGGCAGCGAAGTGGCGACCGACTATCGCTACGATGTGGCGGGTCGGCTGACGGAGATCCGTACGCCTGGGGCACCGCAGCAAGTCCGCAGTTACACCTACGACAACCGAGGTTTCCTATTGCAGGAAACGCATCCTGAGAAGGGTGTTGTAGGGAATGGCGCGGTGTCCTACTTCGACTACGATGCCTCTGGACGAGCACAGCGTGTGGTCGACGGTCCGAATGACCTGGATTTTAACTTCGACGGCCTCGGACGGCTCACCGCAACGCGGGATAACAACCAGGGTGATCGACTGGTAACAAGCCTGGTCTACGATTCGCCATCGCCTGGTGGGCAGGGCCATCTGTGGAAGGCGACCCGTTACAACTACCTCGACTTGCCATGGACGCCGGGGTCAGCCGATGACACCGTATCGGTCCAGCATATCTATAGCTATGGAGGGCCCAACGGTGCGGTGTCAGTGCGTGACACGTTGTTCACCTGGCCAGGCAGCTCCGATCGATTCCGTAGTTGGTTCGGCTACGACGACCTCGGTAATCTCGATTCTTTGACCTACCCAAGCTGTGTGACTGGCGGGTGTGCTACTTCGGCCGCGTCGACCAGTCCCACCATCACCACGCAGTACGCCGAGGGGCGTCCGATTGTGATCCCAGGATGGGTGACGTCGATCACTTACGATGACCATGGTAGTTGGACCGAGATCCTGCACGCCAACGGCGTGCGCGATGTTGTGGAACCGCATCCGACTCTACGGAGTAGACCAGGACGAGTCCGAACCGTTGGTGCTCTGCCAGCTGGTTCGGATTTCGATAGCGGGCCGTTCAGCTACGACGGTAGCGGCAACATCGTTGCGTTGGGAACCGATACGTTCGCCTACGACGCGGTCAACCGCCTGACCGAGGCGTCGTTTGGTAATGCCACGGTGGCGCAGCAGTTCAGCTACGACCGTTTTGGCAACCTCACTAGCCGGTCAACGGATGGCCAAACGCAAACTTTTGTGGTCGATGGCGCTACCAATCGGTTGAGCGGTGCAGTGGCTTACGACGGAGCCGGCAATGTCACTCAGTGGGGAGGTTACGGTTTCGGATACGACACCAGCAATCGGCTGGTTTCTCAAGCTTGGATGCGTTACATCTACGATGCTTCCGGTGAGCGAGTTGTATCGATTCCCAATGTGCCGCAGAAGACCCTGCACTACCATTTACGAGACCTCGCCAACAACCACATCAGTCATGTCTCCTACGCCAACGGTAACTATGCCAGAGAGCGAGACTGGATCTACTCGAGTGGGCGCTTGATCGGTTGGGAAGATGGTGGATCAGGTGAGAAGTTCCATCACCATCTGGATCATCTCGGGTCGTCGCGGCTCGTCACCCGAGAAGATCGGACAGTGTTGGCGGCGCCGATGTTTCTGGCCTACGGAACCGAGTTTCCGTACCCATCCGGAGTCGACGATCACGCTTATGCCGGACATGAGCGGGACCAATCGACGGGTGCCGACTACATGCATGCTCGCCACTATCTTTCGTCGATCGGGCGCTTTTTGAGCGTCGACGAGAAGCGGGGGCATGCCGATAATCCACAAAGCCTCAACCGGTACGCCTACGTCATGGGCAATCCGCTCAACAAGGTCGATCCTGACGGGCGAGAGAGCAGCACGGCCATCGGGCTCGATCAAGCGGCCAACCGGTATTTTAAGGACAGGACGAGGCCCTATTGGACCGACGAAGGTTTGCGGCGAGCAGCTCTGATTGTCAGTCCAGTGCTGATCGGCACTGTGCCCGGAGGTTTTGTCTTCGCCAAACACATCGCATTGGGTATGACAACACGAATGGCTTGGAATACAGGATACTACGCTGTTAGCGGCGAGCCCTTCGACCCCGGTCGAGACATTGTTGACAACTCGATCTATTTCGGCTTCGGCACCGGCGCTGCAGCACCCTTGCTAGAATTTGCGAGCAAGTCTGGACCTTGGGGGAAAGTTGCGATCGCTCTCTACTATGGCATGCTGGTAGGGGGTATCGATTTGATTACCGAGGATGGTGTAGAGGTCACGGATGTTGTCAAACTCGTTGGCGGTGGAACATCCATCAGTTACTCGGATGGCAGTGTGTTGGAAACGGACAGCAACGGCAATGTGGTGTTCAAGGGTAAACCTGATGCGACAGTGGACGCGAAAGCTGACGAAGCGGCTGGTACCCCGCAGCGTGATGCCTATCGCCGTAGCTTAGAAGAAGAACGGCGACGTGGCCTCGGAGGCTTTGACCACCTGCAGTCTTTCAGGTGTCAGATTTCGCCCTTCCTGTGCGCGGGAGCTGGTTCCCAGAACTGGTATGTCCGCAGGGCGTACTAACGCCGCTCAGGCCAGGCTGATGTGTCGCCGCTTTTGAAGCCATCGGTAAGATCGAGCCGGTCTCGATGGTGAGAAATTCGGCGGCAGCGGCAGGTAGCCCTTTGGATCTATGAGTCTTCAAACCTTGTTATCGGGTTGCTTAGTGTTCTCTGAACGGATCTGGATAACAGCCGGGCAAAGGGCTGTTTCCACGATATTTCGTTGACATCGCGAAGTATCGTGGTGTGAGAAGACCCGGAAGCCTCAGACAGGGATTGGTTGGTGAGCTCACTGAGCAAACCGGCCGGCTGGCTCAAACTCCCAGAGGATGCTCGATCGTGGTCCCTTTACGGCTTTGATACCGCAATCGAGCGTTGATCGTGGTCTCCTGACCGTCCCGATACCGCAATCGTGCGTTGATCGTGGTCTTCTCACCGTCCCGAAACCACGATCGAGCGTTGATTGCAGTATCCCGAAGCTACCGAGACCACGATCGAGCGAAAATTGTGGTCTCCTGACGGATTCCATGACCGGATCGACGATCAGACCGGTCAAGTCAACAAATTTTGCGCCGCCATCGGCATCACAGTCGTCGGATCGGCGGCGGGCGGAGCGCCCTCCTCGCTCCGCCCGCATCGTCGCGCGGTCCCTCCCGGTGAACCGTCCTTCGCCGCCTAATTCCAATTACTGGTATTGCCGGACTCGAAACCGTCCGAAAAAATCTCTGCCGTGCCGAGCTCGTTGACGCAGCCCGGAGCATGGCTCGCGATAAAAGAGTCGAAGAGCCCAACGACGGTGGGGTGAAACTCGAGTCGGTTTTGGCCACAACCAGCACCGTTCGGGGCGCCAAAGTTGCAATAGCTCATGGTGGTTCCCGGGCCTCCCGGGCAGCTGACGGGACCACTGTAACAGCCGCTCTGGGCGTTGAAACACTGGTCGACTGGCGGTGAGTAGCAGTGGGTGTGGGGTGAGCCGAAGTTGTGGCCGAGCTCGTGGGCGACGAGGGTGGCCGAGGAGAAGTTTGCGAGAAAAACCTGGTTGATGCTGTAGCCACCGCCGGTGTTCTGGAATTCGCAGTAGCCGTCGACCCAGGCGATACCGGATGCCGAGTTATTGGAGCTCGACTTGCCCGACAGCAGCATGGCGAGCACCCGATCCACACTACTCATCGTGTTGGCCCAGAAGTTGCCGAATTCGTTGAGATGGGCGCTGCTCGCTGGCGAGCCTTCGACGTCGTAGGGGTCGTTATCGTAGGGCGGGCTGCCGGTGCGCAGGATGGAGTCGCCGAGCAGCAAGGTGAGGCCAACATCGCGTGCGTAGGCGACGTTCATTTGGACGATGAGAGTGGCGATCCAATTGCTGGCGGTGGTGGTGTTGTTGCTGAATTTTTTGTCGAGTAGCTCGGCGTCGGTGTCGACCGCGATGGTGGCGGAGTGGGTCGGGATGGACCCGCGCTCACCGGCGTTGTCCGGCGCCCGAACGAGCAGATCATCCAAGGTGTCAGGGAGCGGCATCTCATCGGTGGCACAATCAGTGTCGAGCTGGACGCCATGGATGGCCAAGGCAGCGTCGGGGCGTTCGAGGCGATGCCGTGAGGAGGCCGTCGCTGGCGGCAGCAGTTGGTGCTCTCCTAGCGGGCCGTCAATGAGCCCATTGAGATGGCCGGTTTGGGGGTCGAGCGACAGTCCGAGGCGAGCTGTTGGACTACCCTCGACGCGGCCGAGGAAATGGCGATGTTGCGAGCGCGGAATCTGACGTTCACCGTCGGCGTCAACCACCAACACCCGGGCTCCCGCAGCGTAAACTTCGAACGGTTCGAGGATCACGGTGGCCCGGACTCCGGCAGCTACCGGGAAGCCATCCAACCAAATCGACGTCCCAGGGGTGGTCGCCATTAGCGTTTCGGTGACGGCGTTTGGTATTTCGAAGGCTTCGGCGAAAGGCCCCAAAGCTTCGGATGCGAAGATTTCGCCAACCTCCACTGTGAGAGTGGTGTTGGCGCTGCCAGCTTCGGATTCAACCGTGGCTGCACTGGCAAGAGACGGACAACTCACTGCCAGCAAGCTCAGCGCTACCGCACTCAGTCCGGTTGCGATCCGCGGTGCAGAGCTGGTACGCGGCGCAGAGTTGGTGACTATGGGGAATGAGAAAAATCGTAATCGGTTCATGGTGACCTCTAGACCGTGAGTTGTCGGATCATGGGAATTCGACCTCGAATTCTTGGAGGCTGACAGCCCGGCCGACATCCTCGAGGAGTCCCGAAGCTTTGCGTCCCGTGGTCGCCCACGGTTTGCCCTGTGCGTACTCCGTTGCTTGTCGCAACCTTCAAGCAAGCTCGATGCCATGAATTTGGACCGTTTAGCCCTCAGAAGTCATAGATTATTCTTGGATTCGTAGTTTGCAGCCCAGCGAGTGACAACCCTGTCCAGCGGAGGCGACAGAAACTGTCAACTCGACTAGTCGAAGTCTCCGCTGGCGTCGAGTGGAGCGCCAGTCGGATATGATCCGATAACGTTCGGAGCATTGAGTTGAAGGCGGCTTGGCGGTAAAGATAGTTTTGCGATGAAGACGGTTCTGCGATGAAGACGGTCCTGCGATGAAGACAGTCCAACGATGAAGACGGTCCTGGTAGTTGATGACGATACGGTCATCCTACAGACCATTGTGGCGTATCTCTCGAGCTTCTCAGAGGAGCTTGCAGTGGTGACGGCAGAGGATGGCCAGCAAGCGTTGGCGATTCTCGAACACCAGCCGATCGACCTGCTGTTGACCGATCTCGATATGCCGGTGATGGACGGCTTCGAGCTCTTGACGCACATGGTGCGCCGTTTTGCGTCGGTGCCTTGTATCGTGATGAGTGCCTATGAAGTGCCTGAAATGGGAGACCGCGTAGGGCGTCAAGGCGCCTTGTGTTTCCTGGAGAAGCCGTTCGATCTCCAGAGCCTTGTGGATGCAGTGCTCGAGACTCTAGGGCGGATCTCCAAAGGCCATCTGGCCGGGGTCTCGCTGCTCGGTTTTCTACAGCTGCTGAACTTCGAGAAGAAGACCTGCATGTTGACCGTCCGATCGGCGGGGCGGACCGGTCGGATCCACATCATGGACGGCGACTTGATCAACGCGGACTTCCATCGACTGCAGGGGGAATCCGCAGTCTTCGAGATTTTGTCTTGGGCGGACGGAGAAATCGATATCAGCGTGCCACATTATGTTGAACGGCTGATCTTTCGGCCGTTACATGGAGTGGTTTTGGATGCCGCCAGGGATCTCGACGAACATCCTGCACCGGAACGCCGGTCCAGTGATTCGGGGATTGCAACGGTGCCGCTAGCGTTGGCTGACAGTGGCATCGACCGCTTACGCCTGCGGTTACCGAAGGTTCTCGACCAGTCGTCGATGCAGGCTGCCGGAGCGGTTGGGGTTGCGGTCGTTGACGTCCAACAGGCTGAGCTGCTGGGTTATCGCTGCTTTTCCTACTGGCCCGATTTTTCTGATCGGGCCATGGTTGCCGCCGCCTCCTTCCGCCGTCGGCTGGAGCTCGACGACGGCGAGCAAGTTGAGGAAGTGGTGACTAGCTTGGAGGCGTTGATCGAGCTGTGGCGTCCCCTCGGAAGGGATCGTCGTACCGCGTTTTATGTGTTGATGACTCGGGAGCAGGCTGATCTCGAAGTTGTCCGGCAAGAGTTGGCAACCCTCGAAACACCGGTCAGGGCTTTGATGAGATCGTCGCAGGCTGGGGTTTGAAGGGGAGTGCCGATCAGGTGAGGCGCAGCCACAGCTCGAGCAGGTTGCGGGGTGGCCGGCGTCGGGCACTTTCCCATTGCATGGCGGCGCGGCGATAGACCTCCCCCTCGGCGGGATACGGGACCAACGTCTGCGCCAAGGTAACGAGACGCATTTTGTGTTGCACCGCCTGCGCCAACGGGGCAATCGTTTCGGTGGCGTTGGAGGCAACCAGGGTGCCGCCGAGAATTTGGCCTGAACGACGCTGGAGATGGAGGCATAAAAAGCCCTTGTTCTCTTCCTCCCTGGCTCCATCTGACGCCGTTGATCGAGGGTCCCCCGATGGATGATCTCGCAGCGGGATCGTCATGGTCTCGATTTTGGTGCCAAGCGCCTTGGCGTCGTCGGCATTGAGCCCTACCCAGGCCACTTCAGGCTGAGTGAAGGCGGCGTTGGGCACCGCCAAAGGGCTGCTGCGTGCAAAACGCGGCAGCAACGCGTTGTGTACTGCGCGACGGGCTTCATCCTCGGCAGCGCGCTCGAGACCAGCCGGTGAGAGCACGTCACCAGCGGCATAAACGTACCGGCTGCTGGTCCGGAACCTGTGATCGACCTCGATTCCGGTCAAGTCGTAATCGATGCTAGCCGCCTCGAGCCCCAGGCGCTCGACGTTGGGAGTCAACTTGCCGACCACCAGAATCTCGTCGACTGGCAGCTCTGGATGGTCGGTCGACACAATCGAGGCACGGCCTGGAGCCTGGTCTGCAACATCGCCTGAAGCACTGCCTGAAGCGCTGCCGATCAGCGGCCGAATCTCGACCAGGCTGCACTTGCGAATCACTTGCACCCCGGTCCGTGAGATGGCTCGCGTGACCGCCTCCGCGGCGATCGCATCACCGTGGGGAAGCAGGCGAGGTGCCGAGGTGAATAAATGGACACGACTGCCGAGAGCGGCAAAAGCTTGCGCCATTTCGCAGGCCTCGGCATTGTCACCGAGAATCGCCAAACGTGGTGGCAGCGTTTGAAGCTCGAGGACGTGTTCCGGTGTCAGATAGTTGATCTCGTCGAGCCCTGGGATCGGCGGAGTGGTGGGGCGGGAACCGGTGGCGATCAACGCCCGACGGAAACGCAGTCGCTGGTTGTTGACTTCCACCGCGTCTGCGGCGATAAACCGGCCTTCACCCAAGAAGATGTCGACCCCTTGGCGGCACAGGCGAGCCGCATCGGCGCCCACCGCGAGACTCAACTCCCGGTTGCGAGCGTGGGTCATCACTGAGGTGAAGTTGCTGGCATCGGCGGTCCGACGCCCACCGAACCCACCGCGCTCATGATGCGTTGAGCTTGCCCAGGCTCGTGTTGCCTGGATCAGGCTGACTGAGGAGGCAGCAGCGACCGTGCGGTTGTCCTGCAGCTGGCGACGTTCGACCAGGGCTACACGGGCGCCGATTTGGACGGCAGCCGCAATTGCAGCCAGCCCCGCAGTACCGCCTCCAACGACCACCAGATGGTAGACAGGCCGGGGCTCCGGATCAATTGCGCCGCGGTTTCGGTCCCGGCCGGCACGTTGTCCGTCTCGTCGCCGAGGTCGGCGTTGTTTGCGCCGTCGCCAGCGTGCAGGTTCGGGGGCAGCGGCTGATCCGGGGGGCTCATCCATCAGTGATTTGGCTCCTGTTGATCAGGCTGAAGATACCACGTGCCCAACCGCAAGGCCGGGCTGGGCAGGATTTGGTTGGTTGTCTGAGTTTTTGGCTGATTGATGGCAAATTTTCGAGCAATCTGCATGTTTATCTTGCTAATCGTCTCGTTGTATGCCTATGATCGCGCCAGTTGATCGATTTTTCAATGACAATCTGCACGAGGATGTTATGACTAGAGACGAGATCCTACGCCTCTCTGATGCTGAGAATGTGCGTTTTCTGCGGCTTCAATTTACCGACCTGCTGGGCGTGATCAAGAACGTCGAGGTGCCGCGCAGTCAGTTCGAGAAGGCGCTCGATGGTCAGATCATGTTCGACGGTTCGTCGATTCAAGGGTTCACCCGGATCGAAGAGTCCGACATGTTATTGGTTCCCGACTGGGACACCTTTCGGATCAATCCCTGGACCAGTAAAGGCGACTCGCGGGTAGCGCGAATGATCTGCGACGTCCACCTGCCCGATGGTGCGCCGTTCCCCGGCTGTCCTCGGTTGGCCCTCAAACGTCAAGTCGAACGCGCTACCGCCCTCGGTTTGACCATGGTGGCAGGTCCTGAAGCCGAGTTTTTCCTCTTCCAGAAGGATGAGACCGGCGCGACGCTGCTCGACACCCACGATGTTGGTGGCTATTTTGACCTGACGCCCGTTGATCGGGGCGAAGAGTGTCGGCGGGACATCGTCATCGTGCTCGAATCGATGGGTTTCGAAGTCGAAGCAGCTCATCACGAAGTGGCTCCCGGTCAGCACGAAATCGACTTCAAGTATTCCGAGGCTGTGGCCTGTGCCGACAACGTGTCGACGTTCCGGTTTGTCGTGAAAAAGGTGGCGCTCGAGCACGGTTTACACGCCACCTTCATGCCCAAGCCGATTTTTGGTGTCAACGGCTCGGGTATGCACGTCCACATGAGTCTGCTGTCGGCGAACGGCGAGAACACCTTCTTCGATGAGAACGCCAAATGGCAGCTGTCGAACTCCGCGTTGTCCTACATCGGTGGCTTGCTCGAGCATGCCGGCGCCCTGGTTGCCATCACCAACCCGCTGGTCAACTCCTACAAACGACTGGTACCGGGTTTCGAAGCGCCGACCAACGTTGCATGGTCGGAGAAGAATCGCAGCCCATTGGTGCGGGTGCCAGCGCGCCGCGGTATGTCGACCCGTTGTGAACTCCGCATGCCCGATCCGTCGTGTAATCCGTACCTCGCCCTGGCGTGCATGATGGCCGCGGGTCTCGACGGTATCGAGCGGGGGCTCGATGCTGGCGAGCCGGTGAACAAGAACATCTTCACCATGAGCGAGCGTGAGAAGCGCCGGCACAAGATCAGCCAGCTGCCGGCCGATCTCAGCAGTGCCTTGGACAAGCTCGAACGTAACAAGGTGTTGCAAGAAGCGCTCGGTGAGCACATCGCCAGTCACTACCTGGCGGCCAAACGTCAAGAGTGGGCAGACTACATCTCACACGTCCATCCGTGGGAGCAGGAACGGTACTTGAACGGATATTGATTTTTTGGGCAGAGGGCCACCGAAGACAATCCCTCTCCGTCTCCCCCTTTTCCAAGGGGGAGCGCCGGCCGCCCTCTTGTTGGTGGGATCCAGCGGGCCAGGACGGTAAGATGTGACGATGAACCTTCATCGTGCATCTGAAATGACCTGGCCCGAGGTTCGTGATCTCGACCGGGAGCGTGCCGTGGCTTTACTGCCCCTCGGAGCAGTCGAGGCCCATGGACCGCATTTGCCGCTGTCGACGGATCGGATCATCGCCCAGGCGATGGTTGAGGATGGGGCCCGTCAGCTGACGAGTTGTGGCCTTGTACCTTTGATGCTGCCGCCGGTCGACTACACCGCGGCGGGTTTTGCCGCCAACTTCGCCGGCACGGTGTCGATCCGGCCGGAGACGGCTACCGCGCTCCTGGTCGATATTGCGGCGTCGGTGGTGCGTTGGAAGATCCGATATTTGGCGCTGGCCAACGCCCATCTCGATCCCACCCACCTCGGGTCGATTTACGCTGCGATCGAGCAGATCCGGGCGTCGAGTGATCTGGTGGTGATCTTTCCCGACATCACCCGCAAGCCGTGGGCGTTGCGGCTGAGCGACGAGTTCAAGAGCGGAGCGTGTCACGCTGGCCAATACGAGGGTTCGGTGGTGATGGAGCGGCGACCCGACTTGGTGCGCGACGAGATCCGGGGCGCGTTGCCGGCTAATCCCAACTCCTTGTCGACCGCGATCCGTCAAGGGCTCGACTCGTTCGAAGCGGCCGGAGGTCCCGAAGCCTATTTCGGTGACCCGGCATCGGCGACGGTGGGGGAGGGGCAAGCGACCATTCAGACGCTGGGATCGATCCTCGCCGAGGCGGTTTTGGCACAGGTTGGCGACAGTGGTTGACAGCCAATCACCGGTTGACAGCCAATCACCCGGACTCTAAGGTCGCTGCCATGGAATTTCAGCAGCAACGAGTTGTGATTACCGGCGGCGGACGAGGTATTGGTGCCGCGATCGCCGAAAGCTTGGCAAGTGCAGGCGCCGCGGTGATGGTGGCGGCGCGCTCGCAAGATCAAATTGAATCGACCGCCAGCGGTTTGCGCGACGCCGGCCACACGGCTTGGGCCGTGCCCTGTGATGTCACCGATCCGGCCTCGGTGGATGGGTTGCGTCGCGAGGCTGAGGACAAGCTCGGCGGGGTCGATGTGCTGGTCAACAATGCTGGCGTCGGTTTCTCGGCGCCACTGGCGGCGATCCGCCTGGCGGATTGGGAGCGTGTGTTTGCGGTCAATGTCACCGGCACGTTTTTATGCACCCAAGCTTTTCTGCCCGCTATGGTGGAGCGTGGGTGGGGCCGGATCATCAATATCGCGTCGATCGCCGGCAAGGTAGGGG
>JAJCXO010000024.1 GCA_029263395.1 Acidobacteriota bacterium | reverse complement strand
CGAGCAGGACCGCCAGGCGCGTGAACGGCACGATCTCGCGAAATACCCTGAGGTCGCGGCCGATGTCCACGTCCAGGCTGATGTAGCTGAGGTTCTTTTTTCCGCTGGCGCCGTTCTCGTAGGGCAGGCCCTGGAGCCCAGGATCGGCGACGAACGGGGCCAGAACCGGTTTCGGCAGGCTCGCATGCTGCGCGGCGGCATGCGAGCCCAGCAGACCAAGCATCACCACCAGGTCGGTCCGCCGATCGGACAGTGCGCGATCGAGTGCGGCACGAACGCCGGCGAGCGTGCGGTCGGCTTCGAGCTGCAGGTCGGCTGGCGCCTGGATGTCGAAGTCGCCGCGATTGACCGCGCGCAGCTCCTCCAGGAACAGAGCGCGCAATGGTGCCGTGCGTTCAGACGGCCCATCCGCAACGATCGCGACGTGCACGATCGGCGGCTGGCGCGCGGCGTCCGTCAGACTCGGGCTGGCGATCACGGCGATCACTACCGACAGCAGGATCTGCGCCATCCGTTTCGTCATATCGTTTCCCCAGTTGGGATCCTCCGGTTGACCGCACACACACCTAGAGCACGCGCGATTCCTCCGATACCACTTCCTCCAAGTCGACGAGGATCGGCCCTTGACTGATGTCGACGGTGTCGCCGCCGCGCTCCGCCGTGGTCTTCAGAGCCGTGAAACGTCCTTGCGTTTCTCTATGGAGGCCACAACCGATAATTGTCAGCGTGGCTCCTCACGTTTCCACGCTACTCATCGACTCCTAGCGCTATTTCTACTCCGTAGGTTCCAGGCCGAGAACACCCCCCCGGGCAGGCCCCCACAGCACAAATGGGTAGCGCAGCGGGCACTTGCCTGGACAACCAGAGAATGCGCGCCCAATCGGCGCGGTGCCCAGCAGCCAACAAGCCCAACAAACCGACGCCGATAATCGGCGCCCAGTAAATCGCACCATGCCCGAATCCCCAGCCAACCATAGAACAACGACCCCAGTCCAAAGGCGAATTGCGGCACCAACGTAAAGGGGTCGGGATCGCGGCCCGAGGCCGTAGCAATCCGCCTGCGGGTCGTTCGAGGTGCCACCCGAATCGTAAGGGCCAAAGCATTGGGCCGCCGCCCCCCCGAGTCCGGAGTTGGCGCCGGTCAGGAGGCAACGTTTGCCGGTAAGGTCGACCGCCAGATCGTCGGGGCGAAACGCTCGCTCGAGACAAAGCTACCCACGGCAGCCGTCAAAAATCAACCTGATCCGACCATTCGAAGTCATCTTCGCTCGGCGCCGGCCGTTCGCTTAGCTGCTCCATGAAGTGCCGCAGACATTTCTCCAGTGCCTCAGATTCACTCCCGCCGAGGCCAGCCACCCAATCTTCACTCCCCTGAGCATCCTTGAGGCACACATTGGGAACGGCGAGAAAGTCGCCAATATCGCGCTCCCACACCTTGATGCGAAATTTGGCACCCGGAAGCTTGGAAGGCTCGGCGATCTGGTACTCGCCACACAGTCGCGAGATGCCTTTACTTCCGCACAAGTCAATCTGCTTCCAACTCATCAAAAACGAGACCCTACGACTAGGATGGCGGTCCGAGAGATCCTGAGAATTCGAGCGAACCGTAACCCGATTTATTGTTCCCCGACCTGACTAGCATGGTGCCTATGACAGCGGGACTGGCCCCCTCGAGGCTCTGGGCACTCTGCCGTCGGAGAGTATCAGACTCGACCCACGCGGCCTTGAATTCCGAGCGGCCGGTCGCGTTGCGTAGGCGTGCCAAAGAGGCAGTAAGCGGCGTGTGGCCGCGGAGGCAGCCCGCCGCGGTGCCGCCGTCGAAGAGATCGATCGCGGCGCCTTCATGCAACACTATGCCGTCCAGCTAGCACCGCTGTACTGTTGGCAAGACCCGCTGGCACCTATTAATGGCGGATGGCTCCAACCGGGCGGAAACACCGGTGGATCCAGCCCATCACGGACCGATCCCCACGTGCCAACACCTCGAATTCGGCTACCAAGGCCCAAACCCCGGTACGGCCGTGTTTGTCGGTCGACAATTGCGTTAGCACCGCGGTGTGGACGCGTTTGCCGGCCGACAATTAGCCAAATACCTGGTTTTTCCCCCTTTGTCGGCCGACACTTGGGCCCGCACCGCGGTGCTCGTTGTGACTGAATCAGCAGCAGCCAATGAGCCCACTCGGCACAAGTGGCTGGACGGGCCCGACCTAGTCTGCCCGCAACGCCTCCGCAGGACTGACGTGCAAGGCTCGACGGGCCGGGATCCAGCAGGCCATGGTGCCGGTCCAACCGAGCACCAATGCGACACCCAGCAACTCCCACGGCTCACCTGCAGGCCCCCCGGTCCCCATCGCACGGACTCCCTGCATCAACAGCATTCCCACCCCGGCACCAAGCACCGACCCTAGCGCGAGGTGCCGCATCGCGCGCTGCGAAACCAGCGATAATATCTCGCGAGACGACGCACCAAGCGCGGTTCTGATACCGATTTCGCGGGTCCGCTGCGTCACCGCCAACGAGGTAATGGTAAACATGCCAACCAACGAGAGCCACAACGCCGAGCTTCCCAACAAGATCAGACCGCCGCTGAATACCGATTGGTTGAACGCTGCCTTTCGAGTCACCTCCGACAGCGGTTGCACTCGCCGCAGGGTAATACGAGGATCCACCCTCGTGATGGCAAGCCGCACCGCCTCGGCAAATGCCATCGGTGCCCCTTGGACGCGAATTGCTACATCAACGGCGCGCCGGGATCCCATCGGAACGTAGTAGCCTGCTCGCAGCTCTGGATTGGCGACGCTGAGTCCAAGGTCCGCCACAACACCGACGATCTCGCGCCACTCAGGGGGTGCCGCACCTTCGCCATCGTTCGGCTGGACTCGGATCCTCCGACCGATCGGATTCTGGCCGGCAAAAAACTCTTCGATGAAAGGCTCATTGACGACCGCAACCGGTGGTGCGTCGGCGGCCAGGTCGGCCTCAGTCACAAAGCGCCCCATGATCGGCTCGGCACCAACTGCCTCCAGATAACCCGGGAGCACAGCGACGACGGGCGCGGGCATCACAGCACCTTGATCAAGCCCATCGGCACCCTGTGCGGGCTCAACCTGGATTGGCCATGGATGGGAGTCATCCCCCGGTAGCGAGGACGTAGCACCTACCGCAACCACCCCGGGAACTTCTCGCACCGCCGCAAGCATGGCATTTCGCGTTTTGACTACTGCCGCCCGCTGCCAGGCGACGATATCGCCCTTGGCGAGGTCTCCTTGGGCCATGCCCGCTTCGACCGTGCCGTCCTCAGACACCGTGCTGCCTTGAGACACCGTGTTGCCTTGGGACACCGTGCCGCCCTGAGACACCGTGGGCGATTGCGGTTGCTCGACCCGGATGTGTGCCGTCAAGACCTCGTCCACCGGTACATCAAGATTGGGATGCATATAACTCAGCGCGCCTCGCGCAATGATCAGAGACGATCCCACTAGCGCCACCGACATCGCCATCTCGAGCACCGTCATGGTGGAACCGAACCGCCCGAACCCATGACCACTGAAGCTTCGACCGCTCGATCTCAGGGCACGCTCCAGTCGCGTCTGAGTGGCCGCCAGGGCAGGAACCAGCCCTGCCGCCACGGTCGCCAACAAGGCGACGATGGCAACTCCCAAGAGGGTTCTTGGGCTCGGCGATAGCCGCAACCAGAACGGTGCTTCGTCCATCGATTCACGAAACCAAGCGAGCGCTACGTTGGAGGCCAGGAAAGCGATCACCGAAGCCAACGACACCAGGATCGCAACCTCGGCGAACAGTTGGCCCACCAGCCTGCCACGCCCCGCACCCAAAGCGGAGCGCACCGCAAGCTCTGACGTACGAGACGCGCTGCGCACCATCACCAGATGGCCGACATTCGAGGCGATCACCAGCAACACCAGAACCAACACGGCCATGAACGCCGCCGCTGCTGTCCAGATGCCAGTTTCCCCGGCGTGGGTATAAGGCACCACCCGCAGCCGCAGCTCGGAGACGCCAGCGGTCTCCTGCTCATATTGCCGCGAAAGTGCCTCGATCTCCTGCTGAGCCGACGGCCAGGTGCTCTGCTGGCTGCGAATGCCAAATATCTCGACGCCAGGCGCAATCGCCTCCGTCGTGCCGCCGAGTGCTTGATTGTCGAGCGGCACCCACACCCGTGGCGAGTTGGGAAACTCGAAGTGGTCGGGCAAGATTCCCACAATCGTGCGCTCGACACCACCGACATCGAGAGCTGATCCAATCGCCGCCATCCTGCGACCAAAACGCAAGCGCCACACACTCTCCCGGATCATCACCACCGGCGGCGCTCCACGGTCACCATCCGCGTCGGTCAGCAAACGACCGGCGATCGGTTGCACTGGCAGGAACCGAAAGGCTCCCGGGCTGATCACGACACCGGTGACCCGCTCCATGTCGTCCGGCCCATAAAACAAGTTGAGCTGTTCGTGATCCTTGCCGCCCACATAGTCCAAGGCGGTCGCTCGCTCAGCCAAAAAATGGAACCGTGCAGGATCGGGTGTCCTCACTCGGCGACCGTTCTCCGACGCATATGACTCGATCATCAGGTACCGCTCGCCGCCTTCGTAGGGTAAGCGTGAAAAGACCATAGCGTCGACCAACGTCAAGCCGATGTTCGCCAAACCAATACCCGACGCCAAGGCCACCAGCGCGGCCAGGTTGAGTAACGGTTGTTTCTTGATCAACCTCAGCCCAAGCTTGAGATCGAACCAGCTGAAACCAACATCCGCTGCCCGCCATGCGTCCCGCCAGCTCTCGATCAAGAAAGCTGCCGCGACGACACTCGCATCCATCGACGTCACCCAGCTGGCGATGAATCGTCCCCAGCGTTGAACCCGCTGATCGTGCAGCTCCTGTAAATCCCCTGAAGTATCCTCCCGCCGCAGGTCCGGAATCGCCACTCGCAAGACGAATCGTGCCCAGGCAGGTAACGGCGTCATGGCTCCCCCAGGGCCGGCTCGAGACCTTGCCACATATTTTGCAACGCTGCCCGAGCCTCACGCACCGCAACTAACCCCGCCTGCTCGACCCGCACGTGCCGCCGCCCCTTACCCCCGCGCTCCGGTCGCGGCTCGGCGAGCCATGACGACACCAGCGCCTTCGTTTCCAGGCGTTGCAAAATCACATACACCGCAGACCGCCGGACCGATCGACCGGTGCGCTGCTGGATCGCGTCAACAATCGCCAACGTATGGGCACTCTCTTCACCCAGTTGTAAAACCGCGAGCAGCACGATCAACTCGAGCTCCCCTAGATTGCTCCTACCCATGGTGTCCACCTCTGTAGCTCGGAGTTGATTCTTGCACTCCCGCCGTGACGTTCAGCTGAGCCAGACTATAAAAGTAACTTTGTTATTTTATAGTGCACATAACTGCTCGGCAACCCCAGCCCCTCATAGCACGGGGATTTGTCCCCGGGCTGCTGCGCTTGCCGAACCTTCTGATTCCCCCTGTCCCGGGTGGGCGTCAAGCGTGGGCGGGAGAGGGGGCTAGGGGGTGAGGGGTCCGAAACGGGAGATACCGCTGGCTACAAACGGCTCGGCAACCGACCGCCACCCTATCTGTCGGGACGCGACGCTTGAAACGTCCTCAGCCCGCCGTTGACGACACTGTCGTAGGCGACGAGCAGCTCGTAATGGCCATCGGAGGTTGCTAGTACGGCCAGGCCTTCCGCTTTGCCGCCCGCGGGGGTGGGGATCCGTCCCAACAGGGTCACTCTGCCCATCGGAGGATCTTCTGGGCTGCGCTGCCCGGGAATCATGTCGTGGCCATCCCAGTGATACAGCAGATACGGCAGCGGTGCATCCCCGCCGGCACCAGCAATGATCAGGAAACCGTCGTCAACCCGGGTGAGCTCACGAATTCCGCGCCCACCGAGATACACGAAGAGCAGTTCGGCTGCTTTGGGTCGATCAAACGGCAGACGCAGCACCGGCGCGAAGCCGGGCCGCAGCACCGGCGAGCGGAACCCCAGGTAGAGGATGTCCCCCACCACCGCCAGGCCTTCGAGATCGATGCCGTTCTCCTTGCTTGCCAGGGGTTGAAAGACCTTCAAGATCTCGTGCTTCAGAAAGATCGGGTTGAGATCGATCTCGGCCTTGTGGGTCGGAGCATCACCCGACGCTGGATCGAATGTGAACCGGAAAAGTCGACGCCGCGATACTTCGGCCTCGATCGAGTCCGCCAGCAGGCGCTGCCGATTTTCGGCATAAGGGCGCCGTAGTGCCTTGCGGTCGTGAGGCTCAACCTTCTTGCGCTTGCGTGAATGGGAGCCGAGAACGTAGTAGGTGTCTCCGACGCGCGCCAGGCTCTCGATATCGAGCTCTTCACCGTCCCCCAACGTCTGGAGCCGGCCGACCTCGAATTGCACTTCGAACTGCGCCGAGCTGCTACGACGCAGAATTTGGATCGCATCATCTTCGTCAGCACCAACAACGAGGTGCCCGTCGGTCAGGGCCAGCGCACTGACGTCCTTGGAATTCTTCAGCTTACCTTCGACCGCCACCTCGCCCAGGGGGAGTAGAGGTCCATAGCGGTGGCGCTCTAGGACTCGCCGCAACTCCCGCGCTTCCCCCTCACCATGCTCGTAGAGCGTGATCTCGAACAGATTGTCGTATTCACTCTCGGGAATTTTCGCCACCGGCTGCCCCGACAACTGATGGACAATCGACGCCACGCTGTAAGCGTTCTCGATACTCCCCGAGTGACTGACCACCAGTACGGTTTGGCCGCGATGTTGATCGATCAATCCGCTGGTCCAAGCCGCAACCGTTACTTCGTTCGGTGCCGGGTCGGGAGGGTACAGCCAAGGCTCGATCCCCGAAACTTCCGCAATTGGCTGCACCGTTCCTCGAGTGCGAATGTAATCCGTCGAGTAGATTGCTGCCAACGGCACGTTGCGCAGCAACTCCCGCAATTCGACGGCACGTTCATAACCCTCCCTGCGGAGCGGTACGTCGCCGGGCCGTTCGACCTTCTCGGCGTGTCGGACGACATAAAACGTCGTGATCGACTCCAGACCAGAACCGCTCTGCCCCACGCTCGGGCTAGCGTTCATCAGCACTAGGGCGAGGAGCCCCAACATCTTCCTCCAACCGACTCGACTGCCGTACATCCTCACCGCCTCCACAGAATTACCTGTTCATGGTGTGCATTCCATCCTACAGGCCCCTGAGCACCCCGACCGTGCGATACCGTATCCTCGTCAACGATAGAGATCCCTTCCAATCACCGAATCTCCGCAGCCCTGGCAAAACCGTGTCGAAGAAGTCTAAAAAACCAACCCGCAAGCCGTCGACAGTTAAGCCCGAGACGGCAGGGCCCGAGACGGCAGGGCCCGAGCCAGCCGACTCCGGGCCCGCAAAACAAAAGGCGGCGGCTCCTGTCATCACCAGCTGGCGTCAGAAGCTGCTGCTGATCGCGTTCGGCGTGGTGGTGTTTTTCCTTGGCCTCGCGCTGGCGGAAGGTGCCCTCACCCTCTTCGGAATTGGCGACGCTTACCTCTATCAGGATCCGTTTGTCGGGTTTGCTCCGGGCCAAGACCTCTTCGCCAAGAAGACCCTGGCCGACGGCGAGGTCGTCTACGCCACCCGGCCCGAAAAACTAGCCTTCTTCAACCAACAACAATTTCCAGCCGTGAAAAGCCCGGATGCCTATCGCATCTTCGCCCTCGGTGGCTCTACAACCGCTGGCCGCCCCTACGACGACAAAGTCGCCTTCTGCCGCTGGATGGAGCTGTATCTCGACGCGATGGATCCGAGTCGCGACTGGCAGGCAATCAACGCCGGCGCCATCTCCTACGCCAGTTATCGTGTGGTGCTGGTGATGAAGGAGCTGGTGCGTTACCAGCCCGATCTGTTTGTCATTTACACCGGCCACAACGAATTTCTCGAAGAACGCTCCTACTCCGAGATCATCCATCAAAACCCGGTCCTCAAGAAGGTCCGCTTCTGGCTCAATTCACGACGTTTTTTTGCGGTCGCCCGACACGCCTGGCTCGGCCTGCGTCAACCCACAGACAACACCGATGCAGACGCTTCAGCCACCAGCGCCAACCTCGGTGACGAAGTCGAAACCCGCCTCGATGGCTGGACCGGCCTCGATCTCTACCACCGAGACGACGCGCTGCGGCGTTCGATCCTCGAACACTATGAATTCAATCTTGGCCAGATGGTCAAAATCGCCCGTGACCACGGCGTCGACGTCATTTTCGTCGACCCGGTATCGAACCTCAAAGACTTTTCACCGTTCAAGTCCGAGCCGTCGCCAACCCTCAGTGACGACGAGGTGGCCGCTCTCGAATCGAGCATCACCGCCGGACACACCCGCTTGGCCGCCGGTGATCCAAGTGCCGCCCTCACTGAACTCGAGTCAGCAATTGCCCTCGACCCCGAGCACGCTGATCTGCATTACACCCTGGCCAAAGCCCATTTTGCTCGCCAGGACTTCGGGGCCGCTCACGACGCCTTCGTCCGCGCCAAAGATCTCGATGTGGCTCCGTTGCGTGCCCTCAGCGACGTATCCCGGCTGCTCCGCGCAGTAACCGAACGTGAGGGTCTGCCGCTGATCGACCTGCCGGCGCTGCTCGAAGCCGACAGTCGAGAACGTTTTGGCCATCCAATCCTCGGCAATGAGTACCTACTCGACCACGTCCACCCCGACATCGCCACCCACAGCCTGATCGCAGAGCAGGTCATCAACACCCTGACCAAACAAGGCATTGTCCAGCCGGACGCCAGCTGGACACCGGCTGGCCGCCAGGCGGTTTATGACCGAATCGTCAACAACATCGACCGGTCCTATTACGCCGAACGCGATCTGAATCTGTCCAAGGTGCTGGGCTGGGCCGGCAAACTCGACGAAGCGGAGGTCCCCCTGCTGCGAGCTGCCGCCAGTCTTGATGGCAATCCCGAGGTTTACCTCAATCTCGGCATCATTTATCAGAAGACCGGCCGCTACGAGGAGGCAGCCCCACAACTGGCCCGGGCTGTCGAACTGGCACCGGAATCCCCTGAAGCCAACTTCAATTTAGGGGTGGTCTACGGCTACCTCGACCAGCTACCACAGGGTGTCGAAGCCCTGCGCACGGCCATCCACCTGCGCCCAGACTACCCCGAAGCGACCTACAACCTCGGCGTCCTGTTGCGTCGACAGCAGGCTTTTGACGAAGCGATCCGGTTCTTCGAACGCACCCTCGAGCTGAAGCCCGACGCCGACGAGGTCCATGGCCAACTCGCTCTCGCCTATCGTGGGCAGGGCAGGTTCGACGACGCTGTTGATGCCTTCCAGCGGCAGCTCGAACGCGCACCAGACAGCGCCACAGCTCGTACCGCCCTCGGCGTCACCTACGGTCGCCAGGGTCGATTCGACGACGCTCTCCGTGAGCTCCAGCAGGTCATTGCCAACCATCCCGAGTTCGCCGAGGCACACTACAACCTGGGGGTCGTGTACAGCCAGCAAGGACTGGACGATGACGCACTCAATGCCTTCTTGGCGACGATCGATGTCAATCGCAATCACGTCGAGGCGCACAACAATCTCGGCATCTACTACGCCGGTCGCAGCGAGCTCGAAACCGCTCGCCAATATCTGCTGCAAGCGATCGAGGCCGATCCAGGGTATGCTGATGCCTACTTCAACCTCGGCATCGTCTTCGACAACGCGGGCCGGCCGGAAGAAGCCAGCCAAGCTCTCGAGCGAGCGGTGACCCTAGCTCCCGAAAACCCTCGATTCAATTTTGCACTGGCGATGATGCACTTTGCTCTTGGCAAAACCGAGTCCGCACGACAACACTTTGCGGTCGCTCGCCAGGGTGGCATCGCGATCCCCGAAGAAATCCGGAAACAACTTGGGGCGTCGTAACCATCGCTCTCGCAGCATCATCCAAACCTCATCAACCACTCCAACCGGAGAGTTTTCCATGACTGAATTGAACATCACCCTCACCGACGACGCCAGGCAACGGTTCATCGAATTTCTCGCCGCCGAAGAGGCTACCGACCAAGTGATCGGTCTAGCCGTCGATGGCCATGGGCCGAACGGCTTCAACTACCAGCTCGACCTGGTGAAAGAGGCCGACGTCGCGGATCACATCCGCCTCGACTACGAAGGCTTCCCGCTTTACGTGAACCCGGCGAGCGCCGAGATGCTGAACGGCGTCACTATCGGCTTCATCCAACGTGGCCTGGAATCGGGCTTTCATTTCGAAAACCCCAATAGTCGCTGGCAGGATCCCATCGCCCGCCGGGTACAAGACGTTCTGGATCAACAAATCAATCCCGGCGTCGCTAGCCACGGCGGATTTGTCCAACTCCTCGACGTCAAAGACGCCACCGCTTACATCGCCCTCGGCGGTGGCTGCCAAGGCTGTGGCATGGCCGACGTGACGCTCAAAGATGGCATCGTCGTCGCGATCAAAGAAGCGGTGCCGGAGATCGAAGCGGTGCTCGACCGCACCGATCATGCCGCCGGCGAGAATCCTTACTTTCAAGGTGGTGGTGGCTCTCCGTTCGCTTGACGACTGCGCTCGAGATCAACGCCGCCCGAGGCGGCACTCGATCTCTGAAGATTGCCAATCATTTGCACAATTCCGTGCTCGGGATTGATTGATACATTCTCTTATCCCCAGCGAATGCCTTGTGCCGACAGACTGTTAGACTCTTCTCAGGTTTAACTTCCAATCCGCAGTATCAACCGAGAAGGGGAAGGACATGTCGAATGCACACGGCGCGACCAGCCTGCGTGGTCTCGATACCTCGACCTATCACGAAGAAGGCCGCTTCGGGCGGTTGTTCAAAACCGCCCGGCCGTACTCACCGCCCGACGAGTATCTGATCGAGCTCGGCCTGAGCATGGAGAAAGAAGATGCCGCCAACGGCTCCGGTGACAGCGATTCGATGCCGTCCGGCTTTACGTTTCTTGGCCAGTTCGTCGCCCACGACATCACCTTGGATACCACCTCCGCTCTCGATCGCAAAAACGATCCGGCGGCGATCAAAGACTTCCGCACCCCAGGACTCGATCTCGACTGTGTTTATGGCCTAGGGCCGGAAGCCAACCCGCACCTCTTCGACCAGGACGATCACGCCAAGCTTCTGATCGGCACCGAAAAGAACCCCAATGACCTCCAGCGCAATCGCCAGCACGTCGCCCTGATCGGCGACCCGCGCAACGACGTCACCCTCATCACCTCACAGCTCCACCTTCTGTTCCTCAAATTCCACAACCGGATCGTCGACCACCTGCGCAACGAAGGTATCTTGCCCGAGGCGGTGATCTTCGAAGAAGCCGAGCGGCTGACCCGCTGGCACTACCAATGGATCTTGATCTGGGAGTACATCCCGATGCTCACCGGCCCCGACATCATCGCCGATATCAGGGCGAATGGCCGTCGGGTCTACAAGTTCAAGCACCACCCCTTTATTCCGGTGGAGTTCACCGTTGCTGCCTATCGTTTCGGCCATAGCCAGTTACGGTCAACCTACAGCCTCAACGACGCCACGCTGGACGCCAGGGTTTTTGCCGATCTCGGCGCCTTCAAAGAAGTGCCGCCGGAGCATGTCATCGACTGGCGTTATTTCTTCGATCTCGATCCCAACATGCCGCCCCAGACCGGCCGCAAGATCGACACCAACATGGCGATGGAGATGCACGATCTGCCGTTCGTCAAAGCGCCCAAGCCAGAGCTGCGATCGTTGCCGGTACGCAATCTGCTGCGTGGTAAAGCGCTGGGGCTGCCGTCTGGCCAGACCGTTGCCGAGCGCCTCGGCGTTGAGCCGCTGTCCCAGGCAGACCTCGGGCTCGATGGCGAAGCACCGCTTTGGTACTACATCCTCAAAGAGGCCGAAGTGCTGCACAACGGAGAACGCTTGGGTGAAGTCGGCGGTCGTCTGGTGGCCGAGGTTTTTGCTGGCTTGCTGCAGTCCGACGATGAGTCCTACGTTGTCGCCGCGCCGATGTGGAAACCCACCCTACCGTCGGCTACCCCGGGGCACTTCACCATGGCTGACATGGTGCGGTTCGTGGAGTCTTAGACGCACCATCGCAACGGAATCCGCCCGCTCACCCTTTTTCCAAATGGGGGAAGCTAGTTTCAGAGAATCCCCCTCGATCCCCCTTTTCCAAAGGGGGAAGTCAGATTCCAGAGCAGTCCCCGTCAAGCACCCTTTCTAACGGGGACCATAGAGTCTCCCTTTCTGGTTCCCTCACCGCCAACGATTGGACCAGCCATGAACAGCCGCTCGCACCACCCGAACGGACCTGCCGCGTCCGGCCCAGCAGCAGCTGCTGCGCTCGAGCTGCCCGGTTACACCGTCACCAAGATGGCGGTCCAAGCCCGGCACACCGCGATCTACCATGCGGTTCGCGACCGGGACAAAAAACCGGTCATCCTCAAGACCCTGAGCGACAAAGTGCCGACGCCGCAGGAGCTCGCCGGTCTGCGCCTGGAGCATCAGATCCTCGCCGACCTGGCCATGGACGGCGTCCCGGAGGCGATCGAGCTGATCGCCGATCGGCGGAACCTGGTCCTGGTGATGGCGGATGTGGGGATCTCCCTCGATGTGTTGCTGCGCGAAAGCATTGTCAGTCTGCGCGAGTTCTTGCAAATCGCCGTGCGGCTCGTCGACATCCTGGGGGCGATACACAGCCGCGACATTTATCATCGCGATCTCAAGCCGGCGAACATCGTCATCGATCCGGTGACGAACCGGGCGGCGATCATCGACTTCGGGCTCGCCAGCCGACGTCGGCGGGATCTCCAGGCAGCCGTCGGCTCGGGGCTCCTGGTCGGTTCCGTGCCCTACATCTCACCAGAGCAGACCGGCCGGATGAATCGCGCCGTCGACTATCGCACCGACTTCTACTCGTTGGGAATCACCTTCTACGAGATGCTCGCCGGTCGCCTGCCGTTCCAGGACGGTGACGCCATGGCGATGATCCATCATCACCTCACCACCGTGCCGTTGCCACCGCGCGAACTCAACCCGGAGATTCCGCCGGTGCTCGACGCCCTGGTTCTCAAGATGATGGCGAAGAGTCCCGACGAACGCTACCAGAGCGCCGCCGGGGCGAAGGCCGATCTGACTCGCATCGCCGACCTGCTCGAAGACAAGGGACGTGTCGCCACTTTCCCACTCGGTCAGCGCGACGTACCACTACGTTTCGAGCTCTCGCAGAAGCTCTATGGCCGCGACCAGCAGACCGAGCAGCTCCTCGCCTCCTTCGACCAAGTGGCAGCGGGGGAGGTCCGCATGACGCTGGTGGCTGGCTACTCCGGCGTCGGCAAGACATCGTTGATCCACCAGCTACACAAGCCGATCGTGGCGCGGCGCGGCGACTTCATCGTCACCAAATTCGATCAATATCAGCGCAATGTCTCCTATGTCGCCCTCGGCCAGGCCTTCGGTGGCTTGATTCGTCAAATCCTCACCGAGAGCCCGGAACAGGTCGAGGGTTGGCGTACCCGCATCCTCGCCGCCCTGCGCTCGATGGGCGGTCTGATCATCGACGTGGTTCCCGAGCTCGAATTGTTGATCGGCAAGCAGCCGACGGTGGTCCAGCTGAGCGGCTCCGACGCCCAGGCCCGTTTCGTCAGTCTCTTCGAACGGTTTCTCGGTGTCCTAGCCACCGCTGAGCACCCGCTGGTCTTTTTCCTCGACGATCTGCAATGGGCCGATCAGGCGTCGCTGGATTTTCTGACCAGCCTGCTGGATCGCAACAAATCTTTCCATCTTCTGCTCCTCGGCGCCTACCGCGATAACGAAGTGTCGCCTTCACATCCCCTGATGCTCGCCCTGGACAAGATTCGCCAAAGCCAAGAGATCGACACCATCCAACTCGAGCCTCTCGATCTCATCGACACCAACGACTTTGTTGCCGACACCCTGCGCCGGGATCCCGAATCGACACTCGATCTAACCCGATTGATCCACCGTCGGACTGGCGGCAATCCGTTCTTCCTCGGGCGTTTTCTGACCACGCTATATGAGGACGGCAAGCTGGCCTTCGACCACACGGCACTAGAGTGGCAGTGGAGCCTGGAGCAGATTCGCGGCATGGAGGCGAGTCTCAATGTGGTCGAGCTGATGGTCGCCAAGGTCCGTGAGCTCCCCGAGGCGACGCGAGATGTCCTCGAGCTCGCGGCCTGCCTGGGTAACCGTTTCGACCTGCGGACCCTGTCGCAGGCGCGTGGCGAGAACCCACGAGTGATCGCTCGCCGTCTCCAGTCGGCGGTCGCCGCAGACTGCGTCATCGCCCTCGACGACGCCTACCGCTACTACCAGACGGGCAGTGATGAGGAGCTACCCCCGGTCCCGCCGGAGGAGATTCGTTTCAAGTTCCTCCACGACAAGGTGCAAGAAGCGGTCTACTCGAAGATTCCGCCGTCCGACCGGCAGGAACTCCACCTGGGGATCGGCCGGGTGTTGCGGGGTGCTGCTTTGCCCGCGGCGCAGGACGAACGCCTTTTCGATATCGTCAATCATCTCAATCTGGGGGCGCCGCGCATCAGCCAACAGGAGGAGCGCGAGCAGCTCGCTGAGCTCAATCTGGCTGCTGGTGAGAAGGCGATGGCCGCCGCGGCTTATCCCGCGGCGCGCGACTACCTTTCCCTTGGTCTCGAGCTCTTCACCGGGAGTGCGGATCCCTGGACCAGCCATTACACCGCCATGCTGTGCTTGCACCGCAACCTTTGTGAGTGCGAGTACCTGTGCGCCAACATGGAGCAGGCGGAAGCCATTTTTCGTCACACCCTGCCGCAGGCTCGCGATGAGCGCGACAAGGCCAACCTCTACGAACTCATGATGGGAGCCTTTCCCACCTACGGCAAATTCGTCGAGGCTATCGAGTTGGGCCGGGAGTGCTTGCGGTTGTATGACATCGATCTGCCGCAGGGACCAGAGGCGATTCGCGCCGCATTGGCTGCGGAGCACGCCCTGATCCGCGACCGGATGGTCGAGGTCGACGTCCGCTCCCTCCTCGATGCCCCGACAACCGAAGATCCGAGGCTGGCCGTCAGCATGGCGGTTCTACACCGGATCTGGACCAATGCCTATTTGTTGGTCGATGAGCTCTACGATCTGGGCAGCCTATGTGCACTCAAGATCGTCAACTTGTCCCTGGCGCACGGTCACAACGATTACTCGGCTTTCGGCTACGTCATCTACGGCTTTCTGCGCAGCACCGACGAGCAGGATTACGAGGCGGCGTTCGACTTCGGCCAGCTGGCCCTCGACCTCAACAAAAAGTTTGGCAACCTTCAGCTGGTCCCCAAAGTCAACAACATGTTCGCCCACACCATCAGCCACTACAAGCGCCCCTTGGCGGAAAACATTCCGCTTTATGAAGGGTCCTACAAGGCGAGCATCCAATGTGGTGACGTCTGGTGGGGTGTTTGGGCGATCAACTTCCTGGTGCTCTGCCGCTTCATCAAGGGAGATCGCCTGAGCGATGTCTACGCCGCCAGCCAGCGATATGTCGACTATGTCAAGAGCTCGGGCAACCGAGCGATGCTGCTGACCCTCTACTTCGACCAGCACCTGATGCTCGATCTGATGGGGCAGATCGAAGCTCCTGGAGATCTGGGCAGGGTCGGCCTGAAGAGTGAGATCTTCGACGAAGCCGAGATGGTCGCCCATCTGGAGAGCATTCCGTTCGAGTTCATGCTCTTTCGGTACTACATCTTCCGCTCGTTTCTCTGCTTCCTCTACGACGACCACGAAGGGGCTCTGAGTCACAGCCTGAAGGCCGACGAAAAACGCAACTACGCCCCCGGTTTTATGCTCGAGACCGAGCACGCCTTCCTGCACGGCCTCATTTTGTTGGCGAATCTGCCTGATGAACCGGATGATGAACGGCAAGGGATGCTGGTAAAAATCGACGCCGACATCGCTCAGATGCAGATCTGGGCTCGCCACAGTCCGGCCAACTACCGGCACCGCTTCCTGCTGATGAGCGCCGAACGCCGCCGGGTCGTCGGCGAGACGACGGCGGCCATGGAGTCCTACGACCGGGCGATCACCGAGGCCGAGACCACCGGCCACCTCCACCATTGGGCGCTGGCCAACGAGCTGGCGGCTCGGTTTTACCTCGAGCTCGGGCGCCTCAAGATCGCCTGGATCTACATGTTCGACGCCGTGCAAGGCTACCGCGCCTGGGGAGCGGAGGCCAAGGCGGAGCAGTTGGACCGCACCTACCGCGACCTTCTCGCCTCGCATACCTTGTATCGGCAGCGGGGCGAGGTATTCGATCCCAGCCTGAGTACGTCGCGGACCCGGACCAGTCACAGTCACAGTGGGCTCGACCTCGATGCGTTGCTCAAAGCGTCGCGCATTCTTTCAGGGGAAACCGATCGCACTGTTCTGCTGAGCAAGTTCATCGAAGTTGGAATGCGTTACGCGGGGGCGCTGCGCACCTGTCTCATCTTCCCCTATGGCGAGGATCTGGTCGTCCAAGGCGAAGGCTATCTACAGGCCGAGGATATTGCGGTCGAGATCCTCAAATCGGTGTCGCTCGAGGATTACGACAACCTGCCGCGTGACATCATCCAATACGTCTTTCGTTCCGGCGAAGAGCTGGTGCTCGACAACGCCTCCGAACAGGGAATGTTCACTCAGGACCCGCATGTCCTGGCGAATCGAAGCAAATCGATTTTGTGCATCCCGTTGATCAACCAGGGGGCCACGGTCGCTATCACCTACATGGAAAACGACCAGCTCGCTGGGGCCTTCACCGAGAATCATCTCGACATCCTACGGTTGTTGGTCAGTCAAGCCACCATCTCGTTCGAGAACGTCCTGCTCAAGGACGTGCAGGAAGCCAGCGACTTTCAATTCCAGGTTGGCGGTAGCCTGGCCGGCGATTCGCCAACCTACGTCCGTCGGCAGGCCGACCGCGAGCTCTATCGCGCGATCCGCAGCGGCGAATTCTGTTTCGTTCTCAATGCTCGGCAGATGGGCAAGTCCAGCCTGCGGGTCCACACCATGCAGCGTCTGAGCCGGGAAAACTACGCCTGTGTCTCGATCGACATCACCTCGATCGGCAGCCGCCAGGTGACCCCCGAACAATGGTATGCCGGCGTGACACGCAAGCTGGTCACCGGCCTGGGACTCAGCCGGCAGATTCCGCTGCGCAAGTGGTGGCGCGAGCAAGCCGACTTGTCGCCGGTGCAGCGTCTCAGTGAGGTGATCGATCTCGTCCTCAGCCATCTCGAGCAACCGGTGGTCGTTTTCATCGATGAGATCGACAGTGTCCGCAGCCTGGATTTCAATCTCGACGATTTTTTTGCCGCCATTCGCGCCGTCTACAACCAGCGGGCGGACGACCCACGCTACGAGCGTTTGACCTTCGTCCTGCTCGGCGTGGCTCTCCCTTCGGAGCTCATCCAGGACAAGGATCGAACGCCGTTCAACATCGGTCGCAGCATCCAACTGGCTGGCTTCCGGGCCTCCGAGGCGAAGTCGCTGGCTCGCGGTCTCGCGGTCAAGAGCGAGTATCCCGATGTGCTGCTGCGGGAGATACTGGCCTGGACCAACGGCCAGCCGTTCCTCACCCAGCGGGTGTGCCGGCTGGTGGTGGAGGCGAAATCAGCGCCGATCTCCGGTCGCGAGCCGGGATGGATCAAGAATCTCGTCACTCGCCGAGTGATCAACAACTGGGAGGTTCAGGACGATCCTGAGCACCTGAAAACCATCCGGGCGCGGATCATCCGCAGTCCGGAGAAACGGGCGCTTTTGCCGCTTTATCAAGAGATCCTGACCAACGGATCCACACCGTTCAGCGACAGTGCCGTCCAGGCCGAGCTGCTGTTGACCGGCTTGGTGCGGCGGGATTGGGACAGCCTGAAGGTCAGCAACAACATCTACGCATCGGTATTCAACCTCGAGTGGATCGGGAGCGAGTCGACAGCGACTACGCGATTCAAGATCGATGGCGAGCTGAAAGCTCTGCTCGAAGGAGGCCGCGGTCAATGAGCGAAGCCAACGGGAAGAAGCGTGTTTTTATCAGCTATCGCAATCGGGATCCGGACACCGCGATCGCCGAAGGTTTCTTTGATGCCCTGGAGCAGGCTTCGATGGCGGCGTTCATGGCCGGCAAGTCGATCCGGCTGGGGGAGAATTGGGCCCAGCGCATCGACGACGAGCTGCGCGCCTGTGACTACTTCCTGGTGTTGCTGTCCGAACAATCGGGCGGCAGTGAAATGGTGATCGAAGAGGTCCGAATCGCCAAGGGAATGCAAGGTGACGCCGGCACCGGCAAACCGATGATCCTGCCGATCCGGGTCAATCTGCCGATGGACGTGCCGCTCAACTACGATCTACGCAGTTACCTGCAGCGCATTCAGCAAGGCCATTGGACCTCGCAGCAAGATACCGCCCGCCTGGTCGCCGAGATAGCTAGCCTCAGCGGCGAAGCGGGCGCCCCGCCGGCTGCCGCACCGCCGACCCGGATGGACGAGGTTGAGGAAGACGCCGAGGAGGAGATCGAGACTCCAGCGGTCGTGGATTCCGGCGACCGCCCGCCATCGCCCTCGGCTGAACCCGAGCTCCCTGGTGGCGGGCAAGTCGACCTCACCTCGGCCTTCTACGTCGCAAGGCCGCCACACGAGGAGAGTTGCTTTCGCGAGATCGAGAAGAGCGGTGCGTTGATTCGTATCAAAGCACCGCGCCAGATGGGCAAAACCTCGCTGATGGCGCGAATCCTCCACCACGCCAAATCGAAAGGTTTTCGGACCGTCCCGCTCAGCTTTCAGATCGCCGATGCCAAGATTTTCTCCGACCTCGATCACCTGTTGCGCTGGCTGTGCGCGATCATCAGCCGCCGCCTCAAGATCTCGCCACGGCAGATCACCGAGTATTGGGACGACATCTTCGGCCCCAAGGACAACTGCTCGACCTATTTCGAAGAGGTTCTCCTACCGGAGGTGGACGGCCCTCTGGTGCTAGCCTTCGACGAGGTCGACCGGATCTTCGACTATCCCGAGATCGCCGAGGAGTTTCTCTCACTGCTGCGGGTGTGGCACGAGGACGCCAAGACCGACGACCTGTGGCGCAATCTTCGCCTCGTAGTGGTCCACTCGACCGAAGTCTACATCCCGATGAACATCAACCAGTCGCCGTTCAATGTCGGCCTGCCGGTCGCCCTGCCAGAGTTTGATCAGGCGCAGATTCAAGACCTCGCCTCGCGACATGGACTCTCTTTGAGCGCCGACGACCTCGCCGAGGTCGCGAGAATGGTCGGCGGTCACCCCTTTCTCTGCCGGGTGTGCTTCTACGAGATGGCGCGCTCGGAAGTCCCGCTGTCCGAGATCATGGAAGCAGCGGCAACCGAAGAGGGGTTCTTCGCTGACCATCTGCGGCGAATCATGTGGCATCTCGAGAAATATCCCGAGCTCGCCGAAGGCATCAGGAAAGTTGTCCAGGCTGACGGCAAGGTGCGTCTGGGCTCCGTCGACGCCTTCAAGCTCCGCAGCATCGGGTTGGTTCACCTGGAGGGTAACGACGTCTCCTTGCGCTGCGATTTGTACCGGCTGTATCTGCGCGATCGGATGGTCTGATCTTCGGCGCCCTAGCTCGACAAAGAATCAGGCTTCCCCCCTTTGAAAAAGGAGGCTAGGGGGGATTCTGGCTCCCCCTCTGGAAAAGGCGGGCTAGGGGGGGATTCCCGACTGCACAAGCGGCAGGGTGGGATTCTCCGTGTTCTCATCTCACTACCCAAAGGACGCCCCAGAACGGCAGACTAACTTGATCAGCACCAATCGATCAGCTCACCGCCACGCCTCTCGACCCTGACGAATAACATAACATCCACCGATGGACACCCTGCGGATTGCAGATTGGCGGCTCGAGCCGGACCTCAACCAGCTCGCCGGACCGACCGAGACGATACATCTCGAACCTCGTACCACTGCGGTCCTGCTCGATCTCGCGACCCATGCCGGGGAAGTCCGTGCCCGCGAAGACATTTTGCAGGCGGTCTGGGGAGACGCCTTTGTCGGCGAGGCAGTGCTCACCCACTCGATCTGGGAGCTGCGCAAGGCTTTCGGTGACGACGCCAAACAGCCTCGCTTCATCCAAACGGTTCCACGGCGTGGCTACCGCCTCGTGGCACCGGTCCTCGAAGCCGGTGGCACCGTCGTCAAGACGCTTTTGGTCAGCGATCTGGTGGATAGCACTCGGATCGTCGAGCGCCTCGGTGACGAACGCTCGTCGCTGCTCTTCGAACGCTGTGACCGAATCGCACGCGACCTGCTGGCCGAACACGGTGGGCAGGAGATCGACAAAACCGACGGTTATCTGGCGCTCTTCGAACGGCCGGTGGAAGCGGTACGTTTCAGCCTGGCCTACCACCGTGGACTGGCCGAGATCTCGAGCGAGGCGGACACCGAGGTTGCGACCAGAGTCGGCATCCATCTCGGCGAAGTCGTGTTGCGCGAGACCCCCGAACAAGACATCGCGCGCGGCGCCAAACCACTAGAGGTGGAAGGGCTGGCCAAACCCCTGACCGCACGACTCATGTCCCTCGCCATGGGGGGCCAGACGCTGCTCACCCGGGGTGCCTTCGACGTCGCTCGGCGGGCGGCCGAGGAATCCCTACCGGAGGCGGAGAGTCTGCGTTGGCTGGCCCATGGCGGCTACCTCTTCAAAGGGGTCGAAGAAGCCATCGAGACGTTCGAGGTTGGGCGTGAAGGCCTGGCACCTTTGACCGCACCGCCCGATTCGAAGAAGGCCCGCCGGGTCCTCGGTGACGGCACCATCCTCGGCTGGCGACCCGCACCCGGACTCGAGATTCCCCAGCGCCCCAACTGGGCCCTGGAACGTAAACTCGGCGAGGGCGGCTTCGGAGAAGTCTGGCTCACCCGCCACAAGAAAACCGGTGCGTGGCGCGTGTTCAAGTTCTGCGTCGAGCGTGAGTTGCTGAGATCTTTGCAGCGTGAGGTGACGGTATTCCGTTTACTCAAGAAAACCCTCGGCAATCGGCGCGACATCACCCGCATCCTGGACTGGAATTTCGAAGAAGCCCCCTACTTCCTCGAGATCGAATACTGCGAATCCGGCAGCCTCGCCGACTGGGCCGAGTCTCAGAACGGCCTCGATCAGGTTCCGATGTCGACCCGCCTGGAGATTGTCGCCCAAGTTGCCGAGGCACTGGCGGCAGCCCACTCGGTAGGCGTTCTGCACAAAGACATCAAACCCGGCAACATTCTGATCCGCCCCGGCCGCGGTGGCCAGCCGCAGGCCCAGCTCACCGACTTCGGCATCGGTCGTATCACCGACAAGGAGATTCTGGTCGACGCCGAAATCACCTTTGTCGGCATGACCGAAACGCTGAAGACCCAACAAGCCGGCTCCAGCGGTACCCGCCTCTACATGGCGCCGGAGGTGTTGGAAGGCAGGGCCGCCACCATCCAGGCGGACATCTACGCCCTCGGAGTGGTGCTTTACCAGGCAGTTGTCGGCAAATTCGATCGTGCGATCGCCTCAGGCTGGCGTCGCAACGTCGACGACAAGTTGCTGGCCGAAGACATTGCTGCTTGTGTCGATGTTGCACCAGACCGGCGGCCGGCGAGTGCGCTCGAGCTGGCAGAAGGGCTGCGCACCCTGGAAGTGCGTCGTGAGCAGCGGGCGAAAGCACGGCAACAACTGCAGGAAGCCGAAGCGAATCGGCTCGCCCTCGAACGTTCGCAGCGGCGACGCAAGATTCTCGCCTCGGTGACCGCTGCAACGGTGCTGGTTTTGCTGGTGGTGACCCTGCTCGCTATTCAGGCCAACAACGCACGACGCGAGGCCACGTTCCAGCGTGAGCAGGCGGAAGATCTGATCAACTTCATGCTGGGTGATTTGCGCCAAACCTTGAGCGCTGTCGGTCGCCTCGACGCCATGGGTGGTACCGCCGAGCAAGTGCTGAGCTACTTTCGGGCTCGCAACGATGAACAGGCCTCCGACGAGACCTTGGCTCAATACGCCGAAGCTCTGCGTCAAATTGGCGAAGTCCGCTTGAAGCAGGGCGAGCTCGACAATGCCGAAGCACTGTTCGGCGAAGCGTCGAGCCTGGCGCAAGGGTTGGTCGTGCGGGCTCCCGACAACGGAACGCTCGCCGCGGACCTGGCCAACAGCCGCTTCTGGCTCGGCTACGTACATTTGCGACGCGGGGATCTGGATGGTGCCGAAACCGAATTCGAAACCTATCGGTCGATTTATGCAGATCTGGTCGACAAGGACCCCACCCACCGGGACTGGCGGCTCGAGCTAGCGCTGGGGTTCTCCAACCTGGCGCAGATTTTCGAATCCCGCGGTGATTCCGCGAAGGCTTTGGATTACCACCAGCGCCGACTCGAGATCGTGGCCGATTTGGTGGCCGGCAATCGCACCGACACCGAGTTGCGCTTCAAGCTAGCCAACGCCTACAACCGAGTCGGCGCGCTGTTGGAGGTCGAGGGCGATTTACCCGGTGCGTTGACGCGGCACCGGGCCGACCTCGAGATCATGTTGAGCCTGGTCGCCGAAGCACCCGACAATACCCGCTGGCTGAAGCGCCTTACCAGCAGCCAGATGTATGTTGGGTGGACGCTGTTGTTGCGCGGAGAAAGCCAGGAAGCTCTCGATCATGCTCGGGCAGGCGTCGTTGGGCTCAAAGCTCTGACCACCATGGATCCAACCAACGCTGACTGGCTCGCCGATCTGGCTCGCGGTCATCGAACGGTGGGGTACGCGCACCGTGCCCTGGGCAACAACGACGAAGCGCTGGAGCAACTGAGCCATTATTCGAAGATTTTTCAAACCTTCTCCGACAACGATCCTGAACATGCCAGTCACCGCCGCGAAGTTGCCGTCGGGAAGCAGTTGATCGGCGGTTTGCTGGCCGGCAAAGGGGATTTCGGAGCGGCACTCGCAGAGGCTCGCGCGGCGTTGACCATCCTCGAAACATTGGCCAACGAACAGCCGCAGGACCGCGAAACACACCGCAGACTGAGCGAAGCTCATGCCCTCATGGGGACGATCCTGACCGCCCAAGGCAACGCCGATGCGGCGGCGACTGCCTGGCAGCAGGCCGTGGAGGCGGTGGAGCCGTTCGCGCAGACATCTCTCGACAGCAAGTTCTTGGTGCCGTGGGCTCGCGGACTGATCGGCCTCGGGCGTCTCGAGGACGCCCGACCGATCGTCGCCCAATTGTTGAACCAGGGTTACGGCATGACCGAATTGCTCGATCTGAGTCGCGAGCACGGCCTGCTCTGAACGCCGATACGACTCTGAACGCCGATGCGGCCGGCCCGATACACATCGGACCGGCCACCGCTCGTATTGTCGAGGCAACTACGGGTTGATGTCGAGACAGTTACGGGTTGATGATGTCGATCTCCGGGTCCCAATACTCGAACGCGCCGCTGGCAAACTCGATGACATAGCGAAGGCTGCCAGCGGTCGAAGCGCATCCTGGTACATCGATCCGATAAGAGTGCGACGGCAGGGTTTGGGCTGGGAAAGTGAGGCCAGAGGGAAGCACGGTAGCGTCTGTCGAATCGATCGCACACGCATTCTTGCACGCCTCGGGATCCGAGAAGCAGTCTCCGCCGGACGCGAGATGGGTTGCGAGGCAAGCCGGTTCCAGGAACCAGATATTCTGGAACTCGAGCGTGCCCCCCCACCGCAGCCACTGAATCGAGCAGCCGGAAGTGTGGCCGCCGAAGTCGACCTCGTCGCTACTGCAGGAGCCGTTGTTGAGCACTTCACCAAAGAGGGCGGAGACTTGACTTTCGTAGACAGGAATGGCGAAGGTCGCACCGAATGCCTTGCCGGCGTTGCAGATCGATTCGTAAGCACCGATATCGCAAGTCTCATCCTGTCCATAGTTGGCGAAAGAACCGGGATCGCTCGGGGCCGCGGGGTACCGGGGGAACGCTCCACGCTGATCATAGAAGCCAGCTGAGGCGTCACAAAGATAGGCGTCGAGCAAAGGGGAGCCAAACAGCGGCACGTGAGCTTGCGTCAATCCACCGTGGGCCAGCAAAGTGTCGGAGAGCATGAGATCGGCAACCACCTGATCGCCAGGCTGGTTGAGGTTACACGAAGCGTCCTCCGCGGCGTTGTCTCCGTGGGACACCACCGGCCCGACGCACAGCGCAGGGATCGCGACGACGCAATCGTCACAGCCCGCTAGGGCCGATCTCTTCAGAGTAGCCTTGGCGTTAGACGCCTGCACAACTGCAACGGCGCTCCCGTAGGTCATCGACGTATTGTCCTTGAAGGTGCTCATGTCCACGTCCGCCGATCCTCTGACAACCGCCAGCGCGCCACCCCAATCTGCATCGTTCCTCGAGAAGGTCGAGTTCTGGATATCCAGATCGACCTGGGGGTTGGTACTACTATAAATGGCGATGGCACCGCCATCTCCACCCGAGGAATTGTCGACAAACGTGCTCTGTCTGATGGAGATCGTACCGAGACTGCCGCCGTAGATGGCTCCACCGCGGTACCCTGCCGAGTTACCGTCGAACGTACAGTTGAAGACACTGAGCGTTCCCCGACTGTGTATAGCCCCGCCCTTGTCCGTTGCCGAATTGCCGATCATGCGGCAAGTCGAGAGCGTCAAGCTGCCGCCCTGAAAGAGGTTGATGGCCCCACCAGCGCCAGATGCTCCGCCGGTCAACGTCACGTTCGAAAGTCTGAGTGTTCCCTTGACCTTGAAGAAACGGCCGGTGGGGTCTGTGGCTTCGCGACGGATCGTCGCAGTTGTGGTGCCGCCGATGCCTCTGATGACTGCATCGACGCCCAAATTGATGGTCAGAGGAAGCGCCCCGTTGGTATCGTAGGTTCCTGCCTCCAGTTCGATCTCACGATCACCGCTCCACTGACAAAAGCCGCGGGTCGCTCCTGCATTTACGGCCGAGACAGCATTCTTCAAGGTACATTCGGTTTGGCTGAACGGCTCCGTTGTGGTCACCTGGATAGGCGCTCCCAACGCGTCTCCCGCCAGAGCCAACGTCAGACCCACCAGCAGCAGAGCGGCCGACCACCATCCCTTCCTCGAAGTATGTGAACGAAGCCCCGTGGGCTCCTGGTCGAGAGGTCTTGAATCATGGCTGCGCGTCGGGTGTTCGGTCAAGGAAGCCATTTCGATCGATTGAGTCGAGTACATAATCATTCTCCTTGCGTGTTGGCGAGTTCCGTGTTTGACGAGCCCATTACGCCGCAAACACCCCTACAGAGTCCTCTAGGACTTATCTGGGAAACATCTGGAGATCTCGAGGGCACCGCCAAGACCCTTTGTTTTCAACAGATCGATATCTGTAAGCAGACACTGACTCGCCCCGCGAGCCCGTGACACATACAATCTCCGGGTCACCCCGAGCCGTCCGGCTCTCCGCCCCACGCCCACCCCCAGGAGAATCTCGTGCGCCACGACTTCCTTGTCCACAGCCTCGTCGCCCCCAGCTTTGTCGCCCGCTGCTTGGTGGCACTCTGTGTCCTAGGCCTGCTCACCCCCGCCGCCGACGCCAAACGCAAGGCCGAGCCACCCGCCGAGGAACAACCCGCGGATCAGTTCAACGCCGCTACCTTCGCCGGACTCGAACTGCGGTCGATCGGGCCGGCGCTGACCTCAGGGCGGATTATCGACCTGGCAGTGAACCCCGAAGATCATTCGACGATTTATGTCGCCAGCGCCGCCGGCGGAGTGTGGAAAACCACCAATCGTGGGGTCACCTGGGCTCCGATCTTCGACGACCAAGGCTCGTCGTCGATCGGCTGCGTCACCCTCGATCCCAACAATCCTCATGTGGTGTGGGTAGGCAGTGGCGAGAACAATTCCCAACGCAGTGTCGGTTATGGCGACGGGGTCTACAAATCCCTCAATGGCGGCAAAACCTGGACGCACATGGGGCTCAAGAACTCCGAACACATCGGCAAAATTGTTGTGGATCCGCGAGACTCGAACGTTGTGTACGTCGCAGCCCAGGGCCCGTTGTGGTCACCGGGCGGCGACCGCGGCCTCTATAAAACCACGGACGGCGGCACCACTTGGACCCTGGTCCTCGAGATCAGCGAAAACACCGGTGTCTCCGATCTGGTCTTCGATCCCCGGGATCCCGATGTACTCTACGCCTCGGCCTACCAGCGCCGCCGACGGGTGTGGACCTTGATCAACGGCGGCCCCGAGGCCGGTATCCACAAGTCGACGGACGGCGGCACCAGCTGGCGCCAGATCACCGCCGGCCTGCCCAGCGGCGACGTCGGCCGCATCGGCTTGGCGATTGCCCCCGCCAACCCGGACGTGCTCTACGCCGTGATCGAGGCCCGCGAAGAGGGCGGCGGCCTGTATCGCTCTACCGACCGTGGCGAACACTGGCATAAGCGCAGCGGCTACAGCAGCGCCAGCGGCCAGTATTATCAAGAGTTGATCCCCGACCCCAAGGACGTCGACCGGGTCTACTCGATGGACGTATTCCTACAGGTGACCGAAGACGGTGGCACCTCGTTCCAGGACGTCCCCGAGACTTACAAACATGTCGACAACCACGCGATGTGGATCGACCCCAACAACACCAACTACCTGCTGGTCGGTTCCGACGGTGGGCTCTATGAAACCTACGACCGCGGCGCCACTTGGCGTTTCTTCTTCAACCTGCCCCTCACTCAGTTTTACAAAGTCAGCGTCGACAACGATCTGCCGTTTTACAACATCTACGGCGGCACCCAGGACAACTTCACGCTCGGCGGCCCGTCACGCACCACGTCGCAATACGGCATCTCCAATCACGACTGGTTCATGACCATTGGCGGCGACGGCTTCCAAACCCAGGTGGATCCCACCGATCCCAACATCATCTACTCGCAGTCGCAGTACGGCAACCTGGCACGTTTCGACCGCCGCAACGGCGAAGTCCTTGACATCAAACCGCAAGCCGCGGCCGGCGACGAGCCGCTGGTGTGGAATTGGGACTCGCCACTGATCATCAGCCCACACTCCCCGAGTCGCCTCTACTTCGCCGCCAATCGCATCTTCCGCAGTGATGACCGGGGCGATTCCTGGACGCCGATCAGCGGCAACCTGACGCGCCAGGAGGACCGTGACTCGCTGCAGATCATGGGAAAAGTGTGGAGCGTCGACGCGGTGGCCAAGAACGCCTCGACCTCGATCTACGGCAACATCGTCAGCCTCGCCGAATCACCCCTCGTCGAAGGCCTGATCTACGCTGGCACCGACGATGGCTTGATCCAGGTGACCGGCGACGGTGGCGCCACCTGGCGCCCACTCAACCGTTTCCCCGGCGTCCCCTTCTCCACCTACGTCAACGACCTCGAAGCCTCGCAGCACGATCCTGACACCGTGTATGCCGCCTTCAACAACCACAAAAGCGGCGATTTCAAACCCTACGTGTTGAAGAGCACCGATCGCGGCGCCAGCTGGACCTCGATCTCAGGCGATGAGGACCATGGACTCCCGATTCGCGGCTCGGTTTACACCGTAGTCGAGGATCACGCCGCCGGTCCGAACGGCCAATCCGCTTTGCTGTTCGCCGGCACCGAGAACGGCGCCTACTTCAGTCGTGGCGATGGTCGCTGGGTCGAGCTGACCGGTGGCATGCCGATCGTCCAAGTGCGCGATCTCGCCATCCAGCGACGTGAAAACGATCTTGTGCTCGGCACCTTCGGCCGCGGCTTCTATGTCCTCGATGACTACACGCCGCTGCGGCAAGCGACTCCTGAACATCTAGAAAATGCCGCGCTGTTGTTCCCGGTCAAAGAGACGCCGATGTACCTGGAAAGCCACCCGCTCGCCATGCGCGAGAATCCCTTCGTCGGTGACGACGCCTACTTCGCCCCCAATCCCCCCTTCGGCGCCATTTTCACGTACTACCTCAAGGACGGCCTCGCAACCCGCACCGAAAGCCGACGCGAGCAAGAGAAGGCTGCCGAAGACAAAGGTTGGGAGGTCGACTACCCATCCCTGGCCGAGTTGCGGGCCGAAGCGCGGGAAGAGGATCCGACCATCCTACTCACGGTGAGCGACGAGCACGGCAACGTCATCCGTCGACTCGAAGGTCCCACCGGCGCCGGCTTCCACCGCATCGCCTGGAATCTGCGTTATGCGGCCCCCGATCCAGCGAGTCTCACCCCACCCGAGCTCGGCGCCTTTTCCGATCCAATCGTCGGGCCCATGGTGGTGCCAGGCACCTATCAGGTCGCCCTCGCCCAACGGGTCGAAGGCAAGGTCACCCCGCTCTCCGAGCCTCAGACCTTCCAGACCGCCGCTCTAGGTACCGGCTCACTGCCGGCCGAAGACCGCGCTGCATTGCTGGCTTTTCAACGGCAGACCGCCGATCTGCAGCGTGCCGTCCTCGGTGCCGCCAGTGCTCTCGGCGAAGCCAATGACCGCATCGATCTGCTGAAAGTAGCGCTAAAAGATGCTCCGGGTGGCGACGCCAATCTCGGCGATCGCCTGCGGGAGCTCGAGACACAACTCGCCGATCTCTCCCTCGAGCTGCTCGGTGATCGTGTCGCCCGCTCCCATGGTCTTGCCACCGGTCCGTCTATTTACCAACGGGTCGACCGAGTCGTCTTCGGCCATTGGGTCTCCTCGACCTCCGCCCCTACCGACACCCATCGCCAAAACTACGCCATCGCGGCGGAAGCCTTCGGCCCCTTGCTCGACAAGCTGCACGAGTTGGTCGGCGATGAGCTGAAAGCCATCGAGGACGAGCTCGAGGCCGCTGGTGGACCCTGGACACCAGGGCGTTTGCCAGTGTGGAAGCCCTAGCAGCTCACCCGATGTCTGCCGGTACCCGTCATAAGGCACCGGCAGATAAACCGCCTCCTCGCGGACCAGAGGACATAGCAGCCCCCAAAAACGCGGTGGCCGGCGGAAGCCGGCC
>JAJCXO010000023.1 GCA_029263395.1 Acidobacteriota bacterium | reverse complement strand
CAGATCCTCGAAGGGTTCGGGGCCGCCGAGACCACGGCCGCCGGAGACGACCAATAGTGCGTCTTCGAGCGGGACGCCATCCCGTGGCTCAACATGGCGTTCGACAATACGCGCCGCGACTGCTTCCGGCAGCTCGATCTGAGGACGGGAGATCACTCCGTGGAATTCTGGATTTGGCTCGGCAGGTGCGAAGCCGCGGGCCCGCAACCAGACGACAGCCGGCCGGCGTCCCAGTTCGTAAACCGCCATCGCTCGGCCACCATAGGCGGTGCGTCGCACCCGCAGCGCGCCGTTTTCCGCCAGCATCAGTTCGGCGCCGTCCGCCATCGAGCTGCCGCCGAGGCGGTGCGCCAGGCGTGGTGTCAGCTCCTGGCTGTACACGTCACTGCCCATGAGAATGGCTCGTGGTTGAACGGAGCGGCTGATGTCGACGAGCACCGCCAAATAAAGTTCTGGCTGCACTTCGTGAAGCGGGTCCTGATCGACGACTAGCACCTGGTCGGCAATACAACTCACGGCTTCGATCAGCGTTTCGTCTTGCGCGCCCACGAGCAGAGCGTGCAGTTTGCCGCCGGTGGCATCGGCCAGCTTTCGGCCCGCCCCGAGGACGCCCTGGGCAGCGCGGTCAAGTCCGTTGATGGACCACAGGCAAACTAGGATGTCGTTCATCGTGGGTGTTCTCGAGATGGGAGGTTGGCTTCAGCGTGTGGTGTCGGCAATGTCCGCAACGCGGCGAGCGAAGGCGTCGATGCGCTGCTCGAGATTGTCGCCCTCGACCAGCTCACACCGGATCTCTTTCTCGGGTATCGAAATCTCGGCCAATCGGTAATAGCTGCCGGCCGCAGGACTGAGTGAGGGGTCTTCGAGAGACAGGTCTGCAAGCGAGAGCGTGGTGAGCGGCTTACGGTACGATTTCATCACATCGCGGGTTTTGGGGATCCTCGGCAAGTTGTTCTCACTGTTGGTGATGCTGATGACCACCGGCGGAGTAACTTCGAAGATCTCGGTTCCGGTGTCGGTCTGGCGCTGGATACGCAGTCCTCGCTCGTCGACTTCGAGCTGCTCGACCAGCGCGATGAATGGCAGGCCGAGCTCTTCGGCCAGCAAGCCTCCGGTTTGGCCAATACCCCAGTCTCCAGACTCACGGCCGACCATGATGACGTCGAACGACCCAAGCTTACGGATCGCCGCGGCGAGCACTCTGGCGGCTTGGAGTGGGTCAGCGCGCTCGGCGTCTTGATCCAAGACCAAGGCTGCCTCGTCAGCCTTCATGGCCAGGGCCTTGCGCAGCACATCTTCGGTGTCCTCACTGCCGTGAGACAACACGGTGATGGTACCGCCGCTGGTAGATCGAAGCTGGAGGGCAGTCTCGAGGGCGTTTTCGCAGAAAATGTTGGTGACCAGATCCGCCGATCCCCGCACCGCCTCCCGTCGCTCAGGGTCAATTCTGAAATCACGGGCCGGGATGTCCGGATCGAGAATCTGCTTCAGACACACCAGAATGTTCATGGATGGGACTTTCTCGAGGAGGGACGGCCGAAGTGAACGATGAGGAATCGAGAAGAAAATTGTGTGAGCAGCTGCCCTGGATGTCAAGCTGATCGGAGGTCTTGTTCCACTTGACCGCTCGGACAAGTAAGATCGATGACGCCCGAGCGTACCAACCTTCAACTGCTATTCAAAAAGAGGTTCGAGATGCCGAACTTTGTGCCGAAAGACGAGCTCTTGAAGATGGCTGGCCATCAGCCGGAGCCATCCGCATGGCTGGCGATTGATCAGAGCCAGATCAATCTCTTCGCCGACGCCACTCGCGACCATCAATTCATCCATGTTGATCCTGTCAAGGCGGCCAAGACGCCGCTCGGGGCAACGATCGCTCATGGGTTCCTCACCCTATCTTTGCTGCCACATCTCGCCGAGGAGCACGCCACCATGCCGGAAGGCATGTTGATGGCATTCAACTATGGCCTCAACAAGGTGCGGTTCATCCAACCGGTGAAGGTTGATAGTGAGGTGCGAATGCACTCCAAGATCCTCTCAGTGACCGAAAAAGATCCCGGTCGGATTTTGGTGGCCACCGAAGCGACCGTCGAGATCAAAGGCGAGGACAAGCCGGCGCTGATTGCCGAAATGTTGTCAATGTTTGTGGTGTCGCCGTCCTGAACGGATCATAGGAGGACAGTGTTATGAGGACAGTGTTATGACGTTGCGTTTTGATGGACGGGTTGCCATCGTAACCGGAGCCGGTCATGGACTGGGCCGTTGCCACGCCCTGGGACTGGCAGAACGTGGTGCCAGAGTAGTCGTCAATGATCTCGGCGGTGCCCGCGACGGCACCGGTCAGTCGAGCGCGGCAGCGCGCAGTGTTGTAGAAGAGATTCAGGCGGCCGGTGGTGAGGCGATCGCCAACGGCGCCAACGTCACTCGCTACGATGAGGTCGAGGCGATGGTCGCGCAGGCCATGGGGGCCTGGGGCCGGGTCGATATCCTGGTCAACAACGCCGGGATCCTGCGTGACAAGACATTCCAGAAGACACCGCTGGAGGATTTTCGGGCAGTAGTCGACGTCCATCTTTGGGGTAGCGTGCACTGCACCAAGGCGGTCTGGGACATCATGCGCGAGCAGGGTTACGGCCGGATCGTGTTGACCACGTCGTCGAGTGGCCTTTATGGCAACTTTGGGCAGTCGAATTACGGCACCGCCAAGATGGGCGTGGTGGGTTTGATGAATACCCTCGTGCTCGAAGGTAAGAAGTATGGCATCCGGGCGAATTGCCTGGCACCCTGCGCAGCCACCCGCATGACGGAGGGGCTGATGCCAGACGAGGCGATGCAGTTGTTACGCCCGGAGACCGTGACCCCGGGGCTGCTCTATCTGGTGGCGGAGGACGGTCCCAACCGCACGATCCTGGCAGCCGGGGCTGGCACCTTCGCCCGGGCCATCATCACCGAGACTCGAGGTGTCTACCTGAAGCCCGACGAATGTACTCCCGAAAACGTTGCCGCGCAGTGGGACACGATCACCAATCCGGACGGAGCAACCGAGTACCTGGATGGATCTGGTCAGACGTTCAACTTTCTCACTCAAGCCGCCGAGGCTCTCGGCATCCGGTTGGGCTGAAGTAGGAGTCGTGATGAGGGTTTTCCGATGAAAGCGTTACGTTGTAAGGAACTCGGTGGGTTTGACAAACTGGTCATCGAGACCATCGATGACCCCGTTCCCGGTGCCGGGGAAGTGCTGATTGATGTTGCCGCTGCCGGGATCAACTTTCCGGATCTGCTGGTGATCGCGGGCAAGTACCAGTTCAAACCACCGCTGCCATTTGTGCCTGGGGGCGAAGGCTCCGGCACCGTGTCTGCGGTTGGCGAGGGTGTAAAGCGGGTCAAAGTTGGAGACCGTGTGATCGCCGTTGGGCTGGTTGGCGCCTTCGCTGAGAAGATGGTGATCGCCGAAGCGGCCACGCTGCCGATGCCGTCCGGAATGGCGTTCGAGACCGCGGCCGGGATCGCGTTTACCTATGGCACCTCGTATTACGCCCTGAATCAGCAAGGGCGCCTGGAGGCAGGCGAGACGCTCCTGGTGCTCGGCGCAGCCGGGGGTGTTGGCCTGGCGGCGGTCGAGATCGGCAAGCAGATGGGGGCGCGGGTGATCGCTGCCGCTAGCAGCGAAGAGAAGCTCGATGCGGCGGAGGCAGCGGGTGCCGACCTCCGCATCAACTACACCACCGAACCTTTGAAGGAGCGGATCAAGGAGCTCACCGAGGGTCGAGGTGCGGATGTGGTTTACGATCCGGTTGGTGGCGAGTACAGCGAGAAAGCATTACGAGCCACCGGTTGGAACGGCCGCTTCCTGGTGATCGGTTTCGCCGCTGGCGAAATTCCCAAGATTCCTCTGAATCTGGCGTTGCTCAAGAGTGCACACATCATTGGGGTCTTCTGGGGCGCCTGGACGCAGCGTGATCCGGCAGGCTCGGCCAAGAACTTCCGGGCACTGCACGAGCACTTTGAGGCTGGACGGCTCACACCCCGCGTGACGCCTTATCCGTTGGCCGATTATGGCCAAGCGTTAGGCGCCCTAGCGGGTCGTCGGGCGGTAGGTAAGTTGGTTTTGACGATGTAGCAGCGAGACGATATGGCAGTGAGACGCTGTAGCAGCGAGGAGTAACGATGGTAGACGCACTCAGCTTTTCCCTCGATGGTCAGACCACGTTGGTTACCGGTGCCAGTCGTGGTATCGGTGAGGCGATCGCCCGTGCTTTTGCGCACCGAGGTGCCAAGGTAGTGTTGGTGTCGCGTAAACAGGATGCCCTGGACGCCGTTGCGGTGTCGATCAACGAGGCTGCGGGTGAAGAGCGGGCTATTGCCATCGCTTGCCACACCGGCAAGCCCGAGGCGGTTGCGGCCCTCTTCGACGCCGTACGTTCGCGGCTCGGTCGTCTCGACGTGTTGGTCAACAACGCCGCCGCCAATCCTTACTTCGGTCCCGCCATCGCCATCGACGACAAGGCGTTCGATTTTACGGTAGAGGTCAACGTCAAGGGCTACTTCCGGATGAGCCAGCAGGCGGCGCGGCTGATGATCGAGCAGGGGGCGGGTTCGATCATCAACGTTGCATCGGTCGCCGGCATTTCACCGGGAGAAGGCATGGTGGTGTACTCGATGACCAAGGCAGCGGTGATCAGTATGACTCAGGGGCTAGCGAAAGAACTCGGACCCAGGGGCGTACGGGTCAACGCCATTGCACCTGGCCTGGTCGAGACCAAGTTTGCGTCGGCTCTGATCGACAATCCGCAGATCCACCAGACGTGGATCGATGCCACGCCACTGCGTCGCCATGGTCAGCCGAACGAGATTGCCGGTGCGGCCGTTTACCTGGCGTCCGAAGCGTCGAGTTTCACCACCGGTGCGGTGTTGGTTTGTGACGGTGGCGCCACGGTCTGAATTTGGGGTCGCGCAGTCCTACCCCTCTTGGTGTGCAGTCTTGAAACGCTGCCAGGCGTCGACCACCGCGGTGGCAAGCTCACGACAGGCGGTTTCGATCTTTTCGGCGTCGCGATCAATCAGGCGGAGTTGCTCGCGGCGCAATTGAAGATCGAGGGGCTGGGCGATCTGTTTGACGTGGCCGCGACCTAGCTGAAGGCCGACGTCGTAGGCAACCTCGTTCATTTCCGCCACGGATTGGAAGTCGTCCGCGATCTCGATCTCGGAGTAGTTCTCGACCCAGGCATGGACCCAGAAGGTGCTGTCGTGGAAGCGAGCGTACCCGAGGTATTTGTAGGGCTCGGTTGCAATGCGGGCCTGGCCGATGAGAACCCGGAAAGGATCGGCCCCGGGGGCAATCGAGATGCAGTCGATGGCGGTCAGATCGCGAACCTGCTTGATCTCGAGCACCACGTCGTCGAGGGGATCGGTGCTGGCGCCACGAACTCGCGCCAGGTATTTGATGTCGAGGGCGCTGCCGATGCCCTGCCGAAGGTATCCCAACCCTTCGAAGTGGAAGAAGTCGCTCGGTAAGTCGGGTTGTTCCTCGAGCATCACCTCGACGTAAGGCTTCAAGGACTCGATCAAGCCTCGAGCTTCTTGTTCTGGTACCGGCTCCATCAAGGAATCGATAAAGCGGAAGTAGGCTTCGCGGTCATACTTGAACTTCTTGCGTTTGCGTGCCGCTACCGCTGGTTCGTCAACTTCGGTCATCGGATCGTCGAGTGCGTCACGATAACCGCTCAGGAAGCGGTCGAAGACCTGAGCCGTGTCGTCACCGAATCCGGCCTGCTCACTTGCGAGGTGCAGTGAGACACCGAAGCGCGCCAAGTCGACGATCGCCGGGCCGGTCGAAGAGTCGTCGAAATCGGTCAGGCCACGACCTAGATCGGTGACCGCGTACTGCTCAATGTGAGCGTCGCCATGCAGATTGAACGACGGCGTGCCCTGCATATCGGCGCCAAACTGGCGGCAGACCTCACGACTGAACGGTACGTTGACGAATCGGAAGTAACCATGAGGCGTCGCCAAAATACGGTCCAACAGCTCTGGATTGTCCGTGAAGTCACGGCTCGCCGGGTCGACGTACAGTGGGTTTTGGTCGTCAGCCGGCGCAGGTGGCTGTTGGTTGATCTCGTGGGGTGATCCGCAGGCGAGCATCGCCAAAATTAATGCCGATTGTAAGGCGCAGAGGGCTAATCTCATCGTTGAAAACCGTCGTGTATGCATAGGTTGTTCCCCGGCTGTATAACGGGGCACCCTATCACCTCGTCATGCCACGGTTCTTGCCTTTGGGCCGGCTGATGTGTCGAGGAATTCTGGGCGAAGGTCGCATCATGTTATGTATTTATGCGTCTTTTGCTATACAATGCCGATCTTATTCCGCCGCTCACCAAGAGAGGAGAAGAGACGAATGGCTACGCCTATCGATTCTCGAAGGGCCGACTTGAGTCGGAGAAGACTGTTACAACTCAGTGGACTAGGCGCGGCCGCCAGCCTGACAGCAGGTGGTGCTCAGGCCGAAGCGCTGCCCGTGCCCACCGGTCGCGGGGCGGCGATGCGTCGTCATCGCGGATCACCTCCCCGAAAAGGACTACCCACCTTACCCGCGGCTGGGATCATCGCGCTCAACCGGATGGGTTTCGGACCGCGGCCGGGAGATATCGCAGCCTTTGCTGCGTTGGGAGCCAATGATCCTGATCGCATGGCTGTCTATGTTGCCCAGCAGCTCGATCCAGGCACCATCTCCGACAGTGAACTCGATAGCCGGCTGGCGGCAGCGGGGTACGAGTCGATAGGGATCAGCCAGGATCCCGACACTTATCGAGCCACGTTGTGGGATTGGTACATCAACGACAATGCACCGAGTGGCAACACCTCGTCGTCGTTACCGCGCGACGAGCTGACCCGATCGACCTTTGTGCGGGCTATCTACGGCAACAAGCAGCTGGTCGAGGTGATGACCGACTTTTGGCTCAATCACTTCAATGTCGACATCAATCACTCGTCCTTTGTGCGGACGATGTATGCGCACATGGATCTGGTGATCCGGCTCGAAATAATGGGCAACTTTCGCACCATGCTCGAAGCCGTCGCCAACTCGACAGCGATGCTGTATTACCTCGACAACTACACCAGTTCCAACGCTGGACCCAACGAAAACTTCAGCCGGGAGTTGTTCGAGCTCCACACTCTGGGTTCGGAGAATTATCTCGGAGTCCTGCAGCAAAATCAGGTCCCGCTCGACGGAGAAGGACGTCCTATCGGCTATGTTGATGCCGACGTCTTCGAGGCCACCCGTTGTTTCACCGGTTGGAGTTTCAGCTACGGTGTCTCAGGCGACGGTGATACCGGCCTCTTCTACTACCGCCAGGATTGGCACGATCGGTTTCAGAAGAACGTCCTCGGTGTGTTCATACCGCAGGACCAAGCAGCGCTGAAAGACGGTCGCGATGTGCTCGACGCCCTCGCGTCTCACCCTGGGACGGGACGTTACATCGCCCGTAAGCTCTGCCGACGGCTGATTTCCGACAATCCGCCGCAGAACGTCATCGACGCGGCGGCAGCGGTGTTCACCGCGCAGTGGCAGGCGCCGGACCAACTGAAGCAAGTTTACGAGACGATTCTGATGTCCGAGGAATTCCGCACCACCTGGGGCGAGAAGATCAAACGCCCCTTCGAGATCTCGGTCAGCGCGATGCGTGCGGCCGGTGCCGATTTCACGCTGCGGATGGACGATTCCGACACCAGTTCGTTCCTCAGCCGTTATGACGACACGGGCCAAGAGCTATTCAATTGGCCGGCTCCCAACGGCTATCCCGACGTCCGCGGTGCCTGGCAGAGCATGACGCCTCGGGTTTCGACTTGGCGCTTGTGTAATTGGCTGATCGACTTCGACGACGCCGACGACAACTACTATCTCGACGTCCTTGGCCAGACCCCGGTGACCGTCCGTAGCCCCAACGAGTTGGCGGATTTTTGGATCCAGCGGATCCTCTACCGGCCGATGGATCCGGCGGATCGCAACGAGATCGTCCAGTTCATGGCTCAAGGCATCAATCCGGATTTCGATCTCAATTTCGACGATGGGGACACCCTCGACCGGCTGCGTGCCATGGTTGGGTTGCTCCTGATGTCTCCCGACTTCCTGTGGCGCTAGTGCGAGGAGAAACGATATGAGCGCATCAACCCGACGTGGATTCATCACCGGCTGCTCGGCTTCCGTCGCCGCCTTTGCGGGCACCCACTTCAACACCTTGGCCTTTGGTGGCACCAGCGATCCCAACGAGGACATCCTGGTCTCTATTTTTCTGCGCGGCGGTCTCGACGGCCTCAATCTGGTGATGCCGACCAGTGGTGCCGATCGTGGCTTCTATGAGGCTGCCCGACCCGACCTCGGGGTACCGGTCACCGGCCCCAACGCGGCGTTGCCACTTAATGCCCAACTCGGATTCCACCCCGCCACCAACACCTGGCCGAACGGTACCGGCACGCCACCGGCGACGCTCTACGATCTTTACCAGGACAACAAATTGTCGTTGGTGGTTGCCGCCGGGATGAACCTGGACAACCGCAGCCATTTCGACTCGATGAGCTTCATGGAGCTCGGCACCCCGGGAACGTTGAGTACCTCGACTGGTTGGTTGACCCGTCATCTGCAGACCGCCTCCAACCTGCCGCCCGAGATTTTGTTACCGGCCTTGGCGGTTGGTAACTTGCAGCAGGCGTCTCTGCGCGGCTCAACCGATGCGGTGAATATGACCAGCCCCGACAGTTTTTCGCTCAACATCGGGCCGTTCGAGTGGCGGGCCGCCCAGCGGGTAGCGATGCGTAATCTCTACAGCGCTGACAGTTGGTTGCACGAGTCGGGAGCGTTGACCCTCGATGCGATCGATCTCATCGAGCTCAATACCGGGGATGGCTACACCCCGGCCAATGGCGCCATCTATCCCGGCGGTAGCTTCGGCAATCACCTTCAGACCGTTGCCCGGATGATCAAGACCGATATTGGCTTGCGGGTTGCTACCGTCGACTTTGGCGGTTGGGATACCCACAACGGGCAGGGCAACGAGGGTGGTGGTTATTACAGCACCCACATCCAAGAATTGGCGCGTGGCTTGGCCGCGCTTTACACCGATCTCGACGGTTCCGGCGCCTTGAACTACACCTCTCGCCTGACGGTAGTAGTTCAGAGTGAGTTTGGTCGTCGGCTCGGTGAGAATGCTGACAATGGCACCGATCACGGACACGGCAATGTGATGATGGTGATGGGCGGCAACGCCATCGGTGGAGTACATGGTACGTGGCCAGGCCTGGCTCCCGACCAGCTGTTCGACAACGCCGATCTCGAAGTCACGACCGACTACCGCCGGGTGTTGAGCGAAGTGCTGATCCGTCGCATGGGCAACAATCAGATCGGTGCGATCTTCCCCGGTTACGAGGGTTATACCCCTCTCGGAGTGGTGGACGGCGTCGACCTGACACCGGATGACGGTTCCGCGATCTTCACCGATGGTTTTGAGAGTGGTGATCTCAGCCGCTGGACCTAGTGAAGTTGGCCTGAGCTGGTAACAGCGTTGAGATCAAGCGAGGCGGATGGTAGGCTGCCGCCTCGCCTTTGGGTACCAGCTCATGAAAACGCTCCGTCTTTGCCTGTGGTCGGGGCCGCGTAATGTTTCGACGGCCCTGATGTACTCCTTCGCCCAGCGTGCCGACACGCGGGTGATCGATGAGCCGCTTTATGCCCACTATTTGCGGGTCAGCGATGCTCAACATCCCGGTCGCGACGACGTGTTGGCGGCGATGGAGAACGATGGCGATGCGGTGGTTCGGAGCATCGTCCTCGGGCCTTGTGATCGGGCGGTGCTATTCATGAAACAGATGGCGCACCATTTAGTGGATCTCGATCTCAGCTTCCTCGAGCACACCGCCCATGTGCTGTTGGTACGCGATCCAGCCGACATGTTGCGTTCGTTGGTCCATCAGTTGCCTGATCCGACCCTCAGAGACACCGGCCTGGCCGTGCAGAGTGAGTTGCTCGGGCGTTTGATCGATCTTGGGCACAATCCGCCGGTGCTGGAATCCCGTCAGCTATTGCTCGATCCCCGCGGTGTGCTGACACAGCTCTGTGATCGGCTCGATATCGACTTCGATCCGGCGATGCTCAGTTGGCCGGCGGGCGCTCGTCCTGAAGATGGCGTTTGGGCGCCCCATTGGTACCACAATGTCCATCGTTCCCAAGGCTTTGCGCCCTATGTCGAGAAGCCCGGAACGGTGCCGGAAAAGCTGCAACCCTTGTTGCAGGAATGTCGCCCTCACTACGAGAAACTCTTCCGTAGCGCCTTGAAGGCTGACGCTGCGTGCGCCTGAATGCGCACCCTGAATGCTGGGAAGGACCTGATGAGAGATTACACTGCCGACGAGTTACCCGATCCCCGCAACGCCGACATCCAGGTGTGGGTGGGGGATCAACTGGTCCACCGTCATGACGCCAAGGTTTCGGTCTTCGATAGCTCGGTGCAGGGTGGGGATGCGGTGTGGGAAGGACTGCGGGTCTACGATGGGCGGATTTTTCAGCTCGATGCTCACCTCGATCGACTGAGCGCCTCGTCGCACACGCTGGCTTTCCAAGGTGTGCCGAGCCGAGCGGCCATCAAAGCGGCAATTTTCGCCACCCTCGAAGCCAACGGTATGCGCGACCAAGCGCACATCCGCCTCACCCTGACCCGCGGTCCGAAAGTGACCTCGGGTATGAGCCCTGCGTTCAATCGAATGGGAACTTGCTTGATCGTGTTGGCGGAGTGGAAAATGCCGGTGTACGACACCGGCGGCATCCGCCTGATCACCGCTTCGGTGCGTCGCAACTCACCCCAAACCCTCGACTCCAAGATCCATCACAACAATCTACTCAACAACATCTTGGCCAAAATCGAGGCCAACGTTGCTGGTGTCGACGACGCGGTCATGCTCGATCTCAACGGATTTGTCTCGGAGACCAACGCCACCAATATTTTTGCGGTGCGGCGCGGCGAGTTGCTGACACCCCATGCCGATAGCTGCCTGCCAGGCATCACGCGGCGGGTTGTGCTCAACCTCGGGCGTAAGGAAGGGCTGCCGACGGGGGAGCGGAATCTTTCCTTGGCTGAGTTCTATACTGCGGACGAAGTTTTCACTACCGGCACCATGGGCGAACTATCACCGGTGTTGGAAATTGACGGTCGGCGGATTGGCGGTGGTAGCGTCGGTCCGCTCACCGCTCGCTTGCGCGACCTCTACCGTCAGCAGGCCCTGAACGATGGCGAGCGGCTGCCTTTCTGAAAGATCGCCTTTCTGAGGACTGCCTTTCTGAAAGACTGCTTGTTTGAACGACCGCTTTCTGAAAGACCCCCTTTCTTGGGGGAGTACTTTTCAGGTTACCGACCCGCAACCCATTACGGAGAGATGATGACGGAAGCACACGCAGAGCAGACGCTCGACTATCAAGGCTTGTTGGAAGCAGCGACGCAGATCTCTCATCGTGCAGGCGAGGCGATTGTCGAGATTTATGAACAGGCTGATGTTGGCGTCACGACCAAAAGTGATGACTCACCCCTCACCCTGGCCGATCTCGCAAGCCATCGCATCATTGTCGAAGGCTTGAGCGAGCTGTCGCCAGACATTCCGATTCTGTCGGAAGAAGCGGAAGCATCACCGTTCGCTGATCGTCAGGGTTGGACCCGGTTCTGGCTGGTCGACCCGTTGGATGGCACCAAGGAATTCATCCGTCGCAATGGGGAGTTCACGGTCAATATCGCCCTGATCGAAGCTGGCGCGCCGGTTTTGGGGGTGGTCTACGCACCGACGTTGGAGCGGACGTTTACCGGCATCGTTGGCCGTGGCGCCTGGCGCCGTGATGGGACGGCTGAGCCGCAGTCGATCCAGGTGACGGGCCCGGGGCCGGAACCGCTGGTCGTCGCAGCGAGTCGCAGCCATGCCGGGCCACACCTGCAGGCTTTCCTCGCCAGCTTGTCGCAACATCAGCTGATCAGTATGGGCAGCTCATTGAAGTTGTGCCTGGTGGCCGATGGCCAAGCCGATCTCTATCCACGGCTCGGGCCGACCATGGAATGGGATACTGGGGCGGCCCACGCGGTGGTTGCCGCCGCTGGCGGCGATGTCCTCGATTTTGACGGCCAGGCTCTGCGCTACAATAAAGAGGATCTGCACAATCCGTGGTTTATCGTGGTGGGAAACAAGCCCGTAGACTGGCAAGCTGCCTTTGCCGCAACCCAGTAGGATCGAGAGAACGTCTGACTTCAGCCCCATTGAGATGGTCTTTCTAGGGATCCGGGCCCGGGCCCGGGTCTTGATTAGGATATTGAGTTGTCTGCTGCTGGCGAGCGCAGCAACTTGGCCGTGGCCTGCCATCGCACAGCAATTCTCCGCAGCGGGATCAGACGGTACGGTACGGCGTGAGTTTCAGCACCTTGGGCCGGACGATGGCTTGTCGGTCGCCACGGTTTATTCCTTGACTCAGGATCGGACCGGCTTTCTGTGGATTGGCACTGAGGGCGGCTTGAATCGTTATGACGGTAACCGCTTCAAAGTCTTCCGTCACGATCCGAACGATCCGACATCGTTGGCCTCGGACGACATCAGCTTCATTCATCAAGACGTTGAAGGCATGCTCTGGCTCGCCACCTGGGGCGGCGGTCTCGATCGATTCGATCCAATCACCGAGACCTTTAAGCATCACCAGCGTGCCTCGACCCAGGGCACGGCCGGACTTCAGGATGATCGAATCCAGCACATCTTTGAAGACTCGCACGGTGATTTCTGGGTCGGGACCCTGGCCGGTGGCCTGTCGCGATTCGATCGTAAGGCGGGTACATTTCAAACGTTTCGTAAGCTCTCCGGCGAGTCCAGCAGCCTGTGCCACAACCGGGTGTGGCGGATTGCTGAAGATCGCCAAGGAACATTGTGGGTTGGTACCGGTGAGGGGTTGTGTGCGTTCAACCGAGAGAAAGAAACCTTCGAGCGTTATCGTCACAATCCGGACGATCCGACCAGCCTGAGCAGCAACGTCGTCCGTACCCTGTGGGTCGACCGCTCTGGTGTGCTGTGGGTTGGCACGGCGCAAGGGCTCAATCGGGCGGTGATGGTCGAGGCGGATGCAGCCGACAGAACCGCGGCTGGCGACGGAGCCGGTGCGGGCGGACCGTCGAAGATCCGTTCCTTCGAGCGGTTCCAGGCCAGTTCCGAGGGTCTCAGTCACGACGTCATCAACACGATCTACGAAGACGACGAAGGGTCCCTCTGGGTCGGCACCCGGGGTGGTGGGCTCAATATTCTGGACCGCGAAACCCGCCAGTGGCAGCGTCTGCAGCACGATCCCGCAGACTCGACCAGTCTCAGCGACAATGACATCCGAGTGATCTTCGAAGATCGTTCCGGCGTGTTGTGGATAGCGACCCGTCAAGGGGGGCTCAACAAACTCGATCTCAGGCCAACAGCCTTCGAAGGCGCGGTGCGTCCGGATGATCAGAACGGTTCGCAGCCGCGCCGCGTCCGATCGTTTGCTGAAGATGTCAATGGCCGGTTGTGGGTTGCAACCTCAGACGGCATCGAACGGTTCGATCCGGCGAAAGGTGGCTGGACTCTGCCGTTACAACACGATGCAGAGGATCCAAGCTCACTGCCGTCGAACGACGTTCATGTGGTGCTCAAGAGTCGAGAAGACGAGCTCTGGGTTGTTGCGGGCCCGGGTTTGCATCGCCAAGCAAATGCTGATGCACCGTTTGTGACCTATCGTCACGACGTCCACGATCCGCGCAGCCTGGCGAGTGATGATGTCACTGCACTGCACCAGGACGCGATCGGCGCTCTGTGGATCGGCACCGAGTCCGGACTCGACCGACTGAAGCCGAGCGTCGTGGAACGCAACCCTGTCTCTGAGCCCAAGATCGTCTTCGAGCATTTTCGTCATCGCCAAGCAGATCCTGCGAGTTTGAGCGAAGACTTCGTGACAGTGTTGTTTGGTGACCGGAACGACAACCTCTGGGTAGGCACTCACAACGGCGGGCTCAATCGTTTTGATCCGACGACCGACGGCTTCGAGCGTTTCATCCACGATCCACAGGAGACGACCAGCCTCAGCAACAATCGCGTCCTGGCGATCCACCAAGACGATTCGGGGCAGATGTGGCTCGGCACAGCGAGTGGTCTCAACGCCATGCAGTCCGACGGATCCTTTCGGCGTTATCTCGAGGCAGATGGTCTACCGCACGCGATGGTGACCGGTATCGCAGGCGATGACGACGGCCATCTGTGGATCGCAACCGTTAATGGATTAGCGCGTTTTGATCCGCGGACGGGTGAGTTTCGTTCCTATTCGACCCGTGACGGCCTCCGGTCCGACTACTTTCACCCTGGCGCCAATCTTCGGCGTGCTGACGGTGGTCTGTGTTTTGGCGGTAAAGGCGGTTTCAACTGTTTTGACCCACAGCAGATCGCCGACAGCCCGCTCGCCTTACCGATTGTCCTGACCGCCTTCGAGAGATTCGGTGAGAGCGTGACCTTCGATCGAGCGTTGTGGGCGGTTGAGGACATACGGTTGTCGTACGAAGATACCTACTTCACCTTCGAGTTTTCGGCACTCGACTACCGCAGCACTGTCGACACGGTGTATCGCTACAAGCTCGAAGGCTTTGACCACGATTGGATTGATGCCGGTTCTCGTCGGACGGCGAGTTACGCCAATGTGCGTCCCGGGCGTTATGTCTTTCGGGCGCAGCGCACGGAGCCGTCAGGAGCGGATCTGGCGATCTCCTTGGTGGTGACACCACCGTTTTGGATGACCTCGTGGTTTCGTGTTCTGGCGGCGTTGGTCCTGTTCTCGATCGGCGGGTTGGTCTACAACTTCCGTATCCGACACTTACGGCGTCGCGAACTCGAGCTCTCCAAGCGTCTCGAAGAGCGACTCGGTGACCTGCGGCGTAGCGAACAACGGTATCGACAGCTTTTCGAGCGCAACCTGGCAGGGGTCGTGCGAGCCGATCGGCAGGGACGGATCATCGACTGTAACGATGCGTTGGCCAAGATTCTTGGTTACGACTCGCCACAGGAGTGCCAAGAAAAGCACCGATTCGAGTTTGATGAGTCGTCCGATCAGCGCTCGTCGCTGCTCGCCGGCCTGCAAGAGTACGGCAACGTCGTCGGCTTCGAGACCACGGCGCGGACTCGCGACGGTTCAGTTGTCTCGTTGATGTGGAATGCCAGCCTGGTGATCGACGAACGCGACGATCCGGCGGTGATCGAAGGCACGGTGATCGACGTCAGCGAGAGCCGACGGATCGAAGAAGGGATGCGCCGGTCGCAGAAGCTCGAAAGTCTTGGTGTGTTGGCGGGGGGGATCGCTCATGATTTCAACAATCTGTTGATGAGCATTTTGGGCAATGCCGAGTTGGGTCGTATCGATCTCGATCCAGAGTCGCCGCATTATCAACGGTTGCAGCGAATCGAGACCTCCGCCCATCGAGCGGCCGACTTGTCACGACAAATGCTGGCCTACTCCGGCAAAGGAGAGTTTGTCGTCACCCACATCGATCTGTCGCTTGCAGTGCGCGAGCGGCAGCATTTGTTGGAAGGTGCCATCACCAAAAAAGGTCAGCTGGTGCTTCGCCTGGATCCGAGCCTGCCAGCGGTCGAAGCGGATGCTGGACAAATCGAACAGATTGTCATGGGCCTGGTGACCAATGCCTCGGAAGCGCTGGGTGGTGACGAAGGCACCATCACCCTCTCCACGGGCTGTCGCGACCTGAGCCTCGAAGACCTGTCGGAAACCTATCTCGACGATCGCCTGCCTGCCGGCAGCTATGTTTATTTGGAGGTCGAGGACAGTGGCTCCGGCATAGAGGAAGAGATCCAACGGAAGATCTTCGATCCCTTCTTCACCACCAAGTTCACTGGCCGCGGGCTGGGATTAGCCGCCGTGTTGGGTATTGTCCGTGGTCATCAAGGGGCGATCAAAATCGACAGTACACCGGACCACGGCAGTATCTTCACGGTGTTCTTTCCCGCCGCGACGGAGCGTGGCAGCGGTACGATCAATGCCTTGCCTCACATCACCGCGGGTGATCGCCAGGGCTCGATCCTAGTGGTCGACGACGACGATTCGGTCCGGCTGGTTGCCGCCGAGATGGTCCAGGCGTTGGGCTTCGAAGTGATGACCGCAAATGACGGGCGCCATGGGTTGGAAGTCTTTCAGCAGAACACCGACCAGATCGAGCTGGTCATTCTCGATCTGGCGATGCCGCGGATGAGCGGTGAGGAAGCGTTCCTGGCGATCCGCGAAATCTCCCCGGCTGTGCCGGTGATCCTAGCCAGTGGCTACGACGAGATCGAAAGCAAGCAGCTGTTCGCCGACCAGGGGCTCTCGGGTTTCATCCAAAAGCCCTACCGGCTCGGGGCGCTGAAAGAGAAGATCGAGGCGGCGTTGGGCGGTTAGACTGTTGGTTCAGGACGCTGGTTCAGACCTAACAGAGGTCAACGGCATGTTGCACCAATTCGTCTAGGGTGACGAGCTCCAAGGCTGCCTCGTGGGTCGCCGAGAGAATGATCGGTGGCGCAACGCCAGCGTCGAAAGCTTCTTTCCAGCGGCCGAGACATAGGCACCAGCGGTCCCCCGGGTCGAGGCCGGGGAAGCCGTTGGCGGGAGCCGTGAGATCGTTGCCCTGTGAGCGCGAATAGGCCAGGAACTCAGCAGTCATCTCAGCGCACACCACATGTGCCCCGAGGTCCTCAGCGCTGGTATCGCACCGACCATTCCGATAGAAACCGGTCAAAGGTGTCTTGCAGCACATCTCGAGCCTGCCACCGAGTACATTCTTGGCCTCAGCCATTGTGTGACCTCCTGAAGCGCAGACTATCGGATCTTGGGTTGCAAGAGCAGAAGGTTAGCTTGTCGGCTCGTGCCGAGGCTGCCCTTGGATCGATTCCAGACCCTGGTTCGACTCCAGACCCTGGCTCGACTCCAGACCCTGGTTCGACTCCAGACCCTGGTTCGACTCCTGTCGTTCCAGCCATTCCGACAAGGCCCGTAGAGTGATGTCCCGCACACTCATGTCCGGCAGCGTGTTCTGGGCGGCACGCAGGCGATCGCTCAGGTTTGGCGGCAAGTCGATAGTCAAGACGGTGACGGTTTGGTCAAAGTTGCTCATAGGTCCGGCCTCCGAGGTCAGAGCTTCAGGTGCCGCAGTCGCAGTGCGTTGGTGATGACCGAGACTGAGCTGAAGGTCATCGCCGCGCTGGCGAGCATCGGACTCAGTAACAGTCCGAAGACGGGGTAGAGCACTCCCGCCGCGATCGGCACTCCTAGGGCATTGTAAGCAAAAGCAAAAAACAGATTCTGACGGATATTCTTCAAGGTTGCTCGACTCAGTCGTCGTGCTCGGGCAATTCCGCGCAGGTCACCACCGACCAAGGTAATACCGGCAGATTCTATAGCGACGTCGGTACCGGTGCCCATGGCAATGCCAACCGAGGCGCGGGCCAGGGCGGGCGCGTCGTTGACGCCATCGCCGGCCATCGCGACAATCTTACCGGCTGCCTCGAGCCGTTCGATCACCTCGACTTTACCTGCAGGCAAAACCTCCGCAATGACGTCGTCGAGTTTCAACTGGCGGGCGACAGCTCGAGCTGTGGTCGCGTCGTCGCCGGTCAACATGACAATCTCGAGGCCTTCCTGATGTAACTCGGCGAGCGCTGCCGGAGTGGTTGCCTTGATCGGGTCGGTTACTCCGAGGATGCCAGCAAGCTCGCCGTCGATCGCCACCAGCACCGTGGTCTGGCCGTCGGCGCGCAGTGTCTCGGAACGTTCGAGCCAGGCCGCTAGCTGCTCGTGGTCCGCAAACAGCCGACGGTTGCCGAGAGCGACGGAGCGACCGTTCACCATGCCCCGGACTCCAAGACCGCTGAACGACTCGAAATCCTCTACCGCCGCGAGCTCGAGGCGTCGCGCTTTGGCAGCGTCGACGATCGCCGCCGCCAAGGGATGTTCACTCGCCTGTTCGAGGCTGGCCGCGAGACGTAACAGCTCGGCTTCGTCAAGGGCTGTGTTGGGATCTACAGCTGTGCTGGGATCTACAGCTGTGCTGCGATTTACGGCAGTGCCACCATCTAGAGCTAAATCGGCGACATCGATCGTCACCAGCTCAGGCTTGCCAGCGGTGAGGGTGCCCGTTTTGTCGATCACCAGGGTGTCGACGTTCGCCAATTGTTCGAGGGCCTCGGCGCTCTGAATCAGCACGCCCTCGGAGGCTCCACGACCCGTCCCCACCATGATCGACATTGGCGTCGCCAGGCCGAGAGCACAGGGGCAGGCGATGATCAGCACCGCCACCGAGCTGACCAGCGCGTAGGCCAGGCGCGGCTCGGGACCAAGCCAGGCCCAGGCCAGGAAAGTCAGCACCGCGATGGCCACCACAATCGGGACAAAAACCGCCGCTGCGGCGTCCGCGGTGCGTTGGATCGGGGCGCGGCTGCGTTGGGCCTCACTGACCAGCTGGACGATCCGCGACAACAAGGTGTCAGCGCCCACTCGTTCAGCCTCCATTACGAAGCCGCCAGTGCCGTTCAGCGTACCGCCAGTGACGGAATCTCCTGGCCCTTTTTCGATCGGAATGGGCTCACCGGTGAGCATCGACTCGTCGATCGAACTCGAGCCGTCGATCACCCGGCCGTCGACGGGTACTTTTTCGCCTGGGCGTACCCGCAGTCGGTCTCCGGGCCGCACCGCATCCAGACTGATTTCAGTATCGGTGCCGTCAGCAGTGAGCCTGCGCGCCGTGGTTGGATTCAGCTCCAGCAGTGCGCGCAGCGCACCCTGGGTGCGACCCCGGGCGGCGAACTCCAGCACCTGGCCCAGCAGTACCAAGGTCGTGATGACCGCCGCTGCCTCGAAGTAAACCGGCGCCATACCGTCGGCGGAGCGAAAGCCTGCCGGCAGCGCGGTCGGTAGCAGGGTCGAGACCAGGCTGAAGAGGTAGGCCGATCCAACCCCCAGCCCAATCAAGGTGAACATATTAAGATGACGGGTGGTGATCGATGCCCAGGCGCGTTCGAGCAACGGCCAGCCCGCCCACAACACCACTGGCGTCGCCAGCAAAAGTTGAAGCCACAACAAGCCGCCGATACCTTGCAAGGGCTGACCCGGAATCAAGTCGGACATGGCGATCACCAGCAAAGGCAGGCTCAGCGCCGCGCTCCACCGGAACCGCCGCCGCATGTCGACGAACTCAGGATTTTCGCCGAGGTCTTCGAGGGTGACCGTCATCGGTTCGAGAGCCATACCGCAGATCGGGCAGCTCCCCGGACCCACCTGTTGGATCTCCGGGTCCATCGGGCAGGTGTAGAGGGTGCCTTCGGGCACGGGCTCCGTAACGTCTGGTGGCGGCGCCAGGGCGCGTTTTGGATCGGCCTCGAATTTGGTCAGGCAGCCAGCACAACAGAAATAGTAGGTCTCACTCTCGAACTCAGTCGAGTGAGGCGTCGTTGCGGGATCTACCGTCATGCCGCAGATCGGATCGATCGCAGAGGTCGGCTGAGGAGAGCTGGCACCGCCGCCACAACAGCTGGCATGATTCGGCACGTTGGTGTCCGAGGGTGGGGGTTGCATATGCATGACGCTAACAGACCTGATGTGCATCGGGCCTCTGGCCTCTGATGCTAACGGATTTGAAAAGGGTGCCGGTTTCAAATAGAAGTAGATCAGCCATAGTTTCGAACCTCCGGTCGTGGATCGTTGTATCGTCTCCACGAGAGCTGACGGATGAGGTCCTTTAGCGTTACGCGGTCTCTTGGTTTTTCACGGCTTCACTGTATTTCATGGTTTCGCTGCGGGCCGGTTCCCACCGTTACCAGCGGGTTGCCCGCAGCTACAGTCGAGGCAGCCGTGCTCGGCACACGTGCCGCAGGTCAGCTCGAGTAGGCGCCGCAGCTCCCGTCGAGCCCGATGCAGGCGGACACGGGCGTTGGCTGGCGACAGTCCCTCGCGCTCGGCAAAACGGGCGGGCGTCAAGCCTTCCATGTCCACCGCTTGGAGAACCTGCCGGTAGTCGCCTTTTAAGGACGGAATGAGTCCATCGACACAACGGCAAACCTCGCCTTCTAACTCAGGAACGAGATCCGCCTGGACGGCCGCCTGCTGCGCGGCGCCAGCCAGCGCCCGTCGCTCAGCGTCACGGTGTCGGAACTCGTCAACCACAGCGTTGCGCAGCAGCCGGTAGAACCAGGCGGCAACACTGTCCGTGTCGCGAATTGAGCCGCTGCGCTCGAGTCCTTTGACAATTGCCGCCTGTAAAACATCCTCGGCTCGACCACGGTCTCCGAGGCGCCGCTCGAGAAAACCCAGCAGCTCGCGGTGTCGAGTCACCAGAAGGTTGGTCAAGGCGGCGTCATGGGTGGCCATGCAGGGAGTTTATGCTGTCTGGCGAGGCGGAACTCGATACCACTTGGACAAGTTCGAGTGTCGAATTGACAGATGCCGAAAGGGTCTGGCACACCTCGTCGCCTGAGTCCGCGGATGTCGAATCGCAGTGGCGAAGCTCGTTCGCCAGGTTTGCGGATGCCGAATCGATCAGACATAAGCTCGCCCTCGGTTCGTCAAGTGACGATACGGTCTGCGGCGCCTCGGCCACTGGATTTACGCTTGACGAACTCATTTGACGCGGCTTGTCGAGTCGCTTCGTCAAGTGCCGAAACGGCCCAACGTGGCTCGTCAGGACGCTTCGTCAAGTGCCGAAACGTGTTTCTGGGCTGCGAGTCGTCTCCCGGACGTCGTCGATGAGTTCCGCGATATGGCCGAGGACTAGGCCTATGCCGGACTTCACCTAAATCGCCCTCAATCCAGTTGAGCTTGATGGCGTGCACGAGGATCCTTTGGCCCAACGTCAGCCGTTTTTCTGACCAAAAAAAGCGGCTTACTTTTTCCCACGGCGAACCATTTTCACCGTCGCAACGGCTCGCTTTCTCCCACGGCGAACCATTTTCACCGTCACAACGGCTCACTTTCTCCCACGGCGAACCATTTTCACCGTCACAACGGCTTACTTTCTTCCACGGCAAGCCATTCTTGAAGAGCCTGGGCTTCAATGCGATTCGAGATTGCCAAGATTCCAAGATATCCTAGGAGACCTACCGCCTTGACAACCGGAGGTTGTTCCTGCGGAGCGCTTGGATTGATCAGCCGATCGGATCAGCCGATCGGGATGCCAGCCGACTCGGCACGGGACAACTCGGCACGGGACGACTCGGCACGGGCATGGTCTACCCAGGGAACAGGATCGACATGAGCCAGCTCTTCAGGTTCGCCAGTGTTGTCAGACGAGACCCAACGATCGAGGTCTGGATGCGTGAACATACCGGCAACCTTGGGGCAGTCGCAGAGCGCTGGTTTGAGACCATGCGCGCCTGCGGTGACGATGTGCGAGAGATTTTGCATGACGGGCATCCCACGGCGTGTGTAGCTGACGCGGCATTCGCTTACGTCGACGTTTTTAAAGCTCACGTCAATGTTGGATTCTTCCATGGTGCTGAGCTTGCCGATCCAGACGGCTTGCTGGAAGGTACAGGCAAGTTCATGCGCCACGTGAAGCTCCGGCCCGGAGGTGGCGTTGATGCTGGGGCACTGATGACGTTGATCGAAACCGCATACACAGATATGAAGCGGCGTCTGCAGGCCGAGTAGCCCGTGATGATCCGGCTGTATCTTGATGATGAAGCGCCAACGGGCGTTACCGGCTGGATGAGATGCCGTCCGTGACCGAGCCAGGCCCTCGGTTATCGTTGAGGGCCTGGCAGCGCTCGAGCGCATCTGAGATTTGCCGTCGAATGAGGTGCCAGCATCGGCACCCCATCGCTTCCTAGGGGAAGTAGAAACGGCAGATGCAGGTCGAGATGAAGCAGGTACCCGTGTCGTACCCCTGGGCACGACAGGACGTGTAACACGCTGATGGGCTACAGCCACCCGCGGCTTGGGCAGGCTGGAGGAGGGTCGGCAGCTCGACAAACGTGAGGTCAGCTTGGCACACGGGCGCCGGAGCAATTTCCTGTGGCGTCGTGATCCCCTGGGCTGCTGCGTCCTGATCTAGAGTCACAGGACTCGAGGCGGTGACAGTCGGGATCCAGACGACGGCGAGAGTCACCAGGGCGAGTAGACAGAGGGATGTTCTGAGCTTCATTGAGTTCTCCTAAGGTTGTCTGATCAGAAGATATGTGCACAAAGCACAGGAAGTTAAGGAGAATCGTACAACTATTTCGCTCTTGGTGCTCGAGATGTCGGCAAGCGAGAGCGGACTGTGATGATCTGGATCCACCGTCGCTCCCAGCCAGCCGACGTTGCATGGCGTTGCCCTTGGATGAACAGAGTTTCATCTGCCGATGAAGCAGCACTGGAACCCTTGGATCACCAAGTCTTGCGGCGGTCCTTGGCTCGCTTTGCGCTGCGAAACATTGACTGGGCCTGTTTGCCAGCCCGGCGTCGAGCCGAGCTGTCTTGGCGGAGTTCCAGCGCCCGCTGTTCCTTTTCGAGGTTGTGGAGGTTGCGGAGCCGCGCTGAATCCAGCCGTCCGGAGTCGATCGCTTGGCGTACCGCGCAGCCAGGCTCATTGTGGTGCGTGCAGTCGTTGAAACGACATTCAATGGCTAAGGATTGAATGTCGCCGAATGCCTGGTCCATACCGGACTCGGCATTCCACAGCTGCAACTCTCGAATCCCCGGGCTGTCGATCAACAGGGTGCCGTTCGTCAACGCCACCAGTTCGCGGTGTGTTGTGGTGTGACGTCCGCGATCATCCCCCTCACGGACCGCGCCGGTGCGCAGCCTTTCGTTTCCTAACAGGCAGTTGATCAGCGTCGATTTACCGACTCCGGAAGACCCTGAAACAACAACGGTCTGACCCGGTTGGAGTTGCTCGAGAAGCTCTTCGATTCCGTCGCCCGAGGAGCAGCTGGTAATCAGCACCGGAGCGCCGAGCGTTATGGTCTCGACCGCTGCCCGCCGATCTGCGACATCGTTGCAGACATCGGCCTTGTTGAGCACCACCATGGGTTGGGCGCCACTTTCCCACGCCGAAACCATGAAACGTTCCAGGCGTCGTAGATTATAATCCCCATCCAGGCCCATGACGAGCAGAATGGTGTCGACATTGGCTGCGATGACTTGCTCTTCAGTCCTCCGCCCGGCAACTTTGCGAGACAGCTTGGACGCCCGCGGCAACACGGCGGAGATGGTGGCTTCGAGACTTTCTGCGCGGTGTATGGCAACCCAATCACCGATGACCGGTAACTCGCTGGCATCTCCCGCACGGTGTATCAAGCGTCCTGCAACCTGCGCTTCACAGTCGCCGGTTGCGGTGCCAAGGGTGTAACGCTGGCGGGATTCCCGGATGATCCGGCCCGGTTCGAGGGTTTCGGTGACAAAAGGTGCGAAGTCTCGGTCCTGGTTGTGGGTCCAGCCGAGTTGGTTGAGTCGATTGCTGGCAGCCGATAGGTGGTTGTCGGTCGGTTGCTGGCTAGTTTGTTTCGAGTCTGCAGGTTCGGGTCGTGAACCCGAGGCATTCCTATTCAATGGAAACTCTCCCTTGTTCTGCCGGTGAGGCAGGAACATCCTTAGAACCGCGTTTTGGCGGTTCGGCGTTTTTTCAACGCGAGCACATCGCGGTCACCTCGAGTTGCTATGGAAAGCAATCAGCGAGAAGACCGGGGCCGGGGGGGAAGAGCTTTATACATCCATATGCATGGGAATCATGTCATACAAGGATGGTTTGTCCCAAACCATCCTTGTGCGAGAAGACAGAATCTATTTGTATCTTGTGATGTCGTTTTGAATAGGCACTAAAAAGGATAGCAAACTCTCTTTTCGGGTATAATCCTCGCCAAGTTGAGCAACTTGATGGGTTTTAAATCTCCTTCGAGAAAGATATTTCTTTTAATAGGGAGATAGTTCTTTTTTAGTAATGGTTAATCGATTTCTGAGGCAATCTTCTATATCAGTAGGAATGCGAGTCCATGAGAATAGTCGATAAAGAGGTGGATCAGGTCCTGACTCTTCTGCGCAACAAGATTCGTGAAAAAGGTTTTACGCAACTTCAAGTGCAAGAAGCCCTTTCCTGGGGCCGCAGTTACATCAGTCAGCTTCTGACCAAACAGAAGTCTTTGCGAATTGAGCAAGTTCTGTTGATCCTGGATGTCATCGGAATCGACCCAGGAGATTTCTTTGCTGAGCTCTACCACTATCCGAGAGCCGCCACCGCATCTTACAGCCCTGGCCGTTCAGTCTCGCGGCTGGCTGCGGTAACCGAGGGTAGCGACCCGCCGGGCAACTTCGAAGAGATGCGTTCACTGGTTCGCGGTCTGGTCTGGCTCTTGATCGACAAAGAGCTCATTGACGTCGACGAGCTCACCAACGTGGTCAAAGAGCGTAAGGATGGCCCGTTGTCTTCGGGCGATGAGGGCGAAGAGCCCGCGAACTGACCAGAGCGCATCCCCAAGCGGCTGCCCGTCGAGTTTCGCAGTTTGTGCTCGGCCTGCGTGACCCGTGGGCCGTCTGATGGTGTCTATGGGGGTGTCCATCCCGCGGCGTGAGACATCGGTCGGATCAGATCTGGGTCCCGGCACCAGCCGCCAGCAGTGCCTGGCGTAGCGTGTTGGTATCGCTGAGTCCTGGTTGCATGTAGGAGATGAGTCCTTGGCGATCCACGATCATCACGGTCGGAAGTGCGTAAACTTGATAACGATTGCTCAGCGTGCTCTGCGGATCTAGCAGCACAGGATACGAGAACGGGGTTTTCGCGACGTACTCACGGACCGTCGCTTCGTCCTCACCGGAGTCGATGGCGAGGAAGTGCACTCCTTTGCCGCTGAATTCGTCATGCAGCTCTTCGAGGAATTTAGCCTGCAGACGACAGGGCCCGCACCACGTGGCCCAAAATTCGATGAGTACAACATCACCAGCGAAGTCTGGAGGCCCGATCGACCGCCCGTCGAGGCTGGTAAGCCTGAAGTCTGGGGCTGGATAGGTACCAGCCAGAGCGCTGGATTCAGGGATGGGTTGCACGACTGGCGACGCGATGGTCGTCGATTTGGCGACCCACCCGAAACCGACGGCAAGCACACCGAACGAGGCAGCAACCAATAACATCCAGCGGGCGACTGCAACGCCGGGAGAGGGCGGCTTCGAAGGGGGCTCTTCAGAAAGATTCTCGTTGGACATCGTTGTAAGTCCCGACTAGCGTTAGTGTCGTTTCGTGGGAATTCCTAAAGCAGTTCTACGGCTAGGAGGAGTCTGGGGTTCACTCATCCTCCGACGCGGCCTCCTCTGAGGCTTCCGGTTCTTCAGGGAGTGGCTCAGCCGCCATCAGTTCTTCGAGTTTGCTGTGAATTTCAGCCGCCTTGTCCTCGGGCAGAAGTAACACCGCATCGCGACCTCCGGTCATGGCTGCAACCTGGCCGTCTACAGCCTCGAACAGCTCGAGCTCTTCGGCGGAGTCCTTGGTGGTCAACGAAATGCTGAGCGAGGGCGTATCCAGTTTATAGCCAGCAGAGAGGGCAGCGTTCCGTTCGACGACCAGCTCACCCTTGATCTCGGTGATTGGGTAGAGGACATCACTGACGGCTGAATAGGCAACTCGATCCTTCCCTCGCCGCCAGTCGGCGCCATCGCGGGTCAACTCGACTGTGAGGTTGCTGCCTCGGAACTGAGCGGTTTCGATGCCAAAAACTTGCAACGATGTCCAGGCAAGCGAGCGCCATTCGGCTGGGGTGGTGGTAAGGGATGCAGCCAATGCCGTCTCGACCTCGAAGATCTGGCTCCCGATACGTCCGTAGTAGACCCCCGGCTCAGATTCCTTTTCAGCACCGAGTTCGAATCGGAAGGGTTGATCGTTGGCTGCTAGCTGGACCTCGACGGTGCCGTGAGCAGGCTCCAGGCCCATACCTTCGGGTGTCATCGGACTGCTGTCGATGAAAGACTTGACCGTCAAGCCGGTGAGGCTGGACAGCAAACCGTTGACTTTACCTTCCTCGGCTCGGTCGGAGAGTGGCGCCGCCAGCCAGAAGTCGTCACCCCTTCGAGCCAGTTCGATGTAGTGGCTGCCGTCGAGGGCCACCTGCTCGATCGCGCCGCGACTGGCGAGAAATAGCTTCTTGTCGCGCCAGTCCCCGGGCGTTTTGGTGAGCTCTTCGAATAGGTTCGAGGCAACCTGAAAGGCCGTGTTATGACCTGCGATGGCGACGATCATGTCGCTCGAGGCCGGGATGTCGGCTCCGATCTCGAGAGTTGTCTCAAACGCTGACTCGGCAGTACCGGAACTCAGGGTGACTGAGGCTCGGGGAGATGCAAGCCCGAGCTCTTCGCGATCAATCTCCTCGAGCTTACGTTCCGACTCGAGATCGATCAGCGAGCGCAGTAATCCATCGATAGCTGCCGCGTCGGCGCGCGCGTCGAGTGGCGAGGTGAGGCGCCATGTGTCGGATGGCTCTGAGGTCTCGTTGACGATGGTCTCGTTGATTATGGGCTCGTTGAGTGAGACCTCAGCCTGTGCATCTGTTTTCGAGTCTTCGTCTGCATCATCGGCTCGGTCCCGTTCGAGCTGGACTTTGTGATCATCCCAAGCGATCACGATCGAGTCGATCGCGTCTTCCTCCAGCAGGAGGACTTTCTTGGCACGCTCCGCTCGTTCTTCGGTCGACGGGAGATCCTTTTCATAGAAGAAGATGAAGCCGCCGAGCACGGCGACAACCAGGGTCAGGACGAGGAGCTGTTTCGGCTGCATGGCGCTACCTCCTGCGGCGCATGTGGGTCGAAACGCCCAAGGTGATGGCCAAACCGGGCAAGATCACGAGGACGAGGAGGTAAACCTGAGACAACTCGGCTTGGGTCAGGCTCATGCTGGTTTGTTCCGGCTTCCGAGCTTCGATGTCGATCAGTTGTTCCCGTTTCACCAGCCAGTTGAGCGCATTGAGTAGCAGGACGCCGTTAGCGCCGTTCGCGATCTGGGCGTCGCTCGCAAAGTCGAGATCGCCGAGCACTACTAATCGGGCTTGTTCCGGTTCTACCTCGTCTGTTGATTCCGTAGTTGAGTCGGTGGTGTCAGTCGACTCGCTGAGCGCCCTTTCGCCGGCCTCGTCGACTGGGCTCTCCGCCGGCGCGCCCAGGCTCGGAGCGCTTTGCGCTGCGACGTCGAACGACACCGCAACACCCAGCGAGACTGGCCCTCGAGTATCCTGATCATCGGGGGCCACTTCTTCCAAGGCCGCGAGATTGGTTTCGCCCCAACCGGCATCGGACGTGCGAACCAATTCGGTCACCTCATAGTCGGCGGGAGCGTCGGCGGCGCGAGAGACCGAGCGGGCGAGCGGAAGCAGGACCCGGGTTCGCGTCTGTTCGAGATTTTCGACGATCGGATGGAGACCGAACGAGTCGGTGAAAATGGTCTCAGGGCCAAAAAAAGGCAGCTCGCTGCTGGGATCGACCACGATGTCGTCACGGATCTCGACACCGTAACCCCTGAGCCAGTCGCTGAACCCGAGATCGACGAGGGTGCCGGTGCCTTCGGAGAACACCGGGTCGAGCATCATCAGCATGCGTCCACCGGACGCCAGGTAGTCGGTCAACAACTCGAGCTCGGGTGGCAGGAAATTGGTTGTGGGTCCGGCAACCACCAACAGGTCGGTACCTTCCGGCACCGAGCCTTTACCCAACGAGCTCCATTCTTCGATGTCGTAGTTGTCCTTGCCCAGAAGATCGCGGGCTCGGCTCAGTGAACGTTCGCTGGGCTCGAACCGGGCTTCACCGTGGCCGCTGGTGAAGACGACCTTGGGCTTTTTGGCCTCGGCTAGCGCCAGCAGCGCGCTGGTAATGAGCTGTTCCCCTTTGAACTCGGTGAGCTTCGGAGGTTGGCCATATTGGGCACCCGAATAGTCGTATTCGGCCAAGTCGATCTCGCTGATCACACGTTGATCGTTGGCGGTCGCGATAACCACTACGTTCTCGCGTTCGATCGAGTACCTCTCGACCAGGCTTTGAGCCTGGAGGAGATTCCTGGCCGGATCCACCTCGCGTTTGGTGATCATTGCGGGATTGGCGGCAGCGTACCGTGAAAGCAGTTCGTCGACCGCCCCGTAGAGCTCCGACGCCGGACTCAGAAAGATCACCATGTCGATTTCCTGATCGATACTCTCGGCCAGGGATTGTGAGCGCTCCGACAGCGAGTACAGTTGGCTCGATGTCCAATCGAACCGTTTGTAGTGACGTAGCGACAAATAGTTGACCATCACGAAGAGGGCCAGGATGAGGCCAAGTCCGGCACCGAGAGTTGAGCCTTTGATCAGCTGACGTTGGGTTTCGGATCGTTCGTGCATCGCGTCTATCTCCACTTCTTTGTCTCGAGGGCACGGCTGGTCAGAAAGAGGAACAGCGCCGAGGTGGTGATGTAGTAGACGATGCGCCGAGTGTCGACGATCCCTTTGCCAAACTCTTCCATGTGGTTCAGCAGGTTCATGTAGCCGAGGACGTTCTTGGAAGTTTCGCCACTGACGAGATTGTCGAGAAAGGCAATGGCAAAGAAGAACATCAGAATGGCAAAGGTGATCACCGCCGCCACGATTTGGCTCTTACTCATGGCAGAAGCAAAGATGCCTGCCGCCATAAACACTGCGCCGATGCCTAGAATGCCGATGTAGCCGGAGACGATCGGCCCCCAGTCGACTTCGCTGGAGCGACCGATGATGACGACATAAGCCAAGGTCGGCAGCCACAAGAAAACGTAAAAGGCGAGGGCTGCGAAGTATTTGCCGAGAACAACTTGTAGCTCCGATACGGGAGCGGTCATCAAGGCTTCGATCGAGCCACTGCGGAGCTCTTCGCTGATCAATCGCATGGTCAACACCGGCGTGATGAACAGCAGCACCAACCAGAAGAAGAAGGTGTCACCAAAGAAGAGTTTGAGCGGTGTCGTCGAGCCGCCAGCTCGTGGATCGTTGAGGAAGCTGACGATGAGGGAGAATACGTAGCCGTTGACCAGCAGGAAGAACGTCAGGACGACATAGGCGGTGGGCGAAAAGAAGTAGGCCCGGAGCTCGCGGTTGAAAACGGCGAGGAAACTGCTCACGATGCCACCTCCGTGTTCTCAGACGTGGGTGAAATTTCGGGATCGTCGGACGCCTCGACTGCGGTCTCGTCTGTCTTCTCGTCCTGCTTGGGGGCATCCTTGCTGGTGAGGCGGACAAAAACGTCTTCCAGCGACGCCTTTTTTTCCACCATTTCGAGCAGCACCCAGCCGCGTTCGACAGCTGCACGGAAAACCGTCTCTCGGGGATCGATGGCTTGGCTGTAGGCCAGTTGGACCCGGGTTGTGGTGCGCTCCTCAGCGTTCTCAGGCGTCTCGTTGTCGGGCCGCTCGGTAGCAGTATCGATGCCCTCGATGTTGGTCAAGACGTCCACCACATCTGGCGGCGCATTCTTGACCGTGAGGTGGAGGAGTGAGCTGCCCCGAGATTGTTCGCGGAGTTCTTGGGGTGTGCCCTCGGCAATCAGCCGGCCCCGATCGATGATCAAAACCCGACGGCACAGTTGCTCGACCTCCGGCAGGATGTGGGTCGAGATCATCAGCGTACGTTTTTGGCCAAGATCGCGAATCAACTCGCGAATGGCGATGATCTGCTTCGGGTCCAAACCGACGGTTGGTTCATCGAGTACCAGCACCCGCGGTCCATGCAGGATGGCTGCGGCCAACCCGACACGCTGTTTGTAGCCTTTGGAAAGGGTGCGGATGATCTGATGGTCAACATCTCCGAGCAAGCAGCTGTCGATCGTCCGCGGGATGGCCTCGCGTGAGTCGCCGCGACTCATGCCTTCGAGTTGAGCTCGGTAGGCGAGATATTCGTTGACTCGCATCTCGCCGTAGAGCGCAACGTTCTCGGGCAGGTAACCGATCTCACGCCGAGCTTTGCTCGGCTCGTTGAAGAGATCGTGACCATTGACGGTGACGCGCCCACTGGATGGCGGCAGGAAGCCGGTGATCATCCGGATAGTCGTCGTTTTACCGGCACCGTTGGGGCCGAGAATTCCTAGAATTTCGCCGTCGGCAACGCTGAAGCTTATGCCCTGAACAGCGGTGAACTCACCGTATCGGCGAGTCAGTCCTTGCGCTTCGATCATCGAACGTGCTCCTCTTCACAGCTGACTACTCAATTACAGCTGACCCGGACAGATTGATTCTGTCCTGGCAAGCAAAACAGATGCCGGGGGGTGGGGGCGAAATCTTCTTTTCTGGGAGAGGCGAGGGTGCCGCAAGTGCCAGTCTGGCGTCACTTTGGCGCGCCGAAAACGGTCGGCGCTGCGAGCCACGCTGTTTACCGCCATCGCGAGCAGTGGTGATGGTAGTCTCTTCGGACTATGAACGACAAATCACAGGGAATGAAGTCGGCCTACGAATTGGCGCTCGAGCGGATGGAGAAACAAGGCATCGAGCGGCCGCGGCAAGAGGCACTGAGCGATCGTGAACGCGAACAGGTAGCCGAAATTCGGAGCAAGGCGGAAGCCAAGATCGCCGAGCTCGAGATCCTGCACAAGGATCGATTGGCGAAGATTGGTGACCCCGGCCAGCGTCAGGAAGAGAAGGATGACTTTCGTCGCGAGCGGCAACGGGCCGAAGAGGACCGAGACCGCAAGATTGCACGGGTCCGCAGCGGCGGGCACTAGCAGATCCCGTCCAAGCAGTGGGTTGTCCGGTCGCCCCCCCTGTGGACTGCGCGCGCAGCTGCGTAACCGGCGAAGCCTGGTACGCCCGCTTGCCGAGCTAAGCGTGGACGTGGCTTGGCGTGTGGAGAGTGTTTGTATGTGAAGACAGTAAGGAGGGTGTAGAGTATTATGTGTATCTGCTGAAATTTCAGACCGTGAAGTTTTTCGACCAGTCGAGGCTTGGCATCGAATGAAACTTGGTCATCTTCAGAGACTGGCGCTCAAGAGAGACCCGGTGACCCGAAGTTGGTCGCAGTGGGTTGCCCCCGGCCTGGTTTGATTTGGACCAGGTCTTTCAACGTGCGATATCGCTTCTACACTGCGGATGTCTTTACCGAATCGCCGTTCGGCGGCAACCCGCTGGCAGTGTTTCCAGACGCGGCGGGCTTGAGCAGCTCTCAGATGCAACAGGTCGCACGCGAGTTCAATCTCTCGGAGACGGTCTTCGTACTTCCACCGGAACCATCGTCTCAGGTTGATGGTCCTTTCCGTGCCAAATTACGGATTTTCACTCCGCAGACCGAAGTGCCGTTTGCTGGCCATCCGACGATCGGGACGGCTTTGGTCCTGGCGACGATCGGAGATCTTGCCTTGCGAGGTGACGTCACCGAGATTGTGTTCGACGAGGGGGTAGGTCCCGTCCATGTGACGATCCGATCCGAGCGCGGGAACCCCAAAGATGCCCAATTCACAACCGCCATGTTGCCGGAGTTTGGGCCACCGGCGCCGCCACCGGAAGATCTGGCGAGCATGCTGTCCTTGGAGGTGTCGGATCTGCTGCTCGAAACCCGGCCGCCGGTTGCGGTGTCTTGCGGTTTGCCGTTCCTATTTATTCCGTTGCGGGATTTGGGGGCGGCACGGCGGGCACAACTCGACATGCATCGCTGGACTCAGCTCTTGGCCGACTATTGGACTCCCCATGTGTACCTATTCGTCCATCAAGGCGAACTCGAAGGTTGCGATCTGCATAGCCGAATGTTCGCTCCAGCTGCGGGGGTTCCCGAGGACCCAGCGACCGGTTCAGCGGCTGCGGCCTTGGCGGGCTTGTTGGCGGCGCGGTCTCCCGAGATTGACGGCACTTTGCGGTGGGTCGTCGAACAAGGCCTCGAGATCGACCGCCCGAGTATTCTCGAAATCGAGGCCGATAAAGTGGACGGCGAGATCACCGCGATCCGAGTTGCTGGCAGCGCGGTGATGATGAGCGCAGGCACGATGAACATCCCGGGTCAGACTCGAACATGATCAGCGCCCTGCCACTGACCTGCTCGTCTTGTGGCGCACGGTATGTGTTGCCGGCGGCTCTGCGCCAGCAGCTCGAAGGACGTGCAGCCTTCTGCGTCACTTGTGAGCGCTGGTGGGTACCGCTGCCGGCCTCGAACGGGCCGGCGGTGAAGTTGGTGAAGGGGCGCCCCGAGCGTGCTCCGGTAGATCTCGGGGACTATCGGCAGGCGGGCACGGGGACCATGTCCCCTGCAAGGGGACCCAGCGGGCAGCCCCCTGGGGTGCCCAGCCGAGCAGACAGCAGGCATCCAGCACCAGGCGCCGGGGTAACTACCCGGGTTCAGGTGCCGACCGTGAGCCACTCGTCGCCGACCCTGAGGGTTGTGATCAGTGTGCCCGCGACCGGGCAAAGCCGCAAAGGCGTTTTTGAATTGGGCTCGAAGAGTTTCCTGATCGGTCAGGCTGGGTGTCACCTCAATCTTCCTAAAGCCACGATCCCGCCGCGGGCGATTCGTATTCGTGTCGCTGGCAAGAGTTTCCAATTTGAAGGGATAGCTGGCTTTGCGGTGCCGATTGGTACGGTTTCGGTGGTTTCCGGGCAGATAGAGCAGGGAGGGGCGGTCTGCTTCCAACTCGCGCCCTACGAGCTCCAGCTCGAGCCGAGCACAACTCCCGGCCGGCCGATCGCTGATCTCGAACCTGCTGTTCCTCCGACGCCAGCATCTAGAGCTCCTGATCCGCCAACACCCGTTCCGTCTTCACCGATGCCGCAACCACCGATACCGCAAGCACCGATACCGCAAGCACCGATACTGCAAGCACCGGCTCCGTCTCCGTTTTCGGCACCGATCTCTCCAGGTGCAGGACGTCCCGGGGGGCACGATCTCCGGAATCAGCTGCAAGAGTTGGCGATCGAGGTCCGCCCGGATCAATCGTCGTTCGGCGCTGACGCGGATGCCGTGCAAGCCGCACTCGATGGCGACCAAACGATTACCGATCTGGGGGCTCAAGGATTCCAGGCGATGCGTTTTGGCAATCCACTAGAAGGGTTGGATGTCCAGCTGATTCGGGCTGATGGCCCGGCCAAAGGGCAGGCTTTCAAAGTCACCAAGAGCCCGGTGGTAGTCGGCCGCTCCGGAGGCGACATGATCATTCATGATCGGCGAGTGTCGTCCAAGCATGCGCAACTGGATGTGTCCGGCCCAAGGATCTACACTCTTAAGGATCTCGCCTCCACCAACGGCACCGCGGTCAATGACCGGCCGATCTCGGTTGGTCATCTACAGGATGGTGATGTGATCAGCTTCGGTGGCGTGACCTTCAACTTCAAGGTCAACGTCAAGAAGCGTTAGTCCCAGGCCGGGTCCAGCCTTCCGTTTTCAGACTCTCGGAAGGGAACCCAGGCCAGCGCCAAGATCCGAATATCGATATCGGTTTTTCTCGGCTTCAAGTTCAACGGTTCGAGGGTCTCGATATCTTGCTGGAATCTTGTCTCGAGTTCATCGACCTCCGCCTGCAACTCCGCTTCTAGATCCTGCATCTTTTGCTGCAGATCGACCAGTTGCTCCTCGGCTCTAACGACGTCCTGTTTCTCTTTGGCGATCCGGCCGACACCGCGAAAGGCGGTGCCTGCTCGTCTCAGGTTAGTGACCGAAGCCCGCTTGCGGCCGAGTAAGGCGCCGAGCAGGGAGGTTCCGACTGAAATCACGGATTCGTATTTTTTTTGTTTGGCCTGTTCTTGTTCGCGTTCGATCTTCTGTTCTGCGCGCAGGATTCGGCTCTCGAGGGTGGCCACCTTGCCGGCGTACCGCTTGCGCAGTTTGTCGGTTTGGGCGTCGCGCTTTTCGCGGCCGATGTCGGCTAGACGGATCCGGAAGTCGCGTTCACTCTCTCCGGGCTGGGAAACCGCCTTGAGCGTTGTGCTTTTCCACAGCGGATAACGCCGACTGCGATACAGCATGTCGCTCAGCGATTTGCGCCATGCGCTGTAGCGTTTCTTTTCGGTGGCGGTGGACGGAAGTTCATCGAACGTTGCGTCTTGGATTGCAGGCTCGTCTTCGAGCTCGTTCTCGACGACATCGATCACCTGTGCCTCATACCAATCGATGTTGCCCTCTTCGCTCAGTGGAATGGTCAACGTCACGTCCTCGGACGTCTCCAATCCCTTACGGGCATCAATGAAATGGACGCGCGAGACGCCGATAAGGTGGGGCTGATAACGGATTCCGTGCGGGCGTCCTGATACGGGTAGGAAGCATTGCGGCACGCCCGGTGGTAGCAGGGGCCGTGATCCAGTTGTCGCTGCGGCATTGGCCGGGATGGTTGCGGCACGCCGTGCAGCAGTGGCCGGAGTTGGGACTTGGGCCTGCCGATCCGACATCAGACTTTTGATCTGCAGTCGAGTGAGCGGACCACGGAGGTAAGACATCGCCCAACGTACTTTGAACAGGACCGGCGACTCTTCGTGCACATTGTGGAGCAGGAAAACTCGTTTGCCGACGCCCGACAGGATGCGCTCGATCTGCTGACGACTGAGGTCGCTGGCGGTGCCCAACAGGCCTTCGATCACACGTTCCTTGTCGCGCTCCGTCTGTAGTCGGCCGAGAAACCAAGTGCCGATGTTCGACAAAGCTTTGTAGTCCAGATCCACCGGGTTCTGGGTCGCCAGCAACATGCCAAAGCCAAAAGCGCGAGCTTGTTTCAGCAGGGTGAGGAGTGGCCTCTTGGATGGCGGATTACTGACTGGCGGCAGGTAGCCGAAGATTTCGTCCATGTAGAGCAGCGCCCGCAGGCTCGAAGTGCCCGATTTGCTGCGCATCCACCCGAGGGCTTGATTCAGCAGCAGCGAGACAAAAAACATGCGTTCGGCTTCAGACAGATGAGCGATCGAAAAAATGGCGATGCGCGGTTTGCCGGTTTCGGTGTAGAGCATCCGGTCGACGTCCAAGGGCTCACCGGACATCCAACTCTGAAAGCTCGGCGCCGCCAGCAGGCTGTTGAGCGCCATCGCAAGCTCGAACCGTTCCTTGTCGGGATAAAAAGAACTCACCGGCATAACGCCAACGCGGTCGAAAGGCGGTTCCTGAATCAGCTGGATCAGGGCGCCGAGATCAAGATCCTGGCCTTGGCGCCAACTGTGATCGAGAAGACCGGCCAGAAAGATGCTCTCGCGGCTGCGGATCGGATCGGCATCGATCCCTAGCAGTCCGAGTAAGCTGGACGCTGTGGTCGAGATCCGCTCTCGCAGCAAATCGTTGTCGGCGACAACATGGGGCGGCGGGGCAGCAAACGAGGACAGGATCGAAACTGGTAATCCGGCTTCGCTGCCCGGGGTGTAGATGGCAAATTCGACCGCCTCGCGAAGTCGGCGGATGCGGTCTCCGTCCTGATCCCAGCTGGCAAGTCCTCGCCGCCACAAATCCGCTTGCTGTTGCGCAAATTCGTCGGGGGCTACACCTTCGCGGCTGGCTGCTGCTTCGTCGATCCAGGGACGGAAGTTTTCTGCTGTTAGATCAGGGAAGGTCAGCAGCAGATTTCCTAGGTCTCCTTTGACGTCGATCACCAGCGCCGGGATGCCATCGATGGCGGCCTCTTCGAGCAAGCTCACACACAAGCCGGTCTTGCCGCTGCCAGTCATGCCGACACAGACACCATGGGTCTGTAGATCTTTGGAGTCGTAAAGTAGCGGCGAGGACTCGGTCTCGCCAGTTTCTGGATCGCAGGGGCGTCCTAGGTAGAAGGCTCCGAGCTTCTCGTAGGCTTCGGCTTTAGAGCTCACGTCGATCCTCCATTGGGTGCGGCTTCCGAAGATGCGGCACGCCTCACTTTGTTGTCGCAGTAGATAGGCGCATCTTAGTACATGTGTTGGTCACTACCATCAGGTTGTTGCTCACGCCCACCCGACGGTTCCACTAGACGGTGCCGGGGCGCCATCCGGTTGAGGGCACGGCCTGCTAGGGCGGGAAAAATTCCCAGGCCCCCAGGATTTCCCTGTATCCTAGGGATAGTCTAAATACCCTTGAATAGGCTTTGGTGGCGGTCTGGCGTCGATTTGGCGTACTCAGATCTGGCGCGACTATTGCATTAGATATTGCCACCGACCGCTCGAGGGTCGACCACACTCAACAACTTCTTGCATGGGAGCTATGAAATGGGACTATTGAGTTTCGTCAAGTCCGCTGGTGAGCGCATTTTCGGTAAGAGCGACGAGGACAAGCAGAAGGAAGCAGCGATGGAGGAAGCGGCTCGGCGGCAGGCCGAGAATGTCAGACGGCTGAAAAAAGCGAAGCTGCTAGAAAATCACGTGTCTGGGCTGGGACTCGAGATCGAGGGCGCCTCCTTTTCCGTGGTTGGAGGTGTTGTGACGGTCAAAGGAAAAGTCGACACCCAGGAAACGTCCGAGAAGGTGGCGCTGGCGGTCGGCAATGTTGCCGACGTCGAGAGCGTGGACAACCAGTTGGAAGTGGTCACTCCCGAGCCGGAAGCGGTCTTCTATACGGTAGTCTCGGGCGACAGTTTGTCGAAAATTGCCAAAGCGCAATACGGCAACGCCATGAAGTACCCGGTGATCTTCGAGGCCAACAAGCCGATGTTGGAGCACCCCGACAAGATCTACCCTGGCCAGGTCTTGCGTATTCCGCCAGTCGAAGGCTGAGGTTTCACTGTCGGCACCCGACATCGGTTGGGTGCTGACGCAGCGAACCGTCGTCGAATGCTCGAGATACGGCGACGGTGTGCTTTAATGTTTTCGGGGCGGTTATCCTGACGGGCGGTGTTTCCGGCAGACGTGTCTCCGACGGCAGACAGTGGTCTCGCTAGGGGCCATTTGTTGTCGCTAGACATCGTGTTTCTGCCGCATATAGTTTATTCTCAGGAGTGATGAACATCCCAGATCGCTCCGATGGGGCGGTGTTGGTGCTCTGGGTCGGTCCTGACCCCAAGTTGGGCCATGAGGTCGGCGAGATGCTCGGGACATTTGAGCCTGAGCACTTCGTAGTCGAATGCGTCGATCGTCTAGGTGTTGCGATGGATCGCCTCGGCGATCACGCCTTCGAGGCTGTGTTGTTCGACGCTTCGGATGGTGACTTGTCGAAGGTCAATCAGCTGGTTCAGAGCTTTCCGGCGTTGGCGGTGATCGTCTTCGTTCAACCGGAAAAGCAGGATCTAGCTGTCAAGGCCCTGCGCAGTGGAGCCCAGGACTGTTTGATCCATGGAGAGTGGGATCTCACCTCACTTGCCCGTTCGGTACGATTTGCGATCGAGCGTCGGCGCGTCCGGCCGTTGGACCTCGGCAGCAGTGGGGAGTCGAAGCGACTTCGCCTGTTGGAGGCGGCGGCGGAGCAAGCTTCGGACGCGATTTTGATCTGCACCGCCCAGGCCCACGATCCGGCCAGCCACGAGGTTGTCTACGTCAATCCTGCATTCACCCGAATGACGGGCTATGAGCCGGGGGAGATACTTGCCCAATCGCCGTTTCTGCTCGGCGGCCCCGAGACTGACAGGGACCGTGCTGAGCAACTCTTCAACGAGCTGACTGCTGGGCGGACGCTGAGTGGAGAGATGGTCGCTTATGACAAGGATCGTTCTGAGTTCATTATGCAGTGGCAAGTTGTGCCACTGCGAGGAGGTGCCGATGGCGAGGTGACGCATTTGGTGGCGATTCAACGGGATGTCACCGAACAAAGGCGGATGGAGAACCAGTTACGCCAATCTCAGAAGATGGAAGCGGTGGGGCGGCTAGCGGGCGGTGTCTCACATGACTTCAACAATCTCTTGACTGCGATTATCGGTTACAACCAATTGTTGTTGAACGCTATCGGCCCCGAACACCCTCAGCGTGATGCTGTCGAGCAGATTGGTAAGGCAGCCAAGCGTGCGGCGAACTTGACCGGCCAGTTGTTGGCATTCAGTCGACGCCAAGTGTTGCAGCTCAAGGTGATCGACTTCAATGAAGTGCTGAATGGTATCGAGCCCATCCTGCGCCGTTTGATCGGTGAGGATATCGACCTGGAAATCCGCTCGACATCCAAACCTGCGAAGGTCAAATCGGACCCTGGGCAGCTCGAACAGGTCATCCTGAATCTGGCGATCAATGCTCGCGATGCCATGCCGCACGGTGGACAGCTAATGATCGAGATTGGCGAGGTTGAACTCGGGGCTGAGGCTGCCCGTGAGATTGATGGCGAACCGGGCGCCTATATTCGGGTCCAGGTTCGCGATTCTGGTCTGGGCATGGATGCTGAGACGCAAGCCAAAATCTTCGAACCTTTTTTCACCACCAAGGGCAAGGAAAAAGGCACTGGACTCGGACTGGCTACGGTTTATGGCATCGTCAAGCAAAGTGGTGGCTTCCTCAGCGTCGAGAGTGAGTTCGAACAGGGAACAATGTTCACTGTGTTCTTACCCCGCAGTAGCGACATCCCGGTTCAACCGTTATCCAAATCTCCAGCTGGGAAGGTCGAGAAGGGGGATGAGAGTGTGTTGCTGGCGGAAGACGACGAAAGCGTGCGCCATTTGGTTTCGACGGTATTGCTGAAGCATGGTTACCGAGTGCTCGAAGCTGCGGATGGCGGGGAGGCACTTTCTCTTGCCGCAGCAATGAGCGATCCAATCGATCTGTTGATCAGTGACGTTGTGATGCCCGACATGCGCGGGCCTGAGCTCGTTGAGCGAATTCTTGCTTCGCGTCCCGGTCTGCGGACGCTGTATATCTCCGGTTATGCTGATGGCTCGTCACCGCCCTGGGGAGAGTTTGGCTCCGATGTTCCGTTCTTACAGAAGCCCTTTTCACCCGACAAGCTGATGCGCAAGGTGCGAGAAGTGCTAGATCAGCCTCCTGCGCAGGCTGCTGGATCTAGTCGCGACGAAGACGTCGGTCGCGATCAAGTTGCCCCCGAGGAGTGACGCAGCAAAGCTGGCAAGCCCTTTGCTAGTTATTGATGGTGCGGCAACGCAATCAGGCGGAGGTTGATCACCAAACTCACCATCGAAGAGTCGCGTATGAACGAAGGCAAGCCTCGGTAGAACGTTCGAGGGAAAGGAACATGATGCGAGGGACGGCTGGAAGAGAATCAAAAGCCATCAGCCAGGTCAGGGACCGGCTCGTCTCCGGCATCGGCTGGGCCGTTTTGGCACTTTGGATGGCCGGGGCAGCGATGCCTGCCTCGGCAGATCCTCGAGATGTCCATCTGGTCGTCGAAGTGTTGGACACAAAAGGCAAAGTTCCGCAGGACTTGTCATCAGCAGATTTTGAGATCCTAGAAGGAAGCTCGATAGTGCCGCTGTCGAATCTGGCGAGCCCGACCATACCCGCTGAGTCAGCCCGGGTGGTGATCTACTTCGAGCAGTCTTTGGCGTCGAATTACAACATCAAACGGTCCGCTGCGGCCCTCGCGGCCCTCACCCGGCAACTGGTGGAGTTCGGCGAGGTGGAGATCGTGACGTCCGCCGAAGAGATCGATCTCGCGTTGCGCTCCCGGGATCAGCTGGTTCTAGGGGAGAAACTATCGCGGATGTCCTTGACCGACTCCGGCGATCAACAGATCCTGCAGGTGCGGCAGCGAGTGTTGCGCGATCTGCGATTGAACGCTCCCGCCCCAGCCAGTCTCGAACCTGCCGAAATTGCAGAAGTTGTCGTCGCGGGCATCGAAGAAGAGATTGAATTGGTGCGACAACGCCAGGATCGTCTGGTGGCCTGGGCGAGCCAACCGAACGCTGCCAAACCTTCGTTGCTGCTGTGGGTCGTGGATGGTTTCGACTTGGACCCTGTCCGTTTTTATGTACAGAATTTGGACGAGGCGTCGACTCGAGCGGTACTGCGCAGCACCGCTCAGACCGGAACCCTAGAGAAAGTCTCGCTCGAGACGGTAACCCGCGATACCTCGGCGGCATTGTCAGCCCTTGGCTGGACGGTACTGCCGGTGGCATTCAAGGCCGAAGATGAGGACGATGCGACGGTCGCCTATGCACCTCTTTCGGTGGATGCAACGGGTGGTTCAAGCGGTGCTGCGACCGGCGGCGCGACGACCTCGGCTCCGGGTATCACCCTTCGTCCAGGTTCCCTCTTCGGCCGCCGCGATCACAAGGACGAAGAGCCAAAGGTCCCGGTAGCCAGTTATATTGCACCACAGGCCCCCCTCCGCCAGTTGGCTGACGCATCCGGTGGCGACGTGATCGCGACCGACCAAGGTTTGCGGGATGCGTTCGAGCGATTTGCCGGCAGGTTCGAGTTGAGTTATCGCTCGAGCTTGCCTCCGGAGGCGGGGCTGGAGCCGATCGAAGTACGTTCTCTGCGTCCTGGTCTGCGAGTCAAAGCACGGCGCTGGATAAGCCGAGGCATTCCGGAGCGAGTGGCGGCAGTTCGGTTGAATCGGCTGTTGGCGGGTATCGAAGAGGACGGTGGGTTCGATGTGGCGGCGGTCCTGACACTCGAAAATCCGGCCGACGACAATGCGAAAGCTACGGCTCAGCTCGAAGCCCGGCTCGAATTGAGAGATCTGGCTTCCTCCGATCCAGAGGAAGAATGGGCCGGTCTCGATGCGGCGGTGTTTCGAGTCACGCTGGCGGTGGCTGCCACCGGCGAATTACCGCAACTGCACAGCGAAGTGGTGCGAGCGTCGGATCTCCGAGAACAGACGGAGTGGCACTACCGTAAGGCGCTCGAGTTGCCCGACAACGCCAATGAGGTGGGCGTTCTGATCGAGGAGCTCAGTGGCGGTCTGTGGGGTGGGCGTCGGGCTAGCGTAGTCCAGGGCAGCTGGGCGGCTTCCGGGGCGGAAGCTTTGCCGGCGCCAACGGTCGTCGAGATCGTACGGCCGCCCGGCGAGGTGCTGCGTGGTCGTGTGAAGTTCGAAACCGAAGTTTACGACTCGCAGGTAACTCGGGTCGACTTCTTGCTCGACGACCGGGAGGTAGCCTCCAAGAGTCGTCGCCCGTTTACCGCTCGCCTCGACCTCGGACGTACGCCCCGGCGTCGTAACCTCACCGTCGTTGCATACGGCAGTGGGGATACTGAGCTGGGACGAGACTCGGCGATTTTGAACGGTGGCGGTAGCGGATTGGAAGTCAAGATCGTTCGACCTACCAACCGTCGCGGCACCGGCTGGGTTGATGTAGAGGCAGAGGTTGTCGTGCCGGTCGAGCGTCGGCTCGATCGGGTGTTGTTCTTCTGGAATAACCAACCGGTCGCCACGGTCTACTCGGAACCTTTTCGCCAAAGGGTTCTCATCGACAAGGACAAGCCTGTTGGTTATGTGCGGGTTGTAGCCTTGCTCGATGATGGCACCGTTGCTGAGGACGTCGCCTTCATGAATGGGCCGGCGCAAGGTGAACAGCTCGAAGTCAACCTGGTAGAGCTTTACGTGGTGGTCACCGACGAAAGCGGTCGGCCCGTGCGGGGTTTGAAGCAGGAAGAGTTCAAGGTCCGTGAGGACGGCGTGCCTCAGGATATCGCCACCTTCAGCGATGCCAGTGATCTTCCCCTGACCCTCGGCATGGCGATCGACTCCTCAGCGAGTATGTTCGTCAAGCTACCGCGGGTGCAGAATGCGGCAAGTGAATTTCTGCGCTCCACGTTCTCCGAACAAGATCGGGCCTTTGTGGTGGATTTCGACTCTGAGCCGCGGCTAGCTCGCAGCACAACTGGCAGCCTCGATCGGATCCTGTCGTCGATCGACAGCCTGGAAGCGAATGGTCGCACCGCATTGTGGGAGTCGATCGTCTTCTCTTTGGTCCAGCTACAGGGTGTGCGTGGTCGTAAAGCGTTGGTCGTTTTTTCCGATGGTGCTGACGAAGATGACCAGTTCCCGTTCCGCTCCTCGTTTTCGATCGCCAAGAAAATGGGTGTTCCGATTTACCTCATCCTGATGAAGAAGAGCCCGAAGAAAGACACCGGGCTGAGCCTATTAGTGCGCTCGTTTACGTCGCGGGCCAACCGTCTCGTCGAAGCGACCGGAGGACGGGTTTTCTACGCGAAGGAATACCGAGATCTGGGTGAGGTTTACGACGAGATCGAGCGCGAGCTGCGGAGCCAGTATCTGCTGGCCTACTATCCTCGTGAACCCTCCCGCGGCGAATCTTGGCGTACCGTGATCATCGATGTCGATCGTCGTGGGCTCAAGCCTCGGACACTTTCCGGCTATTGGGACTAGCTTTAGTTCGGACGGAATTAGCCTAGTTGGCGGCGTTGGCCGAGCGGTACAATCGGAGGATGAACTTGCAGACCGCCGAAAAGCGCCTATACACACTCTGGGGCGAACTTCGCGACCTCAGCGCCGCCAGTGACCTCCTTGAATGGGATCAGGAAATCAACATGCCGGCTGGTGGCGTTGCCGCCCGGGGTAAGGTTGTTTCTACCCTCGAAGGGTTCAAACATCGAGGCCTGACCTCATCGGAACTCGCAGATGTCCTCGACTGCTGTGCCGAGGGTGCCGAACCGGGCAGTTTGCTAGCCGCCCAGGTAAGACGGGCGCGCCTCGAGGTTGACCGAGCTGCCAAGGTACCTCAGGCAGTTGCTCAGGCCTTGGCCGAAGCCCGAGTTACTGGGCTTCATGCCTGGCGTCAAGCTCGCGCAAGTGCAGACTTCAGCCTATTTGCGCCCGAGCTCAAACGGATGGTCGACTTGCGACGCCAAGAAGCTGTCGCCATCAATCCCGAGGGTAATGCCTACGATGCCCTGCTGTGTGAGTTCGAGCCTGGTGCTTCGGAAGCTGCGCTTGTGCCGCTATTTTCTGGCCTTCGAGAGTCTCTGATCCCGTTGGTAGGCTCGATCGTCGAGCGCGGTGTCGAAGTGGATGAATCGCCAGCCCGGGGCAACTTTCCAGCGTCAAGCCAGTTGAAGTTTGGGCGCTCCCTGGCAGCCGCGATCGGATTCGACTTTAAGTCGGGGCGACTTGACGAATCGACACATCCTTTTTGTATCGGCATCAATCGCGGTGACGTTCGCATGACTTGGCGGTACGAAGCCGATGATTTTCGCGCCGCCGTGTTCGGCATTTTGCACGAGACCGGTCACGGGCTCTACGAACAAGGACTTCCCGAAGATCTCGCCCGCACACCTGCAGGATCGCCGGTATCGCTCGGGATCCACGAATCACAGTCCAGACTGTGGGAAAATCACGTCGGCCGTAGTCGGGGATTCTGGCGTTGGGCAATGCCGCGTTACCGTGACGCTTTCCCGGCTGCTCCGGAGTGTGATGTCGAGCAGATCTGGGCGTTGCTGCACACGGTTAGACCGTCACTGATTCGGGTCGAGGCCGATGAAGCAACCTACAATTTGCACGTCATAGCTCGCTTTGAAATCGAACGGGCGTTGTTCGGCGGCGGTCTCGAGGTACAGGATTTACCCGCTGCCTGGGACGATATCTATGCTGAGCTTCTCGGGGTTCGGCCAACCGATGCCGCCAACGGGGTGTTGCAAGACATTCATTGGTCACAAGGAATGTTCGGCTACTTCCCGACCTACACGCTCGGATCGATGGCAGCAGCTCAACTTTTTGCAGCCGCTGATCAGGATCTTGGGAACCTCGAGGATGCCTTTGCTGAAGGGGAGTTCAGCCCACTCCTCGAATGGCTGCGAGACCGGATTCATCGGCATGGTAGCCAATATGAAGCTGCCGAGTTGATCGAGATGGCAACGGGCAAGCCGTTGGCCCCCGATGATCTGTTGGCTTACCTCAGGCGGACGACCGAAGAAGTTTACGGCAGCCTCGCCTGAGCCTCAGATTCCGGAGCGATTGGCGCTGACGGCAGCTTGTATTCGAGTCGCGACATCTGAGTGACCGGCTGCCAGAGCCCGGGCATGAGGTGTCTGCCCCTGATCGTCCGTCAGCGAAGGGTCGGCACCGTTTGCGAGCAACACCTCGACGATCTCTGCGAAGCCGCGAGCAGCGGCGAGCAGCAGCGGTGTCACGACCCCGAACGACTTGACGTCACAAACCGTATCGACCTGTGCGCCAAAACGTAGTAGGTCACGAGTGATCTCCAGGTGATTACGTCCTGCGGCCAGCATCAATGGAGTGACGTCTCCGAAAGCCTCGATCTGCGTTGTTACGTTGGGCTTGGCGCGGTGCTCGAGCAGAGACCGCACGACGTCAGGATGAGCGCGGACTGTTGCGTAAACCAGCGGTGTATGCCCCGTTCGGTTGGCGATGTTGGGGTCAGCTCGGTGGCTGAGCAGGTGCTGGACCAAAGGTAGCTGGCCTTGGTAGGCGGCAGCAATCAAGGGAGTTGCACCGCGCCGGTTAGCAGTGTTCGGGTCTGCACCGCCCTCGAGTAGGGTCTTGGCTGTTTCGAGGTGCCCAGCCATCGTTGCCAACAACAACGGCGGTGACCGGTTCGTCTCACGTCCCGGGTTATCGGCTCGTGCCTTCGCGGTGAGCAGGTTTCGCGACACTTCATGGTGTCCTTCCCGCGCCGCCCATTGCAACGGGGTGACGCCCTCGGCGTCATAGGCTTCGAGATCGGCGCCGCCCTTCACAAGTTGCTGGATGACGTTCGGATGTCCAGCCCTGGCAGCGGCTATCAGAGGGGTTTCCTTAGGGCAACAGCTGGTGGTACCGGCCCGGGTGTCAGGATCAGCACCGTTGTCAAGCAGAAAGCCAACCGCCGTGGCGTTGCCACGATCCGCCGCTAGGTGCAGTAGACGGCGGTCGTCGCCCAGGATTGGGTCGATCTCGGCACCGTTGGCTAGCAGTGTCTTGGCGATATCGAGATGGCCTCCAAGCGTCGCTTGGGCCAGAGCTCCGCGCCCGCACCGCCCGCGACACGTCGAAGAATCGGAGGTTACCGGAGCGCCTGCGGCCAACAACAGTGAGACTACTTCTGCTTTCCCGAGCAACGCTGCACCGGCCAGCGGCGTTTGGCCCAGGGCGTTTCGAGTATGGGCGTTGGCGCCGTGCTCGAGCAGCAAGCGAGCTGCTTCGGGACCACCCGAGGCAGCATAGAAAAGAGGGCTGTTACCGGCGTGGTCTTGTGCCTGGGGGTTGGCACCGGCAGCAAGGAGAGCCCGTGCAACTTCGAGCTGGGTCGCCGCGATAGCGGTCATCAAGGGCGATCTACCTTGTCCGCCGACGGTATCGACCTCGGTCCCGGTGAGTAGCAGGGCCAGAACCCGATCGAGCTCCCCCGCCTGGGCAGCTTGGTGGAGCGCCGTGTCTGCGAATCGCTCGGGTTCGTTCTCGAGACTGTCAGCGACCAAGGAGAGCAGCGAGACTCCTGTTTCGTTCTCCTCGGACCCCGGGTCTTCGTTCTGTTTCCGATCTTGCGCTTCGCTTGACTGTGAGCGAAGAGTTGGCCCTATCCACACGAGGCATAACGCTCCGATCAAGAACGTTATGCCTCGTAATTCCGCAACTTTCCTAATCGACAAGCTCCTCGTTGGGCTGCTTCGGAGCCCGCAGCTTCTTGAGAAAACGTAGAAGTTTCTTCTGTTGTGGCACGCTCAGGGCGATGAAGTTGTCCCGTGCGGATTGGGCTTCGCCACCATGAAGGTCGATTGCTTGGAACAAGGTCGTGGCGCGACCGTCGTGGAGATAGGGGGCAGAATCGGCGATGCCCCACAGCCGTGCGGTGGTGAACTCGTCGTTGGCGAGCTCGCCACGTTCGAAGGTCTCTGCCAGGCCGGGTCCCATCTTGTGACGTTTCAAGTCTGCGAAGAGTGGTACGAAGACGCCTCCTCCAGGAGCTTTGTCAAAGCCTACCTTCTTCAGGTCAACTTCGAGATAGACGTCGGCTGAGGGGTCGGTTGGATCCTCGGGATGGGCTAGTGGCAAGAAGCGAGATCGCGTCTTCATGACCGGGCGATGGCACTCGGCGCACCCGATATCGACAAAAGTCTGGAAGCCAGCTACCGCGCCAGGGCCCAGTTTGCCGATTCTAGGGCGTGGATTGGTGACGTCGAAAACGTGCAGGACACTCATCTCGGCGACTGAAACCTCGTTGTCCAGGCCATCGCCGTCTTCGTCTACGTCTTCACCCACCACCTCGACGGGTTGAATGCCGAAGTGGAACTGCATAGCACCTCGATCGAAGTCGCGCATCGAGAAATTTTCCCCTTTGCGTCCAAAGGGGCGAACCACCAACACCTCTTCGGGAGGCACTCCGGTGATGTCTTCAGGTCCGATGCCTTCGACGTCGAGCTCGACATTACCCGCAGCGTCGAGGGTCGTGATCGAGCCGAAATCGACACCATGGGTCGTGAGCAAGGTGACGGTTCCAGCCGGTGCAGTTCGCGCCTGAGCCAGAAGATCTTGGAGATCAGCCGTCATCTCCTTGCCCAGAAGCTCGACGCCACCGCCTCCAAACAGGAAGGGAGGGTTGGCGAAACGACCGTTGAAATCCGCAACCCCATCAAACGCCAGAGGGAGCGCGGGATCATGGCCCGCCTGAAATACGACCCGGTCATCAAAGGAGTCGGCGACATCGATGACACTCGGCATGATGATGGCATTTTGTACCACGCCACCAACTCCACCAATACCCAAGGTTGGTGGGCGAGTCCGGTTGCTGACGATGGTGTGACACTCGTTGCAGCTCTGTGCATCGAGTCCATTCACTCGCAATGTCAAACCATTACCTTGCAGTGTCGGCCGGTGGCCAAAAGCCGCGGTATCCGTCTCTGCCGGGTCGAAGGGACCGTCGCCGTATCCATCGTAAGTGTTGAACGGTGTACTGAAGACCGAAAATCCCATGGTCCGCAGATCATCCAGGTCAATGTCGCCAGCGTCTAGCGCATCGAGAAGATCGTCCAGACTCGGGATGTCCGGGTGCGCCGGGCCTTCGTCGGCATCCTGTGCCAACGAGTAAGGTGCGGCGAGCAACAACACCAGTGAAAGGACTGTAATTAAACGTTTCGCATCTACCATTCCGACTCTCCTCCTTGTGGTTACCAAGAGTTCTCCTCATGTATTGCGAAAACCTCGAAGATCCAAGGCTCCGCTCTGAAATAAGAGGTCTTCACCTCTGGATAGGAATGCCTAGAGTATATCTCTGCCCCGTTCCACTGCGTATCAAGTCGGGTAGGACTATTGCCAAGCCGAGGCATCACCGGTTTCGAAGTCATCGATGAATATTTCCGGAGCCATCGTATTTTCGGCTGCCTCGAAGGCACCGATGTCGCACTCGTCCAGGGAGTCTCCGTCGCCATCTATTGGTCGGGCGACCCCGCGTTGATCCTCGGCTGTGCATGGGCCGGATGCAGCGGTGTCGATCGCTGGGCTGGCGGCAAGTAGGGGATGCGTCCGGGTCGCTCCGCCGTTGGCGCCGAGTGGTCCCAAGCGCGGACCACTTACGCTGTGGTTGTCGTTGGTGCCAAGGCCACATGTGTTACCCGGGCTTTCCAGGTTTCCGCCACCACTTACATCGATCTGGCCTGAACATGGACCAACGATCAGGTTGTTGCTCGCCATCAAAGTGCCCGCGTTGTGGATCGCACCACCCGCGTCCGCTGAGTTACCTTGCACCGTGCAGTGCGTCATGGTGAGCTCCATGCCGCCAAGGTTGTAGAGCCCACCTCCGAGGCTGCTGCCGTCATTGCCACTGACTGTCGAATTGCTGAAAATCGCGTCACCGTGGTTGTCGATCCCACCGCCATGATCGAGGGTGATGTTGGCGTCCAGCAAGGAGTTGTGCACGGTTAGTTGGCTGTTGTTGCGGATGCCGCCGCCAGAGCCCGAGGCGAAGTTGGCACTGACTTCGACCTGATCGAGGACCAGGTTGCCGTTGTTGTTGATGCCGCCCCCGTTATCTGAGCCTGCGTTTCCGTTGCGGAGTGCCAAGCCGGAGATCGAGGCGGTGATGCCGCTGTGGATATGGAATATCCGATCGAGCTCGGTGGCATCAACTTGGGTCGTGTTGGCACCGGCACCAACAATCTCGATGTCATCGGTGAGATCCAAGTCCCCACGCTCAGCAACGTCGTCACCACGTGGTCCGATTGTCAACTGATGGATTCCTGCCGGCACGACGATCTGATCGACGGTGCCCGGGCCTGGCGCGCCGCTCGGACACCCGTCAACGGCAGTGTTGGTGTTGGCCGCTAGGATCGCCTCCCGCAAGGTGCAGTTGCCGTTGTCTGGTTGGTCGAAGTCGTCCGAGGTCGAATTGACTGGGATGGTTGCGGAGTCTGCAGCTGCAGCTGTAGCGAGTTTTATAAAGGCAAAAGCGATGAGGAACTGTGCGGAAAAATATCTCATGAGGTAGTCCTTCCCGCCCGAGGCAGGGCACAGAGGCTTGGGCGCCAAGTCGCGTGAGGCTAATTGGCGGGCGTCCCATTGTTCACAGACCCGAAAAACGGGTTTGGTGACTTACGCTCCTCCACGGTGCAACCCTGTCGGCAAGAGAGGTTCGGTTTAGAGGAGACAACTGTCGCGGATCAATATATAGCATGCAGTCTATATGCTAAGTTTGCACCTTGCTAGTCTCAAGGGGAAGCTTTTCGATTGAACCATTGGTGTCCGAATTGGAACCCATGAACAGTCAAGCTTCTAATCCGCCATCAGGGAACATCTCCGGTGAGCCAGGCCTTTTTTTCGGAGCATGATGCTGCACGTTCCACAGACACTGTGACTCTGACCAGAGTATTTGAGATATATTTTGATTGAGCTATGTGTGAAGGGTCTCGTCCAACGATCCGAAGCCGGATCAACTGGGGGATTTATGGAGACAGTCAGGAATGAGAGTCTCGCAGAGCAAGCGGATGTCACTGGACTTTTGAGTCTGTGGCGCGAGGGGGATTCCAGTGCGGTCAGTGCATTAATGCCGGCGGTTTATGCTCACCTCAGGCGACTGGCCGAACGTGCGATGCGAGGAGAGCGCCGCGATCACACTCTGCAGGCCACCGCGCTGGTTCACGAGGCGTTTGTTCGACTCGCTGAGGGGGCGCCGATCCAGTGGAATGATCGTCGCCACTTTTATGCGGTGGCGGCAGGGATGATGCGGCGGATCCTGGTGGATCATGCTCGTACTCTGTGCGCGGCACGGCGCGGTGGCGGTTGGCAGAAAACCCAGCTAGCAGACTCCTACGGCTCGGGCGATCCGCCGTGTGTCGATCTGCTGGCCCTCGACGAGGCGTTGGATCGGCTTCACCGAGTGGATGCTCGCAAAGCGCGTGTCGTCGAGCTGCGTTTCTTCGGCGGCATGAGTGTCGCCGAGACTGCGGAGGCGCTGTCGGTGTCGAAGCCAACAGTGATCCTCGATACTCGCCTGGCTCGCGCTTGGTTGTTCTCTCGGCTTGAGGATGCAAACGGTGCTTTCTGAGCGTTGGCAGCGTGTCGAGACGATTTTTGCAGGCGCTGCGCAGCGACAGGCTGATGCCCGCGAGACCTACCTGGAGCTACAGTGCGGAGACGATCCCGCGCTTAGGTCCGAGATCGAAAAGCTTCTGAGTGCCGACGAACGGGCAGGGGGCTTCATCGAGCGGGCGGTCGAGGCCGGGGCGGCAGCCTTATCGGATGATATTGGGGAGCTTCGTGTCGGACACCGTATCGGGTCTTATCGCTTGGTTCGACAGCTCGGTCGCGGAGGTATGAGCTCGGTCTACTTGGCCGAGCGAGACGATGCGCAATTTCGCAAACGCGTGGCGATCAAGGTCATGCGTCGAGGTATGGATACGGACGATATCGCCCGACGCTTTCGTTCCGAACGTCAGATCTTGGCCAGCTTAGATCATCCCAATATCGCACGTCTGCACGATGGAGGAACAACCGCTGATGGTCTGCCATTCTTCGTCATGGAGTACATTGATGGGTTGGGAGTCGATGCCTATTGTGATGGCCAGCAGCTGACGAGCCGCCAGCGATTGGTGTTGCTGTTGCCGGTGCTAGCAGCCGTCCACTATGCCCATCGCAATCTTGTGGTTCATCGCGACCTGAAGCCCTCGAACGTGCTGGTCACGGCTGACGGTGTGCCCAAGTTGCTCGACTTCGGGATTGCCAAGTTGTTGAATCCAGAGCTCACCGCCGGGTCTCTGGCCTCGACCCGTCGCCTCGAACAACTGATGACGCCCAACTACGCCAGCCCAGAGCAGATCAGCGGTGGTGTGATTACCACAGCGAGCGACGTTTATTCGTTGGGTGTGCTGCTCTATGAAGTTTTGACTGGCAGGTTGCCCTATCGATTGACCGGGAGTCTGAAAGAGTTCGAACAGGCGATCTGCAGTCGAAAACCAGAGCCCTCTGGGCTGACCGAGGACCTCGACAAGATCGTGTTGATGGCCTTGCGTAAGGAGCCCAGTCGACGCTACGGCTCGGTGGAACAGTTATCGGAGGATATCGAACGATACTTGGCTGGACGACCTGTCATCGCTCGACGAGATACGGTGCGTTATCGGGCCACGAAATTTGTTCAACGCCACCGGCTTGGGGTCGTCAGTGCGGCGGGGGCGTTGGCGGTGACCATCGGCTTGATCATTGCGCTGATCGTGCAGTCAGTACGTGTGGCCCATGAGCGGGATCGTGCAGCCCGAGAACGTGATCGTGCAACCCGGGTATCAGCCATGCTCAAGGATATGTTCGAGATCGCCGATCCCGGAGAGGTCCGTGGCAATACCATCACGGCGCGAGAACTGCTTGATCATGGCGCCGAGCAGGTTGGAGCGTTCGATGACGAGCCTGAAACAGCGGTCCTGCTCGATACGCTTGCTCGTTTGTACGAAGAGCTCGGTCTCTTTGGACGGTCGATTCCACTCCGCGAACGGTCCCTGGCTATCTATCGACAAGCTTTTGGTGAACAGAGTCCCGAGCTCGCTCGTGCCCTCACCAACATGGGGCGATTGCGGGCTTGGCGCGGCGACTACGGTAGTGCGGAAACGGTCTTTCGCGAAGCCCTCGAGATCCACCGCCAAGTCGAGGGTGGCAATCATCCAGGTGTGTTGTGGAGCATCAACAATCTCGGCCTGATCCTTCACGATCTAGGGGACTACCGAGCGGCGGCATCGCTCTACCAAGAGGGGCTCGAGGTACAGCTCCGAATTCGGGACAAACAGGAAGGAGCCGAGGCCTTCATACTCGGCAACCGGGCCCTTTTACATTACGATCTCGGAGAATACAGCCAAGCCGAGACCATGTATCGGCAAGTCTTGGCGGCTCGGGCAACGGCATTGGGTCCTGACAGTGAGTTGACAGCTGCTGCCCATGACGAGCTTGGCATGACGCTGCACGCTCGTGGTAAGTTGGATGAAGGGGCGACCCACCTGAGCGCGGCATTGGAAACCCGCCTACGGATACTTGGTGAGCGTCACCGGTATGTTGCTGGCAGTCAAACCAACCTTGGTCGACTGCTGATCGATCGTGGCGATCTGGCCGAGGCTGGGCGTCTGTTGCGAGCCGCGCTCGAACGTCGACTGACACTGATGGGTGAAGACCATCCTGAAGTTGCGGCTAGCTTGACGGGGCTGGCTGCGTGGCATGTGGCACGCGGTGATGCCAAGGAAGCCGAACGCCTCTACGGTCGAGTGATGGATATTTACCGCGCATCCCTACCGAGCGGGCATCCATTGATCGCCGATGCTTTGCTGGCGATGAGTGAGCTTTTGATGGCACGGGGTGTTTATGATCTTGCAGAGCCGTTGCTGCGTGAAGCGCTCGATATCCGGCGGCGCAAGCTCGATGGCGATGGTTGGTTGGTAGCCGAGGTGGAGAATGCGCTGGGCGGGTGTCTGGCGACTCGCGGTCGCACCGAGGAAGCTCGGCATTTACTGGTCGGTAGCGAGGCTCCGATTCGTGCTGAACTCGGATCCGATCATCCGAGCACGAGACGGGCTGTGGCCCGTCTCGAGCTGTTGAACCAGGTGCGGGTTGCGGCGAATGCCGGATGAACCTGCTCCCGAGTTAGCAACGGTAGCTCGGCGGTGAGGCTGAGTTACTGGGGCTGAGCCTAAGGGTCAGGGGTCGGTACGATATCGCCCGGTCCTTCGTAGGTCGGGGTCGGGGTCTCGCGTGCAAAGCTGGGCAAACCGTATTCGTCAAACGGGTCGCCGAGGACATCGATGCCTTCGACACGTCCGGAAGTGATGTCGAAACGGCCACTCATGTTGAACGGGCCCCCGCAGAAGGTCAGAGGATCTTCATAGGTCCAGGAAGAGAAGCGGAATGGCAGACCGTTGAAGGGTGTAAAGCCACACAGAGTGCCGCCAGCGTTCCAGAACGACCAATTGTAGGGGCCGGTATTCGACGTCGCCAGATTAGCGGCTACGGTATAACCGGGCCACTGGAAGGCGGGATTGTTGGAGTCGACCCGTACCAACGGTGAGACTTTACGGATCGGATTCTGGGCTGCAACAGCAAAACCCTTACCCGGTTCGGCGCCGTTGAGGCTCAGCAAGGCCTCGCCATAGGTCTTGTGGTACTGGGCTGGCACGCTGTTGCTCGGCAACGTTTCCCGCTCTGACCATCCAAAGATGGGTTGGCAGGCGATGATCCGTGCCGTACCGAATCCACTCGTCGCCGGAGCTGCCGGGTAGCCGAGCGCTCCAGGCTCAATGCGAAGAGTTTGGTTGGGAGGCAGATTGGGAACGGTGAAGGTGCTGAGCAGAGTATTGCTGTTATCGAAGTATTGAATCGTTACCGGGCCAGCGTCGACGGCGCCCGTGTTGGCCACGACCATCAGTGTCTGTTGGATACCGCCAGCAGTCGGTCGGTCGTAGCTGAATTCCGGGTTCGTCAGGATACGATTTGGGGTGGTTGACATCATGGTCGAGGTCATCCGGATGGCATTACCGCCGGGTGCGGTGGGACCCACGAGGTCGGCCATATAGCTGTCCCCGATAATCGACAGCCCGTTGAGGCTGTTGATGTCGATGATGAGGTCGAAGTCGAGTCCGGGCGTGCCGTACAGCGGGACAAGGGCTTCGAATAGGCCCAGGTTGGTGGTGCCTAGTGCGGTCAGATGGGGACCGGTGAAATCGGTAAGGCTGCCGAAGCCATTCAGCACGACCGTGCGCCACAGAATGGGCCCGGCGACCGTGCCGGTGGTCCGATCGAAGACGTTGAGGTTGAGTTGGATGACATTGGGTGTCGGGTTGGGATTGACGACGTGCAGCCAAGGCAGATTTCCGACCCACTTGTCGACCCTGCTGATCAGAGACATTGGGACTACCGTCTGCAAACGGGTGCCGTTGTCTTGAGGCTTTTGGAGCTGCTGCATAGAGCTAGCTCCGGGCGGATTGCCGTTGGTAGACAGCGGCCGGTCGCCATCGACGAAAGTGGCCGGGACGCCACCCAGTGGGACCGTGAACGAAGGGGTGTGCTGTAGCGTGGCGCCGACAAGCGGTGGGCTGTCTTCGGACACGGTGACTCGGGCGGTGCCGACACCGAAGGTCGTGGCAAGCGGGGCGGCGGAAACGGCTGCAAATCCTTCCGGACGAATCACACGAACGACGGTTCCGACGAGCGCCCCGAGAGGATCGAAAAAGTCGACGGTAGCCGTCATCAGCAAGTTCGGGTCTGGATTGTTGACGATCACCACACCCGTCATCGGTGTGAAGCCGGTGCCTGCTGGAGTGTGAACTAGACCGCCCGCCCACTTCTCACGGGCTCGCACACCTTGCAGATGGGTTCCCGAGTGATCGTAGCGATGATCAAAGTTGAACATCGGATAGGGCTCGTTGGTGCGTCCCAGGGGACCGGTGGAAATCGGATCGACCGGAAACGCGCAAATCTGAGCTCCGGCGGGGATGGCGAAACAAAGGGTGACGAACCAGGCGGTGAGGCTTAGATACCCGCCGAGCGGGCGACGTGACATGAGCTTCATCTCTTCTCCTTGGTTGAGCCCACAGAGGCAGTTCTGAGGGCTCAACTGGAGAAGCGGAATAAACCAGCGAGAGAGATAAGAAAAAGTAGCTTGAGATTGTGCTTGGTGCACTCAGCGGAAGCTGGCTTCTGGTTCCGGCTTATTGTCGAGGATCGCTTCGATCTGCTCCATGACGTCGGAATCGAGCTTGTGGGCGACGTCCAGCGCCTTCATGTTCTCGACTACTTGCTGTGGTTTGGAGGCACCGGTGATCACCGTGCTGACGTTGTCGTTCTTGAGACACCAGGCCAGGGCAAGCTGGGCCAGGGTGCAACCGAGTTTTTCGGCCAACGGACGGAGACGGCGAGCTTTGTCGATATTTTGTTGGCCCTGTTCGCTCTCGATGTTCTCGCGCAGCCATTCGTAGTCTGGTACCGAGAATCGTGTCCCTTCGGGCATACCTTTTTCGTATTTGCCGGTGAGGATACCGCTGGCCAATGGGCTCCAGATGGTTGTGCCGAGACCGATCTCGCGATAGAGCCGGGCATATTCACGCTCCACCCGTTCGCGGTGGAACATGTTGTACTGCGACTGCTCCATGGTGGGTGGGATCAGATGTTCACTCCGAGCGATGCCATAAGCTTCGGTGATCTGCTCCGCGGACCACTCGCTGGTTCCCCAGTAGAAAGCCTTCCCTTGATCGATGAGAAAGTTCATCGCCCGGACCGTTTCTTCGATCGGTGTCTCAGGATCGGGACGATGAGCGTAAATGAGATCAACATAGTCGAGTTGCAAACGGGCGAGGGCTGCGTCGGTACCCTCGATGACATGTTTGCGCGACAATCCCCGGTCGTTGGGTCCTTTGCCACCCCAGAACACTTTGGTGGAGATCACCAGGTCAGAGCGCTTCCATCCCGCCTTGCGGATGATGCTCCCCATGATGGTCTCGGCAACGCCACCAGCATAAACCTCAGCGTTGTCGAAGAAATTGACCCCCGCGTCATGAGCGGCCTGCATACACTCGTGAGCCACATCTTCACCCATCTGGGTGCCGAAGGTGACCCAGGCGCCAAACGACAGTGCGGAGACTTGTAGGCCGGAAGAGCCTAGGTATCGATATTCCATAAACGGGACTCCCTTGATTGACGACGGTTGAGGTGCTCTCTCCACGGCCTGGCCGAGGCTACTGCTGGAGAGAACTCAGCGAGGTTATCAAGGAGTCCGATTCAGTTCAGCAGTCCTCGAGACCGCTGAACTGGGATTCACCGAGCGCTGGCTGGTCGCTGACGTCTGCTATTTCAAGACCACGAGTAGAACGCGTCGATTCTGACTCCGGTTCTCGCGATTGTCGTTGGCGACCACAGGTTCACTTTCGCCGTAGGAGATGACAGACATGCGGTGGAGTGCGAAGCCCTGGCCTTGACTGAGGTAGGTGCGGACCGCTTCGGCCCGTTCGAGGCCGAGTGTGTGGTTGTAGGCGTCTGGACCGACGGAATCTGTATGGCCCTGGATCTCGATATAAACGTCCTGGTTGTTACTCTTGACCTCGGCTGCGAAGCTGTCGAGGGCTGCCTTGGCCTCGTCGCTGAGCTCGGCGCGATCAAACCCGAAGCGCACTTTGTCATCGGTGAGCACCGCTTCGTAGAGGAACTTGCCCTCCGCTAGCTTGCCAGCAGCGATTGCCCGATCCAAGGCTTCCTGAGACGTTTTCGAGAGCTCGACGACCTGCTGCTCGTTTTGCTCGGTACGGTCCTCGACGCGTTCGATCTCGGTCTGAGTTTCTTCGATTTGCCCCTCCATCTCGGTCATCTTTTGCGCCATTCGTTCTTCCATCGTGCTGTTCTCACGACGGACAAAGTTCTTGGTAGCGCAGGCGGTCGTCAGCAGGGTGATGGCGAGTACGGAGAGCGTAGTGAATCGCATGAATTCTCCTGTGTAGTTGGTTGGGAAAAGGTGGAGGATCAGTCAGTGGCCGGAAGTCGGCCGGTGTAACTTCTTCGATGGACCACAGCTACGTTCTTTCCAGGAATGTCGACCCTTAGAGCCCGCTGTGCAGAGTCGCCGCCGGAACCGGTCGCGAATCCCAGGACATATTGGGCCCGGAGATCTTCGACCATCGCCCGACAAGCTTCGGTGAGGCCTTTGTGCCCTTGAATAGCGTGGTACTGACCGCCAGTGAGGTGCGCCAAGAGATTCAAACCGTCGGCATAACGATGCCGTTTGCGTCCCTCGGCGTTGAGCTCGAACGGGCTGCCTGATTCAAGCCCGAGGACATAAACCGGCATTTGAGCCTGGCGCACCATCGCCCGGGCCGCGCCGGAACTGAGGACGCTGGCATTGTCGACGCCGTCGGAGATCAACAAGGCTGCTCTTTTGACACTGTGTTCGCGGACCGCGATATCTGGCAACCACGAAACCGCGTCATGCAGAGCGGTCGTACCGTAACCTCGCCAGGAGGCCATCGCTTCACGGACGACTCCGAGGTCGGTGGTCAGCGGTACTTCGACCTGGATCCGACCGCTGGCGAATGTCGCAAGGGCGATCTCGTCGCCAGGTTGCGTGTGGTCCAGGAAGCAGCCAAGAGCCCGACGGCTGGTTTCGAGCTTATCACCGAGTGCCATGCTGCCTGACAGATCCTGGAGGTGGATCAGGCTGACCGGTGCGTCGGCGCGATTTTCGAAACTGTCGAGAGTGACGGGATGACCATCCACCGCCAGAACAAAATCTTCAGCATCGAGTCCACGGAGATAGCCCGATGAGCTCCTGACCACAACCGGCACCAGGATCCATTCAACTTCGACCGCGGCTTCGAAGCCTGGCTGAGCCTGCTCCGGGTCCTGCGGGGAGCTCATTGCCCAAGAGGGTGTTGTGCACAGCAGGATTGTTGAACACAACCAGGTCGAAGGAAGCCAAGCTGAAGTCTTGCTGCGGAGCATGGTGATGCGTTTGGGCGAACGTGTAGTCCCGTACGAGGTGGAACCAGGGTAAGTCCAGAAGGTCTATGAGGTTGGTGGCGCCCAGATCTGAGGATCTGAGGCGGAGAATCTCGACACCTCGTAGCGGCTATGGAGGTATCGAGATGATTCTATATCATGGTTTGCTGCCAGCAACCTGTCAAGGCGGTGACGGTGTTGCAGCGAACGCTCGACCGGCCCGCGGTCGGTATTGGATGCGATCTAGCCAGAGTCAAAACTTCAAAAGCAGTTCGAGGCGACCCCCAAAAGGGACCTGATCGGAGCTTTCGTTGTAGCCGACAAAACCATCGACAACCACCACCGTGCGCCTACCCAAAGCGGCCTGATAACGGGCCGTGGCGGCGAAAGCGTCGTCCACCAAGTCATCGATACCGATACGCGCTCCGGCTTCAATGATCAGCTGCCTTCGGGTGTGGTCAAAGAATTTCTGGTAGCCGAAGGCGCCACCGACGACGTCGCTAGCACGCCCCGAAAGCGGCGCGCCAAAGCTACCGATACCGACCGCGGCAAAGTTGATCCCAGCTCGTCCCAGCGGGCCGCTCGAGGCGGGGCCGGCGCCACGTGCCGCTGGGGAGTATTCGTCAAACGCCGCGAAGGTGGTGAGGTACACGTGATCGTGCGTGTAGTGAGGTGTCCACGACAGCTCGCTGAAGAGCAGAAACCCATCGGTCGAGGATGCGGTCTCTTCGTCGGTGGCGACCGATCCCAGAATCCGGAATGCGCTGTTGGTTTTGCCGAGGCGTTGGACGGCGTTGATGCCGCCGGTAATCAAATCTCCGCTGGCATCATGAGTCTGGATGTAGGCGACATCGACGTCCACCGTCGACTTGCGGAAGTCAGTGGAAGACAGCAGCGCAAAAAGATTGGCTGAGCGCTGTTCGGCATTGTTGATGTTGATGTTGTCCCAGCCATAAAAGAAAGTCAGCCGGAAGTTGGAGGTGTTACGAGGTAGCAGCGTATTGCGAGTGAAACCGACGCCATCGAGGGTGTCGTCGATCAACATGCCCTCCTGAAAGAGCATCGGCTGGCGCCCGACCGAAAAGCCGATGTCGGTCGAACCGAAGTCATCGCGATCCAGGTTGGGGAAAATCTCGCCGAAGTCGCCTTCAAAGTAGAGGGCTTCAATTCCGGCGTCGAACGCATCGTCGAAGCTGCCGTCCAGGCTGTCGTCCGGATGTTCGAAGAAGTAGCTGGTGAAGCGGCCGTCATCATCGAGGGCACGGATTCCCACCACCAGGCGCTCACTGCCGGAGAGTTGAAGATTCAGAAATAGATCGAGCCGATTGGCCCACTCGGTAATCCGCGAACCGCCGACATCATCTGGCTCGAAGGTCTGGACTGCGGTGCGAAACGTACCGAAGGCGAGCAGCGAGGGTTGCCAGACCGCTCCGGTGGGGAGTCTGAAGCCTGATCGCAGCGTACCGGTACCGAGGAAAGGCTCGCCGAGTTCGAGAATCGGCTTCGGACGCTGTGGGAAACCTTCGAGCTGGAGGGGAATCTTCTCGTCAGTCAAGCGACTCGAATGCCCCTTGCCGTGCTCTTTTCCGTGTTCCTCACCCTGGGAAGCGCCGTGTGCTGACTCGTCGTGATCTTCCGGCTCGCCGCCTATGTGGCTATCAGATGGATCATCTTCAGTAGTTTCATCGGCACCATCCTTGCCGGCGCCCTCCCGCTTGTCATCAACAGGTGCTCCCACCGCACTCAGGGTGGGAGCGAACATCAGCGCTGCCAACAAACCAAAGATCAACCAGCGTGTACTCATTCCGATGATTCCCAAGGAGTTCGAGTCAAGGCGATGCCGCTACGGCTTGTTTGGTCTTGGGTGTGGGCTTGGTTCCGGTATCCAGCTCGAGATCTGACTCCCACAGCACGAGATGACCGGCTACGATTTTGTCAGCAACCTCGCGGGCACTCATGTAATAGTCGAAGCCAACGTCTTTGATCTCGTGGATGAGATTCACCGGGATCATTCCTGCAACGACTTGAACTCTCGCTCTGTAGGGGCCCTTGCCGGTCAATGCCGAAGGTTCCACGTTGTAGGTGCCCCAGATGCTGTCACCTGGCGCGATGTTCTGCTTATGCTTGCGAGCCCCCCGTGGTCGGCCTGTCAACACGGTTGATGAGGTCGACGGACGAAGAAAGGGTAAGGGGTCCGGTGAGTAGTTGACCGCCAGCACTTGTTCGCGCTCCCCGCCGCGCACCATGCGGGTCAGGAAACGTGATTGCAAGCTGAGAAGGTCTTTGTCGAGGGGCAGTTCGCCATTGTGCACATACAACGAGTGCAGGTCTCTGACGTCTCCGTTGGGATCCAGATCTCCGGAGCGATACACCACCGTGTTGTCGCGGTCGGAGACGGTCACCCGCAGGAATACCAGGCGCTCAGCGTCGAAGCCGGTCGGCACGCCGTGGCCGTTGGTGCCGTTGCGGAGTTCAACCTTGAACTTCAAGCCGCGTTGCTCGTCGGCTTGCTCGACGACCATTTCGCCCAGCTGATATCCCGCCTGAAGCACCTTGCGTCGGGCGTGGTGGGCTTCGTCCAGCAGGGTTTGGTTGGCGTTCAGGATGTCGCGTGCGTCATAGCGATCGTCAGCCGAGCGCCAGCGTTCCGGAAACTCTTGACCTTCTGGAGTCTCGGTCTCGAACTCATCGGTGCCCCAACCCGCCTCGACGTCGAAGGTCAGCCACTCGCGGATCGTGGCGAGTTCAGAGGCCTGAGTGTTATGAGGGAAGATTCCTGGATGAACCACTGAGTAATCCGGGCCAATGAACATGTGGTCCGTGCGTTTGCGAGGCATCGTCGGCTTGCCACCGACGACGGCCGCAGGCGCTTCGGCATAGCCCGAAGCCACGCCTGGCTCGGTTCCCATGTGGCAATCCTGGCACGACACGCCTTCTTTGGCGGCGGGGGAGTTCTTGAACTCACTGAAGGCTTCTTCGAGACGAAAGCCGTTCACCAGGTTGACGTCGTGGCAGGTACCACAAAAGCCTGACGTCGACAGCTGAAAGAACTTCTCAGCCTCGGTGTGAATTGCTCGGCCGGCCTTGCCGCGCTCGGTATTGACTCGATAGTCCCCGCTTTCGATCACCCGCTCGAGCTCTTCGCCGCCCTTGGGACCATAAACCGGCTCGAAGAGGTCCCCCTCGACGATGGCCAAGCGACCGCTGAGTTTGCCGTAGGCCTGGTTGACGCGATGGCAGACGATACAAGTGACACCCTCGCGGGATGTCGGATGACGGTCGATATTCGACATGAACTCGGGCTCGCCGAGGTTCATGCCGACCGGTGTGTGGCAGCGGATGCAGAAATCGCCGTTGGTGCCATTAGTGCGTTTGAGGATCGTGCCATGCATGGCATTGAAGACTGGGCTCATCTGAGCATAGGCGTGCGGCGAGACTGACCATTCACGGTAGTGATCGGGATGGCAGGTTGCACACGTCGTAGCAGCCGGGAATCGGTTTTCCGAGAAGAGTGCTGCATGCTCTTGATCAGCACTTGGGGGTGGCGGGGTTGCCGCTTCTTCCTGAGCTGGAGCTGTGGCCGCCCACAGTGTTGCGATCAATAGGAGTGAAAGTGAGCCAGCTAGCCAAAGCAGTCGGCGCGGAACATTGGTGTGGATCTGAGTTGTCATCGAGCACCTCGTTGCTTGGGACTGTGACGCCACGGCGGCCACGTCACGACAGGAGCGCCACGGCGATAGCATTGCGGGATCCTACGCCTGTGACAGGCTGACTTTAACACGGGCGCAATAGACGTTCGGAGACTCCATACGCTCTTAACGATCTATGCGGTAATCGTTCGCAATGTGATTCATCGCCATGGATATGGTAGAAAGCAACAAGCTCACCGTGTCAGGGCTGGTAGGTTCATGGTTGCTGATCGGCATCCGTGGAGCCATCTGCGGCACCGGTGCTCGCAGTTCTGCCGAATTGAACCATCTGGAGAGTAGAACGGCCCGATTTAAGGGGCTATCTCTGCTTAACAGTGCACTGCGCGTACCTTTGTTGGATGAGTCGATCCGTGTCTAACGCCGAATCCGATATCACGACGCTGCTCTTGGACTGGGGCCGCGGCGACAAGAAGGCCTTGGGGCAGCTCATGCCTCTGGTTTTTGATGAGCTGCGTCGTGTCGCCAAGGTGTATTTTGCGGACGAGCGTGCCGGACATACGCTGCAGCCGACGGCCTTGGTCAATGAGGTGTTCTTGCGCCTGATGGACCGTCGGCAGGTGAGTTGGGAGAATCGATCGCACTTCTTCGGCTTTGCTGCTCAGCTCATGCGACGGGTCTTGGTAGATCACGCCCGCGGCCGGGGTGCCGCCAAACGTGGTAGCCATCTGCCGAAGGCGTCTCTCGACGAGGCTTTGGCCCTAGCGGAGAACCGCGATCTGGATCTGCTGGCCCTCGACGAGGCTCTCGATGACTTGGCGCGGATCGACCCACAAGGCAGCAGAGTTGTCGAGATGCGGTTTTTCGCCGGCCTCACGCACGAAGAGATCGCGGAAGTCTTGGGTGTTTCGCCGATCACCGCCCGGCGTCAATGGAACACCGCTAAGTTGTGGCTTTTTCGCCACCTGAAACAAGACTAAAGGCCGGTACCCCATCGACTGGGGTGATTCTTTTTTGGGTCACGGAATCATTTCTTGATTCCCCTGATCACCTTGTGCTCTTTTTTCCGCCCTTGTAAGTAGAAGGAAGTGAACAGAGAGGGACAAGGATCTTGTCGGATACCAGATAGGAACGATTAAGCGAGTATTCGAGTCCGTAGTAGATACAGCGAAGGAACCTCCGGTTAGGCTCGATCGCCGCTGTCGGAGGACTGGTATCAGGCAACCGCGGAGGACGGCAGCCATGGGAAAACGAGAGATAGACAAAGACAAGATGCAGATCTCGACGACAAAACTGGATCGATATTTGATGTTGGTCGCAGGCGCGTTGAGGGTCGGAGAGCCGATCGTGACGTTGTTGGTCGGGCGGATGAGCAAGGGTGACGCCGCAGTCATGAATGTCTTCGATCAGTTGCAAGGCCGGGAGTTTGACGTGAAGGAAATCACGGCCGGCCGGCAGCTCCAGGAAACGGATCCGAAGTTGTTTTCGGCTTTGGTGAATCTACAAGAAAGCAAACCGATGGTCCTAAGATCCTTGGTGAGCTTGGCTGGGCGAGCGAATTGGCAAGAGCAGCTGGAAGCCGTGAAGGCGGCCTAGCCAAGAAACTCTGGCGGGGGTACGGGTAACTCTAATCAATCGAACGGTGGAATCTTTGATTGTCGACGAGCTTGTGAGTTCAGGGTAGGGATATCCTTTGATTTGCTCGGTTTATGTTTGACGCAGGTAGTTGGCGTTTTCGCTGATCCTGATTGTTTCTATTCGTTCCCACTGTTTGGTGTCTGTATTGAGTTTCCTTGTGAGCGCTTCGCAGGTGCTTTTGTTGCCTGTACCCCCGGCGTTTGTGCCAGCTTGGTCAAGGACCTAGACAAGCTGCTAGCCTGTTCTCGAGTCAACCATTTGGGAGATCTTTCTCCAGATTGTCCGCTGACGGTGGTCTCGCAGTAAACTCGGCTGGGAGGCCCAGGGGAGTTAGCGATGTCACCAGAGCTTTGGGAGCAAGTCCAGATCGTTGTAGATCAGTCGTTGCATCTTGCAGCGGCCGAGCGGGCTGCATTTCTGGACAAGGTATGCGCCGGTAAACCGGAGCTGAAGGAAGAGGTCGGTTCGTTGCTCGCGGGAGCCGAAGATGCGGAGACCTTCATAGAAGAGCCAGTCTTCTCGCTGCATGCCGAGAGACCCGCAGATTCAGTGTCTGAAGGCCGGATTGGATCCTACAACATCCGCCATCAGGTCGGCAGCGGCGGCATGGGCAGTGTCTACCTAGCATCGCGTGCTGATGACTTCGAAAAGTCAGTGGCCATCAAGATCCTCAAGCGAGGGATGGATACCGACGAGATCGTTCGTCGGTTCGAGCATGAACGGCAGATCCTTGCAAACCTGGACCACCCCAACATTTCCAAGCTTCTCGACGGCGGTACGACTGGGGATGGCCGTCCGTATTTTGTTATGGAGAGGGTCGAAGGAGAGCCCATCGATCGTTATTGCGACGATCGGAGACTCTCCACTCGTGAACGCCTACAGTTGTTCCGCAAAGTGTGCTCAGCGGTCCATTTTGCGCATCAGAACTTGGTTGTACATCGTGATCTCAAACCAGGAAATATTTTGGTCACTGAAGGCGCCGAACCGAAGCTGTTGGACTTTGGTATCGCCAAGCTGTTGGAATCCGAGAAGCTGTCAACCCAGACTCCGACGTTGCCACTGCTGACAGTCGCGGGCGCCGGACCCATGACACCCCCGTTCGCCAGCCCCGAGCAAGTTCGAGGTGAAGCGATTACCACTTCGAGCGATATCTATTCGCTGGGAGTCCTGTTATTCAAGCTGCTTACGGGACACCAGCCTTATCGGCTGCGGGATCATTCAATGAGTGGTCTATTCCAGGCCATTCAGGAGGAGGATCCGACAAAACCCAGCGATGCGGTTCTCGCCACTGACGAGTTCAGCAGGGGAGGTAAAGTAGGAGCGCTCACGCCCGAGTCGGTTAGTGAGACTCGTGAAGGTGACCCTAAAGCCCTGCACCGTCGATTGACAGGTGATCTCGACAGCATAGTGCTCAAGACTTTACGTAAGGAGCCAAAAGATCGGTATGGCTCGGTCGAGCAGTTATCGGAAGATATTGGGCGCCATCTAGACGGGCTGCCTGTTTTGGCTAGGCAGGGGACCCTGGCTTACCAGACTGCCAAGTTCTTCCGCCGTCACAAAATGCGGCTCTTCATGCTGGGAGCTGTGCTATTGACGGGGCTTTCCGGAATAGGCTGGGGTGTCTCACAGACTCAGGCTGAGCGAGAGCGCCAACTCGCGGCGCACGAACGCCATATTTCTGAATCGCTTGCAGACCTGATGGAGCGCCTCCATACACTCGACCCTGAAGCAGGTGAAGTCCCTGGATTCGCTGGCGACTTCCACAATGAGCTGAGGCTATATGTCGATGACCTCAAGCTTGCCACTATCCTCAACGATCAGGCTTCGATACTGCAAAACCAGGGGGGAGTCAGAACAGCCGAAGTGTTGTTCCGTGAAGCACTGGATATGAAGCGCCGCTTGATCGACGAGCAGCATCCTTCGGTGATTCGAGGAATGAACAACTTGGCAGAGGTCCTCGAGACTTTGGGTAAGTATCAAGAGGCGGAGGAACTCTACTTGGAGACGCTTGAACTGAGAACCAGAGTTCATGGTCGAGAGTCGCTGGAGACTGCCCTGACATTAAACAATCTTGGTGTGCTCTATCAAAACACGGGCGATTTTGAGTCTGCTGACCATCTGAGTCGTGAGAGTTTAGAGATTCGTAAGCGTCTGCTGGGTTCAGGCTCCAACGAGGTAGGGCTGGCGCTCAACAATCGAGCTTTCCTACAGCAGCTGCGGGGTGAGTTTGCCGCTGCCGAGGCGGATTACAACGAGGCTTTGCAGATCTTTCGCACTCGATATGGACCCGATGATGGGCGAGTTGCCCATGTTCTGAGGAACTTGGCACCCGTGCTGTTGGCCAGGGGCGATTATGAGGGGGCGTTGGCTGCAGCAGAGACATCTTTGTCGATCAGGCAGAAGGACTTCAAGAATTGGCAGATCGCCGATGCCGAGAGCGTCCTTGGGGAGTGCTTGACAGCTCTTGGCAGGTTCGATGAGGCCGAGCCGTTGCTAATTCACAGCCACCCGGTGATCGAGGCCCAAACAGGATCCAACGCCCGCCAGGCTAGAGAAGCGCTCGCTCGCATTGAGGCGTTCAAGAAAGTACGAGCGGCAGCAGAGATCGGAACGCAGTAGGCCTTTTGCCACTGTAGACTCTGCGTCGTCATGGTTTCTACCCCCGACTGGATCGATGTGCCTGCCACCCGCTTCAGGATGGGGGGCGGCCCAAAAACCAACGAGAACCCACCCCATGAGGTGACGGTCAGCGCCTTTCGGTTGGCGAGGGCCCCGGTTACTCGAGGCGAGTACCAAGGTTTCCTCGAAGCTCAGAGCCACTCAGCGCCGCCGTTCTGGGACGGACCCGAGTTCGCCGGTTCGACGAAACCAGCGGTCGGTCCGTCGTGGGACGACGCCGTCGCATACTGTCGTTGGCTCAGCGGTCAACTTGCAGAAACGGTCCGGTTGCCGACCGAGGCCGAGTGGGAGCTGGCGGCTCGGGCAGGGCGTGATGTGCTTTACTCCTGGGGGGACGATCCGCCGGAGTCACTACCCGATTATGCTGTGCGCTGGCAGGACGGGCCAGAAGTTGTCGACGCCTACCCGTCCCGCCACCCGTGGGGCTTCCTGGGGCTCGGGGAGAACGTGCACGAGTGGTGCGCCGATTGGTATGACGCGGACTATTATTCCAGATCACCAGATACTGACCCGCAAGGCCCCGAAACTGGACGTCGACGCGCATCACGCGGCGGTGCTTGGCGGCATGCGGTGAAGGTGAGCCGTTGTGCCGCCCGGTCTTCGATCCCACCACACATGCGTTACAGCGACTACGGCTTCAGGCTGGCAGCAGATCTTCGCTAGGTCACGTCGGGGTCTGGTAGAATTTGGGCTTGTTTTCCCGGAAAGGGGGCGTGATGATCGATCGGAACCGTAGTGGATACGACTTGCCGTTCAACGAAGAGGAAACGGGCATCGTGCCGGTGTCCAGCGACCCTACGGCTGGGCCTCGCATCATGGTGATGCGACCAGAAGAGCACGCCGTCTACCGATCCGAGAAGATGGGCAAGGCGACGCTGTTCCATTCGGAGCGCATGCTGGTGGGGCTCAACGCCTTCGAGGTCGGGCAAGAGCACAAGTTGCACACCCACGAGGATATGGACAAGGTTTATTACGTAGTTTCCGGGCACGGACTATTTCTGCTCGAAGGCCGCGAGCTCGATATGCGGGCCGGTGAGATTATGGTGGCTCCGCAGGGGGTGCCTCATGGCATTCGCAACAACAGTGACGAGCGGTTGTTGGTTATGGCGGTCCTTGCGCCCTCGCCTTGACCGGGTGGCGGAGACCGGGTGCCGGAGATCGCGTGACCAAGAACGAGTCTAGCGGTAATTCAGGTCACTTTGCCGCGACGCTCGAACTCGGGTTGATCCCAGGAGCGGTGCTCCAGAATGTCCCGTAGTACCTCGACCGCTTTCCAGACGTCGATGAATCGTTGGTACAGCGGCGTCAGCCCAAAGCGAAGGATGTCGGGGGCACGGAAATCGCCGACGACGCCGCGTTCGATCAACGCTTGCATAATCTGATAACCGGCTGGGTGGCGTAAGGACACCTGGCTGCCACGGATGCTGGCGTCCTGCGGACTGGCGAGGGTGAGGTCAAAACCGGGGCATTGTTGTTCAACCAAGGCGATCAAGAGATTGCCGAGGTGCACGGATTTCTGCCGGATCTGAGAAAGCTCAACTTGTTCGAAGAGGTTGAGTGCCGCATCAACCGCTACCAAGCTGAGAATCGGTGGCGTTCCACATTGGAAACGATCGATGCCCGTGGCCGGCTGATACTGGGTGTCGAAGGCGAACGGATCTTGATGTCCAAACCAGCCCCAAAGTGGAGACTGTGCACGGTCTTGCAGCCGCCGCGCTACATAGACGTAGGCGGGGGCACCTGGTCCACCGTTGAGGAATTTGTAGGTGCAACCGACGGCCAGGTCCGCATCGGCGGCTGCCAAGCCGACGTCCATGGCCCCCGCGCTGTGGGAGAGGTCCCAGAGTACAAGCGCACCGTGTTTGTGGGCCGCCTGGGTGATGCGTTGGAGGTCGGCGCGTTCCCCCGTCTTGAAGTCCACGTGACTAAGGCTGACCACCGCCACGTCGGAGTCGAGAGCACTCAGCAGGTTGTCGCCTTCGGCCAACCGCAGCTCGGGTCGTGGGTGCCGAAGCTCGGCGAGGCCCTGAGCCATGTAGAGATCGGTGGGGAATTGACTCGGTTGCGACAGGATGACCGATCGATCGGGCCGCAGCTCGAGGGCTGCCGCCAACAGCTTGTAGAGATTGACGGAAGTCGAATCGCTGACGATAACCTCGTCTGGTTGCGCTCCGATCAGACGGGCAATTTTGGCGCCCACCCGGCGCGGGAGGTCAATCCAACCGTGGCGATTCCATGACTGGATGAGGTCCCTCCCCCAGTGCTGTTGTAGAGTCTCCGCGACGCGCTCTCGGCTGTCATGGAGCAGTGGGCCAAGCGAGTTGCCGTCGAAGTACAGCAGGCCCTCAGGCAGATCGAAGTTGTCTCGCAGGGGCGCCAAGACATCCTGTTGATCGAGGGCTGCGACGGTTTCGCGGGTGATGGGTGAGGAGTCGAACATGACCGCACCCTATTGACCGGGTCTGCTAGAGGTCAAGTCGAGGACCGTAAGGGGTCCTCAAAGCCCGGAAGAAATCGGCGACCCATCAGGACGCGCACCGTGCTACGATCATCAGACAACCTTTGAGACAGAGGAGAACCGATGGCCGATAATCGCCGTTTTACAGATCAATCTTCGACCGCTTCGACTGTGATCGGAAAAGGAATCCACGTTGAGGGTGAGATCACTGGGTCGGCGCCGATCGAGGTCTGGGGCTCGATCCAAGGCAAAGCGGGGACGGATGGTCTGTTCTGGGTCCGCGAGGGTGGTCGAGTCGGTGGCGAGATCGTAGCGACCAACATCGTTGTCGAAGGCAACGTCGAAGGTACGATTCACGCCAAGGACAAAGCGGAGTTGCGCTCCAACTGCAAAGTCGAGGGTGATCTCTCCGCCAAGACTGTTGCGATCGCCGAGGGTTCTTTCTTTGAAGGGCAGGTTCGGATGGGTGGCCAGGGCAAGGCGCCTCAGACAAACTTCAAGGAAAAGCGCCAGTCCTAACTGAACTCAAGGGTTCATACGATAGCAACCGCGGCCGCGCGAGCGTGTGGGCTGCGTGCGGCCTTTCAGGTGTTTAGAGATCCGAGTCGTCGTTTGGACGCAATTCCGGGGTATCTACGGGTTGCGCCTTGAGGAGTGCTTTCGCTTCCTCCGCACGATCTTCCGGGACATGAAAACGAATCTCCCGACCTGGGCGCCCCATCATGTTGCCCAGCATGTCGGAGGGGAATAGGTTCATCATCGCTTCGCCGCTGGTGTCATATGGGATCTCGGCGCTGTCGAGGAGTGACTTGATCACCGGCACAACGTCGACTTCTGAAGTCTCGAAGATCATCGCATAGGGTGTCGCGGTATGATCCTCTGTCTCCGGCGTGTCCGCGACTAAGGCCACCTGGCAGTTGGAACAGCGGTTGGTGCCGTCAGGATACTCGGTTTTACAGTTGGGACAGAACATGTCTCTCCTCTCGGATCCGGGGTGAGCTGTTCGAACAGCAGTCTATCTAGCAGTTCCTCAAGACAGTAATTCAAGACCAGTATATCGATAGTCTTCCGCTACGCCGGGCCACGGAGTTGCGGTAGAGACGAACGCAGCTCGTTGCGGCTCAGGCCGAGACGTGATGCACATTCGACGAGTACGTCGAGATCGACAGGGTAGAGGTTGGCCCGCGACGGATCGCCGAGGCCGGCAATATTGAACGGTGCGATCTGCTCGACGATCCAGCGCTGGAAGGTTCTTGCATCAGCCCCGGCGGCCTTAGTTCGAAGACGCTCTCGGGCGGCTTCGAACAGCGCAATCCGTTCGCTATCGTCTGCACCCAAGAATGATGCCCAGGCCGTCGGGCGCCTTTCGGGTGCAGGCGTCAGATCCAGCCGTTGCTGCACTTCGACGAAGCTCACGGTGGCAAAATAAAGCAGGCTGACCGCGGTGAAGCTCTCGAAGTTTTGCATGGCGAGGTACGCCGCTTCGATCAGGCGCTCGATTTGATCCGCTTCCGCCATCAACAACTGATCGTATTGTGTCGGATCGCCATATTCCCCGGTGAGAAGGGTAGCAAGGCGCTCGACCGCGAGCAGGCTCCAAGCCATGCCGGTAGAGAACATCGGGTCGTAGAAGGCATAGGTATGGGGTAGCAAGAACCAACGTGAGCCGGCCGCTCGTTCCAGGCGGTGTTGGATCCGAGGTAGATAACGGATACCCGAGGTTTTGGCGTTGGCGAATTGAGCCTCGAGGCTTGGATAGCGGCTGAGCAGATCTTGCCAGACGGTTGCTGGATCGTTCTGCAGGAGGACATCAGTCTGTGAGACCGTGCTGCGTTCTGAGACCTTGTCCCGTCGCAAGACGATACCTGCACTGACCGTCCCGTGATCAAACGGGAGCACATACATCCAGCCTTCTGCCAGCAGATGATGGACCGCGGCGTGCTCGTGGGGGTAAGGCCCGGGTGTTAGCCGGACGATGTCATCCCAAGGACGGATGCCATCGAAGTGAGCGAACAAGAGGCCACTGTCGATCGGAAGATGGATGCGTCTCTCAATCCCTAGCGAGCGGGCGAGGAAACCGTCGGGGCCGCTGCCGTCGACCAGGTAGCCGGTGTTGACGCGGAGGCGCTCTGCCTGGGTTTCGATCTCCAGGCTGGCGCCGTGGTCGTTGAAGTCAGCCTGGGTGAGCTCGGCCCGATCGAGGTAGTGCACACCCTCGGCGATCGCGCAGCGCACCAGGTGGTGATCCACGTCCTGTCGCAGCCAGTGGGTATCGGCAATTTCTTCGTCAGGGCTGGCGGCAACCATCAAACGGGAGTTGTTGGTTGGTGAACAAGTGAAGGCTTTACCGGGCTCATGGCGGAAGAAGGTGAAACCCCGCTTCAACCCGCGGCGCAGACTTGGCAGGTGTTGGAGCCAGCGACCGTGCGACGATAGGTGGAATAGATCTGGCAGGTCGTACCGTTTAGCCAGGCGTTCGAGGGCGAAGTTGGCGAGAGGTGTGGTGGATTCGCCGAGCGCAAAGCGGGGGTGTTGCCTACGTTCCAGGAGCAACACCCTCGAGCCACGGCGGTTGAGCGCCCGCGCCAAGATTGTGCCTGCAAATCCTGACCCGACAACGACGACGTCAAACGTCTTGTGCATCGATACCCAACCTTCACCTGACGCACGCGGTGCAAACCGGCCGGGGTGTCAGAGTGCCGCTCGTGTTGAAGTGTTCCAGGCGGCGGATACGCTGCGGGCCACAGCTGAGGCAATCGAAGAGCACTTCGAGGTCCCAAGTGTCGACAGTGACAACCCCTGAGCCTAGATCGCGACTACGCTCGAGAGCCTCTTCCAACTGCGCTAGCGTCGGCCGGTTGAAGAGGCCTTGTTGAGCCAGGCGCTCCATTTCCCCGTTGCCGCCGCGTACCGGGATCAGTGTGACGTGTTCGGCACCTCGGTCGAACGCGTACTCGACGGAGCGGACTGCCCAGTACACCGCCTCGTGGGAGGGCACGAACGGGGCTCCTACCAATACGAAAGCTCGCCAGCTGATGCCGTGCCGGCCGAGCCGCGTCGCGGCTGCGTCGAAGTCGTCGAGGGTTGCTTGTTTGCCGAGTTTGGGTTGTGCGTCGGGGTGAATCGTCTCGAGTCCCATCGCAACCTGCAGCTTGCCTCCGATTCGGTCAGCGAAGTCCAAGCAGCGCTGACCGACCAACCGCGGGTGACACTCGACGACCACCTGAGCAAAACGGTCAAGTTGCTTTGAGATCTCAGTGTCGTCCTGTGGTGGTACCGCTCGGGGATCGAAGAAGTTGCTGGCGTTGTAAAGTTTGATGTGGGTGGTGGCTGTGAGTTCACCTTGGACGCTGGCGATTGCATGCTCGATCTGTGCTGGGATTGCGCCCGGCGGCGTCGGTTGATCGAGGGTGAAGCGCCACAGGTCACAGAAAACGCAGGTGAATGGGCATTCACTGCCGGCCAGAAACACCGTCAGCACCTGGGCTGGCGTTCCCACCGGCTGGCGCTCGATCTCTAACATTTGATCGATCGGGCGCCAGGGGTCGACCGCCGGCTTGGGCGGTCGAAGCGAGCGGATACGATGAGTTTCGGTTCTGCTAGCTGGCATTCAGCTGCAGAAAATGCCGTCGGTAGGCGTTCGGAGAGGTTGCGAATCGCTCAAACAGGGTGGCTTCAGAGACCGCGCCGTGTTGGAAGCGGCATTTTGGAAACGTTGGCATGGTGATCCCAGTGAGCTTGGCGATCCCGCGACGCAGTACTTCGCCCTTGAGAGCGTAGAGCTTTTGGTGATCACCTTGGGTCAGCTCGGCGAACGGAATGGCCTCGGCGACGGCGATCACTGCTGGCCGTGTAAACGGGCTGAAACCCGCGAAGCCGAGGTGCCGGGCAGGAGCGAACGTGCGCACACAGCCGCGACTGAATCCGCCGGAGAAGGTCAAGCTGTGTTTGATGGCATCAACGCCCCAGCCCTCCTGATACAACATGGAGTTGTTGACCACACTGCGGATCGTGAGCTCGGGATTCTCCTCGATCGGATAGTCCTTGAGATTCTCGTCACCGCCATCACCGTCCGCCAACAATCGCCACTCGGGGTAGCGACGTCGGATACCGGCGAGCAAAGCCATGGCGACCGTGGCACACTCCACGTCGAGCGGCTTGTAGTCTTCGATCACTTCGACTGCTGCCAGCGGATTGAGCTCGCTGGATGCAACCTCGATCGTTTCGCCGAGCATCTCGAGATCCACTCGGCGCAGGAACTCCCGGGCTTGGGTCGCGTCGCGGCCTTCGCCGTCAACCGCCAACGTAAACGCTTTGAGCCGGGATGGGCTCTGGCCGAGCTCGAGCAGCTGATGGTAAATCGTCAACAATGTGGCGCCGCTATCCGCACCACCCGAGAACAACACGCCGATCGGTTGATCATCGTCTTGTGCTGTGAGCCAGGCTCGCACCTCTGCCGCCAACGCCGAGACGTAGCGTTCGCCGATCACGTCGAGGTCCGCCGGCAGAGTGGCCCGCGGTGGATCGAAAAACCGGCGATAAACCGGATTGGGGTCCGGGCAGCCGACCAGCCGAATAGTCGTCACGTGATGAGCGGGAATCATCCGGGTGTAGGTGGGATGAAACTGGTCCTGGTAACCGTGCGCTTCGAGGCAACGGCGGATTTCGTCGATACGCTCAGCGACGATCAGCACTGGGCCGGCTTCGGCTTTGGCCAGGAAATAGCGCATCGGCCGATCGAGACTGCGGGCCATGCGGATCTGTTCGCCGTCGCGGGCGAGCAGCGCGAAGGAACCTTCGATGCCAAGCACATCGCCGGGCTCGTTGCTCAGCAGGCAGCGTTCGGCGGCGGCCAGATCCATGTTGAGGATCTGTTGACTGTCGGGATCAATCAACTGGATGACGCTGGCCACCGGGGTGTATTTCAATTCTGTCTGGCGCTCGGCTTGCGGGGTTGTCTGGGTCATGCGGATCCTCTCGTCGATGCTCTGGAGGGTGCAGGTGCCTACGGCTGATACCTACGATTATAACGTCGACTCGTATGGGTCTTGGACACTCGCTCGACCGCAGTTTTGTGGAGCGACCATGGAGAGATCATGGAGCGAGTGTGTTCGCGCTTGCAAAATGGCGGTCTTCGATAGACCATGGTCTGTTCGTCCGTCCCCAGTCCAGACTTTAGGAGCGTACTATGCATCTTGTGGCCGAGTCCTTCGTACCCAGCTTGTGGCGGAGCACTGCCAGCCAGACCTGTCTGTGGCGGAGCTTGTTGATTGCCGTTGCCTCAGCGCTGCTGCCAATGTCAGCTGTCGCCGATTTTCGTCTGGGGGATGATGTGATCCCGACGTTCCAGGCGATCGAACTCGAGATTGATGCCGGGCAAAGCGACTACCGCGGTTCGGTTCGCATCGAGCTCGACGTGCAGCGTGCCACCGATCATTTTCGGTTGCACTCCGAGGGTCTCACCTTGGGCAAGTTGGTCCTGCGTTCGGCGACTGGCGAAGTCGCCGTGCGCCACGAGGCTGAAAGCGACGAAGTGGTGCGGGTTACTGCCGATGAGCCGTTGGTGCCAGGGGCTTATTCTCTGGGGATCGACTTCACCAATCCGTTCGATACCACTGCGATCAGCCTCTATCGCATGGAAAAAGATGGTGTCGGCTATGTCTTCAGTCAGTTTCAGGCCGACGACGCTCGCGAAGCCTTCCCCTGTTGGGACGAGCCCCGGTTCAAGTTCCCCTATCAGATGACGCTGAAAGTCCCCGAAGCTCACCTGGCGATCACCAACACCCCGGAGCTCGAGGCGACCGTCGCCGACGGCTGGCGCACCACGGTATTCCACAAGACCCCGCCCCTGCCAAGTTATCTGCTGGCGGTTGCCGCTGGTCCCCTCGAAGCGGTACCGATGCCGGGTTTGGGTGTTCCTGGGCGATTGATCACCGTACAAGGCCAGAGCCATCTGACTCAACTCGCCAGGGAGGCGACGCCAGCGATCTTGAAGGCACTCGAAGAGTACTTCGGCCGCCCTTACCCCTACGCCAAACTCGACTTCCTGGCCCTGCCGGAATTCTGGCCAGGTGCGATGGAGAACCCTGGCGCCGTGACCTATGCCGACCGAATCCTGTTGCTCGATGCAAACTCCGCCTCGGTCAGCCAGCGTCGCCGCCAGGCCGGCGTCATCGCGCACGAGTTGGCTCACATGTGGTTCGGGGATCTGGTGACGATGGAGTGGTGGGACGACTTATGGCTCAACGAAGCGTTTGCCACCTGGATGGGCGACAAGGTGGTGCACCAGGTTTGGCCCCAATTTGGACTCGATGTCAGTGCCGTGGAGCGGGCCCAGGGGGTGCTGCGGCAAGACGCACGGTCGACCACCCGGGCGATCCGCAAGCCGGTCGATTCGGCGAAGAATCTACTGGACGGACTTGGCCTGACCTATCAAAAGGGCCGGGCCGTGCTCAGCATGTTCGAACAGTGGCTTGGACCCGACGTATTTCGCCGCGGTGTTGTGGACTACATCAACGAGCATGCCTGGAAGAATGCGGTGGCTGCTGACCTGTGGCGTGCCCTCGACAAGGCTTCGGGCAAACAAACGTCTGCCGCGATGGCAACCTTCACCGATCAGCCTGGGTTTCCGTTGATCGATATCGAAGTGCTAGAGGGCGGCCGGATTCGTCTCACTCAGCAGCGGTTCCGGAACCATGGCTCCCCGAGCCCTGACAAAACCTGGAAAATCCCGGTCACTCTCAAGTATCCAACGGCTGATGGTATCGAGCAAACCACCGTGCTGCTCGACTCTGCGGTCCAGGTTGTCGACTTGGGGGATGATGCGCCGGCTTGGCTGTTTCCCAACGGTTCCGCCGACGGTTATTACCGGTGGCGGCTGCCGGCGGCGCCGCTGCGAGCTCTCGCCGCCGATGCCAGCTCGGTGCTGACGCCGCGGGAGCGCGTCGAGCTGATCGGCAACGTTTCGGCGTTGCTCGACGCCGGCTCGATCCATGGTGATCAATACCTCGGAGTGCTCGGGGAGTTGGCGGACGATGCCGAGCCTCTGGTCATCAGCTCGTTGGTGGGAGCCTTGCAACGGGTCAAAGGTGCGTTGGTGCCGGTTGATCTCGAGGACGCGTTTGCCGGTTATGTGCGACGGACTCTACGGCCGGCGTTTGATCGTTTCGGCATGCAGAAGGTTGCGGGCGAATCGGAAGCGGTCTCCTTGGTACGACCGACGCTTTATGACTGGCTGGGGCGTGAAGGTCGCGACCCAGAAGTCTTGGCTGCAGCCAGCGCCATGGCGGACAGTTTCATGAAAGATCCATCCTCGATCGATCCTGCGCTGGCCGGAGTCGCCCTGCAATTGGCGGCGATCGATGGTGATCGCAAACGCTTCGATACATATGTCCGTCGACTGGAGGCCGCAGAGTCGCCGGTTGGCCGCCGTCTCTTTCTCTCGGCCCTCGGGTCCTTCCGGACCCCCGAGATCCAACAGATGGCATTGAGTTACGCTTTGCATGGGGAGTTACGCCCCAACGAGTTGATTGTCCCCAGTCGTACGATCGCCGCAACTGCTGCTGGCCGCGAGACCACCTATCGGTGGTTGATCGAGAACTTGGAGGCCTTGTCCAGCCGTATGCCGCCGATGTTTATTGGCTTCCTGCCCCGTTTTGCAGGCGGATGTTCGCTAGAGCGCCTCGAGCATGCCAAGAAGTTTTTTGCTGACCACGGCCCGCATGCCATGAAGCAGGTCAAGCAAGTTGCGGAGCAGGTCCACGACTGCGTGTCACTTCGCGACCGTGAGGGAGCAGCAGTGGCCCGCTATCTGACCGGTGATGCGCCTGTTCAATGAGACCGGTCTGTTCGTGAGAACAGTCGCCAGTGAGACCGAACTTTAGTTGGATCCCGTCTCGTTTTGCCATTTTCGGCTCAGCGAGGGAGGTCTTGTGGAGCGAGCAAGCAGCGAGCATGTTTAAGCTTCGCACCTGTTCGCATCTCTTATCCGATGGCACCAAAAGGGCTTAGGCTTCTCGTAACAGATCCGGCGAGTTCTGGAGCTGCGGCGTAGCCCACAAGGCCGACCGAGCTCTCGGCGTGTTATTGGATGGGATCTAATCAGACGGGCTGGTAAGTTGATGGCTTTATGAACCCGCGACGCGGTCGATGTAGCTCCGCACCACAGTCTCCAATACTTGCAGCGGCACCGAGCCATGTTTCAGCACGGTGTCGTGGAACTCACGGACATCGAAGCGATCGCCGAGCTTGGCCTCGGCCTCGCGTCGCAGCTCCTTGATCTTGAGCTCGCCAATTTTGTAGGCCAAGGCCTGACCTGGCCAGGAGATGTAGCGGTCGGTTTCTGTGCGGATTTCGTGCAGCGATAGTGCGGTGTTGCTGGCCATGTAGTCGAGGGTTTGTTGATGCGTCCAGCCCTTGGCATGGAGGCCAGTGTCGACGACCAGGCGACAGGCGCGCCACATCTCATAAGTCAGGCGACCAAAATTGCGATATGGGTCTTCATAAAGGCCAGCTTCCAAACCCAACCATTCGGAATACAGGCCCCAACCTTCACCGAACGCCGATAAATAGGAATGCCGCCGGAACGGTGGTAGATCCTCGAGCTCCTGGGACAGCGAGATTTGGAGGTGATGACCGGGGACCGCTTCGTGCAAGGTGAGGGCGGTCAGCACGTACAGAGGGCGGTTCTCGAGCGCGTAGGTGTTGACCCAATAGTAGCCCGGCTGAGTACCGCCCACCGGTGCGCCGACATAGCGGCCGGTGGTGTACTTGGGTGCGAGGTGATCAGGCACCGGGGCCACGCTGTAGGGTAGCCGTGGCAGGGTTCCGAACAGCGCTGGCAGCTTGCCGTCCATGGTTTTGGCGATGTACGCGGCTTCCTTGAGCAGCTCCTCGGGAGACGTGGCATAGAACCTCGGATCGGTGCGCAGAAACGTCAAGAAGTCGGTAAAGCTGCCCTCGAAGTTGACTTGTTCGATGATTTCCAGCATCTCGGCACGGATCCGGGCAACCTCTTCGAGACCCAACTGATGGATCTCGTCGGCGCTCAGATCGAGGGTCGTGAAGGTGCGGATGCGCTGGGCATAATAGGCATCCCCGTCCGGCAGCTCAGACGCGCCGAGGGTGGTGCGAGCGCCGGGGATGTACTCGTTCATCATGAAGTCGAGGAAATTGCGGTAGCCCGTGACCACTTGTTCCTGGATGGCTCGGGTGCCCATTTCCCGCAGGCCGTCTCGAGCATCTTCCGGCACAGTGTCGGGGAAGCGTTCGAACGGACGATAAAACAGGCTGGTGCTGGGATCGTCGACGACATGGGACTCGATCGTGACCTCATAACCCTCGAGTACCACCCGCGATAGGGTCATTCCGCGTTCCAGGCCAGCCCGTAGATGCTCGATATGCTGTTCGACGTAGGTCGGAAAGGCCTCGAGACGGGCGATGTAGTTCTCGTAGTCCAGGCGGGTACGGAGGGGTACACTGGCCGGCAGACGAGCGAAGGCAATGTGGAAACCGCCATCGACGGTCAGCGGGATTTGATACGCGCCATACTCGAAGTCTTCGATGAAGTTCTCGAGTTGACTTCGAAAGATATCGGCGCTGACCTGGTTCGACGCGTCGAGTTGGGAGTGATCGATCGCGTCGAGCTCGGTCAACAGCTCGCGCCAGCGCGCTACCCGCCGTTCGAAGTCGCCTATGGTGACCGAAGGCAGCAGATGGTTGAACTCGTGGCGCCCAACCGAGGTTGCAAGGAGGGGATCCTCACGGGTTCGGAAGTCCCACTCGCGCTCGAATAGTGCCTGCAACTGGACGTTGGCATCGGAGGAGGTTGCTGAATCTTGGCTAGAGCAAGCAACCAAGACGAAGAGAACGATCCACAGGCCAAGGTGTGAGACGCGCTGCATACTAGGGCTCCTTCGATGACGGATGGGGACGGACAGGCAGGCATGGCGCCAGGCTAGTTTGCCTGCGAGCCATGCCATTGTAACCGCCGCCAGGCAGCCGCCGCCGGGAGCTCAGCCAGGAAGCTCAGCCTGGAGGAAGCTCAGCCAGGGAACTCAGTTGCTACTCGTAGTGCAGCGCACGCAACGGATCGACCGTTGCGGCACGGCGTGCTGGTAATAGACACGCCAAAACAGCAATTCCCGCCAGCAGAGCTGGAACCACCAGGAAGGTGACCGGGTCCGCCGGCTCAACCTGGAAGAGCACCGAACCTAGAAACCAAGCCAGCGGCGCCGCCAGGGCGAGGCCGATCACCAGGCCGATCGCAACCTTGCTCATGCCTTGTTTCAGCACCATGCGCAGAATCTCGTGCGTCTGGGCTCCGAAGGCCAGGCGAACTCCAATCTCCTGGATGCGTTGGCTGACGCCAAAGGCGACCACGCCGTATAGGCCAAGGGCGGCGAGCAGGATTGCGACGGCGCCAAAGGTGGTGAACAACACCCACAGCATGTTGGGGAAGAACATCGTCCGATCCAGCACTTGATTCATCGAACGTACGAAGTACAGCGGTAACCCAGCGTCGAGCTCGAGTACCGTATGACGCAGCGGATCGACGAAGCTGTTGGGCTCACCGTGGGTTTCGACGATGATCCAGGCAAAGCGGACGGGATTTTGCGCCAGCGGAACATAAAGACCTTGTTGGTCTTCTTCGTTGTCGAAATCGGCGAAGCGCAGATCCGGGGCGACCCCGATGACCTCCATCCATCCAGCCTCGTCGCTCTCGGCTTCTTTCTCCTCACCCAGGTAAACATTGACGCGTTGGCCAATCGGATTTTCCCCTGGCCATTCCTGTTGCGCAAAGGCTTCGTTGACGATGACCACCGCCGGCGCCCCTTCGCGATCGGCCGTCGTGAAGTCGCGCCCCGCCAGCAGCTCGACGCCGAGTGTTTGCCAATAGTTCGGGCTAACCACCGACCAGCGGGCGAACGGCATGTCCCACGGCTTCTCATAAGCCTCACCGGGACGCTCGAAGCGGGTGCCACCCGAACCGATTTCGGTTTCGGTGGGGACGACAGTGCCGATCGCAGCAGAAGCGACCGCAGCTTTACTGGCGACTTTTTCCTGCAGCTGTTCATAAAACGCCACCCAGTCCTGCTCTTCGGGGTAGTCGCCTTCGAACAGCCCCATACGGGCGGTCAACAGGTGATCGGGGTCGAAGTGTAAATCGTAGCTATTGACGGCCAGTACACTGCGCACGGTGAGTGCCGCACCAACCAGCAATGCAAACGAGATGGCGACTTCGGCGATGACCATGGCCCGGCTGATGCGTCCCAGACGGAAGCTGGTGGAGCCGCGACTGGTATCGGACAGCACCAGGCCAACATTGGTCCGCGACGCTTGAATCGCCGGGATCAGACCGGCGACCAGCGCCGCGCCAATAGTCGCGGCCAGGGTCACCAGCAGCACTTTGCCGCTGACTGAAAATTGCATCCAAAACGGCGGGTCGGTTTGGGCCAGCGCCCGGTCGAAGGCCTTCAGTCCAGCATGAGCCAAGCCGATCCCGAACACCGCGCCAAGCAGCGCCAGCAGTCCAGCTTCGGCGAGCACCTGAAAAATCGCCCGCGCGCGACCTGAGCCCAAGGCCGAACGGATCGCCAATTCACGGGTACGGACCGCGGCGCGACCGATCAACAGATTGGCGACGTTGAAGCAGGCGATCAGCAGCACCATCAGCACCGCCACGAACATCACCCCGAGCAATACCCTGGTATCGTCGTCGATGAACTCGTCGAGGTAGGGTTGTACCACCGCGCTGACACCTTCGTTGGTCTCGGGATATTGTTGCTCCAAGCGCTGTGCGATGGTTGCCATCTCGACCGCAGCTTCGTCGATCGAGACGCCGTCACGCAGTCGTCCGAAAACCTCTAGGGTAGTACCCTCTTCGCGGGCCAGGGTTTCGGTCTCTAAGATCAGAGGCATCCAGAGCTCTTCTGTGACCGGGAAGTTGAAGCCTTCCGGCAGCACGCCGATAATGGTTGTCGGTTTGGAATTGAGCCGGACGATCTGGCCGACGACCTCGTTGCTGCCGGCATACCGTCGTTGCCACACCTGGTGGCTCAACAGCAGTACCGGGGGCGCGTCGAGTACGGCATCCGCCGGTTCGAAACCTCGGCCAATGACGGGTTTCACCCGCAACATGTCTAGAAAACCTGGCGAAATCCAGCTGCCGTCGTAGCGTTCCGGTAGGCCATCATCGGCCAGGTTGAAAGTGCCGCTAGTGAAGCCTGCAAGCGCTTCAAAACTCTGCTGCTGTTTCTGCCAGTCCTCAAAATCGTGCCGCGAGACCTCCATGCTCTCGACGTCGCGAGACAGGTTATTGCGCTCGAGATGCATCAGACGCTCCGACTCCTCAAACGGCAAGCCACCGAGAAAGACGCCGTCGATGATCGCGTACATCGAAACCGTCAAGCCGATACCGAGGGCCATGGCGATCACCGCGACGGCGCTCGAACCGGGATTTTTCATCAACATTCGGTAGGCGTATCGAAGCTCGCGCGAAAAGGCATCCATCGAGGTCTCCTGCAGTGGTGGGGGCAGTACTTTCAGTGTTCACTAGGAACAACGGGAATGACTGCCTAGGAGTTTCAATTGACGGAGGATTTGTTCATGCGCCTCGCGCTGGCGGACCTGCTCGCCGCTACAGGCATAGCAGAGGCAGCATGGGAAAAACCTGCTCTTGTCGGGGGCGCGGAAGTGAGCGTTGTGCTGCGACGTTGCCGCAGCCGCGGCCATGCCGATTGCGAGTTCAATTGTCAGTGGACTTGAACTCTGTCGGCTGACCTGTCGGTGGCCGGATTGGCTCGCGGTGATGCCTCGTCCGCGGGGCTGCCCCGTCTGCGGAGGCGTCTCGTCTGTTGACTTGGCCTAGGCGGTAGATCCAAACTTGATTGATGGATCCGAAGCCAGTGAGTGGACCGTAACCCTGGCAGCAGATCAAGCCTGGCAGACCGAGCCCTGGCAGTCGACCTAACCCAAGATTGGGAGAGATGGAATGAGGAAGTCCGAGCAGCGCGGTGACGGTGATAGATCTGAGGAGGGTGAGACCGCGTCGGACCGCCTGCCAGCTGACCAACCGCTGACGGTGGCGATTGCACAGCTTCGCCCGGAACCCACTGAGCTTTCGGCTACGCTCGACAAGCTTGCTGATGCCGCGTCCGACGCTCGTCAGTCCGGTGCTTCGATCCTGGCGACCGGAGAAACGTCCATTCCCGGTTATCCGGCTTGGATCGACGCTTGCCCGGGAGCGTTTCTGTGGGACTCCGAGCCGACGAAGGACTTGTTTGCGAGGTACCGGACGGCATCGGTGGTTGTCCCTGGGCCGATCACCGAGCGGTTGGCGACCATTGCAAAAGACAACAACATGGTCCTGATCATCGGTCTCTCGGAGCGAGTGAACACCGGGCCGGGTAATCGGACGTTGTACAACTCGTTGCTCACCTTCGACGCCGACGGTCGGCTGGCCAATCATCATCGTAAGCTGGTGCCGACCTATACCGAACGGGTGATCTGGGGGCCCGGCGACCCGCGTGGTTTGCAAGCGGTGGATACGGCGGTCGGTCGCGTCGGTGGCTTGGTGTGTTGGGAACACTGGATGCCACTGGCACGCCAGGCACTCCATGATTCGGGGGAGTTGATTCACATCGCAGTCTGGCCGACTGTCCATGACAAACATCAGTTGGCCAGTCGGCACTATGCCTTGGAGGGGCGCTGTTTCGTCTTGGCGGTGGGGCAGATCATCGAGGCCAAAGATTTGCCCCAAACGTTGTCCAGGGCGGATGGATTCGACGACGGAACTCTGGCCCTCCGCGGTGGCAGTGCGGTGATCGGTCCGGATGGGCAATATGTCGTGGAACCCGTGTTCGACCGTGAGGAACTGTTGGTTGCACAAATCGACCCGACCGCGGTTGACCGTGAAGCCATGACGCTCGATGTCTCCGGTCACTACTCACGGCCCGACGTTTTTCAATTCGACGTCAACCGTTCCTGAAGGTTGATCTAAGTAGAGCCCACCAAATAACGCGTCGAGAGCTCGGTCGGTCTTGTGGGCTGCGCCGCAGCTCCGGGAACTCGCCACATCTCTTGCAAGATGCCTAAGTCATTTTGGTGCTGACGAATACGAGATCCCAAGATGTGCGAAGCTCAAGCGCGCTCGCTGCTTGCTCGCTCCACAACACCTCCCTCACCGAGCCGAAAATGGCAGCACGGGACGGGATCTAAGTAGACGTCTGTCCCGAGCCTAGGCTTACATGAGCGCGGGCTCCTTACAGCGGGCCAAGCGAGATATGCTTCCAGCGATCACTCGAGCCGTCCAGAAATAGATCCTCTGTTGGAGAGAGCTATGAAGAAGTTGCACGCGAAGACGTTCATGACGCTCCTCACCGTGACCTTGTGGATGCTGCCTGTCCAAGCTGAGGTCGCCGAGCATAACTGGCCCCAGTGGCGTGGCCCACATCACAATGGCGTCGCCCCACACAGCGATCCGCCGATCACCTGGAGCGAGACAGAGAATATTCGCTTCAAGGTCGAGATACCTGGCCGCGGACTCGCCTCGCCCGTCGTCTGGGGCGACAACATCTTCATCTTGACGGCGATGGCTGCCGACGCGGACGCTTACGAGGCTTCCCAGCAGGCGGCGGCGGAAAAGCTGGCGAAGAAAGAATGGCCACCGAGCGTCGAGCCGGTGAAACAGGCTTTCCTGGTGCTGGCCCTGTCGCGCCAGGACGGCAGCGAAGTGTGGCGCAAAACAGCAGCGGAGAAGGTGCCCCACGAGAGTCATTACCTCGACTCGTCGTGGGCCTCGGCCTCTCCCGTGACCGACGGCAAGCGGCTGTTTGCCCAGTTCGGATCCAGCGGTCTTTATGCTTACACCCTCGAGGGTGAGTTGTCGTGGTCGGTGGACCTGGGGGATATGACGACGCGCCGTGGTTTTGGGGAGGGCAGCTCTCCTGCCCTCCATGGCAATACCTTGATCGTCAATTGGGACCACGAAGGCGACTCCTTCATAGTCGCCTTGGACGCAAGGTCAGGCAAAGAGCTGTGGCGCACCAACCGCCCCGACGAAGTCACCTCCTGGGCCACACCCCTGGTGGTCGAGTCCGGAGGACGTTTTCAGGTGGTGGTGCCCGCCACCGGCCGCAGCCGGGGCTACGATCTCGAGACCGGCAAAGAAATCTGGAGCGTCGCCGGCATGACCGTCAACACCATTCCGACGCCGGTCCACCGCAACGGCGTGGTGTACCTCACCAGCGGCTACCGCGGGAATCTCATGCAAGCCGTCGACTTGGCGAAGGCTAAGGGATCGATCGACGACACAGAGGCCATCGCCTGGACCTTCGACCGCCACACACCTTACGTGCCGTCGCCAGTGCTCTACGAAGATCGCATCTGCTTCATCAAACATTTCAAGAACATCTTCACCTGCCTCAACGCCACCACCGGTGAGGTGCTCTACACCGAAAAACGCCTCGAAGGCATCACCAACGTTTACGCCTCGCCGGTCGTCGCTGCGGGGCGTCTCTACATTTTCGCAAAAGACGGCAAATCCATCGTGCTCGACGCAGGCAAGGAGTACAAGGTCCTAGCGACCAACACCTTGGACGACGGCGTCAACGCGTCACCCGCCGTCGTCGGTGACGAGATTCTCGTACGGAGTGATCGGTATCTCTACGCGATCAGCGCCCAAGGTTCGGTCGCAGAGGGTGCCAAGGCTGAGAAGCCTACGGAGTCGAGACGGTAAGTACGAGTGTCGAGCCGTCAGCTGCCGGTCAAGGTCATGCGGTCGGTCCGGCGTTTTTAGCCTCCTGTTGCTGTCCTTCTGGGTGTCAGGCACCTATACCTGACTGGATCGGGGTGGCTACTGAAGTCGGAAGTTGACAGACAGGTTGTAGTACACGGATACCGGAGTCCCATCGCGGCGAGCCGGGTTGAAACGCCAACGGGAAATGGCATCCACCGTCGACTCGGTGAGCCCAGCCGGAAGCCCTTGCAGCACTCTTGTGTTGGTCACGACACCGGAGCAATCGATGGTTGCCTGAACTATCACGACCCCTTGAACCCGTGCCTGGCGAGCCTCGTTGGTGTAGATCGGCGGAGGGCTCGAAATCTTGGTTGGAGCCGAAACTTCACCGCCCACCTGCAGTGGCCCTAAACAAGGTTCGGTCGGGGAGTTGTCACACGCCGAGACCAGCGCGTAGGTAGCTACCAAGAGGACGAGAGCGACCGCTCGCGGGAGGATTCGTTGACGCTTGGCTCGCGGTGGCCGGGCAAAGTGGCTGATCCGTGGTGTGCGATGGCCCGAGCGGTTGAGGTTCCTGCGGCTGAAGATCATGTTAGTAGAACTCATATCGGATCGTATCTCCAAGTAAGTCAGATCCCGAATTCGTGGCAATAAAGCATGTGTGCCAAATGGGTCGTTCGGGCCAGTAGTTTGTTAGGGTTATCCTGTCACTTTGGTGGGCGACTGCACGACGATCCGTGGCGGAGTAACCGCGATCTAGCCCAAAAGCTGTGGTCGCGGCGCAAGATTTTCTGGGTGTCAGGCACCTATACCTAGCAGTCGCCTCCACCAACTGGAAACCCAGGCCTCTGACGATCGCCCTGCGCGACGCTCAATCGCGCAACAACGCGATGGCGTCGGTGGCTGCGCCAGCAATCTCCGGTTGCTCAGATCCCGCTAATTCCTCGAGCTTGGGGAGGAGGGCAGGATCGCCCAGGCCACCGAGGATTTCTACCAGCGTCGCCGTTTCGGGATGGCCGCGGTCGATTTCCGCCAGGAGACGCGGCACGCTTCGGGGAGCGAGCTTGACCAGAGCCATGTAGGCGGCCGTGCGCCGGGACTCGTAGGCGCTGCCGAGGGCGGCGATCAGACGACCCGTTCCCAAGTCAGGTGCGATGTGGGCAAGGGCATAGCTGCCGAGAGCTTCGGCCACGCCCGCGACTCCCAAGACGCCGCCCTTGCTCTCGAGACGCTCCTCCGTCATTTCGCGCCACCGTCCATGTCTCAGGGTGGGCAAACCCTGGTGACCAGCCTATCGACCTTCTGCCTATCCCATACCCTGCCCTCACGCGAGGCGGAATGGCTGAACCTGGCGACCCGCTTCTTTTTCTCGAAAGCCGCGGTGCCGGTGCCGGCATAGGTGACCGCTCCGCGGTCCAGCGCGATGACCAGGTCGCGGCTGGCATAGATGCTGTAGAGAGTCTTGCTCGAGACCGTGTTCATATCCGGCAGGTTCCAGTCCCGTACGGGTGGGCTCATCTGGATCAGGGTGCAGGAGGTTGGCAGGCCGATGCGAGTGGCCCAGTTGACGACGTTGTTGCCGTGGCTATGGGCCATCAGCCGAATGATGTCCGCCGGATGTGCCTTCACCCAGGCCACCAGACTCTCGGCTGCCGTCTTCCAGATGCGCCGAAGCATCCTCTCAGTGCCGTAGGCGCCGCTCCACCGATAGAAGTCACTGCCCGAGTAGACGTCCGGGTAGACCTGGTCCTTGATGTAGGTGTGGAAGCTGCCACCGGGCTGGTGCCATTCGTTGTTGCGGGCGAAGGTGCCGTGAATGATCACCGTAATTGACGTCTTCTTGGCTGCGGGGGTCGCTCTTGACGTGACGTCGTCACCGACCAGATGGCTCACCTTTGTGGCGTCGACCAAGGCCAACGCGTGCGCCGCGAGAAGGTGATCTTCCTCGTCCTGAGCGCCCTCGAGGGCGGCGGCCAGGACGGGAGTAGCAACGTCTGCCGCACCCGTCGCTTGCCAATAGGCGTGGGCGGCGCAGACCCGTGGGGCGATCGACGGATCCAACATACCGAGGGCGAGCTGGCGCAGCGCCACGTCCTCGTCGTCTTCGCCGGACTTCTTCACCCTTGCGCTTTTCGCGACGCGCTTGCGGTTCTGTGCCGTCAGCACCAGGTCGCGGACCGCGCCGAGGCTCGTGTCCAGGCTCCGGCCCGTCTCGCGCATGCCGACGGCTCTCTCGGGCTCGGCGTCGTTGACTCCGTGCAGGCGATTCAGGATCCGCTTGACGTTGACCGGGAAGTCGGCGAAGTCGACCGGCGGAGGCATCGTGCCGGCCGCCAGCACCTTCCTCGCTGGCGCCTTCAACTCGTAGCCCAGTTCGATCGCCGCGAGAGCCCGGTCGTTAGGCCGGGCGTTGACCAGCTTATGAATGGCTTGCTTTTCCAAGTCCGTGCTCCTTTCTGGTTCACGTGGGTTCGAAGCGTTCAGCAGACTCTGAGGTCATATTCCTTAGGCTATCTCATGTTCCGGCGTCGAAAGTCTTGCCGGAGCCGGTGCCGTTTGTCTGCCAATGGGCCTGATCTCGGAGCCGGGTGTCGAGGCTGTGCTGATCGACAACTCAAGCGGGGTATCGGTCGGGTTCACGAACTTTTACCTAAATAGGTGCTTGGTGCCGCCCCTACCGTGGCCCATGCAGTAATCGCTTCTGTTAATAGCTATATTGCTATATCATGGTCGGTCCTTGCCATCGATGGTCGATGACACACAGCTCATCAAAGCCAAAGGAGTCTAAATGAGTTCCAAGACCAACCGTAAAGTCCTGAGCCTCACGCTAACCTTGGGCCTTGTTCTGGCGATCGGCTTGGCGATCGCCCCCATCTCTGCGGCACCTATCGGTACCTGGGTGGGCAACTGTCCTATGTTGCAAGTATCCGATGCCACGGGTTTGATTCCTACAGGTCTGTGCTATGAGGAGAATGTCCAAGCTGGCCTCTATCGGGAATGCTGTTTGGTTGATGTCAATGGTCGACCAGCGAAGAGCCACTGCTACCCGGCCCAACCGCTCTAGAAGAGTACGAGTCTCCCTCCGTTTAGGAGGGAGACCGCATACCGTTGGGCTGGCTCTCGCAGTTTATCCGTACCGGCACCTATATATACCGGGGAGGTGTATCGATTGGAGGTTGATCTGGGAGGCGAGCAAGGGCAGGTTTGTCAATCAGAGGCTGAATTGGATGAAGTTTCCTGACCGATCTTCTGAGCATCCTGCCGGTAGTTTGTCGAAGTTTTTTTACGACAAACAAAAGATCGGAGGGCGTTTTCCCGTCTTTATCTCTTTAGAAGCTGGTCGAAGTGTGGCCAGCGTCCAGAAGCGGACTATCCCTGCTGCTTTTCAAGAGCAGCGGGTGTCAGCCAGGAGATCAAGATGGGTCGGCACGAACGTAGTCTTCCAGAAAGCAGCGACGGTGTCCTTGTCGAAGTGACGGACCGAGTGATTGGAGCTCGAGCCCTTTTGACTCCCGGGTCCAATCCCAGGGTCTTCAATGAGCTGATCGTCGGTTTGATCGGCCGCGCCATGCAGTATTCTCCGGTTGATCTCTGTGCTTGTGCTTTCATGTCGAATCATTTTCACTTGTTGCTTCACGTTCGAGATCAACAAGCCTTGAGTCGTTTCATGTATCACTTTGGCGGTAACTCATCGAAGAAGATCGGCAAGCTCCGCAAGTGGCAGGGAACGCTTTGGGGGCGGCGTTATGACGCAATTCCAGTCAGCCGAGAGCCCGAAGCTCAATGGAAGAAACTTCGCTACATACTCAGCCATGGTGTGAAGGAAGGTCTCGTCGAGAGTCCGCTTGAGTGGCCCGGCGTGCACGCCGCTGATCCTTTGCTTCGCGGCGAGAAGCTCGAAGGAGTTTGGTTCAACAAGAGCAAAGAATGGGCCGCCCGGAACCGAGGACAAGATGTGGGACCGTATGACTTTGCAACCAAATATCGCATCAGCCTGAAACCCTTGCCTGCTTTCCGTCACCTTGGATCTGAGGCCTATCAAGATAGGGTTACGCAACTGATCGTGGAGATACAAGACGAGTACCGAGCAAAGCGAGATGGCGACCCCGTCGCCGGAATTGAGCGAATCCTGAGTCTCGACCCCTACGAGCCACCGACCCGTCAGCCAAAGAGATCACCCAGGCCGAGATTCCATGTCGCTTCACGCCAAGCGAGAGACGAGCTCCGACGGGAGCAAGCTGAATTCGCCGCGCAGTATCGAATCGCGTCCGAGGCGCTTCGTGTCCACCGGAATTTGGAGGCGATCGGTTGGTTCCCAGCGGGAAGCTATCCGCCCGCCTTGCCTTTCGTCGGTGATCCCCCACCGCCGCGACCACCGTCACCGCCGACTCGGCGGATCGTGGTCGACCAGTCGGGCCGGGTCGATCGTGGGGAGATCCCGGTAGTCGAGCTTGCGCCAGCGATTTGGGTTGATCTGGACCAGTCGAGGGTACAGCCTTCAGCTCGTGGACAGCCACCTTGAGCGGTGACGAGCGGAACCCTGGCGGCACAGATTGGTCAATAACTTGATCCTTCGATCGAGAGGGCGGCGGTGCGCCTGCGATCGCAGATCTTGAGGCGAGTAGGGTGACCTGCGTCACCAGAATTGTAGATTTGGCTCTGTTGAGTCTTGGACTAAAGCAGCGGTGTAGCAATGAAGTGTGCTGATTCTTTGTTGTCTGTCTTATGAGTGTCTGTCTTATGAGTGTCAGGCACCTATACCTGGCCCGATACCTGGGGCGACTTACCTTCGACCCTCGGTCGCGACGCTGTCGGATCGGTCGGACCGAAGTGCCAGCCGCATCGGCTTGCCGGACATCCGACCAACCGAGGGGTTCGGCTGGGTCGCCAACGGCAACTCGGGTCGTCGGTGGGGAAGTGCGATCTTTGGGATCAGCCCTTGATGGGGGAGCTACGTCGATGCGGCACTCCGCGCAGATGCTCTATTGATAGGATGAGAACGTGTTTTGCAAACATCCGATCTGGAGGGCACCCCTTGAGCAAGTCACTCGAAGATCTCCATCCGGAAGCTGCCGTTCTGGCCCAGCAACTCCTCGATGAATGCGAAAGCCGGGACATCTTCATCTTCGTCACCTCGACGCTTCGAACCTTCTTTGAGCAGGACGAGCTCTTCGCCCAGGGCCGCACGAAACCGGGCCCGAAGGTGACCAATGCAAGGGGCGGCGAGTCGAACCACAACCACGGCCGGGCCTTCGACATCGCCTTCAGATCTCCACCCGCGGCCGATCCCTTCGACGATGCCAATCCCTGGGAGACGGTAGGGGAAATCGGCAAGGCATTGGGCCTCGAGTGGGGAGGCGACTGGACCCGATTCCCCGACCGACCGCACTTCCAGTTGCCCTCGCCACTACGTGTTCGCCTGCGCAAGGCTGCGGCTACCGGGCGACTCCGGCGCGGGATCGGTGCTGCAAAGGCCAACATCGAAGAGTTGCAGACGGCTCTCAACATGGCGGGCTTCAACGCCGGCGCCGTCGATGGCGACTTCGGCCCCATGACCGAGGTGGCCGTGCAAGCGCTACAACGTGCGAACGGTCTACTGCCAAGTGGCATGGTGCACCCGCGTGAGTTGGAGATCCTGGAAGAGGCGATCAACTGACCCTGTCTTATGAGTGTCTGTCTTATGAGTGTCAGGCACCTATACCTGGAGTTCGAGTTTATCTTATGAGTGTCAGGCACCTATATTTGGAGCGCAATATTTTCTGGGTGTCAGGCACCTATACCTGCTGTCAGGCACCTATACCTGCTGGACTCGGGGTTCCGATGGCAACGGTGCAATATCCAGCGCTAAGAAGAGAGACCGTGGCCGCTCGTTCAAATGCCCCCGCTACCCTTTGTTGTCGACTGCTATTTTGAACCTTATGGTAGTATAAAATAGTCGCGATTAAGATTAATACGCGAACGCTTGGAGATGAAGCATAGGCACAATAAGGCGTGGGGTTCACCGAGGTGCGGTCCAAGGCCGAGGATTGTCGAATTCAAAACAGACTTGGACAACCCTGCGAAGGGCTCGACCAGCTTGCGCTGATGCCTGGCAAAGATTCATGTACGATTTTGGAGGCCTCCTCATGAAAAGAATCTGTCTAACGACACTGTTCGTCGCCAGTCTCATCGTCACGTTTTTGTCGTTTCCCGCTCTCAGCTCGGAGCTTACGCAGGAGCC
>JAJCXO010000022.1 GCA_029263395.1 Acidobacteriota bacterium | reverse complement strand
ACTTTCGGAGCGAGGCTCAAGGCGCCAAGGCCGGCGGCTCAAGTAGGCGTCGGCCAGCGGCCGAGCATCGCCGTTGGGCAGCAGGAAGCATGGCGCTAGGCGGGAGATCTCGACGACCCGGCCGGCGCCGAGATCACGCAGGAGCACCCGGCCGCCCACCCAGACCGGATCCGGGTGAGCGAGAATCGTCAGCGCTGCAACCCGACCCGCGGCGACATCCGGACGCCGGGTCGGAGCACGGGGCGTTTCCATGTGAAGGGCTCGACGCCAATCCTGATCCGAATCCACGACAGAGATTCTATCTCTTTCGCGGCCGGCCAGAACCCGAAGGCGACATTTACGCTGCCAACCTCAGCGCTCATTCCCAAACGTACTGATCGCCGAGGTCGCAGTTCAGACCACACTGCGCGAGACAATTGCCCGTGTCGAGGCAGCCCGAGCCATCCGCGTCGCAGACCGCTACCGTTTCGTAGTAGACGCCGAGATTCATGATGCCTAGATGTTGGCGTAGCTCGGCCCCTCACTTCGACTCATCAGAGCTATCGCGATACTCGACATCTACGACGTAAGCAGCCAGCCCCTCTACGCTACCTTCGAATTCAGTGCTAACGGCCCCTGCATGGCGCCAGTTGTCACTTAATGTGGCGGTAAAATCTCCCGTAATCTCATAGGTAGAGGCCGTGGCCGTAGCAACGACACTTGCACCTGGAGCAACTTGAATATCCGCATTATAAGAGAACGTTTTACTGACAGATTTCGTTTGCCCCCATGTATATTCAAACGACACTTCTGCACTTACAGTCACTTTTCCCGATCCCACAAAAGGTATTCCTGCCTCGAATTCTGCTTGGGTCCCAACAGCAATTCCAGATGTCGAGGACCAAGAATAGTCAGAACCTATAGATTCTGAAAATGAAATAGAAGAAACCTGGGTCTCATTAGTCAAGTTACCCACAGTTGCCGATGCCACATTGATAGGACTCACTTCTGACTGCACCAGATTTCTGTAGGAAATATCTTTGACGACACGGTAGATAAGCTCATCCTGGTAGTAGTAGAAAGACAGCGAATCAATATAGCTACCATCGGAACCAGACACACCTGCGAGATATATGTTTTTACAGGGATTACCCGAGCACTTCACTAAAGTCCAATCGGAAACATCGGGATTTGACATAGTTGACAGAACCTCACCCTTGAGGGTCTCGATATAGATACCTGCTATTCCAAATATATCACCCCCGAGATCACGCTGGAGAAGATATATGACGCTAATTGAATCGCTTACTATATCAAGGGAGCCATTAATTGATACATCCGACCCAGTGACACTCCCGAGACTCAGCATCTTGCCGTCGCTAAAGGTAAGGGTCAATCCGACTAAATCATGCTCGTCGTTTGAATAAGTTTCGATCATTGTTATGTATTCACCAAAAACGTAGTCGAAAGTGCCCCCAGAGGACCCTCCATATTTTTCAGTTTGCTGGATCTCCACTTCTGCTAGCGCAGGCGTTGAGGCCACGAGTATACAGAATAGTCTCACCAAGTATGCAATTACAGAATTCTTCATTGCGGTCTCCTTTAGGGCTATTTTGTGACAGTTATTCTCCTCGAAGCTATTAGCAATTCACGTACCAACCACACTAACCTTCTCATTTGGCGACGAAATAGAGACACTCGTCGTCTAAAAGCGGTATTGGCGCAGGTCTGCACCAGTACTGCTCAGTCCCAGACACGAGCCTACCGTGTCCGATCCGGCCGTCCGCTCTCAAGGGGTGTGTCAGAGCGTGTCAGGAACCTCGATACGGGTGGGTGGATGGGTCCGGCGTGTGTCATTACTGTTAAGACGAATTGCGAGCGATTGCTACAATAGTCACGATGCGCCTATTTATCGCCTCGACCGCAGAGGAGCTCGGGCCCTATCGGAGCACCGCAGAGACTCTCGCCCGGGAACTCGGTTTCCGGCTGGTGACTCCGGAACCCACCACGACGGGATCCGATACAGTTCCCGCCCAGGTCCGCCGAGTAGCGACCGCGGACGTGGTGCTCGCAATCGTCGGCGCCCACCGCGGGGAGGCACCGACGCCGGAACTCGGAGGCGACGGCGTCCATCCCTGGGCCTGGTGGGTCGTGCGGGCCGGCTTCGACCGCGGTCTCGACGTCCGGGTGCTGATGGTCGCATCAGGATGCGGTGGGTTGCCGCCGGAAGCCGATCCCAACGCTCGCTCGGTGATGCGGGACTTCCGCGCCGAGCTCGCTCGCCTGGCGGTGTACTTCGACGGCGACGATCTCGAGGACTTTCGCCTCCGGTTACGAGAGGCGCTGATCGCCGCACAAGACACCCCCCGCCCGGAAGCTCACTCCGGCAGCCTCCACACCGCCAAGGAGGCGAAGGTGCGGCGCTGGCCCGCGCTACCCCTGCCGCCTGTCCCCTATCCCGTACTCCTACCCTATGCCCATCCGGAGCTGCTGGCGGGGCGCGACCGCGAGTTGGCGGAGCTGCGCCAGCTGCTCGCATACCGGCTACCGATACTTGGCCTGCACGCGGCGTCCGGTACGGGCAAGAGTTCCATCCTCGGCGCTGGTCTGGTGCCGGGCTTAAGGGCAGAGGGCCGGCCGGTGGCCTTCGAGCGCCATGCGGCAGAGCCGGGAATCGTCCGCCGTCTGCTCGGCGATCTGCTCGCCGCCCCGGTTTCGATGGCAGACGACGACGCCAGGGACTTCGTCGATCGGATGAGGGAGCTCCGGGAAACGTCGGGGGCGCCTCCCGTCTTGATCCTCGATCAGCTCGAGGATCTCTTCCCTCGGAAAGAACCCGGTGACGAGGGGGACGGAGACCAAGCCGACAGGGTGGCCCGGCGAGCCCGCCGGGTCGTCGCCCGGCTGCTCGCCGCCTCGGTACAACGGCAGCCCGGCCTCGGAGAGCCCCCTTGCCGCTGGCTACTAGCCTATCGCCAAGAGTTTCACGGTCGGGTCTTCCAGTGGCTGGGGGATCTCTCGCGCGATCTTGCGGACGATCTCCCCCACGACCTGACGGGCGTCGACCGCTTCCTGGCTTGGTCCCTTCCGCCCCTGGGCACACCCTCAACCACCGCAACCCTCGGCATCGAGGATCGGACAGAGGCCGCGGCGCGCATTTTCCATGAGGTGATCGAGAAGCCTCTGAAGCTCACGGGGAACGACGGTAGGCCGGTGTATCCCTACTGCTTCGCTCCGGGGTGCACCCAACGCCTGGCACAACTTTTCGGCGAGGCTCGCGTCGCTCGACACAACGCGCCGCTGGCCACCGAGCTGCAGGTGATACTGGCTCACTGGCTCCAGGGTGCGGGGCCAGCGGCCGAGGGTCGAATCCTCGAGATCGTGATGCCGGAGGATACCAGCGCGTTGCTCGACCATGCTTTGGAGGATCATCTGCGGCGCTCTCTTGATCATGCCTTCCCGGCCCGCAAGGCGTCGAGCACGGATCCCGAGTCCCGGATCCAGCGCACGCGGGCGCTCCTGGCCCTGCGTGAGCTGGCCGGCCTGAACGGCCAGCCCGAAAAAGGAAAACCGATCGACACCCTGGCGAAGGCGATCGGCGAGGACGGTCGCGACGTGCTCGAACGGCTGTCGACCGCCCGGACGCGGATCGTTTTCCTTCAAACGCCGGACGCCGAGGCAAATGAAGCAGGCGCCCATCTCGGTGAGCCGATCTATCGCCTGGCCCACGACCGCATGGCCGAGGTGATCGTGCGCCAAGTGGACGACGAACGGACCTACACCGGTCTCGGCATCAACGCCGATCTCCTCGCGTTGCGACGGTTCGTCGCCCTGCAACGCCAACTGTTCTCGAACGGTGAAGTCGAGCAGGCCACCGCGATTCCCAAAAGCCGCTTGCGCGAGATCGAGCATCATGCCGACTGCCTGCTCTGGGACGCAGACGGCCACCGCTGGTGGCAAGCTTGCCGGGAGCGGCAGGAACGGGAACGTCGACAGTCGGTGAGACGCCTCCGGACGGCGGTGGTGCTGGCCGGTGCGCTGCTTTGGGCGGTGGGCATCTGGGCGAGCCGAACCGTCGAAACGCGGGAACTGCTCGACGCGGTCGAGCACGGCGATCCCGAAACTTCGCTGGCGGCGCTCGCTCGCCTGAGCGCCAAGCCCCGCCTTCACCATCGAAGGCTAGACCACCTCGCCCGGCGGAAGAGACCCTTCGAAGTTCTGGAGCGAGGTCTCGGTGGCGTCGAACAGGCGGCGCGGGGGTCTACCGCGCTGCAAGTGGCGGAGCTGCTGCTGGCGCTGCAACGTCGGCGGGCGCCCGAGGATCCGAGGTGGATCGCTTCGATCGTCTGGGCTGTCGATTTTTTTGCTCGGCCGGAGCCAGCCTTGAAGAGTCGGGCAGAAGCTCTGCGGGACGAGGTTCTGGCGCCTCTACGAGCCGCCCACCCGCCACCTCCCCTGCCCGAACGCGATGACCCGGTCTGGTCGGACGTCCTGGCGGGAACTTTCAGGATGGGTCTCGATCCGGACGACGCGCCCGACGGGGATCCTTTCGACGAATCACCCGCCCACCAGGTGACGGTTTCAGCCTTCCGGATCATGACCCACGAGGTGACTTTCGGCGACTACCGCCGCCTGGTACCCGATCTGCCCTATCCGGAGCCCGCGACGTTTCCGGCAGGTTATCTCAGCTGGTATGAAGCCTACACCGACGCCGCCTGGCTCGGCGGGCGCCTGCCCACAGAGGCGGAATGGGAATATGCGGCGCGCGCCGGTTGTCGCTCCGCCTACCGCCGGCGCGACGGCAGCGAAGCGGAGCTCAGCGACGTCGCCTGGTGGACGGGCAACGCTGTCGATCCGCGAACCCGCGAACCTGGCCGCAAACCG
>JAJCXO010000021.1 GCA_029263395.1 Acidobacteriota bacterium | reverse complement strand
GCCAAGATCACGCCCCTCTTCGTTGCCACCCTGTACCGACTTCCGCGGGTCTTCGACTACTTCCGAGGAGAGTCCTCTCCGCTGCTCGAAGGCATCGACTGGTTGATCGTAGATGAAGCTGGACAGGTGTGCCCTGAGATCGGTGCGGCGCCCTTCGCGTTTGCCAAACGGGCCGTGGTCATCGGCGACACCTGGCAGATCGAGCCCATCTGGGGAATCAGGGAGTCCGTCGATCTCGGCAACATGGAGCTCGCCGATATCGACGCCGAGACACTCGAATCCGTAGGCGGCATGGGCCTGCGTCCGTCGCAGGGTAGCCTCATGAAGATGGCACAGCGTTCGAGCCGCTACACGGCCGAAGGACGGAAAGACGGTCTTTGGCTTCGAGAGCACCGCCGGTCCGTTCCATCGATCATCGAATACTGCAATCAACTGGTGTATCGCGGCCAACTCGAAGCCTTGCGCCCGCCAGTCGAAAGTCACCCCCTACCGGCCATGGGCTGGGCTCATGTCGATTCGCCGTCCAAACTCTCGGGTACAAGTCGACTCAACGAGGGGCATGCCGACGCGATCGCTGACTGGCTCCATGATCGCCGACAGGAGCTAGAGACGTTCTATGGGAGCGAGCTCGCCGAGATCGTGGGCATCGTCACGCCCTACCGGCCTCAAGTTGACCAGATCCGCAAGAGCCTAAGAGCTAGAAACTTGCTAGTAGACTACCGAGGTATGGGCGGTATCGAGGTCGGTACCGTTCACGTCTTTCAGGGCGCTGAGCGACCGGTGATGTTGTTCTCCCCAACGGTGACCCGCAAGGACCCTTCCGGCCATTTTTTCGACCGCGGCTTCAACATGCTGAATGTTGCTGTCTCTCGCGCCCGCGACAGCTTTCTTGTTTTCGGCGATCTGGAGATCTTCAATTCCAAGGTCGCCACTCCGTCCGGGCTGTTGGCCAAGCACCTCTTCAAGCAGCGCAGCAATGAGCTGGCGGGCGTTTTGGCTTCTCCAGAGCTGGCTAAACTTCCAAGGGTCGAGCGCATCGACTCACACCAGGTGCACCACGAGCTACTGTGCCAAGCCCTTGAAACGAGTCGCAAACGAGTTTTGGTCGTCTCACCCTATCTTGGCAAGACCCTCGAGACCGATGGCCTGCTTGATCGGTTTCGACAGGCGACAGCGCGAGGGGTCCATTGCACCATCGCCTACTGCAAGGACATTGGGGGTTTCACCCAGGCCAAAGCCCCAAAGTGGGCCAAGCGTCTGCAACAAACGGGGGCCGTTGTTCACGGTCTGTCGCGCATTCACAACAAGACGTTGGCGGTCGATTCCGAATGGATCGCAGAGGGATCCTTCAACTGGTTATCGGCGGTACGCGATGCCTCGGCTGCTGCTCACCGACATGAAGTTTCCCACTTGAGTCGCCTTCCCGAGGCGGAGGAGTTCATTCAACGCGCTTGGGACGAAGTCGAAAGCCGCAGTTCCAAAAACGGAAAAGCTTCATAGAGCTAGTTTCCAGACCGTAACTAGGCCGCCGGACGAATCTTGCCCCACCAACTCGACGCCACCCGCCGCACTCGCCGGAGTGGCGACGGTGGTGCCTTCGCCGCATCCGCTCGCGGCGAAGCGGCGCCACGGGGCCGGCCGGCAGCGACCGACGGACGGCAATACGGGCGTCGCCCCGGCGATGTTACCGGTGGAGGCACCCTAATCCCTGTAAAGATGAGACTTACGTCGCTCTCTTCGTGCTTGGGAAGCTGATGGTTGATTATTTCACCGTCGTTTTCCTGCTCGGGACGCAGCGTTTCGATTTTTTCGAGGCCCGCCAAGGGCTTGGTGAGGTCGTGTTCGATTTTTTCGAGGCCTTGCGACAGCTCGGTGAAGAGGTGTTCGATTTTTTCGGAGGCGAAAGCACCGCCGTTTTGACCTTCGGACGGTTCCGAAAGCCCCGAACAGCGGTTGTTTGGGCTCTCTTGCACGCCCAAAGTCGACGCACGGCCGCTGTTTTCGACGCTCGACGACGGTTCGATCCCGATTGCTTCGTCGATCGTGGTCTCCGGCGCCGCCGTAGACGGCAGGTTGTGGTCGTCGAGCTGGATCATGCCGACGGCACGGACCTGCTCGACGAGATCGGGATGACGATCGACCGGCCGTTGCTTCAGTGGACGGCCGCGACGGCCGACCTGCGGACGCACGGAGTCTCCTAGCGTCGGTAGTCCGATCAGGTTCAGCTGCGCCTCGATCAATTGAGCGCCGCGGGTGGCAGTGCGGTCGAAACGCTGCATCGCTTGGCGCTGATTGAGCATCGCCGACGCCACCTCGTAGCGCCCTTGGCCAACCCGATCGAGGGCCTGATTCAGCTCGGCCAACGATGCGCCGAGGGTCGCCGCGATCTCTTCGATCACCTCGGTGACGACGGATATCTCGTCGTCCCGCAGCCGCAGTTGCAGCAGATTCAGGATCTCCGACGCCTGCCGGCAGAGCAGCCAGGGCCGACGACGGGTGGGGCCAAGCTTCTCCAGCTGGCAACGCACCTCCGCGTCCTTCACCAGGCGTCGCAGCCGCGGCCGTGCCTGGCTGAGCTGCCGGTAGAGGCGCCGCGCGATGGCATCGCGCCGGGCCTGGCGCCGACGCTGGCGGGCGCGAAGCTGATGGTAGATCGCATCCGCCGACAGCATGGCGCGCATGCGCTGCAGGATACGTCGACCCACGTCGATGAAGGTCCCGCCAATGCGGGTGCCGGCGTCGACCGCGGGAGCACCGACCATGCGACGCATCGCCTCGCTAGCCACGTCGGCGCAGGCGAAGGCCGCCCACACGATCGGTAGGGCGTGCTCGGCTCGGTTATGGGTTCGTTTTGAGTTCATGAGGTTCTCCTCTCGGGAATTTTCTCTATTATAGGAGATGTCTCCCGGTGAGAGAGCCCATCGGCGCTCGAAACCAGCCACAGCCGACGTCAACGCCGCACGTCCAGGCCCGACGACAAGGCCACCATCCTGCGCCATCATCGGTCCGATGAACTGGGGGTGCCAGGCAAGGCTAATCAGCCGAGGATGCGATCCTACGGTGGAACCAGATAGGATCCCGCATCATCCACCTAATCGGAGAGAGCCATGAAGCGAATTTTTCTCTGCCTGTCGCTCGGCCTGCTCAGCTTGCCTTGGTCTGCCGCCGCCGATGACTGGCCCCAGTGGCGCGGCCCGCACGGCAACGGTGTGGCGCCGGACGCGGACCCGCCCATACACTTTGGCGAGTCCAAGAACCTGCGGTTCAAGGTGGCGGTTCCCGGCCGCGGTCATGCCTCTCCGATTATTGTCGGCGACCGCATCTTTCTGCTCTCTGCGGTGCCGACGGGACGCCCCGTGCCGAAGCCCGAACTGCCGCCCGACGCCGACGAACGCACCCGACGCCGCTTCGAGAGCGCCATCCATCCGATCGACTTGCGTTTTCTCGTCCTGGCCTATGCCCGCCGGGACGGTGCCCTGCTGTGGCAGCGCACCGCCCTCGAAACGGTACCCGCCGGCACCACCCATCGCGACGCCACCTGGGCTTCGGCCTCACCGGTGAGCGACGGTGAGCGGGTCTACGCGCTATTCGGCTCCCAGGGCCTCTTCGCCTACACGGTGGACGGTCAGGTCCTGTGGCATCGTGACCTCGGCGACATGCGAACCCGCAACGGTTTCGGGGAAGGAGCTTCGCCGGTGATCGTCGGCGATTCTGTGATCGTCAACTGGGACCACGAGGATGATTCGTTTATCGTCGCCCTCGACAAACATACCGGCGAGGTGACTTGGCAGAAAGACCGCGACGAGGTGACCTCGTGGTCGACACCCCTGCTCGTCCAGGTCGACGAAGTGCCCCAGCTGATCGTCGCGGCGACGGACCGCAGTCGCGGTTACGATGCGCGCACCGGCGAGGTGATCTGGCAGGTCGGCGGCATGACCACCAATGTTGTGCCATCACCCGTCCATGCCGACGGTACGGTGTACCTGATGAGCGGCTTCCGAGGCTCGGCCCTTCAAGCCGTGCGCCTAGCCGGCGCCCGCGGCGAGTTGACCGACAGCGAGGCGGTGCTGTGGAGCTACGACCGCGACACGCCGTATGTGCCCTCGCCGCTGCTCTACGAGGGGCGCCTCTCCTTCTTGAAGGTCAACACCGGCATTTTGACGGTACTCGACGCTGCGAGCGGCAAGCCGATCTACGGCCCGCAGCGGCTCGACGGCATCTCGAACATCTATTCGTCGCCGGTTGGCGCCGCGGGCCGGGTCTATTATGCGGGTCGCGAAGGCACGGTGCTGGTGATCAAGAACGCCGACGCCTACGAGGTGCTGGCCGAGAACAGCCTCGACGAAGGCATCGACACTTCACCCGCTATCGTCGACGACACCCTCTTTGTTCGCGGCGTCCACCATCTCTACGCCTTCGCGCGACCGACTACAAAGGAGATTGACGGCAGCCGCCAAGCTGGGCGTTGATGGTTGGGAGCCGCACCGTCCGCCGCTCGAATAGGTGCGTGGCACCGCTCGATTAGGTGGAGTCATCCGGATAGGTGCGTGGCACCGTTCGAATAGCAGAGTCATCCGGATAGGTGCGTGGCACCGCTCGAATAGCACTCGAAGAGGTGCGTGGCACCGCTCGAATAGGGCCCTCCAGGGCGGCAACGTCGGAAGGGCTGCTCTCAACCCTGAGAAAACCGCTGTCCAAGTTTGAGAATGGATGCCGGACAGTTCCTGCAGCGCTTTGCGACTATCGCAAACAGGCCTTGCCAGGCAGAAGCGACACCCTCTAAATCGAAGAGCGAGGCGGTCTCAGAAGGGACCAGACGGATGGCGTAATTCTTGCTGTAAGAATCTTCGTACAGCCGTCCATCCTCAGACAACGCGTGAGCCTCAACCGCTCTGGTCAGCAGCGCGTTCCTGAGCCCAGCAAGATTCGCCCGTGGCGCTTTGGTACCGGGGGTTATTGATCGGTGCCCGAAGAGCCGTTCCGACAACCCGAACCCTAGAGAGAGGGGTAGACCTGATGACCAAGAGACAGTTCTTCATTAAGAGACAGTCCGCCATCCAGAGACCGTTCTTCGTAGAGAGACCGTCCGTCGAAAGGTGTCGCCGCAGGATCCGTGGTTGTGCACGCCTGCTGATGGCAATTCTGTGCATCGTGTTGCCGGGCTCAGCTAGCCAGGCCTCTGACAGCCCGATGCAGACTTTGCAGCTGCCGGACTCTGGCTTCACTGTCGAGGTCCACGGCGACGGTTCTTATTCGGTTCGCAGCGGGGCTACCGAACAGACCCTGCAACAGCGGCTGCAGATCCGGTTGGAGGTCGGTACGTTCGATCCCCTGGACGCTGCCGCTCAACCGCAGATAGCGCCCGAGTTGACGGCTCTGCTGGAGTCGGCAGCCGAGGTGCCGATGAGCTATCTGGTGCAATTCCACACCCAGGCCTTCGGCGACTTCCAGACCGAGATCCGGCGGCTCGGAGGCAAGATCTTCAGTCCCATTCCCGACCAGGCGTTGATCGTGAATATGACGCCCAAAGTGCGGCAGAAGATCGAGGCGCTGCCGTTCGTGCGCTGGGTTGGCCCCTACCACCCGGCCTACAAGATGCCGACGGCACTGGCTGAGATCGAAGCTGGCGGATCTGCGGTGCGCTATTCGATTCTGCTGCTGGCCCCGGATGCGTCGATGAACGACGAGCTGGCGCATTTCATCGCCACCACTGGCGGCGAGGTGCACCTCACCAGTCAGAGCGGCTTGATCGAAGCGACCCTGGATCGATCGCAGCTATTCCTCGTCGCCGGTCGCTCCGAGGTGTCCTACATCGATCTGTGGGGCCCGCAGGAGGCCGATATGGACGTCGCCCGCGAAATCTCAGGCGCCACCCACCTGGAAACTGTGGAGGGTTACACCGGGCAGGGCGTCCGGTTCGAGATTCGGGATGACGGTATTCGCACCACCCATCAGGATTTCCAGACCAATCCGCCGATCTTCCACCCGGCCAACAACAGCGACAACGACCATGGGACCCCGGTGTCGAGCATCTGCTTCGGCAGCCGGGCCAACAATGCCGAGGCTGGCGGCATTCTGCCGAACGCCGAGCAGCCGATTTTCGCCAGCGTATTCTCGTTTTCCGACCGGTACCAGCATGTTGGCGAGTTGGTTGATCCCAGTGGTCCCTATCGGGCTGTCTTTCAGACCAATAGCTTCGGCAGCACCCGTACCACCGCCTACACGACGATCTCCGCCGACATGGATCGCCGCATCTTCGATCACGATCTGTTGATCTTCCAGTCGCAGAGCAACGCCGGCAACCGCAACTCGCGGCCCGAGGCCTGGGCCAAGAATGTGGTCTCTGTCGGTGGGGTGGCTCACTTCAACACCCTCAGCCGCGGCGACGACTCGTGGAGCAGCGGCAATGGCAGCATCGGTCCGGCGGACGACGGCCGCATCAAACCCGACCTGTGGCACTTCTACGATCTCACCCGCACCGCATCGCGAAGTGGCGACAGCAGTTACCAGGAATTTGGTGGCACCAGTGGGGCGACGCCGATCACCGCCGCATACTCCGGGCTGGTCTTTCAGATGTGGGCGGACGGAGTGTTTGCTGGCGGTCCGGGGCTGAACCGGGACGTTTTTGCCACCCGGCCGCACGCCAGCACCGCCAAGGCGCTGATGATTCACTCGGCCTTCCAGTATCCGTTCTCCGGCACCGGCGACGACAAAACGAGGGTTCACCAGGGGTGGGGCATGGCCGACGTCCAGAACCTCTACGACACCGCCGAGGCCAACGGTTGGGGCTTGCCGATCTTGATCGACGAATCGGCGATCATTAGTCCTCTCCAAACCCACAGCTACAGCCTGCAGTCCGCCGGCACCGAGCCGCTCAAGGTGACCATGGTGTACAGCGATCCTCCGGGCTCGCCGGCGGCATCAATCGACCGGATCAACGACCTGACCTTGAGGGTCGTCAGCCCGGTCGGAACGGTTTATTGGGGCAACAACGGCCTGCTGACCGGCAACTGGTCCACTTCGGGCGGCAGCCCCAACACCCTTGACACGGTGGAGAATGTTTTCGTCCAGAATCCACAAGCCGGCACCTGGACGATCGAGGTCCGGGCCGACGAGGTGGTGCAGGACGGGCACGTCGAAACCTCGGCGCTGGACGCGGATTACGCCTTGGTGGCTTCCGGCGGCCAGACGGGTTGTTCGCCGCAACCCAATCCCGACGCCGGACCCGATCAGACGATCAGCGAGGGCAACTCGGTGCAGATCGGCACTGCGGCACAGTCTGGCCACACCTACAGTTGGTCCCCCGGCGGGGCGACCAGCTCGCAGATCACCGTGTCGCCAACCGTGACCACAACCTACACCGTCACCGCAACCACCTCCTGTGGCAGCGCCCAGGATTCGGTGACCGTCACCGTGACTCCGGCGGGCGGTTGCCTACATGACGTTGACTTCTCTTCCGGCGCCGGCGGCTGGACCGGCACCACCGGCTCCTGTTCGACGGGCGACTTCATCGTCGGCACCCCGGACGCAACGACCTGGCAGGTCGGTGGTGGCAACCCAGGCCAGGCGTTTTTCACCGCCAACAACGGCGGCGGACTCGGAGTCAACGATGTCGACGGTGGCACCTGCGAAGCGCTGTCGCCGTCGGTCAACGCTTCGGGGCAGACCGCGGTTTCGGTCTCCCTCGATTATTACCACGGTCAGCGCGACGCCGGTGACGACGCCGCGGACGGCTTCACCATCGAGGTGCTGAACAACGGCAGTGTGGTCGACACCTTGGTGTCGATCGGTGACGTCACCAACAACCCGGCTTGGACATCTGCGTCCACCACCATCAGCAACCCGGGCAACATCCAGGTGAGGGTGCGGGCGACTGACGCCGCAAGCACGGGCGATATCGTCGAGGCCGGTATCGACAACGTCCAAATCTGTCCGGCGAACCCGCCGGCTTGTGTCGTCGACGATGACTTCGAAAACGGCACAGCGGGTTGGGCCAACGACGGCGCCTCCACCTGTTCAACCGGTGCCTTCATCGAGGGCAACCCGACGCTGCAGACCGGCGGCGGTGTCACCACCCAGGTCGGCGGATCCAACTCGGGCACCACCTCGATCTTCACCGCCACCAACTCGTCGGCCGGCGTCAACGACGTTGATGGCGGCAACTGCATCCTCGGCTCGCCGACCTGGTCGGTAGCCGCAGCTTCGACTCTGTCAGTGGCCTAC
>JAJCXO010000020.1 GCA_029263395.1 Acidobacteriota bacterium | reverse complement strand
CTACCTGCCGCTCGATCCCGATAATCCAGCGGAGCGGCTGACCACGATGGTACGTCAGGCACGAGCGTCGGTGTTGCTGTGCAGCGAGGCGAGCGAACCTACCGGGTTGCCCGAATCTACCGGGTTGCCCGAATCTACCGGGTTGTCCGAACCTACCGGGTTGCCCGAATCTACCGGGTTGCCCGAACACGCCATGCGGATTGTCACCCTGGAACCGCTATCGCGGGTTTCCAATTCGCTCACTGCCGAAGACGATCTGGCACCAGCACCCAGTGCCGGTGCCGAGAATCTCGCCTATGTGATCTTCACCTCGGGATCCTCAGGCCGGCCGAAGGGCGTGATGATGTCCCATCGGCCGATCTTGAACCGCATCCTCTGGCTGCTCGACACCTATCCGTTCCGTGCTACCGATAGGGTGTTGCAAAAGACGACGTTTGCCTTTGACGCTTCGATATGGGAGATCTTCGCGCCTTTGTTCGCGGGCTCGTGTTTGGTGCTGGCGAGGCCCGGAGGCCAGCGCGATCCGGCCTACCTCGCGCACGCCATCGAGCGTCATCGAATCACCATCCTGCAGTTGGTGCCGACCCAGCTGCGGACGATGATGGCGGAGGACGCCTGGCGGCAGATCACCAGCTTGCGGTGGTTGTTCTGCGGCGGTGAGGCGTTGGAGATTGATCTCGTGGCGCGCTTCTGCGCGGCTCTGCCGTCGGTCGAGGTCCACAATACCTATGGCCCGACCGAGGCGGCGATCGACGTGACTTCCTGTGATTGTCCGCCTTCAGCTCGTCATGCTGCGCCGGCGGGGGCAATCTTTCCGATCGGGCGTCCGATCGGAAACGTCCGGGTTTTCCTCGTCGACCGCTACTTCGATCCAGTGCCGCCGGGGGTTCCAGGAGAGCTCTTCATTGCCGGGGTGGCACCCGCTCGCGGCTACATCCACAGCCCCTGGCTAACCGCCGTGAGCTTCTTACCCGATGTTTGGAGCGCAGTGGCGGGTGCTCGAGCCTACCGGACTGGTGACTTGGCTCGGCACCGGCCCACCGGCGAGATCGAGTTCCTGGGCCGGCTGGATCACCAGGTCAAAGTCAGGGGTTTCCGGATCGAGCTCGGCGAGATCGAGGCGGCCCTTGAGGCGCATCCCGACGTGCAACAGGTGGTGGTCGTCTCCCAAGAGCATCCGTCGGGCCAGTTCCGGTTGGTGGCCTACCTGGTGTCGGCAGATGACAAGCTGCCCGGTCTGACCGAGCTACGGACCTACCTCAGCGAACACCTGCCGCCCTACATGGTCCCTAGCCACTTCGTTGGCCTTGCTGAGATCCCCGTCACCCCCAGCGGCAAGGTTGATCGCCTCGCCTTGCCGGAGCCGGACCTCGACCCAGCGGTCGAGACCGAATTCCAGGCCCCACGGACGTCAGCGGAAGTGTTGTTGGCGACTGTGTGGCAGGAGGTGCTTGGCGTCCGGCGAGTGGGGGTGCACGACAACTTCTTCGAGCTCGGCGGCGACTCGATCCTCAGCCTGCAGATCATCGCCCGTGTTCGCCAACACGGGCTGAAGCTGAGATTGGAGCAAGTCTTCGAGTATCCCACCGTCGCACGGCTAGCGGTGGTCGCCGAGAGAACGTTACCAGTCGAGATCGAAGAAGAGGTGGTGGCAGGCGAGGCGCCACTGTCGCCGATCCAGCATTGGTTCTTCGAGCGCCTGGTGCAACACCCGGAACATTGGAACATGCCGGTCCTGTTGCACCTCCGGAAACGGTTGGAGCCCGCTTGGCTGGCGAGCGGACTTCAGGCTTTGGTTGGCCACCATGACGCGCTGCGTCTGCAGTTCCATCGGGATGGTGGTACCTGGCGCCAAGCGTATGGTGAGGTTGGAGCCTGGCCGCTCGCGGTGGTCGACTTGCGATCGTTGCCGGTGCGGGCGGTGGCGGGTGCCCTCGAGTACACTGGCGGCCATGTTCAGGCCAGCCTCGACCTAGCTCAGGGTCCGCTGGCGCGGGCAGTAGTTTATCGGCTCGACGAAACGATCGGCGACCGTCTGTTGTTAGTGCTCCATCACCTGGTGGTGGACGGGGTGTCGTGGCGCATTCTTTTGGAAGACCTGCAGACTGCCTACGGTCAGCTCGCCGCTGGCCGTGACGTCTCGCTACCGCCACGGACGTCGTCGTTCAAACGCTGGACGAAGGGATTGGTCGCTTATTCGCGATCCGAGGAGTTGCAGGGCCTGCTCGAACGCTGGCTCGATGCCGGGCATCTGGGAGAAACGGAGGTGCCACGGGATCACTCCGACGGGGTGAATACGGAAGGTTCGACCGAAACTTTGACCCAGGTTCTGGATCCGGCCCTCACCGAAACCTTGATGCGTCGGATACCGAGCGTCTATCGGACGGAGACCCAGGATCTACTGTTGACAGCCTTGGCTCGCACTTTCGAAAGCTGGACCGGCCGGTCTCGGTTGTCGGTGGACCTCGAAGGGCACGGCCGGGAAGATGTGATCCCTGGGGTCGACACGACACGCACGGTCGGTTGGTTCACCAGTCTCTTCCCGGTAGTGCTCGACCTGCGAGGCGCCAGTGATCCGGGGCGGGCGATCAAGGCGATCAAACAGCAGTTGCGTTCGGTTCCGACACGCGGCCTCAGTTATGGAGTGTTGCGCTACCTCGCTGAGTCGAGCGGCGAGGTCTTGCGGGGCTTTCCGGAGAGTGAGGTGCTGTTCGAATTTATGGGACAGCTGGATCGTGGGCTGGCGGATTCCACCCCCTTTTCACTGGCGGAGGAGACCGCCGGCCCAGGGGCGGATCCGAGAGCTGCCCGGCCGCATGTGCTGGCGGTGACGGTCAGCGTCAGCGGTGTAGAGTTGCGGATGACCTGGAGCTACAGCCGCAACCTGCACCAGCGGGTCACGATTGAACGCCTGGCAACCGACTATGCGATCGAGCTGCGTGGTTTGATCGAGCACTGCCTGCTGCCGGACTCCGGCGGTTTCACACCGTCGGACTTTGCGCTCGCCAAGCTCGATCAGGAAGGGGTTGACGAGCTTGTCGAGCGTTTCGACCGTGCCAACGTCGAAGATGTCTATCCTCTGAGCCCGACTCAGCAGGGGTTGCTGTTTCACACCCTTCTCGACCCGGGCACCGGCATGTATGTCGGGCAGCTCTTTCTCGAGGTCTCGGGGTTGTTGGATCAGGTGGCGCTGGCGGCCGCCTGGCGCCGGATCGTCGAGCGTCATGCGGCGCTGCGCACCGCCTTCGTGTGGCAGGATCTCGAGGAATCTCTGCAAGTGGTCTGCCGGTCGGTGGATCTGCCGCTGGACACGCTGGACTGGCGAGACTACAGCGATCAGGAGCGCGGCGCGCTGTGGCGAGCCCATCTCGATCACGATCGTCGGCGTGGGTTCGAGCTGACCGAAGCACCGTTGATGCGACTGACGTTGATTCGCACCGGCGAGGAGGCTCATCGCTTGCTGTGGAGCTTCCACATGATCCTGGCGGACGGCTGGAGCCTGCCCCTGGTGCTGAGCGAGCTCTTCCGGTGTTACGAGCACTTTAGCCGCGGTGAGGAGCTGGCGAGGCTGGAGCCTGTCGGGTCCTATCGCGATTTCATCGCCTGGTTGGCAAAACAAGACTCAGGCGTCAGCCGGGCGTTCTGGCAAAGCTATCTAGGTGGCTTTACCGAGCCCACGTCTTGCGGCCTGGACCGCCGCGGCGAGCGTCGGGAAGAGGCGGTAGCGGCTTATGGCATGCGGCGGCGGATCACCACGGCTACCGCCGCTCAGGCCCTCCGAGCCACCGCCAGGCACCATCGTCTTACCCTCAACACGCTGTCTCAGGCGATCTGGGCGATCCAGCTCAGCCACTACAGCGGCAGCAAAGATGTGGTCTTCGGCACGGCAGTGTCCGGCCGCTCCGCGGAGATTCCGGGGATCGAGTCGATCGTTGGACTGTTCATCAATACCTTGCCCGTCCGGATACGTGTACCCGCACGCCAGCCGCTGCGCTCGTGGGTGGCGCGATTGCAGGACCGACAGGCCGAGCTGCTGCGCTACGAATTCGTCGCGTTGACGCAGATCGAGGCATGGAGCGAGCTGCCTCCTGGCGAGAGCCTCTTCGACAGCGTTCTGGTATTCGAGAATTATCCGCTGGAGACGGCGCGGCCACAGGACGATAGCAGTTTCTCCATCGTGGACCTGGATCTCGAGGAACAGACCAACTACGCCATTACCCTGTCGATCGTACCTGGCGATGCGCTCGTGCTCGATGCCGGATTCGACAGCAACCGCTTCGATGCGGTCTCCATCGAGCGCTTGTTGGGCCACTTCGAGGTCCTGCTCGAGCAGGTAGCTGCGGGCCTCGATCGATCGCTCTCAGAGCTCAGCTTGCTGAGCGCCGCGGAGCGCCATCAGCTGATCGTCGAATGGTGCGACTCAGAGCGTGCCTACGAGCCCTCGTCGGGAGTCTATGGGCTGTTCGAGTCACAGGTGAGTCGCACCCCCGAGCACACCGCAATGATCGTTGGGGACGTGCAACTCACCTACCGGCAGTTGCAAACCCGAGCGTCTTCACTGGCGTCGCGTCTGAATACTCTGGGAGTTGGACCGGAATCGCGCGTCGCTTTGCTGCTCGGCCATGGTGCCTTGCTGCTGCCGGCGATTCTGGGCGTCTTGAAGTCAGGGGCGGCCTACGTGCCCGTCGATCCGGAGTATCCCGAGGCTCGGGTCTCGTTGGTGCTCGAGGACGCGGGTGTTATGGCGGCAGTCACCGAGGGCGCGCTGGCGGCGAGGCTGCCGGCCGCGATTCCAACGATCGAGATCGCTGATGGCGAAGAGTGGCCGCCAGCGATACCCTTCACGGTCACCAGGCGGCCGCAGAGCCTGGCTTACGTCATCTATACCTCGGGCTCGACTGGTCGGCCCAAGGGAGTGATGGTCACCAACCGCAACGCGGCCAATTTCTTCGCTGGCATGGACCGCAGCATCGGCACCGCCTCTGGCGTCTGGTTGGCGGCGACCAGCATCTCCTTCGATATCTCGGTCCTCGAGTTGTTGTGGACCCTGGCCCGCGGCTTCACAGTGGTGGTGGCCGAGCAGCGGCCGGGAGGGGAGCTCCTGATCGCCGACGCGGTGGAGCGTTTCGGAGTGACGCATTTCCAGTGCACTCCGTCGCGGGCGCAGATGTTGCTCCTCGATCCGCTGGCGAGGGCTTCTCTGCAACGGCTCGATCAGCTCTTGGTAGGGGGTGAGGCGCTCACCCCGGCACTGGCCGGTGAGCTGATGGCAGCGGGGGTGAAAGCGCTTACCAACATGTATGGACCGACCGAGACGACGGTCTGGTCGGCAGTGGAGCCAATTTCGAAAGCTACCGCGCCGATTGCTATCGGGCGGCCGATCGCCAACACCAGCTTGTACTTGCTGGACCGCTCGCTGCGGCCGGTTCCGACCGGTGCTCCAGGAGAGCTGTTCATCGGCGGAGAGGGAGTCGTCAGGGGATATTTTCACCAGCCGAGACTGACCGCTGATCGTTTTGTACCTGACGCTGTAGGAGGCCACAACGGAGCCCGTATCTACCATACCGGTGATCTGGCGCGGTGGTCCCCGTCCGGCGAGCTCGAGTTTTTGGGCCGAGCGGATCACCAAGTGAAGGTGCTCGGTCATCGCATCGAGTTGGGGGAGATCGAGGCGGCGTTGGTTTCCCACCCGGGGGTCCAGGAAGTGGCGGTCGTCGCTTTAGGCCAGGGAACAACCGATATCCGGCTGGCGGCTCATCTGGTTTCCGCTAAGGCGACTGCGCCGACACCGGCTGAGTTGCGTACGTTCCTGGCTCGTCAGCTGCCGGAGTTCATGGTGCCGGCGACCTTTGTCGTCCTGGAGGCTCTGCCGCTGACTCCCAACGGTAAGGTGGATCGCCGGGTTCTGTCGAGAGTGGAAGTGCCGGTGCTCTCCTCGCCACAGGTGGTGATGCCCCGGACCCCGATAGAAACCGAACTGGCAGAGCTGTGGCAAGCGATCCTCGAGACAGAGCGAGTGAGCGTCGATGACAGCTTCTTCGAGCTGGGTGGTCATTCGTTGAAGGCCATGCAGCTGATTGCGAGGCTGCGGAGACGATTCGGCATCGAGCTCTCCCTGCGGGAATTCTTCGAAGCCCAAACGATCTCGGGTTTGGCGGTTCTGGTGACTCAGAAGAAGGCAGAACAATTCGATGCGGACGAAGTGTTGCGTCTTCTCCAGGACCTGGAGGGCTGAGGCGAACGATGAAAGAGCACCGATTCTTGACTAGCGACAGAGCCTTGATTGATCTTGGAACAGAGGTTGTGGGCCGACAATTGGCCCGTCGAAAGAGAGGCACATCATGAGATTGACATTGAGCCAGGAAGAAGCGCGTCAGGTCGTCGGATTGGCGACCGATCTGGCTGCTCGCTACGGGTCTTCAGAAGATCCCGAGTTCGTCGCCAATGCGTCGGTCCACGCGCACGATCTACCGATCCGTCTACGTCTGGCTTTGAACCAGTTCCGACTCTTCGAACCACAGACGGCAATTCTGCGGGTCGCCGGATACCCCATCAGTGACGAGGAGATCGGTCTGACGCCCTCCCATTGGAAGGAACGACAGAAACACTGCATCCCGGTCAAGGAGGAGATCGTCTTGATGCTGATGGGGGCTCTTTTGGGAGATGCTATTGCCTGGGCCACTCAACAGGACGGAGCCCTGGTGCACGACATCGCCCCGATCAAGGCCCATGAGAAGGAGCAACTCGGTAGCGGCAGCGCCCAAGAGCTCACCTGGCATACGGAAGACGCCTTCCACCCCTTCCGCGGCGATTACCTCGCGATGATGTGTTTGCGTAATCCCGACCGGGTGCCGACGACCTTTGCCGGGCTCGAGGTTTCTGGGCTGGACGATGAGACGTTGGATCTTCTATTCGAGCCCCACTTCACGATACGGCCCGATGAGTCTCACCTGGTGAAAAACCGGATCGATCCGATCACGGGCCAAGCTCTGACAGATGCTCACTCTCGAATCGATGAGATGAATACCCGTCCGGCGCCGATCTCGGTACTTTTTGGCAGTCGCGAAACTCCCTACTGTCGGCTCGACCCGTACTTCATGGATCCGCCAGAGAATCCTGCGGCGAAGGAGGCCTTGGACCGGCTGATCGATCACATGGACTCCCGGCTCGAGGACGTGACGCTCGAAGCCGGTGAGGTCTGTTTTATCGACAACTTCATGGCGGTCCATGGCCGTAGGCCCTACAAAGCCCGCTTTGATGGCACCGATCGCTGGTTGAAGCGGCTCAACATCACTCGCAACCTGCGGCTGTCACGCGAAGCCAGGCCTGCGTCGGAATCTCGCTTGCTGATGTAGTGGTAGGCCAGGAAGACAACAGGAGACGACGAGTGAAAGAGATTGACCAGCGTATTGCCGAGCTGCCTCCTGAGAAGCTCGCGCTGTTGCTCGAGCGCCTCGGTGAGGCGAGGCCTTCTGGGCCTCGCCCGCGAGCGGCAGCACAGCTTCGCGCGCGCCGACGTGACGGGAATGAACGGCCGCTGTCTTTTGCCCAGGAAAGGTTGTGGTTTCTCGATCAGTTGGCTCCTGGCAGCAGCGCCTACAACGTCCCTTCCGCCTTGCGGTTGGAGGGGAAGATCAGCCGTGTGGCGTTGGAACAAGCGATCCTCGAGGTTGTGCGCCGCCACGAAATACTGCGAGCGAGCTTTCGATCCGTCGATGGCCGTCCGGTGCTGACGGTGGCGGAGCAAGCTACGCTGATCGCTTCCCGGGTTGATCTCACAGGCCTTCGTGAGCTGTCATGCGAGGCGGAGGTCCGGCGGTTGGCCCACCTGGAAGCCGCCCGGCCCTTCGATCTGCGGTGTGCGCCTCTGCTGCGGGTCTGTTGGCTTGATCTGGCGGCGAGCGAGCAGGCGTTGTTGGTCACTCTTCATCACATCGTCTGCGATGGCTGGTCAGCCGAGATCTTCATCTCGGAGCTGGTTCAGATCTATCAAGCCTTACTCGCGGCGGCCCCCTCACCGCTGCCCGAACTCGCCGTGCAATATGCCGACTATGCCGACTGGCAGCGTGCCGAGCTCGAGGGCAAAAAATCGGAAGAGACCTTGAACTATTGGCGGCGCCAGCTGGCGGGTGCCTCGCCGACTATCGACTTGCCCGCGGCGCTGCCCGAAACTGAGGGGCGGGAGCGGCGCTCTATCGACCGGCAAGCGGTCATCGATCAGCGGAGCACTGCAGCTCTCAGGGCTCTCGGCGACGATGAGCGAGCCACCCAGTTTATGGTTCTCACGGCCCTGTTTACCACCTTGCTCCATGGCGAGTCCGGGCAGGAGGATCTGTGCCTGGGTGCCAACGCTGCCGACCGCGGCGACTTCGAGCTGGAGGGGCTGATTGGTTTTTTTGTCAACGAGGTGGTTCTGAGGGTACAAGTGAGCCCCGAAGACTCGTTCAGAGACCTACTGCGCCAAGTCAGGGATGTGACCCAGGAGGCACATGCCCACCAGGATCTGCCGATCGAGCGCTTGGTGGAGGTTTTGTGTCCCGAGCGTGGAGCGGAGCACAACCCGCTTTTCCGGGTCAAAGTCGATTTTCAGAACCCGCCGGAGCCGAGACGGCTGCCCGGTGTTGAGGTCTCGGTTTTGGAGACCTTCGATACGCCGTTGCGATGCGATCTGTTGCTCATCGGGGAAAGCTCGGGGGCCGAGATCATCTGCACCCTGAGTTACGACCAGAGCCGGTTTCGTGCCGAGACGGCGAAAGCATTGACCACCCGTCTGGTGCTTATCGCGGAGATCGCGGCCCGCAAGCCCGACCTTTCGCTTTCCGAGCTCGGTTTGCGGGTTTCGCAGGAGCTCGCTCGGCGACGTGCCGGCGAACGTAAGCGGCTCGACCAGATCGGTCGGTCGACTCTGACGGCAGCGCGGCGAAAGCGCGTTCAGCTTAGATGACAAGGAGAATGCCAATGGCCGGATACAGGCGGGAAGAACAATGAGCGGGCTTCGAGCTCGGATTTCTGGGCGGCGGCGCGGGGTTTCACTGTCCGCCGCTGAGTCGGTAAGGGAGTCGCGGATCAAGCCGCTGCAAAAGCTGCCATTGGTGCTGGAGCCGGTCGGTGACGACGTCAACCTGATCGCTTGGGTCAAAGGCCGGCGCGAGCAGATCGAGGAGCTGCTTTTGGCCAACGGCGGGATTCTCTTCCGCGGCTTTCGCTTGGGCGGACCGGCAGAACTCGAGCGTTTCGTCCGCGAACTGTCCGATGAAGTACTCGACTATACCTACCGCTCGACGCCACGGTCCGAAGTGACTGGCAAGATCTATACGTCAACCGAGTATCCAGCGGACCAGAGCATCCCGATGCACAACGAGATGTCCTACTCCCGCAGCTGGCCGCGCAAGATCTGGTTTTATGCCGCTGATGTGGCGGAGACAGGTGGAGCGACGCCGATCGCCGATAGCCGCCAAGTGTATCAACAGATCGACAAATCGATCCGTGACAATTTCAACGCAAAGGGTGTGCTCTACGTTCGCAACTATGGCAGGCACCTTGACCTGCCGTGGCAAAACGTCTTCCAGACCGAGGACCGAAGTGAGGTGGAGGCGTTCTGCCACAAGGCCGGGATCGAGCTCGAATGGCGTGGTCGCAGCCAACTGCGGACCCGCCAGCTTTGCCAGGCAACGGCGACTCATCCACAGACGGGAGAAGATCTCTGGTTCAACCAGGCTCATCTTTTCCATGTCTCGAGCCTCGACCGGGAAACTCGGGAGCTCCTGCTCCAGGAGCTCGGCGAAGAAGGGCTTCCTCGAAACTCATACTACGGCGATGGCTCGCCGATCGAAGTGGAGGTCATCCGCGACATCCTCGAGGTCTACCGCCGGAATGCTGTGACCTTCGCCTGGCGCCGGGGAGACACCCTGATGCTGGACAACATGTTGATCGCCCACGGCCGCGAGCCGTTCTCCGGCCAGCGCAAGGTCGTGGTCGGGATGGCTGATGCCTGGACCAAGGATTCGCTTTTGGCGCCAAGAGCGCAGCGGAGAGCATGATGCAAGAGAAACGCGTGATCGAAGACGAAATCGAGGATCCGGCAGAAGGCTTCCGACTCTCTCCCCAGCAGCAGCGATTACGGGAAGAGCGGCAACGCCATCCCGGGAGTTGGCAGAGGACGGTTATCGCAGTGATTGTTGAAGGGGCGACTCCCTTCGCGGCGTTCGAGGCCGCGACAGCGAGAGTCGTGGATCGACTCGAGATCCTGCGCACCCGATTGGTGACTCCTGCCGGCTCGACGCAACCGCTGCAGGTGATCGGTACCTCCGACCTGGCCTGCACCGATCGTGAGGCGCTGCCGGAAGGAGCCTCCGAGGGTGAGGAGCGGACCCACATCGAGGAGATGCTCAGCGCTGCCGCACGCCAGCCGATCGACCCGGTCGAAGGACCGTTACTGCGGCTCACCGGGAGCGCCCTCGCCGACAAACGGCTGCTCTTGGTGCTGACCCTACCGACACTGTTGAGCGACGCGCTGGGAGCCGTCAACCTGATCCGGGAGATCGCCCGTTCCGCCAGCAACGTCGAGACCGTGCGCGAGATCGAAGACCTGCAGTACGCCGACCTAGCCGAATGGCAGAACGAGCTGCTCGAATCCGAAGAAACTGCGGCGGGCCGGGCCTACTGGGAGGGACTCGGCTGGTCAACCCTGCCGGCGCCCGTGTTGCCCTTCGAGCCCGGGGAAACGTCGGCTGACTTTGTCCCGCATGTCTTTGAAGTGGCCTTGCCGGACGATCTTGCAGCTCAGCTGGAGGTTGTCCCAGCCGCCAGAGACGCATCACTACGCCCGTTCTTGCTCGTTTGCTGGCAGGTTCTGCTCGCGCGCCTCGGGGACAGTTACGAGCACGTCGTGGCGGTGGGTTACGACGGCCGTCGTTATGACGAGCTCACGGCGGCGGTCGGGTCCTTCATCCGTCATCTCCCATTGCCTTTCCGCTGTGATCCGTCCTTGCCGCTGGCCGAGGTTGTGGAGCGGGCGATCGATTTGGATAACGACTTCACTCAGTGGCAAGAGAGCTTCGCGGTCGCGTCGGCGGCCGGCGAGCCGTTTTCCGCCGTCCGCTTCGGCTTCTCTGAGACCGGATCAGGAGAAGTGATCGCGACCGATCCGGGGATTATTCGCCTCGAGCGGGTGTGGTCGTACAGCGAACGATTCGCGTTGGCTCTGGAGGTGTCGCGCGGTGCTCGTGGTCTCCAGCTCGAGATCCACTACGACAGCGAGCTCTATCCACCACGAGCGATCGATCTGCTCGCTAGCAGATTCGTCTGCCTGCTCGCGAGTGCCGTCGCGGGGCCCTCGCGGCCCATCGGGGCCCTGGAGATCCTGCCGGCCGCCGAGCGCGCGTGGCTTTTCGAAGAGCTTGATCCCACCAAGCCGGCAATATCCGAGGCACCTTGCATCCATCGGCTGTTCGCTGAACAGGCTGCTCGAAACTCGGAGGAGACAGCCTTGATCGCGGGCGAGAGGCGTACAACCTACGGCGAGCTGAACGCCCGAGCCAACCGGCTGGCACGCCATCTCCAGGCGCTTGGGGCAGGGCCGGAGGTCCGGGTGGCGATTTGTCTCGAGCGCTCATTCTCGCTGGTGGCTGCAGTGCTCGCCACGCTCAAGACCGGAGCCGCCTACGTACCACTCGACCCGCTTGCGCCTGCGGTCCGTTTCAAGCGAATGCTCCAAGACAGCCGGTGCAGGCTACTGATCACGAAGGTGGCGGACAAGCCACAGGCGCCGTCGAGTGGGGTGAAAGTCGTCGCGCTCGAAGAAGAGGCAGAATCGATCGCACGGCTTCCGGACGACGATCTCGACACACTGGTCGAGCCCGCCAGCCTGGCCTACGTGATCTTCACCTCGGGCTCGACCGGCCGGCCGAAAGCGGTCGGCGTCGAGCACCGGCAGCTCAGCCACTATGTGCAGGGTGCGCTCAAACGGTTGCAGCCGGCCTCCGGCAGCAGCTTCGCGACCGTCTCGACGTTCTCGGCTGATCTCGGTTACACCGCTGTTTTCCCAGCGTTGGTCACCGGCGGGCAGCTGCACGTGATCCCTCAGGACGTGGCCGCCGACCCGCACCGCATGGCGACCTATTGTCGTGACTATCCGATCGACTTCCTGAAGGTGACGCCTTCGCACCTGTCCGCTCTGTTGTCAGCGGTGCCGTCTCGGGATCTGCTGCCACGAAGCACCCTGGTGTTGGGTGGAGAGGCCTTGAACTGGGATCTGGTCGAGCGCATCGAGTCGCTGGCCGCGGGTTGCGCAATCTTCAATCACTACGGTCCGACCGAATCGACGGTGGGGGTTGCTACGTTTCGCGTCGATCCCGGATCGCGCGTCCAGGATGCGCGCACGGTCCCGATCGGTAGACCTCTAGCCCACGCCGGGCTCTATCTCCTCGACGGCGCCGCGCGGCCCGTCCCATTAGGTGTCACCGGCGAGATCTACATCGGGGGAGCGGGGATCTCACGCGGCTATTTGGAGGCCTCGCGGTCTACCGCCGAGCGTTTTGTTCCCGATGCTTGCGGCCCTGAGTCGGGGACCCGTCTCTATCGCACTGGTGATCGGGCGCGGCTCCTGCTTTCGGGCGACGTGGAGTTTCTGGGCCGGACCGACGACCAGCTAAAGATCCGCGGCTTCAGGGTCGAGCCAGGTGAGGTCGAGAGGGTGCTAGAAGATCATCCTGCTGTGGCTGTAGCCAAAGTCGTCTGCCGCGAGTCGACTCCCGGAGATCCGCAGCTGGCGGCCTACTTGGTGGTCGACCACGACAGTGCGGCGCCGCTGCAGCGCCTGTTGGAATTGAGGGGGGCGGGTCAGCTTCGCGACCAGGCCTTGTTCGACTTGCCCAACGGCCAGCTGGTGGCTCATCTCAACGAGGGTGAGACCCGTTTTCTCTACCAAGAGATTTTCGAACAGCGCACCTATCTCAAGCACGGCATCCAGATACCAGACCACGGTTGTGTGATCGACGTTGGCGCCAGCATCGGCTTATTCTCGCTGCTGGCCTCACAGGCGGCCGCAGCCACTCGAGTCCTGGCTTTTGAGCCGGTGCCGCAGACTTTTGGTGCCCTACAGCTGAACGCCGAGATCCACGGCAAGGTCCAGGTCTTCAATTTCGGGTTGTCGGACGTGGCACGCCAGGCTGAGATGACCCACTATCCCCACCTGACCCTGATGTCGACCCTCCATGCCAATCCGGAAGAGGAGAAGGCGGTTGTCCGCTCCTTCATCGAGCAGAGCGCAGGGAAAACGGCTTCCGAAACACAGGCTCTCGACGAGTTGTTGGAGAACCGGTTGGCGAGCGAGACCGTGACGGTCTCCCTGCGACGGCTCTCGGATGTGCTGCGGGAGCAGGCGATCGATCGCGTCGACCTGCTGAAGATTGATGCTCAGAAGAGTGAACATCAGGTGCTCGCTGGCATCGACGACTCAGATTGGCCGAAGGTTCACCAGATCGTGATGGAGGTCCACGACCTTGCTGGCCGGTTGGCGGAGATCGTTGAGCTGCTCGAGTCTCGTGGCTTCGAGGTGGTCGTCGAACAGGAAAAGGCGCTTGCCGACTCGGCACTGTACGACGTTTATGCCAGACGTCCGCAGTCCCAGCCAGATGTCGACACGGTTGCCGAGGCGATTCCTCCCCTTCGTTGGAGCAGCCCGAACGTCTTGGTCGCGGATCTCTATGAGAGCTTGCGAGCCGCGCTCCCCGAACACATGGTACCAGCCAGTCTGTCACTGTTGACAGAATTGCCGCTGACCCCGAACGGCAAGGTTGATCGTGCCGCGCTGCCCGATCCGGAGTCGGTCAGCTTCGAGACGCATCGAACCTACGAGGCCCCAGGGAACGAACGCGAGCGAAAAGTGGCGGAGATCTGGAGCGATGTGCTCGGGCCCCGACGCTTCGGTATTCACGACCGGTTTTTCGATATTGGGGGCCACTCCTTGCTGGCCACCCGGGTGGTTTCCCGCATCCGTAAGACGTTCGAAGTCGAGGTCACCCTGAAGGATTTCTTCGACTACCCGACAATCGCTGAGATCGCGCGACGGATCGAGGTCGCCGAGCCGCTCGCCGCGGACCAGGACGAACGGATCACCCGATTGGTGCGGGCGGCGTACCGACAGGGCAAGCTGCCGCGCGATTAGGAGCATGCCATTGATATCACTCCGAAAACAGCAGAGCCGACGCTGATGGCTGAAACGAACGTCATGGCGGTTGCCGACTCGACGACGAACGAGGAAACCTACGTTTTTCCGACCTCCTTCGCCCAGGAGCGTCTGTGGTTTCTCTCCGAGCTGGATCCGGAGAGTGTCGCCTACAACTCTCATCGCTCCATCCATCTCAAGGGGCTGCTGCAGCTCACGGCTCTGGAAACAGCTCTACAACGCCTGATGGAGCGCCATGAGACTTTGAGAACGTCTTTCAGGACAGTCGATGGCCAAGCGACGCAGGTTGTTCATCCCAGCTGTCGGCTGCGAATGCCGGTTATCGACGTCTCGCGGCTGCCGCTCACTCGCGGCAAGCAAGAAGCCGTAAGGCTGGCGCGGCTCGACGGCGGCCGGCCCTTCGATCTGAGACAGCCGCCGCTGCTCAGGGTCCACGCCATCCGTCTCGGGCCCCTGGATACGGTTTTGCTCTTCACTCAGCACCACATCGTCACCGACGGTTGGTCGATGAGCATCCTGGTGCGGGAGGTCTCGGCTTTCTACAAGGCGATCTCGCAGGGCAGCTGTGCTGACTTGGCCGAGCTGCCGATTCAATACGCCGACTTCGCCGTCTGGCAGCGCGAGCGTTTCGAAGGCTCAGCGAAGCAACAACAATTGGATTTCTGGCAGCGCTACCTGGAGGGTGCGCCGCAGGTCCTCGAGCTGCCTGTCGACCGCCCACGGCACTCCGACCTCGGGGGATCGATGGGTTTGGCGACACCGAGCAGCGGGCCGTCGAAAGCGAGCTGGGAGTTGTTCCTGACGCTCTTGCGTCAGAATGAGGTGACCTCCTTCATGGGCCTGCTGACGGCCTTTCAGGTGATGATCTTGCGTTGGACCGGGCAGAGCGACTTCTTGCTCGGTACTCCGGTGTCGGGCCGGCGGCTGGTCGAGACCGAGGGCCTGATCGGCTTCTTCGTCAACATGTTGGTATTACGTTCGAAGGCGTCTCCGAGAATCGGTTTTCGAGACCTGCTGGCGGCGGTTCGATCCGACGCATTGGAGGCCTTCAACCATCAAGAGGTGCCGTTCACCAAGGTGGTCGAAGCCGTGCGACCGGACCGCGACACCGGCCATGCCCCGCTCTTTCAGGTGCTGTTCGCCCTCGATCAGGACAGGGAGCAGGGGAGTCTGTTCTCGGAACTCGATGCAACGACATTGACCATGCGGCTCAACGAAGCCAAGTTTGATCTCAGTCTGAGCGCCAGCATCACCGACCGCTTGCACTTTTTCCTGGAGTATCGCCGCGATCTCTTCGACACGACGACGATGAACCGCCTGGTCGAGCGCCTAGCGATCTTGGTCGAAACCGTGGTCCGCGACGTCGACGTGCCGGTGTGTTTGCTCGAGCTGATGCCGCGGGCCGAGAGACACCAGTTGCTCGTCGAATGGAATGACGTCGAGAAGGATCTGCCAGCGGCGCAAACCATCCACCAGCTTTTTGCCGCCGAGGCGGCGCGACGGCCCGACACGGTGGCAGTTGCCTGGCGAGATCAGGTCTTGACCTTTGGCGAGCTCGATCGCCGTTCCGGGCAGCTCGCCGGTCGGCTTCGGCGTTTGGGGGTGGGGCCAGAGATCGCGGTTGCGGTCTGTCTGGAGCGCCGGCCCGAGCTCATCGTCAGCCTTCTGGGTGTGCTCAAGGCGGGTGGCTTTTTTGTACCCCTTGATCCATCGTATCCTCAGCAGCGGCTGGCTACGATGCTCGAAGAATGTGCTCCGCCGGTGATTCTGACCGACCAGCGGCAGGTCGCCAGCCTGCCCACCACCGGTGCTGCGATGGAGCTGGTGGACGATACCGCGGGTCGGTGGAGCGGGGAGCGGCCACTGCTACCCGTCGCCAATGTCGGTGCGGTTGGTACCGCCTATGTCATGTACACCTCGGGCTCGAGCGGCCGACCCAAGGGGGTGCGGATACCGCACCGGGGGGTGGTTCGTCTGGTCAAGCAGGACGCATTCGCCCAGTTAGGGGAGACCGAAGTGTTCCTGCAGGCTGCTCCGGTGTCGTTCGATGCGTCCACGCTCGAGATTTGGGCACCGTTGCTCAATGGCGGCCGCCTGGTGTTGTTCGAAGAGGATGAACTGTCAGCGGAAGGTCTGGAGCGAGCCATCGGTCGGCACGGGGTGACCACCCTGTGGTTGACCGCTGGCCTCTTCCATCATGTTGTGGAGACTCGGGTCGAGGCTCTGGCTGGGTTACGTCAGTTGTTGGCGGGTGGCGACGTCTTGTTGCCACCCCAGGTCGAGAGGCTGTTGCGGGACCTTCCGGGAGTGCGGCTGATCAATGGCTACGGCCCGACTGAGAGCACTACCTTCACTTGCTGTCATACAGTGCTCGGGCCGCCGCCGGTGGGTGTCACGGTTCCGATTGGACGACCGATCGCCAATACCCGAGTCTGGGTGCTGGATCAGCGCCTGCGGCCGGCGCCGATCGGGTGTTTCGGCGAGCTCTACATCGGCGGCGCGGGTTTGGCGTCGAGTTACCTAAACCAACCATCGCTGACCGCCGAGAAGTTGATCCCACACTCCCTGGCAAAAGCTCCCGGTAGGCGCTTGTACCACACCGGTGACCGTGCCCGTTGGCTACCCTCAGGGGCCATCGAATTCGCTGGTCGCATCGACAGCCAGGTCAAGCTGCGGGGTTTCAGGGTCGAGCCCGGTGAGATCGAAGCTGTGCTGAGCGGTCACCCAGTGGTGCAGGAAGCGGCGGTGGCGGTGCGCGCAGGCCACGCCGGGGACAAGCGGCTGGTGGCTTTTGTCGTCGCGACCGCCGGGCAGAGTGTGGAAGAAGAGCTGTGGTCCCACCTGCGACAGACCCTGCCTTCTTACATGGTGCCGTCCAGTCTGACCTTCCTGGAAGAGTTGCCTAAGAATCCGAACGGCAAAGTGGACCGGCGCGTTCTCGTCGAGCAGTGGATCGAGCCGCGAGGAGTGGAAGTAGCAGAGCCCAGTGAGCCTCTCTCCGCGGTCGAAGCGGTGATGACCGAGATCTGGTCGGAGGTTTTGGGGCTTGCTCAGGTCGGAGCACAGGCCAGCTTCTTCGATCTCGGCGGCCACTCCTTGCTGGCGATGAAAGTGATCTCTCGGGTGCGCAGTGTGTTTACAGTCGAGCTACCGTTGCGGGTTCTGTTCAAGAACGACACTGTCAAAGCGCTTTCGGCGGTGGTCGAGGACAGTCGCCGGAGTGATCTCGGGGTGCGCCTGCCGCCGAACACCCCAGCGGTCCGCGTCGCACCCATCCCGCTCTCTCATGGCCAGCAGCGGCTGTGGTTCCTGGATCAATTGGCTCCGGGCAGTGCGACATACAATGTCTCGGCTGCCTGGCAGCTTTCGGGGATGTTGCGCTACGCGTCGACGGTTGCTGCTTTGGGCGAGATCGTGCGTCGACACGAGGCCCTGCGAACCACGTTCCATGCTTCCGCCGATGGCCCCTTCCAGGTCATCGCTCCGGCGGCTCTGGTGCCGGTTCCGGAAGTTGATCTCAGCTGGCTGAGCGCCGCCCATCGCGCCGCCGAGGCAAGCCGGCTGGCGGCCGCGGAGGCGTCGCAACCTTTTGATCTGACACGGGACCTGCTGCTGCGGGCCGCTCTGCTAAGGCTGGAGAGCACCCGTTCAGTGGCGTTGCTGACAGTGCATCACATTGTCGCTGACGGTTGGTCGATGGGCATTCTCAAGCGTGAACTCGCGGTACTCGAAGAGGCATTCGCCAACGGCTTGCGGTCGCCGCTGGACGAGCTGCCGATCCAATACGCCGATTTTGCTATCTGGCAGCGCAGCGTTCTCTCCGAGGGCATCTTGGTGACCGAGATCGACTACTGGCGGCAGCAGTTGGGCGGGGCGCCACCCGTGGCCAACCTGCCCCTCGATCGACCCCGGTCGATGGATTGGGACGATGCCGGTCAGGTCCGTTCCTCACGGTTGTCGGGCCCGGTCTCGGCCGCTCTCAAGGCTCTGGGCCGGCGTCAAGGGGCGACCTTGTTCATGACCCTGCTAGCGGGATTCAAGGTGCTGCTAGCGCGGTTCTCGGGGGAGCTCGACCTCAGCGTCGGTACACCGGTGGCAGGTCGGACGCATCTGGAGATCGAGGGCCTTATCGGCTTCTTCGTCAACACTCTGGTGCTGCGGACACGGTTGCTGGACGATCCGCGATTCGAAGATCTCGTCGAGCGAGTCCGGGGCACCACGCTCGATGCCCACGCCCACCAGGACGTGCCCTTTGAGGAGCTAGTCGAGAGTCTCCAGCCCGACCGTAGCCTGACCGTCTCCCCTCTCTTCCAGGTGATGTTCGCCGTGCAGAACGGTTCCGGAGAAGAGGTGCAAGGGTTGAAGGGCCTGGAGGTGAGGGCGGCCGATTTCGATGGCCGAACCGCGAAGTTTGATCTCAGCCTGACGGTTCACGAAGGGCTCAACGAGTCGAGCTTGGCTTTGGAGTACAGCACTCGGCTGTTCGATGATACGACGGCGATTCGTCTGTTGAGCAGCCTGCGGCGGTTACTCGCGGCTTGCGCCGAGAGCCCGCAGCGCCGGTGCTCGGAGTTGTCGCTCGTGTCGTCGGCGGAGCGTCAGCAGGTGACCGTCGAGTGGAACGACACACAACGGCTCGGCAGTTGGCAGGGGGCAGTCCACGAGCGGATCGCGCAACGCTCCCACCAGGTGCCGGACGCGATCGCGGTGGTGACCGCCGACGGCATCCTTTCTTATGGCGAGCTCGAAGCCAATGCCTCACGGCTTGCCGTGTTGCTCCTCCGTCAGGGGATCGGCCCCGAGGCCGTCGTCGCGGTGTGTTTCGAGCGCGGGCTGGAGATGATCGTTGGTCTGCTCGGAGTGATGAAGGCCGGAGGCGCCTATCTGCCTCTCGATCCCGCCCTGCCGGAGGAGCGGTTGGCGCTGTTGTTGTCTGACGCCCCGGTCCGCCTGGTGCTGACTCAGCAACGTCTCCGGTCCCGGCTACCGTGGGGAGATTGGCCACTGATGGATCTCGAGCTGCCGCTCGCAGAGCCGGACCCGAGCGCCAGCTCGCCGAGTGCGGCCGCTGCCGATCAGGCGGCATACTTGATCTACACCTCGGGTTCGACGGGCACGCCGAAAGCGGTGGTGGGTCTCCATGGTCCCCTCGGCAACTACATCGAGGCTGCGGTCGACGAGTACCATCTGTCGTCGCAGGATCGGCTGCTGCAATTCGCTTCGATCAGCTTCGACGCCAGTGCTGAGGAGATCTTCCCAACCTTGCTCACCGGCGCGGCGCTGGTCTTGCGGCCGGAAGGAGCGGTGGCTTCACCGGAAGAGCTGCTGGCCGCCTGTCTGCGGGATCGCATCACTGTGCTTGGCTTGCCCACCGCCTACTGGCACGAGTTCGCCCGCGCCTGCGACGAAGGCAACCGAAGCGTGCCAGCGGAGATTCGGCTGGTCATCATCGGAGGAGAACGGGCTCAGCCGGAGCGTGTCGCGCAGTGGTTTCGTGCCAAGAGCCCGCGTTCGGTACTGTTCAATACCTACGGTCCTACGGAAGCTACGATCGTCGCCACCAGCTGCCGGCTGAGCGAGCCTGAATACAGTTGGGGGCCGGTGCCGATCGGGCGCCCGGTATCGGGTGCCAGAGTGCATGTGGTGGCGGCCAACCTGGATCCCGCTCCGATCGGTGCGCAAGGCGAGCTGGTGATCGCGGGTGCCGGCCTGACTCGGCAATACCTTGGTCGCGCTGCAGTCACCGCCGACCGTTTTGTGCCCGACCCCTTCTCCTACCAGTGTGGGGATCGTCTCTACCGCACCGGGGATCACGTACGGTGGCTCACTGACGGTCGGTTGGACTACATCGGTCGCATCGATCACCAGGTGAAAGTGCGAGGGTATCGTATCGAGCTCGGCGAGATCGAAGCCGCTCTGGTGGACTATCCTTCAGTCCAGGAGGCGGTTGTTGTCGCCCGCGAGGAGGGCCCGGGCCAGCTGAGCTTGGTGGCCTACGTGGTACCGCAAGCGGACATGGCACCGACTGCCGAGGAGTTTCGTGGGTTCCTCGAAGAGGTGCTGCCGAGCTATATGGTGCCGGCAGCGTATGTGCTTCTCGAAGCCTTACCGATGACGGTCACCGGCAAGCTCGATCGCAGCGCTCTGCCGGCTCCCGACCTCGATCTCGCGATCTCCTCCGCACCCTACGTGGCTCCGAGGACTCCGGTCGAGGGAGTGCTGGCGATGATCTGGTCCGAGCTCCTGCGTGTTGACCAGATCGGCATTCACGACAACTTTTTCGAGGTCGGGGGGCACTCCCTGCTCGCCACTCAGGTGGTGTCGCGGGTCCGCGGTGTCCTGCAGGTGGAGATTCCGGTCCGGACGGTCTTCGAGCGACCGACGTTGACCGGTCTGGCCCATGTCGTGGAGTTGGCGCAACGCGGCCGCGGTGGGCCGCAACCGCCGCCCCTGGTGAGGGTCGATCGCAACCAGGAGCTCCCGCTGTCGTTCGCTCAGCAGCGTCTGTGGTTTATCGACCAGTTCGAGCCCGGCAGTCCGCTCTACAACATGCCGTTGCGGCTCTCGGCTACCGGCCGCTTGGCGATTGATGCCTTGCATCAGGCGCTGCGCGAAGTGGTCCGCCGACATGAGGTGTTGCGCACCTCCTTCCGCGAGGTTGACGGTCGGCCGATGCAGGTTGTCTCTCCAGACATCGAGCTGGCCTGTCCGCTGGTGGATCTCGCGGGATTGGATCCTGAGATCCGTCAGCGCCAGGCGGACGCCTTGATGCACCAGGATGCCCAACGTCCGTTCGCCCTCGATCGCGGACCGATGGTTCGCCTGCGGCTGCTGCGGCTTGCCGCTGACGAGCACCTGGTGCTGTTCGACATGCATCACGTGGTGAGCGACGGCTGGTCCTTCGAGTTGCTGATCAAAGAGGTCGGGGTGCTCTACGGCGCTTTCTCCCAGGGGCTGCCGTCGCCCCTTCCCGAGCTGCCGATCCAGTATGCCGACTTCGCGGTGTGGCAACGGCGGTGGCTCGAGGGGGCGGGTCTGGCGGATCGGCTGCGCTTCTGGGAAGACAATCTGAAGGGGCTCGAACCGCTCGAGCTGCCGACGGATAGGCCACGGCCGCTCTACGCGCGGCATGCCAGCGGCGCGGTGTCGGTCGCCCTGTCCCCAGCCCTCTCGTCGGAGCTCTCACGGGTCGCCAGGGAGGAGAGGGTCACCCTCTTCATGCTGTTGCTGGCGGTATTCCAGGGAGTTCTGAGCCGTTATAGCGGGCAGGACGACCTGGCAGTGGGAACCACCGTGGGCGGCCGCGTCTTGCAGGAGATCGAGGATCTGATCGGCTTTTTCGTCAATGTGCTCGTGCTGCGCGGCGATCTTTCGGGGCCACCGACGTTCAAGCAGCTGCTCGCCCGTACCCGGCAACGGACACTGTCGGCCTACGCTCATCAGGATCTGCCCTTCGAGCGTCTAGTCGAGCTGTTGGAGCCGGGCCGTGAGGGCGGTCGTCCACCGCTTTCCCAAGTGCTCTTCAGCCTGCACGAGGACTCCGAAGCTTTCGGCGGCGAGTCCAGCTCGTGGATGAAGTCGCCGGATCTCACCTTGGAGATCTTGCCAGGTAGCGTCGGTATGGCCAAGTTCGACCTTGCTCTCGAGGTGGCCAGGAAAGCCGATGCCGAGATGCTCAACTTCACCTACGATCGAGAGCTCTTCGATCCGGCCACCATCCAAAGGCTTGCCAGCCATTGCGTGTCGCTCTTGAGCGCTTGGGTCGAAGCGCCTCAGAAGCCGTTGTCGGGCATGATGCTGCTGTCGAGCTATGAACAGCACCAGCTCTTCGTCGAATGGAACGATTCCGGCGGCGAGCCGGAGGAGCGCACGCTGCTGCCGCAGCGATTCGGGAATCAGGCGCGGGTTACCCCCGACGCAGTCGCTGTGATCTATGGCGACGAGCAGGTGACCTACGGCGAGCTGCAGCGCCGGGTGAGCCGCTTGAGCCGGCGGCTGTCGCGCCTCGGCCTGGGTCACGAAGATCGGGTCGGGGTGCTGGTCGAGCGCTCGCCCCGGATGGTGGAAGCGGTCCTCGGCGTGGCGAGTGCTGGTGCTGCCTATGTGCCGCTGAGCCCGTCACAGCCGCCGCGGCGTCAGACGGAGATCTTGACCGAGTCGGTTCCGCGAGCCGTCGTGACTGAGAGCCTGGCGGCAAGGTCGCTGCCCGACTTCGACGGTCATGTGCTGCTGCTCGATGGTGAATATTCGGCTGCCGGCGAGGTCGCCTCGGATCTGCCGCTCACTCCGCTGTCGGAGCATCCGATCTACGTGCTCTACACCTCGGGGTCGACCGGACGCCCCAAGGGAGTGACGGTGACCCACGGGTCGGTGATCAACCTGCTCTCCGGTTTGGAGAAGACAGCGTATGCCAGAGCAGGCGCTGGGCTGCGGGTGAGCCTCAACGCGCCCCTGGTCTTCGATGCTTCGGTCCAGCAGCTGGCTCAAATCGCGTTCGGCCGCGCCATCTGCGTGATTCCCAGAGACATACGCTTCGATCCGTGGGCCCTGGTCGAATACTGCCGGCGCCACCGCATCGATGTCCTCGACACCACGCCCGGCCAGGTCCAGGCATTGTGGGAGGCGGGCCTGGGCAGCTCGCCGTTGGATCCGGAGCGGGTGCTGGTCGGCGGTGAGGCGGTGAGCGAGCCACTGTGGCGGGCGCTGGCTAGCTTGCGCTCGACAGCCTGCTTCAATGTTTACGGACCGACGGAATGCACCATCAACGCGACGATCTCACGGTTCGCGCCGAGGGTCGAGAGACCGACCCTGGGCCGTCCGTTGCAAAACGTCGAGGCGCGGGTGCTAGACTGGCGCCTTGAGCCGACGCCCCCAGGCGCCGCTGGGGAGCTGTGCTTGGGCGGTGCCGGTCTGGCGCGGGGCTATCTCGCTCAGTCGGCGAGGACCGCGGAGAAATTCGTTCCGGGCGCTTACGGTGCCGAGGCCGGCTCGCGGCTCTATCGCACCGGCGATCTGGCACGCCAACAGCCCACCGGCGAGCTCCAGTTCTTGGGGCGGATCGACCACCAGGTGAAGGTCCGTGGCTACCGCATCGAATTGGGTGAGATCGAAACCGTTCTGCTGCGGCATCCCGCGGTCGAACAAGCGGCGGTCCTGGTGCGCGACGACCTGCCGGGAGGGGCCGCCTTGGTTGCCTGGGTAGTCGCCGGAGAGGATGTGTCCACGGCGCTGCGCGCCTGGCTGCGAGAGCGGCTTCCCGGATTCATGGTGCCCGCACTTCTAGTCAGGATCGAGACGCTGCCGCTCAAGCCCAACGGCAAGGTGGACCGGCGGTCGCTGCAGCACCAGCCGCTGGATTTCGAAGGTGGCGCCGTGCCGACGGCCGCTCCCCGCACCCTGGGTGAAGAGCTGCTGGCAGGCATTTGGGCTGAGGTGCTCGGGCGCCAGCAGGTCGGCATCCGCGACAACTTCTTCGATCTCGGGGGACACTCGCTGCTAGCCACCCAGGTAGCCTCGCGGATTCGCCAGGTCTTCGGTGTGGAGATTCCTCTGCGGCGGTTGTTCGAAGCGCCGACCATTGGCGAGCTGGCAGCCGATCTGGAAGGGGCGCCGCAGCAGACGTTGCCGGCCTTGGCGAGGGCGTCGCGGGACAACGGCTTTCCGCTCTCCTTCGCCCAACAACGGTTGTGGTTTCTGGATCAGCTTACGCCCGACAGCTCGGCTTACAATCTGCCGCTGGCGCTGCGCTTGCAGGGGGAGCTCGCGGTGCCCGCGCTCGCCGCCAGCCTGGGCGAGATCGTGCGCCGGCACGAAGCGCTACGCACGGTCTTCGCGGCAGACGAGGGGCGTCCTTATCAGAAGATCCTGGACGCCGTCGAGCTGGCGCTGCCGCTGGTCGACCTCAGCGGGCTGGGGGCGTTGGAGCGGGAGTCGGAGCTGGTCCGGTTGGCCGAGCGGGAGGCCGGTCGGCCGTTCGATCTCGAGCGCTGGCCGCTCTTCCGTGGGACCCTGATCTGTCTCGCCCACGATCAGCACGGACTGCTACTCAGTCAGCATCACATCGTCTCCGACGGCTGGTCTCTCGGTGTGCTGGTGCGCGAGGGTCTAGCCCTCTACGAGGCCTTCTCTTCGGGGCGCCCGTCGCCGCTCCCAGCTCTTGAGACACAATATGCCGATTTCGCCGTGTGGCAGCGGCAATGGTTGTCGGGGGAGGTATTGGAATCGCAGCTCGCCTACTGGCGTGCTCAACTGGCTGACCTGCCGGAGCTGCAGCTGCCCACCGATCGGCCACGGACCGTGCGACGGCGCCAGCGCGGGGCGCTCGAGGCTTTCGCCTTCTCCCCCGAGCTGTCCAGCGCTCTCGCCGACCTCAGTCGACGACAAGGGGTGACGCCCTTCATCACGCTCCTCAGCTGTCTGCAGGCGATGCTGTCTCGGATTTCACGGGGGCCCGATATCGCGGTCGGCACGCCGGTCGCCAATCGTCGCCGGCTGGAGCTCGAGAAGCTGATCGGCTTCTTCGTCAACACCCTGGTGCTGCGGGGTGATTTGTCGGGCCGGCCGAGCTTCCGGCAGCTGCTGGCTCGCTCGCGGGAAGTGGCGCTGTCGGCCTATGCCCATCAAGATATCCCCTTCGAGCACTTGGTCGACGAGCTGCAGCCGGTGCGTGATCCGAGTCGTACGCCGTTGTTCCAGGTCATGTTGGTGCTCCAGAACACCCCCGAGGAGCACCAGTTGGAGGGCGGGCCGTCGGCGCTCCGGATCTCGAGCCTCGGCCTGGAGACGACGACTGCGAAGTTCGAGATGACGTGGACCTTTACGGAGATCGGCGGGGTGCTCGAGGGAGCCGTCGAGTACGACCGCGATCTCTTCGATCATTCCACCATCGTGCGGGCCGTCGGTCACCTGCGGCGTCTCGCGGCGGCGGCGGTGGCACAATCGGAGCGGCCGATGCAGTCTCTGAGCCTGCTGAGCGAGCCGGAGCGCCATCAAACGATGGTGGAATGGAACGACACCGCTGGCGAGCCGGAGGATCTGGCGCTGCTGCCTCAGCTGCTGGCGGCTCGAGCAACCGCCAGGCCGGAGGCGGTCGCGGTGATCTACGGCGAGGAGCAGCTGAGCTTCGGCGAGCTCCAGCGCCGGGCGACGAGGTTGGCGAGGCAGCTGCGGGGCCTCGGCCTCGGCCGCGAAGACCGTGTCGGGATCCTGCTGGAGCGCTCACCGAGGATGGTGGAGGCGGTCCTGGGGGTATTGGCTGCCGGCGCCGCCTACGTTCCTCTGAGCCCGTCGCAGCCCCTGCAGCGGCAGGCGGTGATCTTGGGCGAATCGGATCTGCGAGCGGTGGTGACCGAGCGCCGCACGATGCCGGCTCTGCCCGAGTTCGCTGGCCGTGTGCTGTTGCTCAACGACGACGGCTCGGCGCCGGAAGAGCGTACGGCCGGCGACCGGGCACTGGCCCCGCGTTGTGAAGATCCGATCTATGTGCTCTACACCTCGGGCTCGAGCGGCCGCCCCAAAGGGGTGGTGGTCACCCATGGATCGGTGATCAACCTGCTGGCGGCATTGGAGGAGACGGCCTACGCGGGTGCCGCCGAAGGCCTGCGGGTGAGTCTCAACGCCCCCCTGGTCTTCGATTCCTCGGTCAAACAGCTGATCCAGCTGGCCCGCGGCCGCGCGATCTGCGTGATCCCCGAAAACCTCCGTTTCGATCCACCGGAGTTTCTTTCCTATAGCCGGCGCCACAACATCGACGTACTGGACGCCACCCCGGTCCAGGTGCAGGCGCTCTGGCAGGCGGGCCTAGGCAGCTCACCGCAGGATCCTCGGCGAGTGCTGGTCGGCGGCGAGGCGGTGGACGAGCCGCTATGGCGGGCGCTGGCCGGCTCGCGTTCAGTGACGTTCTACAACCTCTACGGTCCGACCGAGTGCACGGTCGACGCCACCATCGCGCGGCTGTCAGCGAGCCTCGACAAGCCGACGCTGGGGCGTCCGCTGGCCAACGTCACGGCGCGGGTGCTGGGCTCTCGGCTCGAGCCGCTGCCGAGAGTCGCGTTCGGGGAGCTATGTCTGGGCGGAGCCGCTCTGTCACGAGGGTATTTCCGCCAGCCGGCGAAGACCGCCGAGAGCTTTGTGCCCGACTCCCACAGCGCGGTTCCGGGTGCGCGCCTCTACCGCACCGGTGACCTGGCCCGCTACCGCTCCAGCGGTGAGCTCGAGTTCCTGGACCGTATCGACCAGCAGGTGAAGCTGCGTGGTTTTCGCATCGAGGTCGGTGAGATCGAAGCGGTGCTCCTCGAGCATCCCGGGGTTTCTCGGGCCGCTGTCGTGTTGCGAGACGACCTGCCGGCAGGCGCCGGGCTGGTGGTCTGGCTGGTGGCGGAGGAGGTCTCCCCCGAGAGGCTTCGCGGTTGGCTGCGAGAGCGCCTTCCCGGCTACATGGTGCCGGCGCACTTCGTCGTGGTCGAAGTGCTGCCGCTGATGTCCAACGGCAAAGTGGACCGGCGGGCGCTTCGAACGCAGCCGCTGGTGCTGGAGCGCACGGTGGGTGAAGGAATCGCCCCACGGACCCTGAGCGAAGAGCTCTTGGTCAGCATCTGGAGCCAGGTGCTGGGCCGCGATGCGGTCGGAGTCCACGACAACTTCTTCGGTCTCGGAGGGCACTCGCTGCTGGCAGTCCAGGTGGTTTCGCGGGTCAGGCGGGTCTTTGGACGGGAGGTGCCCTTGCGGCGGCTGTTCGAGACCCCCACCATCGCCGAGCTGGCGGCCGGCCTGGAGGGAGCGCGAGCCGAGATCTTGCCGGCGCTGCGGCCGGTGCCGCGTGAGCGGGAATTGCCACTCTCATTCGGCCAACAGCGGCTCTGGTTCCTGGCCCAGCTGGCACCGGAAAGCTCGGCATACACCATGCCTCTGGCGCTGCGCTTGAGCGGTACCCTGTCGGTTTCTGCCCTGCGAGCGAGCCTGAGTGAGGTCGTGCGGCGCCACGAAGTGCTGCGCACTGTCTTCCGGGCGGTCGAGGGGCGCCCCTACCAGCAGATTCTGGCCGCGAGTCCGCTGCCCTTGCCGCGGGTGGATCTGACTGGACTGACGGCCGCTGGGCGCGAGGCGGAGCTGGTCCGGGTGGCGCAGCGGGAGGCGGGCCGGCCGTTCGATCTCGAGCACCGGCCACCGTTTCGCGCGGCCTTGGTGCTGATGGCAGCGCAACGCCACGGGCTTCTCCTCAATCAGCACCACATCGTGTCCGACGGCTGGTCGATGGGAGTGCTGGTGCGTGAAGGGATGGCGCTCTACGAAGCGTTTGCCTCCGGCCGTCCGTCACCGCTGCCGGAGCTCGAGGTGCAGTATGCGGACTACGCCGTGTGGCAGCGGCAATGGCTGTCGGGGGAGGTCTTGGATTCTCAGCTCGCCTACTGGCGCGCGCAGTTGGTGGACCTGCCGGAGCTGCAGCTGCCCACCGATCGACCACGGACCGCGAGGCGGCGCCAGCGCGGGGCACTCGAGGCTTTCGCCTTCTCCCGCGAGCTGTCCAGCGCTCTCGCCGACCTCGGTCGACGCCAAGGGGTGACGCCTTTCATCACGCTTCTCGCCGGTCTCCAGGCGCTGCTGTCGCGAGTCTCGCGGGGGCCCGATCTCACGGTCGGCACGCCGGTCGCCAATCGTCGCCGGCTGGAGCTCGAGAAGCTGATCGGCTTCTTCGTCAACACCCTGGTGCTGCGGGGTGATTTGTCGGGCCGGCCGA
>JAJCXO010000019.1 GCA_029263395.1 Acidobacteriota bacterium | reverse complement strand
TGGCGGTGCGGGAACAGTCCGATGGCGGGGTCGAACTAGGGACGAGCCACCTCTATCGGCACCTGAAGAAGCTCCTCGATCAAGGTTGGGTCGTGGAGTCGAAGACGACGGACGAGCAGGACTCCCGACGACGGCATTACGAGCTGAGCGTGTCGGGGCGACAAATCTTGCAGTCTGAGATGCGACGCCTTCAGAATATCTTGCAGGTGGGGCACGATCTTGGCCTGCTCGATCCCGTGAAGGCATCAGGATGAGACGCGGCATCGGGATGAGACGCGGCACCGGGATGCGACGCAACAGCGAGTCGAGGACAATCAGGCGCGCACGCTGGCTCGGTCTGCTGGTAAGTCTCTATCCACGAGCTTTCAAGGACCGCTTCGGGGCGGAGATGATCGCAGCACTCGAGCAGGAGATCACCGCCGCCCAGACCCGTGGTCGGGTAGCGCTGGCGAGGTGGTGGGGAACTACCCTGGCCGCATCCCTCGGGTGCGCCTTGGTGGAGCACCGCCACGGGATCATGCGGCATATGACGCGACGTCGACACCGGCAGCCGTTGGTGGCAGGAGCTTCCGGGAAAGGAGATCACTGGATGCAGCAAATGATCGCCGACCTTCGCCATGCTGGGCGCAGAATGACCAAGTCCCCCGGCTTCACCGCAATCGCGGTGCTCACTATTGGGCTTGGCATCGGAGTCAACGCGGCGGTGTTCTCGTTGATCGATACGATCCTCTTGCGGCCCCTGCCGTTTGCCGATTCCGACCGCTTGGTGCGCGTCTGGAGTGCCCTGCCTGACGGCAACCGGCGATTCTTGGAGACGACCATCGACGAGCTGAACGTGCTGCGTGAGCACCACCGTGCGTTCGTCGAAATCGCTGCCGTGTCGCTGGCACCACGCGACTTGCACGACAGCGCGGGCACGCCTCGAGGTGTTGTTATCGCTCGGGTGTCGAGGGGCTTCTTCGACGTCATCGGCGTCGGCCCGAGCCTCGGGCGAGGAGTCCTGGACGAAGAATATGCCCGCGGAGCACCTGTCGTCGTCCTCAGTCATAACCTCTGGCAGACGCGTTATGGCGGCCGCCGAGAGGTTGTCGGCGAAACGCTTTCGATTCAAGGTGAGCCCCATCAGGTCGTAGGCGTCATGCCGAGAGCCTTGCGCTATCCGCAGGAGGCGATGTTGTGGCGTCCGTTCACAGAGGACGAAAACCAGGACGACGACCGCGAGCTGCAAGTGGTGGCGCGGTTGCACCCGGACGTAACTGTGGAACAGGCGTCGGCAGAGGTCGCCTCGATCCTGTCGCGGTTGCCACCCGCCGACCGCGACACCGAACGGATGACCGGCTGGGTCCAGCCGTTACAAGCAATGATGGTCAAGGACGTGCGTCGACCCTTCTGGCTCTTGCTGGCGGCGGTCGTCGCGGTACTTGCCATCGCCTGCGCCAATGTTGCCAATCTGCAGCTGGTACAGGGTGCCGCCAGATCCCGAGAACTCGCGATCCGCACGGCGCTGGGTGCCGGCCGCCGGCGCATGATGACCCAGGTTCTGACGGAGAGTGTGGTGGTGGCGGCCTGCGGCGGCCTCCTCGGCCTGGGCCTCGGGAGCTGGCTGCTACGGCTCATGGTGCTGATCAGTCCAGCCGATCTACCACGGCTGGCGGAGGTGCGCCTGGACCTGCGCGTCGCCGCGGTCATGCTCGCCGTGACCGTGGTCGTCGGGATCTTGTTTGGCTTGATCCCGGCGCTGCGTGCCGTCCGGTTCGACCCGGCGCGCGCTCTGCACGGCTCACGGACGACCCTCGGCCGTCAAGGCCAGCAGCTGCAGCAGCTCTTTGCGGTCGCTCAAATCGCCATGGCGACCCTGCTGGTGGTGAGCGCGGGCCTGCTGACCGCCACTTTTGTTCACATCCAAGGCGCCGATCGCGGATTCACGACGGACGACGTGCTCACTGTTGATCTCAGCCCACCGAACCACCGCGATACCCGTGAGCAGCGGGTCGCCTTCTACCAGGAGGTGCGCGCAACGCTGGCGGATCTGCCGGGGGTGGAGGCCGTGGCGTTGACCAACTTCCACCCGATGCAAGACTTTGGCTTTCGCATGCCTTTCGAACTCGTCGGCCAGCCGATCCAGGAAGGTGGCAAATCACCGCAAGCCCTGCTCCGCTCGACCAGCCCCGGCTTCTTTCGCGCCGCCGGCATCCAACTGGTTGCTGGCGCCGACTTCCCATCCGACGCAGCTCGAGCTGGCGCATCCCAAGGTCTGGCGGTAGTCAACGAGGCCTTCGTTGAGACGTTCTTACCGGCGATGGATCCACTGCACCAACGCCTCACCCATCCAGCCTATTTTGGTGACGAGCAACCGGTCGAGCACCAGATTATCGGGGTGGTCGCCAACGTCCGCGCCGACGCCGCGGCCGGGCCGGTCAAACCCCGGATCTATCTTCCCTACCGACAGATGCCGTGGCCGCGGATGAAGGCACTGGTTCGCTTCTCAGACGCGGCAACCCCGGCGGCCGCCACCATCCGCGAGCAGATCTGGACGCTCGATCCGACCATCCCCGTCGACGTCACGACCATGGAACAATGGATTGATACCTCGGTTGCGTCGCAACGTTTCAACATGCGAATGATGGGCGCCTTTGCAGGCCTCGCTCTGTTGCTGGCTACGCTGGGGATCTACGGTGTGCTGTCGAGTCACGTCGCACGACGAACCCGCGAGATCGGGCTCCGCGTCGCCCTCGGAGCCAGCTGGCGGTCGATCGTCACCATGGTCCTGGACCGCGGCTTGCGACTGAGCCTCGGTGGCGTTGCGCTCGGACTTCTCGGCGCTTGGTGGACCACCCGCTGGCTATCCAGCCTACTGCTCGGCATTCGTCCACTCGAACCCTGGCTGCTGCTCGGCGTCGCCCTCGGCTTTGTCGCCGTGGCACTGGCCGCCTCGGCCTTTCCAGCCCTGCGGGCGCTACGGGTTGACCCGCTGCGGGCGCTACGGGCCGATTGAGTCCACGGCAAACACCTCAGCAACGAAGTCGAAGGTAGCAGCCCGCAGATTGACCAACTGCGCCGAGTCTTCGTGGCGCTCCGGTAACGCAAGGGACTGGAACTCACGTGGGACTAGGCAAGTCTCATCTCTTTACCCCAAAGGGGTTGCATCCATCAGCCCAGGGTCAGCGCAGCGCAACCCTGGGGAGGAGTCTCCATCTCGAGACAGGCCACCAGGCCAAAGTGGTCCGACGGAAACAGGGTCGGATCGTCGGCGGTGCATGGCTTGGTACCGACAAGTTGTATTTCAGTCCCCCGCCACCCTGTTCTGTGTGAACCTGTTCCGTGCGACCCTGTTCCGTGCGACCCTGTCGTACCCGACCGCAGAAGTATGCGATCGATTCTCCTGGCCTTGGGTCGCTCGGAGAAGAGTGCTGCCATCACGTTGGCATCGGTATCTCGTGTCCAACCATTGGACTCTGGATGAAGCAGTGCCCACAGGTCGGTGAAGTCCTCTGGGATAAAAGCTTCTTCGGGGTCCGCCGGGTCGAAGTTGAAGTCCCCCATCAAAATGGCCGCATCGGCTTCCCTCAGGAATGGGAAACTGATGTCGAGTTGGTCCAGTCGAGCAGGCGTACTCTCCAGGCTTTCGAGATGGACCGTCCCCACCCGGAGCATGGATGTGCCGACAGGGATGTCAGCGGACACCAGCTTACGCCCCATGACACTCGGGAAGTCCAGAATGGTTTGCTGCGCTGGCAAGACACGGGTCAGCAGCACCGTCCCGTAGCCCTCGATCGTCTCGCCCGTCGAGTCGGACAAGTGGTAACCGTCTCGGATCCACGGCGTGTCACAAATGTGCTCGAGTGTCTCCGGAACCACTTCCTGCAGGGCGATCACATCTGGATCGTGGCTGCGAATGATGGCTAGGGCTGCCTCGAGCCTGGCCATCAGCTCGAATTCGCCAAACCAGAGGTTCCAGGTCAGAACTTTGAGGTTGTGCTTCACGGCTAGATGGTAGCTCAAGATCCGTAGTCCTTCGACGCCATCGACGTCGATCGTCCTCGATCCCTTTCTCGCCAGAGCCATGTGTGTTTAACGGTTTGAGTTGAGGGGCTGACCACAAGTAGCAACTCTGAAACTAACCCTTCAACCCGTCGGCCCCGAAAACGCCCCGGCGATCAAGTTGTCGTCACTGCCAAGGAAGTCTGTTTCGTATCGCACGGGAAAAACTGAAGCATCGAGATTGCAGAGCTTTTCACGTAGACGGGCAAGTTCCAGAACATCGAGATCGTTTAGGTTCGCCCGCTTTGAATTCCGTTTAGGGGTTCGAGCGTTCATGTCGATCTCAACCCGTGACGGGGAGGGTGTTGATCTGCGATGACTTGTTCTGTCCAATTCTGATCTTCGTCGTCTGAAACGTATCAATCCTTCACTTTATCCCCTGCCGATTCGTACGCAAATTTGGTTCCGCCCGGCGGCTACTTCGGCCTGCCGTACCAGCGTAACCGAGTTACGACTATTTTAGTCGAGCCCGAAAGATCGGGAGACCGTTTTCCGTCTTCTATCAGGTGTAGGCATCGAATGCGCTCGGCGATCTCCGCTGCAAGCCACGGATGTCTCGAGAAACCGGCTCCGAAAGCGTGTGAAACCCTCGCGGCGCGTGGCCGCGGAGGTCCATCACACTTCTAGGAGTCGACTTTCGGGAGCACGCGAGGCCGGTCGCTTTGTTGGATTTCCCCAACTAGGTCGTGGACGGCCGACAAAGTCTCGGGATTTTTCTCGAGCCTCCTATGGGCCACTGAGGAGGCTCTGGATTTTTTCCAAGAGCGTTGTGAACGGCCACGGACGCTCTGATCATTTCCCCAGGCTCTCTGTGGTCGGCTGAGGACGCCTTTATTTTTCTCCAAAGGCGTTCTTGGCGGTCATAAAGCTCAATAGCAGTTTGCCCAAGCCGTTCTTAGCGGTCATAAGGCTCAATGGCATTTTGCCGAAAGCGTTTTTGGCGGTCAAGAACGGCTTTGGCAAAAAGTTGACGGGCTAAAGTCGGTCAAAAAGATCAAAATCTGCGATTCTTGGACTCGTTCTGAGTCCCTTAGGGACGACATCGATAGCACGAAACTTTAGTCCCGCTCTCAACGGTGAGCACGGCGACACGAGACGGTCCGGCACTTTCCTCAGCGGCAGCACGATGATCCGAGACGCTTGGGCGACCTTCCTCAGCGTTTGGCGCGAGCCTACCGGCTCTGGCAGCAAAGCCCATCAGGCTTCGCCACGGCGAACTACCAGTCCTCGGTGGACAGCGAGGCAGATTGCATTTTCGCAAGCACAGGGGCCAACTCCGAGCGTTCGGTCGCATAAACGCGATCCAGAGCCTCGGTGATGTCATCCGCAAGGTGAGTCTGTACAAATGTCTCTACTGCTCTGGCATAAAGTTGGTTCCGAGACATCCCGAGACGCGCCGCCAACTCTTCAGCAGACTGGAAGAGAGGATCTGGTAGCAAAATCGTGGTCTTCATAGCCCGAGTATGACAGGGGCATAACCGCTGATAGGTGACCTTGGCCGACAGGCCTAGAGGTACCGTACCCAAGTTTCGCGCTACCCACCAAAAGAGACAGGCCAAGCCAGCAATCTGGCTTGGCCTGACACCACGACCGTCGCCGTACCGACGATCTTCAACTTGTTACCGGCACCTCCGACGCCTGGATCCGGACATCGAGCCCGCCAGCCGCAGCTACCCCAACATCGACGGTTCCGCCTTCGGCCACTTCGCCAGCGATCAGGGCACGACCGATGCGGGTTTCGAGTTGGTGTTGGAGGTACCGCTTGAGCGGCCGCGCACCGTAGACCGGATCGTAGCCTTCGCGGGCGATCAGCTCGCGGGCGGCATCGGACAGCTCAAGCTTGACGCCGCGCTCGGCCAGCCGATGGCTGAGGTCCCGCGTCAACAGACCAACAATCTGCTTGATCTCGTCGAGTTGCAGCGGGGTGAAAAGCACGGTGTCGTCGACCCGGTTGAGGAACTCGGGCCGGAAGTGGGCCCGCAGCTCACCCATCACCGCATCCCGCGCTGGCTCGGTGAGCTCACCGAGATCGGTAACCCCTTCGAGCAGGTGCCGGGAGCCGATGTTGGAGGTCATGATGATGACGGTGTTCTTGAAGTCGACGGTACGCCCCTGCGCATCGGTGGCACGACCGTCGTCGAGGATTTGCAGCAGGACGTTGAAGACATCGTGGTGGGCCTTCTCGATTTCGTCGAAGAGGATCACCGAATAGGGCTTGCGCCGCACGGCCTCGGTGAGCTGGCCCCCTTCGTCGTAGCCGATGTAACCCGGAGGAGCACCGATCAACTTCGACACGGAGTGTTTTTCCATGTACTCGGACATGTCGATCCGCACCATGTTGTCTTCGGAGTCGAACAACGCCTCGGCCAGGGTTTTGGCGAGTTCGGTTTTGCCGACCCCGGTGGGACCGAGGAAGATGAACGAGCCGATCGGCCGTCGCGGATCTTTGATGCCGGAGCGCGCCCGGATCACCGAATCCGCCACCAGCTGCACCGCTTCGTCTTGACCGATCACCCGCCGATGCAAGATTTGGTCGAGCTTGAGCAGCTTCTCGCGCTCGCCTTCCACCAGCCGGGTGACGGGAATGCCGGTCCATTTGGAGACGATGTCGGCAATCTCGTTTTCGGTCACTTCCTCGCGTAGCAAGCGCCCTGCAGCCTGAGGCTCGGCGGCACGCTCTTCAGCCTCCGCCAACTGTTGCTCGAGACCGGTCAGCCGACTGTATTTCAGCTGCGCCGCACGGTTGAGATCGTACTCGCGCTCGGCAACCTCGATCTCCTGCCGCACTTTCTCGATCTCCTCGCGCAGCTTGTTGACCCCGAGGATGGACGACTTTTCGCTCTCCCACTGGGCCCGCATCTCATCAGCCTGCTCCTTGAAGTCAGCCAACTCCTTGCGCAGGCTCGATAGCCGGGCTTTGGAGGCTTTGTCCTTCTCCTTCTTGAGGGCTGCCGCTTCGATCTCGAGCTGCATCACCCGGCGGGTGACTTCGTCGAGCTCGGCGGGCATGGAGTCGATTTCGGTGCGGATCATGGCGCAGGCTTCGTCGACCAGATCGATCGCCTTGTCGGGCAGGAACCGATCGGTGATGTAGCGGTTCGACAACATGGCCGACGCCACCAGAGCGTTGTCCTGGATGCTCACCCCATGGTGGACTTCGTAACGTTCCTTCAAACCGCGCAGGATCGACACTGTATCTTCGACCGACGGCGCGTCGACCACTACCGGCTGGAACCGACGCTCGAGCGCAGCATCCTTTTCGATGTGCTTTCGATGTTCGTCGAGGGTGGTAGCACCGATGCAGTGCAACTCACCGCGGGCCAACATCGGCTTGAGCAAGTTGCCGGCGTCGGTGGAACCTTCGGTTTTGCCGGCACCGACGATGTTGTGGATCTCGTCGATAAACAGCAGCACCCGACCTTCGCTCTGCTTGATCTCGTTCAAGACGGCTTTGAGCCGCTCCTCGAACTCGCCACGATATTTGGCACCCGCTAGCAGTGACCCCATATCGAGGGAGAAGACCGAACGGTCTTTGAGCCACTCCGGCACATCACCGCGCACAATACGTTGTGCCAGACCTTCGACGATGGCGGTTTTACCGACACCGGGCTCCCCGATCAGCACCGGGTTGTTCTTGGTTTTGCGCGACAGAATGCGCACCACCCGTCGGATCTCTGAGTCACGCCCAATCACTGGATCGAGCTTACCGTTGCGCGCTTCGGCGACCAGATCGACTCCGTACTTCTCGAGTGCCTCGTAGGCGTCCTCGGGATTGGCGCTGGTCACCCGCTGGTGGCCGCGTACGGCTTGCAGCGCCTGCAGGAATCGGTTGCGATCGACACCCCATTGCGCGAGCAGCTTGCCGGCGGTGGTCTTCGAACCTTCTTCGATCAGCGCCAGGGCAAGATGTTCCACGGAGACGTATTCGTCTTTGAGCCGCTTGGCTTCTTGCTGCGCCGCGAGCATCAACTTTTCGAAGCGCTGGGTGACAAAAATCTTGCCGGGTTCGGCCCCCGGGCCACCAACCTGCGGCAGACGATCGAGCTCTTGGGTCACCGCCTGCCGCATTGCGTCGCCGGTGATCTCCATCTTTTCCAACAAGCGGGCAACCAGCCCACCTTCTTCCAACAACGCCAGCAGCAAGTGCTCGCCATCGATCTGTTGGTGACCGTGCCGGACCGCCAGCGCCTGGGCTGCCTGCACTGCCTCCTGGGACTTTTGGGTCAATCGGTTCATATCCATCGTGTCACCTCAGTTTTCTATTGTGGATCGGGCCATCTGATCCGCATGTTGTCTAGACACACGGATTCCTTGTCTGCCCGTTAGGCGTGTTTTGCAGCTAGGCCTACCCCAGCTCGTCTATCTGTGGACAGCGCGGCTGCAAACCTGAGCAGCCGACCGTCACGGAGTTATATCGGCTCGAACTCAGAGACCTTGGCGAGCTCTTCGAACAGCCCGCGCTCTTCGTCCGTCAGTTCTTTCGGAACAACGATCTTGACCTCGGCATAGAGATCTCCGGCTGCCCCTTTGGGATTCGGAAATCCTCTGCCTCGCAATCGAATCTTGCGACCACTCGAGGTGCCCGAGGGAATTTTGACTTTGACCGGATCTTCGAGGGTCAGGACGTCGGCTTCCGTGCCGAGCGCGGCCTGCCATGGACTGATCCGCAGGTCGGTATAAAGATCTGTGCCCTCGAGCCTGAATCGGCCGTTGGACTCGACGTCGACTTTGAGCAGCAGGTCGCCACGTGGCCCACCCCCGGCTCCCGCACCACCGCGGCCAGCAAGCCGCATCTTTTGCCCAGGACGGACCCCCGCCGGAATATTGATCGAGAGGTTCTTGAGCTCACCGGTAGTGGGATCTGTGAGGCTGATCTCGCGACCGCCTCCCCGGGCTGCCTCTTCGACACTGAGGGCCAAGCGCGCTTCCTGATCTTGACCGCGGGCAGCAAACCCCCCGCCGCCTGGCGCGAAACCTTGACCAAAACCGCCCCGACCCAGCGGATCGCCGCCGCCGCCAAATGGGCTACCTCCGCGGCCACCGCCAGCACCACCGAACAGGGACTCGAAGAACGACGAGAAACCGCTTCCACCGCCGCCACTGAAGTCGAAACCCGGCGGCGCGTCACCGGCGCCACGGTAGTTCTTCCAGTCTTTACCGAAGCGGTCGTAGGTGCGTCGTTTCTCGGGATCCTTCAGTACCTCGTAGGACTCAGTGATCTCCTTGAACTTCTCCTCGGCCTTGGGGCTTTGGTTGACATCCGGGTGGAACTTGCGCGCCAACTTGCGATAGGCCTTCTGAATCTCGTCGGCCGACGCCTGTTTGGTCACCCCGAGCGTCTGGTAGTAATCCTTGTACTCCAAGCTAAAGCCTCCTGAATGGCCTGGCACAATGCAACCCAGCATTCCAGACCAGGGAATGAATACCGTTCACCTGACAGGGCCCAATCTCCTCACATGGTGCCAAAATCTTAGTGCGTGGCCCTCATATTTGTAAACAACCTGAGGCCCTGGTCCATTCCCGAGGACGCCAATTGCCTCGATTTTCGTCAAAACGTGTGTTGACTCATCTGATTTGACAATCATGGCTTGATTTTCCATGATGTCTATGCGCTCCGCGTGCTTCGTGCAACGCGGCGGCTCTCGAGGTTCTGGCGGCTGAGAGAGCTGGGTGGGTTGGGACCCACCAATGAAGGTTACGCCCAGGAAAGGAGGTGGTCATTTGAAGTTAGACCAGTATGGTTTAGTGGAGGTGGCGGCCCCGTAAAGGGCAACCTACCCGAGCCTGTGGCGCTCGCTGAAGGTCACCCCGACAAAGGGTAACCCAACGCCACTGAAACGAACCTTGAAGGCCTCGTCCCGTTCATCGGGGCGGGGCCTTTTGTAACCGGGAGGTCCTCCCCGAAGCCCACGAGGACCCTTTCATGATGGCCAGCCGCTGCATCCAACCCACCCGTGAAACACTGAGCCGCCTGATAGTTGGTGGTTTGGCGTGACACCTTTGGACGAAAGACCGTCTGGGAAGGGACCGTCCGGGGAGGGACCGTCCGGGGAGGGACCGGCTAGGAACGCGATCGGAAGCGGCTTGGGTTGGCTGAGCTTGGCCACCGGGCTTTTACTGCACAAGTGGGCGCTCGAGTCGTTCCTTGCTGCCGACGGCAAGATCGGCTCGCCGCGATTCACCATGGTGATTGCTGCCTTTCAGCTCACCTGGATTGTCTTCGGTGTGGCGTTGCTTTGGCATCAAAAACGTCACGTCCCAGCCGCCCTCAAGACTCTTGCCAGAATTTTGGTGGGAGGGAGTCTGCTGGTCGGTATTTACGGCAATCTCCGCGCTCAAGGGATCCTCGATCCTTATCGCGAGCTACGCGCATCATGGGACGAGGTGACGGCCGCTGAGGAGTTGTTGCTGGAGCTCACGCCCAAATTGGATCGACTGACAACCAGTGTCGAAAACCTGGGGCTACCGGACCTTGGAAGCCGTCGTTTGTTCAGCGAGCAAGTCTCAGTGCGCGACCTGACTACAGTGCTGTCGGCGACCGAGCAGATCGACTCGGTGGCTGTCGAGGTGGTCGAACGAGCCATTGCAACCCAAACGACGGATCTCGCCAGCAACAACCTCAACTTGTGGCGACCTCTGCTCGACAACGTCGAGTATTTCGAGCATGCCAAGTTCAAGATGGTCGAAGGGCGTTTCATCGACGATAGCTCGGATCTCTATGTTACGCACGTTCACTTCCAAGGCCTGGCGCGCACCAAGGTCAAACGGTGGGTTGCCGTGGATATCGATTTGAGCCTGCGCTGGCAACTCCCTGCAGCCAAAGAGTCGTCGTGGTTCATTGCCGAATGGCACACCCTTCGGTGGAGCACTCAGGAGGCACCGGAACGACTGTTCGCCGAGGTACTCGATGATGCGCTGGACGATCCCGCAGTGCTGACCAGGGCTCGTCGCTCGATCCACGAAGAACGGTTACGCGAGTACTTCGCCGATCCCGACAAGATCACCTCAGCGTTTCCCTATTTCATGACGTCGTCCGCCGATCTTCATCCCGGTGTGTCGGTGGTTGATCTCGACCGTGACGGCTACGACGATCTCTACGTCATGCCACGCTGGGGTGCCAATCTTTTCTTTCGTAACCGTGGCGACGGAACCTTTGAAGAGACCGCGAGTGAGCTCGGCCTGGACGTTGTCGATCACACGTCGTCCGCCATCTTTGCCGATTTCGACAACGATGGCGACGCCGATGTGGTGCTCGGGCGCACGCTCGAACGCAGCCTCTACCTGGTCAACGAAGAGGGCCGATTCGTCGATCGTTCGTCGACCCATGTCGACCAACCGTTGCCCTGCTTGGCCTCGTCGGTCTCGGCAGTGGACTACAACGCGGACGGCCTGCTCGACGTTTACATCTCGACCTACGGCGCGGTCATGCAGAGTTATCTGCTGAACGACCCGGGCGAGTTGGTGGCCAAGTGTTTACCCGAGGCGGATCGCCAACGGTGGCTCGAACTGGCCAGCACCGAGCATTTGATCATGGACAATTTTGGCCCACCCAATGTGATGTTGAGGAACCGAGGCGGTGGCCGGTTCGAAGCCGTGCGGCTGATGCCTGACCTTTATCGCAACACGTTCCAATCAACTTGGGCAGACTACGATCTCGACGGTGATGCCGACGTCTACCTAGCCAATGACTTTGCACCCAACAACCTGCTGCGCAACGAGGGTGATGGGCACTTCAGCGATGTCACCGTCGAAACCGGGACCGCGGATGTTGGCTTCGGCATGGGGGCCTCCTGGGGCGACTACGACCATGACGGTCGACCCGACCTCTACGTCTCCAACATGTACAGCAAGGCTGGACGACGCATCACACGCGACATGCCTCAGATCGACTCCAGGCTACCGATCATGAGCCGCGGCAACTCGCTTTTTCGCAACGCTGCCAACGGGTTCGAGAAACGTTCCGGGGACACGCCGGACGCCTTACACGTAGAGAAGGCTGGTTGGTCTTGGGGGGGACAGCTCGCCGACCTCGACAACGATGGTTTTCTCGACGTTTACGCACTCAGCGGCTTCTTCACAGCGCCGGCTCCCTTCGAGTTGCCGGTCGATTTGTGAAGTAACTTCTGGCGCGCGGTCGTGCGCACAGACCCCGACGTCGGTATTCGGCTGAGCGGAGATTCGGATCTCGACTCACAACAGCTGACCCAGCTCTACGGCCAGAGCTCGCTCAGTGGGCGCGAGCGCAACCATCTGTTCTTGGCCCAAAATGGCGAACGCTTCCTCGATCTGTCAGGGCTTTCCGGTCTCGATCATGCGGGCGATTCCCGCGCTTTTGCCCTGCTCGATTTCGACCGCGACGGTTGGCTCGACGTTGCGATGGTCAACGCCAACGCTCCGTTTTTCCAACTCTTCCACAATCGAATCGGTAGCCTCGCCGCCGCAACCCCACATCATCTAGCCGTACGATTCGTGGGTAGCAATCACTCGGCCGAGGCCTCCCCAGGGCTGTCGAATCGAGACGGAATTGGCGCGGTGGTGACCGCGGATCTCGGGGATCTCCAGATCCACCGGGAGCACCGTGCGGGCGAAGGCTTCGCGGCCCAAAATCAGGCGACAATGTTGATTGGGCTGGGCTCTCGGCCCGTGGTTCGGTCGTTGTCCGTGCGCTGGCCCTCGGGACAGCTCGTGACTACGGAATCCATCCCAGCCGGTTCTATGGTAACAATCTACGAAAACCTCACCCAGTCTCCGACAGCGCAGACCTACACCGTCGAGGCCTATCGTAAGGAGCCGGTTGCAGACGCTACACCTGAATCCAGGCAGGGCTGGACACTCACGGTGGCGAAACGCCACGGGATAACATCCGAGGCACGGTTGCTGATGTTCACTACCGTTGCCACCTGGTGCGAAGCTTGTCACTCCGAGATCCCTCATCTGCGGCGCTTGCAAGATCGTTTTGCGAACTCAGATCTGGCGATGTTCGGAGTGCCTGTTGATCCCGACGAAGACCGCGACAAACTGCTGAGGTATGCCTCGAAACGAACGCCACCCTATCGGCTACTGGTTGATATCCCGCCGGAGGATGCCGCCGAGGTACGCACAAAGGTTCTCGAGGTGTTCCATCACGAAGCTCTGCCCACCACCTTCATCACCGACCGCGAAGGCCTTGTCCTCTATGCCGAAGCCGGCGTACCTTCGATCTCGGATCTGCACAAGCTGCTCGATAGGCTCGGGCCCTGAAGCCTCGAGCTAGCGGGACATGATCCGTGCCTGAGTCGGCTGAACAGTTCAGGGCGCTACTGTGGAGATTGGGGCGTTATGGCCCACTGCGGCGTCTCTACCACCGCTGGGAGTACCGCCGCTGGCAGGCGACAGGATGCACCGGCACTCCGCCCGCCCGCTTCAAGCAGCAAGTGGTCAAAAAAACCGCCGAAACGTATTCGCTGCAAACTCTGGTCGAGACCGGGACCCTGCTCGGTGACATGATATTTGCCAACCACCGAGTCTTCGACCGGATTTTCTCGATCGAGCTCGATCGAGATCTCTACAACAAGGCTTGTGAGCGATTTCGCAACCAGTCACACATCCAGGTGGTTCCCGGCGATAGCGCTCAGATGCTCGGCTTCGTGCTGCCGAAGGTGGCAGGCAGCTCCTGCCTATTCTGGCTCGACGCCCACTGGATGGAGGGTGGCGTGCGGGCCGAGAGCGTCACCCCGATCCTGGAGGAGCTGCACCAGATCTTGGGCCATGGATCGACAAATTCCGTGATCCTGATCGATGACGCACGCCTGTTCCGTCCCGGCACCGGTTATCCGACCCTCGAGAAAATTCAGCAGGTCGTCACAGCCAGCTGGCCGGGCGCCGAGATCACGGTCGAGTCGGACATCGTTCGGATTCTGCCGGCATGATCAGAACCTTCCGAAGCCGTCCAACGGAACACTAATCGCTGCAGGATTCTGCAATCTCGGCAACTCTCTCGAATGCCTGCCGCCAATCTTCGAAACGCCCCGGGAAGGCTCCGTAAAGCTCTCTGGCGATGACTTCGAGCGACGTGTGACCGTCCATCCGTCGCAGCACGAAGTCCAACACCCGACCCTTGTCGTTGAGCTGCGGTACATAACCCCCGGCTCTCTTGCGCAAGCTGGCCAGAGACACCGGTCTGCTGAAGAAGGTCGACTGGTCGAAGGAGCTCGCAGGTCCGTCTGCTGGCTCGATCTCCGTTTGCCAGCGCCAGACGTAGTCAGTGCCAGTATGGATCGCTTCGAGACGAAGACTGACTCGGTCCCCTGCCCGGAGGTCAACCGGCTGCGGCAGCGGCAGGAATTGTTGACGATAAACCAGGCGCGACTCTCCTGGGGCGGTGGAGTAACCCACGCCGTCAACAAGCTCGGTATCGAACCACAGTAAAAGGCCGTGGGCTCGACCGTTGCGTCGTACACGCCACTCGGCATGCCCTCTAGCGTCGAGACTCACCACCGTTGTGTAGTCGAGCGTAGCCCAATTCCACGGCTCGACGAGGCACTGTTCGGGATCCCCGATCCAAGTTCGACCCCAGGTATTGGTGGTGAACTCCCGTGCAATGGAAAGATCGAGATTCAGGCCGTGGTCGGACCAGCCATCGACATGGGCACCGTAGGCTTCCTCCGCTTCGACTAGGGTCACCCACAAACGATCCCGTTGCGGAATCAAGGTTCCCCTTGGGTCGAGCAACCGCTCGCGGGCGTCGATGACGGCGGGTAGGTGACTTCGAAACAACGGCAGAATGCCTCGTAGATCCGAAAAAATCACATCCACCGGCTGGGGAGGTTCGAAGCGGGTCGACCAACCCTGAAAGAGCTCGATCTTGTCGTCCAAGCCGTGGGCACTGACCAGTTGACGAGCCACTTCGATCGAGTCATCGGGCTCGATCGCATAGACCTTGCGGGCCCCCAGACGGGCCGCCAGTATCGCGAAGATCCCCGGACCGGTGCCAATCTCGAGCACCGTACATCCAGGCTGGATCACCCGCTCGAGAGCCGCGATGTAGGCTCGACGCCGGACGCTGTCAGCAACCATCGTTCCGTAGCCTGTCAGGCTGTACATCTTGGAGATCCAGGTCGCGGTTGGCCGGACTCAGACAGAAACCGAGACATCCTCGAGAATGGCAGAAGCCGTACTCTCCAGGTTCTCGAATCCTTCGGGATAGAGCACTCGTCGCATCGGCACCCTCTCCAGCAATCGGCTGATCTTATCGATTCGTTGCGGCTGTAGACCGATGGCCTCGACCAAGAAAGGGGAAAACGAGTGACGGACGAGCTCGATCAGGGCGTCCCGTGGTGGCACGACGTCTATTTCGCAACGGCCTGACTCGCCCGCAGCCCTGCGTTCGGGCAAGTACAAGCAGGCCAACGGCCTTGATTGGTCACAGAAGGTATCGGGCCCTAGCTTCACGCGACGTTTGTCGAGGGTGGGATAAACCACTTCGAGATCATCACAGCCGCCCAGGAAATGTGTCGCCAGGTCCGGCCACATACGCATCTGAGGGTATCCGGGGTACCCTACGAAACGATTTTTAGTCTCTTCGATCGGCAGGATGTCATCGGTGAGCAGGGAGTGGCCTTGGCGTACCAAGGTTGCGACGAGCCCGGTCTTGCCGCTGAAGTTGCCAGACAGGAAGGCGATCGCTTGCCCGTCCACAACTGCCGCTGATGCATGCAGTGCCAGAGTCCCTCGACACTCGAGCCAATAGGCTAGGACCGAACCCAGAAAGCGAATCTCGACCAACCGAGGGTCAACGGCCTCTACCAAATGGCCAACGATCCGATGCGGTGCGACATAAAAGTCGCCAATACCCGAGAATCTCAAGACGTCGATCTTGTCGGCATCAACCGTGTCGGCATCAACCGTGTTGGCATCAACCGTGTTGGCATCAACCCTGTCGGCACGGTAAAGGGCACACAGCGGCTCGCCGCTATCGATCTGTTGCGGACTGACATAAAGCGCCTCGGCCGCCTCCAGTCCACCCTCGAGGGCTGGCGGAGGGCCGCACTCGAAGACTAAATCTGGTTCTCCCGAGCTTGCCGTCAGTTGGCTGGCGAACGGGAAGTTCGTCGCCAAGCGAACGCCGAACAGACTCCATTGGCCTAGATGGCTCGATGTCGGGTCGTCAGTCACGAGGACGCAGCGTCCTCGGACAGACTATCGGCAAGCAACCCAAGACTGACCAACTCCTCAACAAAGTTCTGGAGATCCTGGCGCAACTGGCTTTCTGCCACCTCGTAACGTGCACCGAGGCGATTGACTGAAGCCTCCAAATCACCGCCACTCATCAGACTCCGCCACATCGCGCTGGCAAGTCCTTCGAGCCCATGGACACGATCGGTGTGCGGGTTCCAGAGCACAATCGCTTCGCCATCGCGCTTCCACAGGACGCCGGTGGGCAACGCATAGTCGCCCAGGGTGTCACCCTCGGGAAACGGTGGGTCCAACACACCCCGGGTGGCAAGGCAGATTCGCGGCGAGCTCCAATGCCAATCATCTTCGAGTCGGCTGGTGCGCGCATTCCACATCACCACTCTGGGCTCCGACCAGGCGAACGCTAATTGTTCGGCAATCCCCAGCCAATACCGTCGGCCCGGTAGGCGAGCGACCCACTCTGCCTGTTCTCCGGGCCCGAAGTCGCGGACCGCACGAAGATCCGCCGCCGCCAAGCAGGCTTCGACGTTGGGCTCACGATCCACCAAATTCTGACGCAGGTGAGGATGTGAAAACAAATGGGCGAAGACGACTCGCTTCGTGCCGAGACGCTCGAGCATGACCCCGGATCGAGCGCCAGAGATCGCACAGTCGTCCACTACAACTACCGGGCCGTCCCCTTCGCTGGAGATCTCTTCCAGCTGTGATTTCTCCAAATCCAGGCAATAACTCAACATGCCCAGGACGATGAAACCCCCTCGCGGACTAGCAAGGAAGCGACTGGCGGGTAACTCCGCGCCCAGGTGTCGCCGGAGCTTCTCAGCGAGCCGTGCGCACAGGATCTCGGCCTGGCGATAGGAGATCGGGGCTTCCGGCATCGCTCACAGCGCTGGACAACACCCTACGGATTGACGCCCGTTGCCATGAACGGCGCTCCATCCAACATCGTCCCTGTAGCCGAGCCAGTGAGCTCGGTCAGAGACCCATAGTCGATCACGCGGGGCCGTTGGTAGGGTAGCTTGGCCGTGCGCTCGTCTAAGCTTCCTGGCTTTCCGCCAGTATCCACGGCGGTCGGGTTTGTATGTCTGAGGGTCATGGCGTACGTCTCCTATGACTGCATTCTACTCGTATTGCCAGGGTTCAAGTTGCTCGAAGAGAATGGCCTGCTCTCGATGTGTGTGCTTTTGAAGCCACCATTCCATGCATAAAGGGTAAAGGATCGAACTGCCATCATAGAGGTCGTTCTTGCCATCACAAAAGGCTTCGAACTCCTCTAGCAGCAAATTCTCGTCGACCAACTGTCGGCCGCCGAGTTGAGAATCGGCAAAAAGCCCACGGACCTCTTCCGCAGACTCCTGGTAGAGCTGGTAGGTAAGGTATGGCCCCCATCCAGTCTTGTCTGGACGTTGGCGAATGCGCTCCGGCAGAAGACCTTCCATCGCGCGCCGCAACAACCACTTGGTCTTGCCTCGCCCGGGTTTTGCACCGAGCTCGACCGGGGTCGCGAGCACAAACTCGGCGAGTCGACGATCGAGAAGCGGGAAACGATGGTCGAGATGGGCAGCCGCAGCCCGCCCGACGAACGCATCGTTGCCGGGACTCTGCTGAGCCAGACTGATGATGTCTTCATACTGATACTGCCGGGCGACTCCCCGGAACTTTTTGGTGTAACTGGACTGGAAAAGGCGCTCGGCCGCGGACGTCTTGTCAGCCAGCTCAGGACGAAGCCAGCGCGGTACGTGCCAATACCGGGAACGAGACATCCGTGAATCTAGCCAATATCGTAACCGTTTTGAGGTCAGTGGCACCAGACAATAGGAACGAATAGCCTGTGGCCAAGAGAATCCACTCTCTCGGCCTGCGGCCAGCCAAGGCCTCAGCCGCCACCATCTACCGGATCGAGCCTCGTCCCAGTAAAGCAACTTTGCTCCATCGAACAGACTATCGCCGCCAACGCCGTCCATGACGACATCGCAGCCATCCTCTCGCATCTGTGAATGCAAGTGCCGGAAGAGGCTTTCGCCCAGAATGATGGGCGATTCGATCGTCGGCCCACTATCTAACAGGCCAAACTTCTCAGCTGTGACCTGGCGGAACTCGATCCCCGGATCATCGGCCAACTCCATGGCATAGTGCCGCTCATCACACTCGCGGTGGCGCTCGAAGGCGATCGTGTAAGCAATCGGTTGGGTGGGGCTGCGACCGCTTGCATACAGATGCTGTGCCAATGCTGCAACGGATGACGAGTCGACTCCGCCGCTGGTCAAGATCGCGGCGCGCCCAGAATGACTGCGCATCCGATCGCCGACCGCGTGCCACAGGAGATCGCGGAAATGCTCGACATACTGATCTTCGGAGCGATAACGAATCTGCGGCGTCTCATCCGGATTCCAATACCGCCAGGCTCGCGGCCCGTCGGCATCGAGCACCAAGCAGTGCCCGGGTAACAACCTTTGGATGGCACCGAACATCGTCCGCGCCAAATGGCGGAAGTTGAAGGTCAAGAAATCAGAGATGGCATAACCATCGAGATCGCGCGAAATGGCAGGATCCGCCAGGATCTGACGGAGATCCGATGCGAAGTGGAACGTGCGACCATCGAAGTGGTAGTGGAACGGCTTGGCTCCCACAACATCACGGGCACAGAACAGCTTACGTTGGTTCCCGTCCCACACGGCGAAGGCGTAATCACCCACTAGGTGCTCGGGACACTGTTCTCCCCAGCACCGATAAGCCGCCAGAATGAGATCGGCGTCGGTAGGCTCGTGGTGATCCAGGTGGCCGCTTGTCGTCAGAACCTCTTCGAGCTCACGGCGACCATCGATCCTGGCATCCGCGGTCAAACAACACGCTGGTTCGCCCGAAGCTGGTCCGCCCGAAGCTGGTCCACCCAGACCTGCTGTTTCACCCGGACCTACTGCTCGACCCGGACCTGCCTTTTTCAGCAACAACGGCTGACGCTCTCGAACCGATTCGGGCGTCGTATGGAGCGCAAGATGAGCAAAACCTACCGCACCGTCAACCCAATACCGAATACCGTCACGTCCACGAAAAGCCGCTGCAGTTGCCATCGTCCGCAGCAGCTCTGGTTGGACGGGGGCTCCATCAAGGTGGAGCGTGCCACAGATCCCACTCATCTCAGGCTCTTGGAAACGACGCTCGGCAACCTCTGACCGACCATGCGTCCGTCAGAGACACGGTCTCTGCCAAAAACACAGTATCCGGCAGAGATGCGCGAGTGCTGAAACTCAGCCCTCATCGAGCTCAACGATGTTTCGCGAGACAAGGTTGTGCACGAATTCAAATAGATCTTCGCGCAACCGCTGCTCTGAAACATCGTAGGCTCCAAGGAGTGCTGTGAAGACTTGGTGAAGATTCTCATGTTCACGGAGGAGGTGCCACATTCGAGTCCCCATCTCGTCAAGCCCGTAATAGCGGCGCTTGTCCAAGACCAACAGAACTGCCTCACCGGCTAACTCCCGGAACAGCACTGTCTCTGGAATCGAAACCCTGGCCTCCAACGAAGTTGTCATCGCACCCATTAGTAATATTGTACCTTATGCCACGAGTTCTTTGCATTTAGCCTATCGCCTGCGCAATCAAGCAGTGTTCAAGGAGTCCTGAAACGTTCAAAAGCGGACTCGGAATAACTCCGAGCCCGCTCGCTTTCAGACCATCAGGACGACACTAGGTCCCTTCTCAGGGTTGGATCCCGCCGATCACCGGCTGAATCCCGCCCGACGGTCCACCCGAGTTCGCTGAACTGTCGCCGGGACATTTTCCCTCGATCTCGACAAACTCCAGAAGGAAGGACTCGTCCGAACCGCCATAGTTTTTGGAGATCCGGAAGCGGACCTGAGTCTCTCCCGAAGCAAAGGCCGAGATATCGATACTCCTCGGTTTGGTGACCGCGCCGGTAATGCCGGAGATGACATCGACAACCGTCCACGTTGATCCACCATTGCTCGACGCTTCGACAAGTACCTCATCGTGGCTATCGACACCGGAAGTGGTCAGGTATATGTAGTGCAACGTCGCAGACGTTACACCCGAGAGGTCGGCCTGACGAGCGACACTCGGGTAGTAACCCGTATCGAAGTAATCGTCCATGACCAGTCGGCTGTTGTTGATCTGCACCTGACCATTCCAGGGTCCCTTGCCATTGTTTTCCGGATCGTTTTCGATCCAGTCCGCTGACCAGTTGTCGGGCCCGTCATTGTTGCCGAAAGAGACCGCATTGAAGTTGTCGCGAACCGCACTGTCCTGACAGCTGGAACCGTTGGCACAGTCGGTCGAGATCTCGACGAACTTGAGGCAGAAGAACTCGTTCGAACCTCCGTAGTACTTCGTCACCCGGAACCGGATCTGAGTCTCCGATGAGGCGAACGCCGAGATGTCGTAGTCGCGCGCTTGGGTAACCGCACCGTGGATGTTGGTGATCACTTCCAAGGTGCTCCAGGTTGCCCCGCCATCACTCGAGACCTCAACCGTCACCGCATCACTCGGGTCGACACCGGAACTGGTCAAGAACTTGAAACTCAGCGTTGCATTCTGGGTACCGGAGAGATCCACTTGGCGTGCAGCACTCGGGTAACCACCGGTGTTCGGTTGGTCATCGAGGGTCAGCAGGTCATCGTGCACCTGCACCTGGCCGGCTGACGGTCCCGCACCACCGGACTGTGGATCGTTCTCGATCCAACCAGCGGCCCAATCGTCGGCACCATTGTTGTTGTTGAAGGAATCGGTGCTGAAGTTGTCCCGCACCTGCACCACCTGGCAGTCGACACAGAACTCGATGTTGGTAACCGCACCGCTACCCGGGAAGAGAACCTCTAGACGGCTCACACCGGCGACGCCGAGGGTAACTGTCTGGACGCTGTTGTTGCCCAGGTTGTTGGCCATGGCGGTCGAACCGATCATCGCCCCGCCAGCATCGAAGGCCCGGATCTTGCCGGCCATACCTTCATCGATGTCGAGAATGCCGATCTGATCAATTCGCACCGGATGGGCGAAGGTGAAGATCAGGGTGCCGCCGGAGGCGTCGTCATCCGGGTCTGTTTGGTCACCGTCCTCGGAAATGATCAGTACGTTGCCGAGTGCCGCTGTGTTGGCTCCCGGTGCACCTGCGCTGCCACCGCTGCCGATCCCCGGGCCGCCGAAATCTTCGTTCGGAGTACCGAGATCGTAATCACCACCGGTTGGGCTGCCCGAGTAGAAAATCATCGCCGGATTGACGATCGGGTTGTCGGTGGTCACGGTGACGCCGAACTTCGCCCACTCGTCGTCGATGATTTGACCCTTCGACAGAGTACCGCCGTTACCGTCGGTCTCGAAATCGATGTCGGTCAGGCACTCATCGGCATAACCGAAGTCGACATCGTCACGATCCTCACCAGGACCGAGCGTCACGGTCGCTTGATCGTCGAGCGGCCCTTGGATATCAAAGGTCTGGAGGAAACCCTCGGGCAGCGTGGTATCGACGACGCGCACCGTGTAGGTCCCGGCCTGGAGCTCACCGAAGAAGTAGTTGCCGTCACCCGAGGTGACATCGCTGGTGATGACCGAGCCGCCACCATTGAGTAACTCGACGGTCACATCGTTGATGCCGTTTTCGCCGGCATCCTGGACACCGTCACCATCGAGATCGTGCCACACCCGATCGCCGATCGAGCCGAGACTCGAGAGGTAACCAAAGTCGACATCGGTGCGATTGTCACCAAGGTTCAGCGTGACGCTGGCCTCGTTGTCGAGCGGTAGATCGATATCGAAGGTTTGCACGAGACCCGCAGGCGGTACGACGCGCACGGTGTAGTTACCGGCAGGTAAGTTCTCGAACAGATAGTTGCCGTCGCCGGATGTCATCTGGCTGTCGATAACCAAACCGCCGCCGTCCAACAGTTCGACGGTTAACCCATTGATGCCGGTCTCGACGAGGGGGTCGTCTTGCACTCCGTCGTTGTTGAGATCCAGCCACACCCGATCACCGATCGAACCGACAATCGGCTGGTAGCCAAAGTCGACATCATCGCGATCCGCGGTCACACCCGGTGCCGAGGTTCCCAATGACACCACCGTGGTATTCGGTGTGTTGATTGGCTGCGCCGGGTCATCGAGGTCGAAGGTCTGCTCGAGGTCCGCTGGCAGCGTGCTATCGATCACGGTCACCACGTAGTCATCATTCGGCCGCAAGCCGGTGAAGCTGTAGATCCCGTTCGGACCCGTGGTGGTGGACAGGGTAATGCCGGTGTCGGGATCGAAGAGCTCAACCGTGACACCGACGATACCCGGCTCGTCGATCGGGTTGTCTTGCACACCGTCACCATTGGTGTCCTGCCACACGCGGTCCCCGAGAGTACCCGGAGCGATGTAGCCGAAGTCGTAGTTCGGGTTGTTATCCGCCGGATCGCCGATCGGCACGAGGTCGGCCTGGCTATCGACATCACCGTTCGAGTCTTTGATCGTTGTTCCTACCAAACCTTCGAGAGCGCCGGTACTCACCGGGGCATAAGCGAAGGTCTCGTTGTTGACACCGCTGCCATCGAGATTGAGATCCAGACCGGAGAGCGAGGACACCGAAGCCGGCAAGCGCCCAGCAGTCACACCGTCGAGATCGCTCGCGATCACACGGTAGAGGCTGACCGGCAAGCCAGAAAAGGAGAACGTGCCGTCGCCAGCGGTGGTTGTGGTGGCGATGCTGTTGCCAGCCACGTCGAGCAGGTTGATCGTTACCCCGGCCAGCCCGGTCTCGGCGCCATCCAGCACACCGTTGAAGTTGTCGTCCGACCACACACGATCCGCGATCGTCGCCGTCACCGCTTCGTTGTAGCCGAAGTCCTTGTCGAGCAGCACATCGCCAGGTAGCGGTGTGAACGGAACCGAACTCGGGTTCGTGACCGGGAAGGTTGCGGTCAAGGATGTCAGCACGTCGGCCTGATCCGTCACGGTGATGACGTAGGTGTCACCCGGAATCAAGTCGGTGAACAGGTAGAAACCGCCGACGGTGGTCGTCAGATCCTCGATCCGACCCGTGGTGGTGTTGGTCAACTGCAGGGTGACACCGCTCAAACCGGTCTCGCTGGCGTCTTGCACGCCGTCACCGTTGGTGTCGAACCACACCCGATCACCGGCCGTCGCCGCTGCGGGATTGCCGTTGGTGTAGGGAAAGTCGAGATCGAGACAGTCGGGCTCGGAGCACACACCGCCGGCCAGGATCGTCCGCGTCGGACTCGGGTTCGAGCCGCCGACCGACAGCGACAGTCCAGAGTTGACCGTCGATTCGTCCACTTGGGTGTAGTAGGTACCGTCCGCCAGTTCATTGAAGATGTAGAAACCATCAACATCGGTCTGGGTCGTCGCGATGACCACATCGTCCGCGTCACCCTGGACGCCGTTGACCGTATCGACCAACTCGACCGTGACACTACCTAGACCCGGTTCGCCGGAGTCGATGGCATCACCATCGAGGTCGAACCAAACCCGGTCTCCAACCGAGCCTGCCGCTGCCGCTGGCGGCGCGAAGTTCTCGGCTGCGATCTCGACGGTATATTGCCCGTCAGAGACCTCGAATTCGTAGTTGCCATTGCCGTCGGTGACGGTACTGGAGAGGAAGGTACCCATCGAACCCTTGAGATCGACGATCACACCGCCGAGGCCCGGCTCGCCACCCTGCTGCGTGCCGTCACCATTGAGGTCGAGGAAGACTGTGTCTCCCAAGTTGAAGGAGCGCAGGGTCGGCCGACAAGGCTTGTCGAGTCCCTGGCACAGGCCGACCACTTCTTCGGAGAAGCTGAAGGCGTTGAGGTTTGAAAGATCGATACCTTCGAGCCGCACTTGATAGAGGCCGGCCGGAATAGTGTCGGTGATGAAATCATCCACGGTGGGATCGAGTACCGCGGCAGTGGACAAACGGATCCGCTCCCATTCGAGCTCGCCGGAAGGATTATCTTCTAGGAACTCGGTGCCATCGGGCTTGGTGATACGGATCTGGATGCTGGGCGAACGCTGAAAGAAGATGTCCGAGCGATCATCCGCCGGGCAAGCCGTGGCTGCAACTTCGGTCGTACAACCCGGATCGACCGTCGCAACACCCTCAGGTCGTGCGTTGGTTCCTACCGCGAACGGCGGTACCGCCAAGTTGTCCGAGTTGGGATCGTCGGTGTCGAGATCGGTACCGTCACCCTTGCCCCGATCGCTATCTCCCTCGAAGAACTCGAAGAAGGACGTATCGTTGGGGATCTCGACGAAGAGATCGACGTTGCCGTCGAAGCTCGTTGGGGCGATTTCGAAGAAGGCTGCGTTCGGGTAGATCGCCGGGATCTCGAGGGGATTGAAGAACAGCGGTGCGGTAAGCGCGAAGATACCTGGAATCGGGGTCAGGGTTGCAGTCGACACCACACCTTTGGTCCGCACCTTGAAGCTCGACCAGCTGCTGCCGAGTGGGTTGGCCAATGAAATCTGCAATCGGTAGATGAAATTACCGGAGGGCGCCTGAGCCGCAGGGACGTTGGCCAACGAGACAATGTTGACCCAGTTGTTGTCTGCACCGACCAGCGTGTTGCCGTTTATTGGGCCCAACACCGACACCACCCCGGTGCCGTCGCCGTTGGGGTCCGCAAAGAGCTCGAAGAGCACCGCATCGGCACCACCGGGGCTGTCCCAGTTGGCGCCGGTATCGGCATCGAAGACATCGACCTCGATACCCGGCTCGTCGCCTGAGACAGCGATCCGCAAGACAATATCTTGGACCAGGCCGTTACCGGCCACGCCCGCCACCGACAGCATGCGGCCATCGACTCGTGAGCAGGTCGGGAAACAGACAAAGGGATCTGCCGCCCACGCTGTTCCCGGAATGAGAGTCAGAGTAAAAAGGATCGCAGCAGCTTGATAAAGCTGCCTTATCGCGCGTCTGGGTGACTTGGTTGCAGGACTCATGGCTTCTCCTTGGTGTGCCTCTAATCAGTCTAAAGCCGCGAAATCAGATAACAATTTAGATATTGGATTATTCAAAACTGTAGGTGAACTAGCATTTTGGACTCGTCGTCGTCCGCCCGATCACCCTTTCGCTATCGCTGGTCTAACCTATTAGGAGCCACCAACATTACGGCGAACATTACGATCTCAACGCCGTAAGAGACAAATTCTCTGGCCGGAGGCTTCATCCGGTCATAATGCCGTCGAGCCAGGCCAAATGCCCTCTCCGGCGACAGAAACCTCCTACGCCCGCGCCCCAGTCATTGGATCTTGCTCCAGATAAATATGCCGAAGACTACCCATGCAAATGAAGGCATTGGCACATACGCCTGCCGCCCAAAAGAAAAAGCGGACTCGGATAATCCGAGTCCGCTTCAGGCGGCGGAGGTTTTGCCTCGCCTTGGCTAGGTCCCAGACTTGCTCAGTCTGGGTGCTCTATCAGTCAGGGTGCTCCAAGTATCAAAGCCTCAGCAAGAGGCTGTGATCCTCACGAAGCCCAGGCAGAACAGCTCGTTGCTGCCACCGTACTTGTTCGACACCTGAAAGCGCACCTGGGTCTCAGCCGATGCAAACGATGAAATATCGATATCTCGAATCCCGCTCGCCGCGCCGGAGATGCCGGTGATCACTTCGAGCGTCGTCCAGGTTGCCCCCCCATCATTCGACACCTCGACCGTAACCGCGTCGTCATAGTCGACGCCACCACTGGTGTAGAAGTCGAAGCTGAGGGTCGCGGTGCTGGCTGCCGAGAGGTCAACCTGACGGGCGATGCTCGGCTGGCCACCGGTGTTCGGGTAGTCATGGAGCGTGATGAGCCCATCGTGGATCTGCACCTGGCCAGCCCATGGCCCTTGACCGTTGTATGCCGGATCGTTTTCGATCCAGGCACTGGACCAGGAATCAGGGCCGTCGTTGTTGTCGAAGGCCTCGACTTCGAAGTCGTCGATCACATCGACCGCCTGGCAGTCCGTGCAGTCGGTCTCGATCTCGACGAAACTCAGGCAGAAGAACTCGTTCTGACCACCGTAATACTTCGACACCCGGAATCGAATTTGTGTCTGCTCGGAAATGAAGCTCGAGATATCGAATTCCTTGGTCCGAGTCACCGCTCCAGTGATGCCGGTGATTTTCTTCAGCTTCGTCCAGTTCGCACCGCCATCGTTCGAGACCTCAACCGTAACAGCGTCGCTGCGGTCGACCCCAGAACTGGTCAGGTACTTGAAGCGGAGCGTTGCATTCGTAGCGCCCGAGAGATCGACTTCACGAGCAATGCTCGGCTGCCCGCCGGTGTTCGGCTGATCGTCGAGCGTCAGCAAGCTGTCGTGGATCTGCACCTGGCCAGCTGAAGGACCAGCTCCCCCCGCCAGCGTATCGTTCTCGATCCAGCCAGCAGCCCAATCGCTGGTACCGTCGTTGTTGTCAAAGGTTACGGTGTCAAAGTCGTCGCGCACCAGGATCGGCACACAATCGTTTCCGCCACCGCCATCACCGCCGACCGGACAGAGCAAGCCACCGTGTTTGCTGGAGCCCGACACGACCTGGAAGTCGCCGCTCACCAAACCAGGACCGATCGGTACCGAGCAGCTGGTGTGGATTGTGGTGTGGAGAACACCGTTGACGTAGATCTCGATCGTCGTCCCCAACGTTCCACTGAAACCTGGATTGCCTGTCAGCGGCCCCGTCAGGTCGAACACTTCACCCGGTTGCAAGGTCTCGTTGAAGAGTTCGTCGGTGTTCGGGCCACGCTTGCCAAGGACCTGGATCTCGGCGTCCATCTGCGCACCGAGGTAGACCAAACTCAACTGGCTCACCTTGCCGGCGCAAGGGGCACACTCGTCGTACCCGAAGTCGACATCGCGCCGATCTTCCGCAATCGTGAGCGTCACTGTCGCGGCATTCGGCGACAGCAAGCCATCGAGATCAAAGGTCTGCGCAAAGTTGCTCGGTAGGGTGCTCGCGTCCACTCTGACAGAGTAGTCCCCTGCCTCGAGGTCTTCGAACAGATAGTCGCCATCACCTGCCGTGGTACGGGTCGCGAGTACCGTGTTGGTGTTGTCCACCAACTCGACCACGACGTCGTTGAGCCCAACTTCGCCGGCATCCTGGACGCCATCCTCGTTGGTGTCGTGCCAGACCCGGTCACCGATCGAGCCGAGGGCCGCCCGATACCCGAAATCAAAATCGACGTTGTTACCTGCCGGGTCACCAACCGGCACGGCATCGGTTTGGACATCGACGTTGGCGTTTGGCGCCTTGATGGTGGTTCCCGTGAGCCCCTCGAGGGCACCCGTCGACACCGGCGCGTAGCCGAAGCTCTCGCCACCGGCGCCACCGCCACCGAGCACAATCTCGAGGCCCTGCAACGACTCGGTGGTTGTCGGCAATCGCCCGTTGGTGAGATCGGTGAGATCTGAGACCACCACCGAATAGAGGCCAGTCGGCAGATTCGCGAAGGCAAAGCTGCCGTCTACGACGGTCGAGGTCGTAGCCACCACTGAGCCCGCAAAGTCGAGCAGGTTGACCGTCACGCCAGCAATCCCGGTCTCGGTGCCATCCAGCAGACCGTTTTGGTTGTCGTCGGCCCACACCCGGTCGGCAATCGTCGCCGAAGAACCCGTGGTGTATCCAAAGTCCTTGTCCAACAGCACGTCACCGGCCGCTGGAGTAAAGGGTGCGGAGCTCGGACTTGTTACCGGGCTGGTCGCGGTGAAGGTGGTCAAGACATCGGCATGGTCGGTGACAGTGATGACGTAGGTATCACCCGGTATCAAACCGGTGAACAGATAGAAACCACCATTGGTCGTCGTCATATCCGTTATCCGACCGGTCGTGGTATTAATCAGCTGCATCGTGACACCAGTAAAGCCGACTTCGTCCGCCCCTTGGAGGCCATCGCCATTGGCGTCGAACCACACATAGTCACCGGCGACTGCGGTCGCTGGATCGCCACTGGTATAGGGGAAGTCCAAGTCGAGGCAATCCGGCTCGGAACAGGCACCACTCGCTAGGATGGTTCGCATTGGGCTCGGATTCGAGCCGCCGCCAGACAACGCCAACCCCGACGCCACCGTCGATTCGATGACCCGCGTGAAATAGGTTCCCGCCGGCAGACCCGCGAAGATGTAGTTGCCGTTGACATCGGTCAGCATGGAGCCAATCACCTTATCGTCGGCATCACCAGCGACCCCATTGACCGTGTCTACCAACTCGACCCGCACATTGCTCAGCCCCGGCTCGCCGGAATCTATCGCGTCACCATCGATATCGAGCCAAACCCGATCACCAACAACACCTCCAGCACCGGGAGGCGTGAAGTTCTCAGCTGCAACTTCGACCGTGTAGGTGCCTGCCGCGACCTCGAAGGTGTAGTTACCGTTGGCATCGGTCACCCGGCTGCCGAGCAGCGACCCGGCGCTGCCCCGCAGATCCATGATCACGCCACCAATACCCGGTTCGGTGGGCGATTGCTGAACGCCGTCACCGTTGAGGTCCAAGAAGACCGTGTCGCCCAGTCGAAAGGAGCGCAGGCTGCGACGGCAGGGTGTATCCAAACCCTGACAGAGACCGATTACTTCTTCCGAGAAGCTGAACGCATTGAGGTTCGACAGGTCGATTCCCTCGAGACGTACTTGATAGAGCCCCGCTGGGATGCTGCTGGTGACAAAATCGTCTACCGACGGATCTAACACCGGGGAGTTCGAAAGCCGGATCCGCTCCCACTCGAGTTCACCGGAGGGGTTGCTTTCCAGGAATTCTTCGCCGGTGGGCGTCACGAGGCGAATCTGGATACTCGGTGAACGCTGGAAGAACACGTCCGAGCGATCATCTGCCGGACAAGCGGTTGCCGAAACTTCGGTAGTACAAGAGTCGACAAACGCCACACCCTCGGGTCGGGCGTTGGTTCCCACCGCAAAAGGCGGCACCGCAAGATCGTCCGAGTTCGGGTCATTGGTGTCGAGATCCGTGCCGTCGCCACGGCCACGATCGCTGTCACCCTCGAAAAATTCGAAAAAGGACGCATCATTGGGGAAATCAACAAAAAGATTGACCGTGCCATCAAAGTTGGTCGGCTCGATCTCGAAGAACGCGGCATTCGGATAAATCGCCGGTATCTCGAGAGGATTGAAGAACAGCGGCGCGGTGAGCGCAAAGATACCCGGAATTGGGGTCAGCGTTGCGGTGGAAACCACACCCCTGGTACGTACCTTGAAATTAGACCAGCTACTTCCTGTCGGCGCACTGAGAGAAACCAGCAAGCGATAGACATAGTTGCCCGACGGCGCCAGGGCCAGCGGACTATTCGGCATCGACACGATGTTGACCCAATTGTTGTCGGCACCAGCCAAGGTGTTGCCGTCAACCGGGCCGAGAATCGACGTCGTACCGGTGCCGTCCCCATTAGGGTCCGCGAACAACTCGAAGAGCACCGCGTCGGTACCGCCCGGGCTATCCCAGGTAGTTCCGGTGTCGGCATCGAAGACGTCAATCTCGATGTCGGGATCGTCGGCCGAAACAGCGACGCGCAGGACGATCTCTTGCACCAGACCGTTACCAGCGACACCGGCGACGGACAGCATCCGTCCATCAACCCGTGAACACGTCGGGAAACAGACGTAAGGCTCCTCGGCCTGGGCAGCAGACGGAGCCAAGAGCAGCGCCAGCATGACCAGGGCGACAGGTGCCATTGCCGAGCTGAAAGTCTTAGATATCCAAGTGTTTCTCACGTGTCCTCCTTCAAAATTTTATTTCTTGGCGTACGTCGTGGAGACTTCGATGTCATTCATCAGCAGCCAGGACCGTCCACCACCACCGAGAAACGAACTACCGTGATGCCTATTAGTCACTATCGACCTTGCGGCCTACATTACGTTTCCAAGTCGCGGTTGAATAACTTCACTGGACTACCTCCAACAGCGATCAACTCTTCGTTATATATAAATAACTAATCTTTACAAACAACACTCTACGAACCTCATGCCGGTCTCGCAACAGGCCATTGCGAAAGGACCCACTACCCACAGCGAGGCATCTTTCACCAGCTCCCTAGACAACAGGACCTAGGCGTATAATTCAGCTGAAAATGTTAGCTCATAGAGATTTCAATTCGCTAGTTAGCGAAATCACTACACATGGCATAGCCGCGATGCCTGCCAAGGTCTGATCGGACGCCGCGAGTACCATCAACTCCATTGAGAAAAAAATATTCTTACGTGACACCAGCAACCTCTGACACCCGTTGCAGGTCACTACGAGAACTCACTCTTCGGCGACTCGCCGCCACCGTTACATTTCACTGCCCAAATATTACAGAAATATTAAGAAACCGGCCCTGAGAAACTAGCGGGCTACGAATTCATTAAATAATTACAAACAACATTAAGATCCGAGGCCAACAATTTGCCGTTTATCACCAACCCGGCGCGTCGCCCCGATCGAGTCGAGATGCTCCAAGAGGGGAATCGCCCACTTGCGGCTGAGATCGAAGCGGTCTTTGAATTGGGCGACGGTGAATTCTTGCCACCCGGTGTCCAGGAGATCGCGCCGCAAGTTGGCGATCACAGACGCGGCGAGAATCAAGCCGGAGGGCAGGCGAACCAGCTTGCCTTGCTCCACCAAGTAACGCTGCACGCCGTCGAGAATCTGGCGTTTGGCACCAATTGTGGCTCGCAGTTCAACCGGAGCAGGCGGTGCCAGGCCACCGGCCTCGACTTCGGCCAGCACCGCACGCGATAGTTTCGACTCCTCGCCACTGAGCTCCACCTGCCGCCCTGGCCGATTGACCACGTCACCAGCCACCACCAGAATCTTGGCGGCACTCAGCCAGCTGAGGTAAACGTCGGCGAGATCCATCGCCCTTCGCGGCAGCACCTGCCCTAGAAACTGAGCCTTGGGCATCCCCCGGGCGAGCCGATCGTCACGAAAGAACTCGGTGAGGACCTTCTTGCCACGATCTAGGACGCGTTGGCTGACCGGTGGTGCAATCCATCGTCGACCGCGCCCCGAGTCGACCCGTAGCAGGCGATTCGCCGAAGTCAATCGATCGAGCTCAACGGTGAGCTCGGCGGCGGTCCGCCCGAGGCGGGGCCCAATCTCCGCGGCGGTAGCGCCGCGTTCTCCGGTTTCGGTAACCCACAACTCGAGCGCCTTATCCGCGTCGTCGAGCGCGGCGACAGCAGCGGTAAGCGACTTCCCGCGACGCCTGCGCCAGCCTGAGTCGAGAATCACACCGCCACCGAGGGTGGTGGCCGGCGACGGCCGCCGGATGATGAAACGGTCACCCCGGATCGCCACCACCGGTTGGCTGAGACGGATCTCAACAGCGGTCGTCTCGCCGGGAGCCAGCGGTGCTCCGCCGAGGGGTCGCAATTTACCGACTACCTCACTCGAGTAGAGGTGGAATCGAATCGGGATAAACGTCTTGATCGGCTCTGGGGCGTCGTCCAGGAGGGTGAAGCGGGCACAGAGGCTGCGGGTGGTCACAAAAGTCTCGGAGCTCACCAATTGTTCACCGCGCTCCAGGCTGTCGAGATCGATGCCGGTCAACTGCACCGCAGTGCGCTCCCCTGCTTCAGCGCTGGGACGACTCTCACCGTGCACTTGCAGACTGCGGACGCGAGCGTTGACGTCTCGCGGCAGCACACTCAGGGTCTGCCCGGGCTCGACTCGCCCGCTGATCAAGGTGCCAGTGACGATCGCTCCCAGGCCACGCAATTGAAAGGCACGGTCGACCGGCAGGCGAAACGGCCGCGTCGGGTCACTGTCGACGGCGGTGGCGTGAGCCAGCTCCAACAGTCGGCGCCGCAACTCAGGGATGCCTTCGCCGGTGGTACTCGATACTGCCACCACATCCGAGCCCGCAAATGCCGACCCTTCGAGCTCTTCCTCCACTTCGAGCTGAGCCAGCTCGAGCAGGTCATCATCGACCAGGTCGCGTTTGGTCAGCACCACGATGCCATGCGGGATCTCGAGCAACGAGCAGATCGCAAGATGCTCCCGGGTCTGCGGCTTGACACCTTCGTCCGCCGCCACCACCAGTACCATGATGCGAATGCCACCAAGCCCGGCCAACGCATTGTGAAGAAACCGCTCGTGGCCCGGTACATCAACGAAGCCGACTTGCAGTGCACCTCGCTCCGGATCATTGTCCTCGAGGTGGGCGAATCCAAGGTCGATAGTGATGCCGCGAGCCTTCTCCTCTGCCCATCGATCACAATCGATCCCGGTCAGGGCTTGTAACAGGCTGGTTTTACCGTGGTCGATATGACCCGCGGTACCGATGACAACGCGTCGCATGCAACGCCGCCGGTCAGCTCGAAGCCAGCACGTCGCGCGCGACTTGGTTGATGGTCCGCCCATCGGCAGCGCTGCCGAAGCGCGTCATCATCGCCTTCATGACCACACCGATAGCCCGTGGGCCAGAGAGCTCTTCAGCGGCCACCAGTTCTTCGATGGCGGCACGAATTTCTTCCTCACCAATCTGCTGCGGAAGATAAGCGGTCAGGATCTCGGCCTCGCGCTCTTCTTTCGCCGCCATCTCTTCGCGGTCGCCAGCGCGAAATTGCTCGGCGGCATCCTGGCGCTGCTTGACGCCTTTGCGGACTACCCGCACGAAGGCCTCATCATCGACCTCTTGGCCGGCGCGGATTTTTTCGTTCTTGAGTTCGCTCAACAGCATCCTAAGGGTTGCCAGACGCTCGGTCTGCCGCGCCTTGAGAGCTTCTTTGATATCGCTTTGGATCCGGTCTTGGGGTGTGCTCATACCTCGATTATACGACGTTCAGCCAGGGAAACCGCGAACTCACCGATCACGGAAGCTGCGCGGATCAAGCCCGAGCTTGGAGAGCTTCAACTGAAGATGTTGACGATACATCCCCATCTCTTCCGCCGCCCGGGTAACGTTGCCGTGATGGCGCTCGAGAGCCCGGCTGATGAACTCGCGCTCGAAGCGGTCGACGGCACGCTGCTTGGCTTCTTTGAAATCCAGTGGAGCGTCGTCCATGGACGCTGAGTCCGCTCCCGATCCCGTTCCGCGGATCGAAGCCGGTAAGTCCTCGAGCTCGATGGTGCCGCCATCGGCCAACACTACGGCGTGTTCGATGGCGTGCTCGAGTTCGCGGATATTGCCCTCCCAAGGATGTTCGACCAGGCACCGTAAAGCCTCGGACGATAGCGGCCGCCGCGGACGATCGAGTTTCTTAGCAGTGGTGCGCAAGAAATGTTCGGTGAGCAGCGGTAGGTCGCCGGCCCGCTCGCCGAGCGCTGGCAACTCGATCGGCACCACGTTCAAGCGGTAGTAGAGATCTTGGCGGAACTTGCCCTCGGCGATCAACGCTTCGAGATTCTGATTGGTTGCTGCCAACAACCGGACGTCAACATTCAAGGTACGGTTGCCGCCGACCCGCTCGAAGGCCTTCTCTTGCAACACCCGTAAAACCTTGGCCTGGGTCTCGAGACTCATGTCGCCAATCTCGTCGAGCAACAACGAGCCACCGTCGGCGAGCTCGAACTTGCCCTGGCGGGCACGGGTGGCGCCAGTGAAGGCACCTTGCTCGTGGCCAAACAGCTCACTCTCCACCAGCTCACTGGAGAATGCTGCACAGTTGACCTTGATCAACGGCCGACGACGACGCGGACTGTTGTAGTGCACGGCGTTGGCCACCAGCTCTTTGCCGGTACCGCTGGGGCCGAGGATCAACACCGTCAAGTCAGTGCCTGCCACTTTGCGCAGCCGTTCGAAAACCCGTTGCATCGCCGGACTCTTGCCCAGGATGTTGTGGAAGCGGTACTTGTCCGAAACCTCCTGCCGCAGCAGCTGAAGATCACGACGCAGCCGTCGCTCTTCCAAGGCACGCTCCACAACTCGCACCAATTCGTCATTGTCGAACGGTTTCGGCAAATAATCGACCGCTCCGAGCTTCATCGCCTCGACCGCCGCACGCTCCGAACCGTAAGCCGTGATCAAGATCACCGGCAGTGCACTCTCACCGGTCTCGTTGGCGTGATCGCGAGTCCACCGCAGGACATCCATGCCGGTCAAGGGTGCAAGGGTGAGGTCGGTGACAACAAGATCATAGGCACCGCGCCGCAGACGATCGATCGCCTGTTCTCCCGACGATGCGGTTTCTACCTGATGGCCGCAGCCGGACAACAGGCGCTCGATCGCAATCAGGATCGCCGGTTCGTCATCAACCGCCAGGATGGTTGCCTTCATACTGCCTGCCGCAAGGTCTCGGGCAACGATAGACGAGACTCGTGATCCGGGGTGGCCGGCAGATCGACCGTAAACACCATGCCGCCACCCGCCGCCAACGCCGCCTCGATCCGCCCACCGTGAGCCTCGACGATGCGTCGGGCGATCGCCAGCCCGAGCCCGGTGCCCTGGGTTTTGTGAGAGACAAAGGGATCGAACAACCGCGCAAGTTTCTCCGGCTCCACACCTGGGCCGCTATCGCGCACCATCAGTCGGGTGGTTTCCTCACCGGCGCTGACCGAGATCGTCAAGGTTTGCGGCGAGGGTTGGCGCGATACCAGATCTTGTGGGCTTCGCAGACTTTGCGGACCTGGCGTCGAAACGACAGCACGCATCGCATCGACCGCATTCTCGGCCAGATTGATCAAGACCTGACGCAGGCGCTCCGGGTCAGCACGCACCACCGCGGCTGCGTCGAGATCGAGGGTCAGGTCGAGATCGAGCTCGCCGAGTCGAGGCTGCAGATCGTCCACCACCGCTCGCACCAGGCCGGCGAGCCGTACATCCTCGAATTGATAGGTCTCGTGACGGGCAAATTCGAGCAACGATCTCACCTGACGCTCCACTCGGTCGAGCTCGCGGGTGATGATGCCGGCGTGCTCGGCATTGAGCGGCGAATCCGGTTCCTGCGCCAGCATTTGAGACAAGCTGCGCGCCGCCGTCACCGGGTTGCGGATCTCGTGTGCCATACGGGCCGCCATTTCACCTACCGCCGCCAGCTTCTCCGCTTGCGCCAGCTCACGCTCGACGCGTACCGCGCGATCGAGCAAATCGGCACTATCGAGTACCAGCGCCAGCTGGCGCGCCAGGCTTTCCACCGTGTAGAGCTTGGCGCTGCCAGCCTCGATACCAAACGGTCCCGCCGACACAAAAAGATGCCCCCAACAACGGCGAGGGCTGATGATCGGCACCACCCAGGTAACCCCGGCGTCGTGGAGCGCCATCTGTAGTTCGAGATCCTCTAGCCACAACAGATCAAACGCCCGATCGGGCAACTCGGCTGGGTCTCGCGGCCAAACCCGGGCAACTTGATCGAGATCGATCTGCCCGGTTTCAACGGTTGGCGCAAAAACCGTCAGCGCGGAACCGTCCTCGTCGGTCGTCGATTCTGTCGACAAAATGCCGGCTCCTCTCAACCGCAGCACCTGCGCCACCTCGACCACCGCCCGCCGACGGCATTCGGCAACCCCAATCTCGGGTTGTAGGGTCTGGAGGAAAGACTGCAACTGCTGACGCCATTGACGGCTCTGCCGCAACATCAGTCGATCGACCCCTGCTTTCAACCAACCGAAGCCGGGACCAAACGTCAAAACCAATGCCAGAACTCCAGTCACCTCGACCAGCCATCGCATCGGGCTGTCCTGCATCGCGGCGGCTGCGATCCGAATGCCGGTATACATACCAACGGTGACAGCAATTGTCGCCACCGCCGTCAACAGGCGCCGCATCACCTCGCCCAAGATGCGCACCGCAAACATCGCGGCGAGTGCCAAACCAACCGCCGAATGAACAATCGCCCACGCCAAGCTAGGCCCGCTGCGACTTTGTTCCACAACAACAATCAGCACCACGCCAGCGAACATGCCGAGGCCGAGGAGGACACAGCTGCGCGGACTGAGATCCACCATGATCACTGGCCGCCAGCGGTCTGTTGCACACCGCGACATCTGTACCATCTCCCAGATGATGGCTGCCGTCATCAACAGCAGGTAGACGTGCACAACGGCCCCAGCTGACCCAACTCGAGGGCTGAGCGTGGCGGTCAAGATGCCCGCAAACAACGCTGAACCGTAATTCACCACCAGCCAAAGGCGTCCCGGCGGGGTTGCACCAAGAGCGGTCAACGGCAACATGTGGCGCAGTACCGCGAGCTCGGCCAGGGTTGTCGCCTTGGTCAGAACACAGCCGACATTCCACAGCCAGGACCCTGACAAGTGGTCTTCCGGGTAAATCAGATCGACGACCACGTTGAGCCCATAGTGCAAAGCCACGATACCGCTCAGCAACCGGAACAGCCACAACAGCTGCCCCTGAGGTCGGGCGGTCCCGTGGGAACGCCAATAACTGCTGGCAAGGATGATCCAAGCCAAGGTGGGCAGTAGGTGGAATCCCGCCGACAGCAAGCGGAATTGATCGATGGAGGTTGGCGTGTCCATGGTTCGAAGAACAAGAGTCCGAGGGACGCGGTTGTCAGAGACGAGGTGTGTTTCGGTACAGACCTGTTGCGATGCATGGCTGTGTTTGCAAACACGATGCCGCAGACCACATTCTGCCATGACCGCACTGCATTAGATGCCTCACCCACTGCAACCTCAGAAATCGCCTAAATGCATATGCACTCTTGCATAGACAACTACGCATTTCTTCACCACTCCAATCCAACGACCACAGGGCCAAATCTATGTTCGTCAGCGTTTAGAGAGGTCTCCTACAAATTCCCGCTGGCTGGTACGCACGCTGCACACCTTTCCCGGCATCGCGACGATGGAGGCTGTCTTTCGGTAGCCATCGATCGCCACAACCACCCCACCAGGAGATGCCATGTGGAAGCAGCTTGCAGCGATCGGCTTCGGACTTGTACTGACCGCGCTCGTGACGCCAGCAAAGGCGATTCCACCGGCGACCGAACTCGACTTTCAATCCGCTGAGATCCCCGCTCCACTGCGCGATGCCTGGGACGCAACCGTGTTGCTCTCAACCCGATCGTGGGCTGGATCCGCCAACTTCCCGAGCCACGAAACCGGATCCGGGCTCATCCTCGACATCGACGACCAGCGGCGACTATGGATCGCCACCAGCGCCCATGTCGTGCCGTGTGCTGGGCGGTGCCTGATCCGTGTCTACCTACCGCCATCGAGTGTCACGGGCCGAACCGTGTCGACTTCCGCCGAAATCGTCTGGCGTGATGCCGACCAGGACCTGGCACTCCTGCGGTGTACCCTCCCGCTTCGTGTCGACCGGAGGCAGGTTGCGATCGCTCGGCCGGCCAACGGTCCACTCGTCGCTGGCACCCGCGTCGTAGCCATCGGCTTCCCCGACCTCCAGCTCTTGCACCCCAGGCGCTCCAAGGACAAGGCCGGCAAACGCTTTTCGTCCGGCCTACTACTCGGCGAAATCAACCACCTCAACGCCAACTACTTCTCGTTCGGCTCGCGACACGCCGCGGGTCAACTCTCCTTGGACCACGCCTTGACCCACGATGCCGCCCTGCTGCCCGGATCCAGCGGCGGGCCGTTGGTAGACGATCAAGGCCAAGTGCTCGGCATCAACACCGGCTCCCTGACTCAGCTGGGAGACGCCTCCTGTGCTGGCCGCCGGGAGCATTGCAACGTCCATCTGGCGGTGCCGATCAGCAAACTCTTGGAGTTGACCCGACAGCTCCAGGCATCGCCATGAGGGCCAACGGCTAGCTATCCATTTTTTTGCCGGAGACCCCCGCTTTGCGCTCACGCTCCTGCAGCTTTTCGACGTGCTGACGAATCACCCGCGGATTGTTGCTGAAGACCAGGGTGCCATCGATATCGATGACCGGTAGACCGCCGCCATGGCCCGCTTTGCGACGATATTCGCGACCGTTGTTGACGCTGGCGTTGATGTCTTTCTCGACAAAATTGACCCCGAGCTCTTCGAGCAGCTCCTTGGCCCGACTGCACTCGCGGCATAGGGTGGTCATGTAGAGGATGACCTTGGCCTTTTTCTTGCGCTTTTTTTCGGCCTTCTTGTCGACTTCGACCGACGAGCGCTCGCTGCTCGGCACGTAGGGCACCCCAGCCTTGAGAGCGGTGGTTTCCTCGCTGGCTTCGAGATCGACATCATCGAGGGCGAGGGCTTGCTCCTCACCCGCAAGGTCGGTGTAGGTGAGGACGCCTTGGTCGATCGTCCACGGTCCCTGGGTTTCGATCATCCGACCTTCGAGGGTGATCAACCAGTCGGCAGCGGCGGGTAGGGTCAGCCCCCATGCGCTGACGAGTCCAACGACGGTGCTCCATAGGATGACCCGGTTGATGCTCCAACCGGGCCAAAATGCTCGGCGAGTCCAAAAAAATTGCACAATACTCCCCTGAAGATACAGTGCCCTCCCCTGTCTATACGGAGCAATCTCGACAGATGTTTACCCAGCGCTCTCGAACGTTCGCTCACGGTCCAGGAGCTGCGCCTTACGATCAACTCCCCAACGGTAGCCGCCAAGCTCACCATTGGCGCGGATCACCCGATGGCAAGGAATGACCAACGCAGCACGATTGGCGGCGCAGGCTCCGGCCACCGCCCGCACCGCTTTCGGTTTGCCGATGGCAGCAGCAACCTGGGCGTAGGAGCGGGTTTCACCATAAGGAATCGATCGCAAGTAACGCCACACCTGGAGCTGGAAGGACGTTGCCCGGATGTCGACAGGTAGGTCGAGGTGAGGCTCGCGGCCTGCAAGGTGACGCTGCAAGGCGGCGATCCACAGGGTCAGCTGTTCAGAACCTTCGGCCTCGGTCTGCCGAATCGTCGCGGCTGGGAACTCGTCGTGCAGGGCCTTGATCAGGCGCTCGGTCACGGTCTCGGTCGAACCTTCGGCCACATTGTCGAAATGCACGAAACACAACCCGCGGTCGGTGGCGGCAACCATCAGGCGACCCGCTGGAGTGTCCGCCAATGCGTACGAGATGGCAAGATTCCGCCCACCGTCACGATACTCGCTCGGCGTCATGCCAAGACGGGATCCGGTTTGCTCGTAGACCCGGCTCGACGAGCCGAAGCCTGCGTCATAAATAGCGTGGGTCACCGAGTCGCCATCGCGCAAGCCTTGTTTGAGGGTTTTGAAACGACAACCCTCGACGTACTGTCGCGGCGTGACCCCGACAATCTCGAGGAACATCCGCCGTAGACGCGACGGGCTGAGATCGACCTGGCGACTGAGCACCTCGAGGGCCAGGGAATCTCCCGAGTCACAGTGACTCTGGATGTAGTCGCACAGCTCGCGGATCTGCGCCACGCGTCCATCTTCGGCCTGATCCAGCGGTTTGCAGCGCAGGCACGAACGCAGCCCTTCGCGCTCGGCTTCCGGCGCGGTGCGAAAGAAGCGAACATTCTTGCGCAACGGCCTGCGGGCGGCGCACGATGGGCGACAGAACACGCCGGTGGTGGTCACCCCGAAGTAGAAGTGGCCGTCCTGAGTGCGGTCACGCTGTAGGACCGCCTGCCAACAGTGATCTTCGTCCAAAGACTCGAGTTGGTTCGAAGAATTCATAGACTCCTCGGTCAGGGTCGATCTAGAGACTACCGATCTAGATGAGGCGGTATTGGAAGCCACGGTATGCAACATTGTACGACTCCTTTTGTCACGCAAGACCAGCGCCGGTGTCGAACACATCGGCGGCCGGCATGTCCTGCTCACAAGAAGATCGTAAAAGCTGACCAGGGTCTCGAGCTATCGGTTTTTGTCGCTCAAACTCAGCAACGGGTCCACGAGGACTCCCTACCAGTCGATTGCAAACAGGCGGACCACGTCGTCTTGGGCGAACTCGATCATGCGCTCGAACCGCAGGCCGAGCTTCTCGAGCAGACCGATCGAACCGGCATTTTCCGGCGAAACCACCGCCACGATGCGCCGGAACCCCAACACGTCTCGGCCATGCTCCATCACCGCCGCCGCCGATTCGAAGCCATAACCCTGCCGATGATGGGCCGCCAGGAAAGCGAACCCGACATCCGGGTCGTCCAGGGTGTCGCGCTTGAGCAGCCCACAAGTCCCGATCTTGGTGCCGTCTTTCAACGACGTCAGGTAGAGTCCATGACCGAATCGCTGATAACTGTCGAGCGGCCCTTTGCGGAGGTAGCCCCGAGCATCTTCAAGGTTGCGCACCCCTTTGTCACCGATGAAACGACGGTATGCCGGCTCGTTGACCAACTCGAGAATGAACTCGGCGTCGTCGAGGGTCAGCTCGCGGAGGGTCAGGCGTTCAGTTTCTAATGTCGTCATCGATCCTCACCGACTGCGATCGGCGCCGCCAGCAAGGCGTCGGGGATACCAAAACCATCCACCAACGGCACTGCCTGCTGGCGCAGCTGACGGCAGAGCTGAAGCACCTGCTTACGGATCGCCTTCGACTTCGGCCCTTCGAGGACACCGTTCTCGAGGAACCAACCACGGTCTCGCTCGATCCGTTCGAGAGCAAACAGGTCCACCAGATCCTCGAGCACCGTCCGTAGACGCTGGTCCTCACAGCGTTCGACTCCGGCGATGAACCGTTCCAACACCACCCGTTCGACGTGAGCCTTGGCGGTTGTCAGCACATGGTCCTGACATTCCACCAACGCCTGGAAACTGTCGACGCCAGCGTCGATGCGCTTCTTGAGCCGCCTGGCCACCGAGGCGACAAGATGGTCTTCTCGCCAACGTAGGATACCGAGCTGGAAGTCGTCGCTGCGCAGATGGTCCGGGTCGGTGTTGCGGATCACAATCGGGTTGAGCTCGGCGACCCGGGTCATAGCGCGCCCCGCCAAATACCGCACCAGGCCCACCGCGTCCATTTCGCCAAATTGCCGCTTGTAGCCGGAGAGTAGCCCCTTGGCTACGAGTTGCAACAGCACCGTGTTATCCCCTTCGAAGGTGGTGAAGACATCGGTGTCGGCCTTGAGTTCGGCGAATCGATTGACCGCCAGGTAGCCATTGCCGCCACAGGCCTCACGGCAAGTCTGGATGGTCTCGGTAGCATGCCAGGTTGTGATCGCCTTGAGACCCGCAGCCATCACCTCGATGTCCCGACGCTCGTCTATTGGTGAGGCCAGGAACTCCTTCACCAACGCTTCGAGCGCAAAGTTCAGCGCGTAGGTCATCGCCAGGGGAGGCATCAACCGCCGCTGATGGGTGAGATAGTCGAGGATCACAGTTTCAGCCTGCCCGGCCGGCCCAAATTGCCGACGTTTTGCACCGTAACGCACCGCCACCGCCAGTGCTGACTTGGCACCGGCAAGCGCCGCCAACGCAACACTCACGCGGCCGCCGACCAAGGTGCCCAACATGGTAAAAAAACGTTTGTTGGGGCTGGCGATGGGGCTCGTGTAGAGACCCTCTGGACTGACTTCGGCAAACCGGTCGAGCAGGTTCTCCCGTGGCACGCGCACGTGATCGAACCACAAACGGCCGTTGTCGACGCCGTTGAGCCCCATCTTCTCGCCGGTGTCCGCAATCCGTACGCCAGTACAGGGTTGGCCGTCCGCGTTACGAATCGGCACCAATAGGGCATGCACGCCGTAGGATTCGTCGTCGATCTCGAGCTGGGCGAACACCGTCGCCAAATGACCGTGATCCGCGGCGTTGCCGATGTACTCTTTGTGCGCTCCGTCGTGCGGAGTGTGGATCTCGAACTCCTGGGTATCACGATCGTAACGCGCCACGGTCTCGATATCGCCGACGTTCGAGCCATGGCCTGACTCGGTCATCGCAAAACATCCGGGTAACGCCAGGCTACCAACGTCGCGCAAGTAGCGCTGATGGTGCTTTTCGGTCCCAAGTTGCAAAATACTGCCGCCGAAGAGACCAAACTGCACGCCGAACTTAATCGTCAGGCTCAGGTCATGGTAGGCCAACGTCTCGAACATGACGATTGCAGCATGCGGATCATCTCGACCACCGGATTCGACTGGATACGAGAGGGCACCGTAACCTTCGGACGCCAGGATGCGGGTCCATTCGAGCACTCGGTCACGGTAGTCCCGCTTACTCAGCCCATAGGCTCGACCGAAACGCTCTTCGCTGAGCAGAGCACGCAGGTTCTGGCGTAGGTCGTGATGTCCGAAATCGAGCAGCCGGGTCATCGCCTCGACGTCGAACGCTGGCGCCGGTTCGGTGGTAGGTACCTCGGGCCGTTTGGCCACCAACAGGCTACGCGATGCCTCCCGGCCCGCCACCCCGAGGGCCTCCTCAATCTCTTGTAAGGCCTGGATCTCCGACTCCGGCACATCGAACCCATCAACCCGTGCCAGCTCCACACCGAGCTGAGTGAGATCACGCTTCTCGTCCGCCGACAGCCCACCTGCCGAGCGCCGAATGGTGGTCAACAACACCCGTAGATCGCGCGCCGACGGCGGGTTGTCGGGATCGAGCCAGCGCCCGAAGTAATCACCACAGCTATCGCTCAAACCGTCCGTGGCACTCACCCGCGAACAAATCGCCCGAGTTTCTTCAGGACTCAGATCACCGTCGGCCCAGGCTACGTAGAGCAACGGGAAAAACGCTAACAACCTTGGGTCGTCCAGATCTGGGCCCGGGCTGGGTGCTTGCATACCAGAGGCCTGGTCCAAGTCGGGCGTTGTCGAGTTGTCGGACATGCTCATCCTCCTCACACGGGGTGGTCGCGGCGGTCGAATCATCGCATCAACGCTCTATGCTACCGTCCATAGACACTACGGTGCTCGACGCCATCCAGACGCCAACCGGCAGGAGCAGACATGACCGAGCTGACAACCCACGAAGAGATCCACCAAGTCCTCTCCGAGGCGCGAACCATCGCCGTCCTCGGCGCCCACAATATCCCGGCCAAGCCCGCCTTCTACGTTCCTGATTACTTGGCGTCGCAGGGTTATCGCATCTTACCCGTCAACCCGGTATTGGCCGGTACGACGTTATGGGGCGAAACCGTCCGCGCCACCCTCGCCGAACTCGCCGAGCCGGTCGATATCGTCGACGTTTTCCGCCGGCCCGATTTGCTCATGACCCATCTCGACGACATCACCTCCATGCAACCGCTACCCAAGCTGGTTTGGCTTCAGCTCGGTATCCGCCACGACGAGTTTGCCCGCCAGCTGAATCTCGCCGGCATCCAAGTTGTCCAGAATCGCTGCACTCTGGCCGACCACCAGAACTTCGGACTGGAGCCGATCGCGGCAGATAGCTAGACCAACCGAGGGGCCGACAACTAACCCTTGTGCACCACCAATTGGTCAAAGGGAATCTCGATACCTTCCTCGTTGAGCCTGTTGTAGATCGCTCGCCGGACATAGTGCTGCATTGGGACATCGACGTCCGACTCTGACCAACAGAAGACGACAAAGTTCAGGGAGCTGGCCGCCATGTCGGCAAAACCTGCGATTGGAGCTGGCTCAGCAAGGACAAATTTGGCCGAAAGGGCGGCTTCAGCGAGGACCTTGCAGACCCGATCGATATCGACGCCGTAGGCCACTCCAACGGTAATCGTGCTGCGGATCTTGCCGGAGGCGGTGTGGTTGATGATCGAGTCTCGGGTGATGGAGCCATTGGGGATGATGATCCGTTCAATTGCTGGTGTCGAAAGCACGGTAGCAAATAGGCCGATATCTTCGACCTTGCCCCGGTGACCCGAGGTCGAGATCTTGTCTCCAATCGAGAACGGACGGAAAAGCAGCAGCAGGACGCCACTGGCGAGATTCCCCAACGATCCTTGCAGAGCCAAACCCACGGCAAGACCGGCAGCGGCGATTGCAGCCGCCAGGCTGGTGGTTTCGACACCGGCTTTGTCGAGCGAAGCAATCACCGCAAACACGAGCAGGGCATATTGCGCGATCGACGCAAAAAACCTCGCCAAGGCTTCTTCCACTTTGCCCCGACGAAAAGCTCCAAGCACCAGTCGGTGGACCCACTTAGAGGCGAGCCAGCCCAGAATGAAGATTGCCAAGACGGTGCCGACTCGGATTGCCAGTTCCGAAAGATGTGTCAGCCTTTCAGGAGAAAGAACATCGAACATTCCATACCTCCTCGGGTTCAGCCCGGACCATCGAGCAGACCTTTGAGTGCCTGGGCCAAAGGCGGAGCGATATCTCGACCCGTGATCGCCGCGTCGACATCCGAGATGATCAACGAAAACTCGGGGGCCCGGCCGCTCCGCCCAAAGTAGGGCACGTCCATTTTTCGGTAGCCGCACCGCTGCCAGAAACGCCACATGCCAGGGTTCGCAGCGCCAACAATGAAAGGCTTGCCGCGCTGCTTGGCCGTGACCACCAAGTGGGCAGCAAGATGCCAGAGCAGTCCACGGCCCTGGTAGTTGGGATGGATGGCAGCCCAAGCGGTCTCCAGGTACTCGGAGCTGTTGGGCAGACCACTCACCGGCTCGACGCAGGGGTTGGCCGAATTGAGGAGAAACCCTTCGAGGGGAGATGCCAGGCGCACGGTTCCGACGATTTGATCGTCCATCTCGGCCACCACATGGGATGCCTCGAGGTCACGAGCATCGAACAACTCAGCGGTCGAGGTATCGGGTGCGAGCTGATCAGCGGCACAGTTGGCAATCTGCCGAAGCGCCAGAATCTCGTCGATTCGATCGGGATAGGTGATGACGTCGAAGCGTGGCTCCGTCGTCATGGTCGGGATCAGTGGAACGTCGTGCGTACAGACAGGGTGAATCATCAAGGCCTCCCCGCGGCTCTCAGCAGGCATCATGGAGTCTCGGCTGTTCTGCCAGCTTCAGACTGGCAGCGCCAACTTCGGCATGATCCTGTCGCCAACCGAAAGGTCTGTGAATCGGGCAGAGCCTGATATTCGAGGTCCCAAAGTCTGAGATCCCTCATCCGCAATGACGAACTCGTCACTTGCAGGGCTGATCGTGGTGGCAGTTAGCCCGGCAACGCGAGGCCTGCCCTAGGAGGGTGCAGCCGCACGGATATGTGTTCCGCAAAATGCCGAAAGTCGACATCGGTGGTCAAGATCGGCATGTGAAGTCGTTCAGCGACGGCACATATCAAAAAATCCGTGTTCGAGCCCTGAATACCCTGGCGGCGGCACTGGCTGAACATCGCGGCGGCGAGCTCGAAGTCTGCAGTGAGGATCTCCAGATCAGGAAAACCGCGCAAAGCATCGCGGAGCTGTTGGAATTGAAGATCACTGCGAATCCCAGACAGCACTTCCTGTCTAACAGGCCCGATCAATTGCGCTCGTCCTTCGAGAATCAACTCGAAGAGCTCAGCGACTTGCTTGGCGGGGTCAGGCTTTTGGCGTCTGAACGCAAGCGACCAGACACTGGAATCCACGAGGACGTTCATTCGCGCCTTCGCTGAGCCTTATAGTCATAGTCTGGCTCGTATTCGATCTTGCCGAACAACTCCAGAACACTGCGCTGCTTGCGACGCTGGACATACTCCGTCAGCGCTTCGGTCACGGTCGCCTTCTTGGTCTTGTGACCACCGACGGCGTGTGCAGTCTCTAGCAGCTCAGGGTCAATCGCTAGGTTCGTAGCCATACTCACCTCCTCCACACATCGTACTACACACACTGCAACACATGTTGTTGACATAGCTTCAGTCCGAACATGTGCGCCTAGCACCTTAAGCGTTACGCGTCACGATGGTTGAACCGCTTTGCCTTCTAATGCTTCAACTACCGTGGAGCCTCCAGCAGCAGATACAACACGTTGTCACTAAATGCATGCGCGCTGGTCATGCCGAGGTGATCGGCGAAGAGGAAGGACACACTGGTCCAGTCGACGGCGGAGTCGAGCCGCGGTCTCCATTCCTGGCCGAGACGCTCGTCCATCAGGGCGCTGGAGCGTAGGACGGTGCCGTCACCGGGAGCTTGGGTGACAACGGTGAGCTTCTTGCTGGCGCGGTCGACGGTGGCGATCTTGTCGGTGGCGACGGCATCACCCGCGAAGAGGTGAAGGCTTGTGCCGGCTGGCGGTGAGGCCGGTCGGTCGAGGGCGGCGTGGAACTGCTTGGCACGAACCAGGCTCTTGCGTTGATGTTCAAGGGCGATCTCACGACGCTCGGCGGAATCGGCGACCTCGGGCAGCATGAGCTGCAACACCGGGTCCTGGGCTGGCGACGCCAAGCCCCAACCCATCTCTCGCCAGAACTCGGGCGCCATGAAGTCGACTTTTTGGTGGCGATCATCGGCTTCAACCAGGGCACCGTGACGAGGCCTCGGTAAAAGCTGGTAGATCGACGGGAAGGACCCCAAGAGGGCGGCTTCGTAATGCGGGGTGAAGGGGCCGAACTTACGCCCTTCAACCAACTGGACCAGGGCGTCAACCGCACCGGCACTGGGAGTGGCGACGAGGATCGCTCGGTCAATCAACTCACTGCCGGCCCAAGTCAACTCAGGTAAAGAGCCGTCCGCCGGCAAGTCTCCGGTGCCGTAACGCAGCAGGTAACGCAGTACCAAGCCACCCATGGAGTGGGCGATGACGTCGAACTTGATGTCCGGATTCTCCTCACCGTAGAGCTTACGTTTCTGCTCGGCGACGTAGGCTCGTTTCTCGAGCATGAAACGATGTAACCGACGGGCGTTCTCGACGTTGTCGCGGCGCCAGTCGTAGTCGAATTGGAAGCAGGTGAAGTGCTCGGAGCCGTAGTCGACGTCTTTCTTGTAGGCAGTCTCGTCGTAATAGCCACCGGCGCCGAGGGTGAGCAGGATCTGGAAATAGGCCTTGAGTTGGAACGGCAAGCCGGCGAGCTTGATGTCGAGCTTGTCGAGCACACCGTCGGGTTCGACGCCGTCCGTCAGCGCCGCCAGGCTGGCGCCGGATCGCATCGGCAAAGATGCCAACACCGCTCCGTCTGGCTTCTGTGGATTGGCCGCATTCCCGCCGAAGGCACCCCAAACTGTACGCCCAGAGGCCGGGTCGGTGAGCCGGGTGCCGAGGATACCCGGGATCACGATCACCGGGTTGCCATACTCGTGATGGCGCTGTGCCGCCTGGTTGTACAAACCACCGAGGTCAGGCTTTTGCGGTGCGGACGCGCAGGCCGACGTCAGAGCAGCCAAGGCCACGACGACCGCGCCACTGCTCCACGCCATGGGACTCTTTTCCATGGTTCGATCCTCCCTGTTGTACCCCGTCTTTGTCGACGGGCCAGGTTTGGTCACACCCAGTGATGCCTGAGTTCTATTTGACCCAACTTCAGCTGAGAATTTCGAACCGCATCATACTCGACGCTTGCGAACCACGGTTGAGATTGCATCCAAGAACGCCGGTTGTCTGGTCGCCCCCTGTGGACTGCGCGCGCAGCTGCGTAACTCGCCTCGGTGCCCTGATGTCTGGCAACTCTATTGGTTACAATATTTTGGAGAGCTACGATCTGCTCTCTTGCTCATACATACTCGCCGCGTGCTCGCTCCACAGGGGACTCCCTGGGAGACGAGAAACGGGCTTCTTGATGCAATCTAACTAGGTTCGGACGGCACTAGGGTCGGACGGCGCAGGCTCGGGCGATACAGAGCCGGGCGATACAGAGCCGGGCGGCACTGGGGCCGCCCTGGCGCCGCCATCAAACCCCTTCGCAGAAACACTGCCCGAGCAGCCCCGAGTCGTCACAATTCTGGATATTGAGACACGTCGCGTTCATAGAATCGATCGAAACGCCCTCGAACCCATCGCAGCCTTGGGGCTGATTGATGGTGTTGGAACACATGATTGGCCCCTGGCCGACCTGGCAATCGTGATCGCTGATGTGTCTTGCCCCCAGATTGTGGGCAATTTCGTGAGCCACCAATCGTTTTCTGTTGCGGCTGGAGAACAGCCCGCCTTGGGTCGTCTTGGCGGTATGTAGCGAGTAGTTGGTGCCGCCACACACACTCACCTGGTCTGATAAACCAGATGCTTGGCCGAACTGGACACCGCTGAAAAGATGCACCGTGTGGCGGTTGACCCAGCCCAGGCTGTTGTTCCAATAGTTCCTGACGTCGCCCAACCGGGTGCTCGAGTTGGTGGTGGTGGGATAAGGATCGATGTTTTTGTTGTACCACAGCAGCTGGAAGACCAACTGCACATTGATACCCATGTCGCGTTCGTAGATGCCATCCACCTGATTGACGATGCTGCGGATCGCCGCCGCTGCCGCAAACACCGATGAGGAGTAGAGCTCGACAAACTCGCCGTCGGCATCGGTTGCGAGCCTTAGGGTACTGGTCTGTGCCTTATTTGGCGGCAAGGAAACTGGGTCTGTTGGCAACCCGGCAAGATCTCGGGCTTGCTGATGGATACGCTGGGTACCGCACCGGACATCGACGCTAGACCGGGCGTCCTCATCGCGGTAGACCACCACCAGCGAGCTTGCGGCCTGGCGATCGTAGAGCGAGACCGGATCGATGAACAGCCGCGAGTCGGTGGTGAAGATGTAACCACTGAAGTGGTCGGGTCGGATCGTCAAGCGGACGGTACTGGTCGGAGCGCCAACGACATGGCCGCGATAGGTCGAGACAGCAGGCGGGTCGAGCTCTTCGAAGCCACCCTTCCGGGCCACGACCAGACGATAGTCTTCGGCGCGTAGGTCATTGAGCTCGAGTTGCAACTCGACTTGCCGGTTGCTCAGGTGAAGACGCAAGCGGCCGTGCTGGCGCACCTGTTGATCGATCTGCGACAGTGGCAAGTGAAGGGTTCGGTAGTCGTAGAGCATGCCGTCCAGCACCTTGGCGGTGGTTAACGTCGGCAGCTCTGGAGTTGCCACTAGCTGCCGAGACTCGGACGTCTGCGCCCAGACTGGCGCGGCAATCGTGAGGACGAGGAGACAGGTTGCAAGCTTCCAGTTCATGACAAAAAATCCTTTTAGGTGGAATCGTGTGAACGCAGTGAGAGATGGTCTTATCCAGGTCCTGGGGAGATTCAGAGCCCCAATCACATCTCGCCAACGCAGCAACCATGGTTGATGTAGCCATCGATCATGTAGTCACCAGAGCCCACCGGGTGTTCCTGGCAGCCGAGGGTGATCACCAACGCCGCGTTACACACGTTGCCGACACCACAGTGGTTTTCGGCCTGGCTGAAGGCCTGGGCATAAAGATCCTGGTTGGCAATGGAACAACTCGAGCCGTGGCCCCATTGCTCGGCGGTGTCGTAATTTCCGACACAATCGCACGATGGGCGTGCCACCGTATCCGGGGCGGTAGCGAGGGTACTGGCCAGAATGACAATGAGGGCCACGGTCAAAAAACCGATCGACGGAACAGTCATCTTCTTCGCGACACGATGCTTCTTCGCAACGAGGTGCTTCTTCATCTCGAGACTCCTGCGGTTGGGTTGGCAGATTGCAGGACCCACGCAAGCGCTGGCTTCCGATGGAATCGGTGCCTCGACTCTGGCTTGATGCCTTCAGACACGGAGAGAGATTCCCCGTCGAAAGCCCAGCCACCGGCGTAGACCTTGCTGACTTACTCCCTCACGCGAGAACGCGAGGTGAATTCGGACACGCCGGGAGAAACTTTTTTGCGAGCGCCTCTGCAATCAGGGGCCAACTCGTCGTCGAGGTGAGCGGTTCGGGGCTGGGCAACTCAGGTAATTCGAGCAGCCTCAGACCGCGCCGTTCAGGACGATCGAACCTGCTCCAACAACACCTGGATTTTGGCCGCCTGGTCCGTCTGACCCGTGGCCTGGTAGAGGCGACTCAAGTGTTGCAAAACGCGCTGAGTCTCTCTCGCCCGGGGCGGCTCCTGGTTGGCGATCACCCGGTAGCTAGCTTCGAGGAGGCGTGCTGCCTCGCCGTAGCGACCGAGATCAATCAAACAGGCGCCGAGCAGCGTTTCAGCCTTGGCGGTCAAAAAGTGGTCCGCGCCGTAAACCTCGCGCCGCACCGCAACGGCCTCGCGCAACGGTGCCTCGGCTCCCGCCGCCTGCCCCAGCTTGATCCTCGAACTGCCAACGCCTAGCAGCATGTAGGTGAGATTGGGGTGTCCTTCTCCCAACACGATACGCCCTTGGGCCAAGGTCTCCAGATAACGCTTCTCGGCGGTTACAAAATCGCGCCGAAAGGTTGCGAGCGCGGCTAGGTTGTTGAGGCAGGAGACCACCAGCGGATGATCGTCTCCAACCCGTTTGCGGTAGATCTCGAGGGCCTCGGCGAGCAACGGCTCAGGTTCTTGGTATTCGCCTCGATCGATCAGCGTCGAGGCCAGGTCGTTGAGGCTCTCGGCAATCGCCAGATGATCGGAGTCATGAATCCTCCGAGACAGCGCAAGCGCCTCTCGATGCAACACTTCCGCTTCGTCAAAAGCTCCGGTGCGACCTAGGGATGACGCCAGCCTGGCCATCGTCCGGGCGACATCGCCATGGTCACCGAGCAACCGCCGTCGCATCGCCAACGCTCGGCGTAAGAGCGCCACCGCTTCGTCGTCGCGGCCTCGCTCCCGGAGCACCAGTGCGAGATCGGACAGACTGGTGGCGATGTCGAGATGTTCCTCGTCCAACAGGCGTTGGCGCTGACCCAAGGCTTGTCGATGAAGGTCCTCAGCAAGCTCGTAGTCACCCTCCTCGACCCGCAGCGCGCCCAAGTGAGCCAGGCTCTCCGCCACCGCCAGGTGTTCTTGCCCAAACACTCGACGGCGCGTCGCCAGCGCGGCGTCGAGCAGGGCCCCGGCTTCGTCGTAAAGCCCGAGACGACGATAGATGTTGCCAATCGTGCTCATCAGATCAGCCCGCACTTCGGCCTGCTCTTCGGGCACCTGAGCGATACGCTGGGCACCACGGTCGAGGATCTCGCCGGCAGTGAGGTTGCCAGGCACCGTCTCCATGGGATCGGAGGTCTCGAAGATGTCCTCCAGTACCGTCGCGTAGAGCTGCGCCTTGTCACGTTGTTGGGTCAGCCGCAGGGCCAGCACACCCAGCCCGGCAGCGGAGCTCAGCAGCACCGCAATGAACGCCGCGGTCACCGCCACCGCCATGCGATTACGGGCCAGAAACCGGCCGCTGCGATAGCTCCACGTGGCCTTACGAGCCATCACTGGCAAACCGTCCAAATGCCGGCGCAGATCTTCAGCGAGTTGCTCCGCCGAACCATAACGCTGCTGAGGCTCTTTGCACATCGCCATACCGACGATAGTGTCGAGATCCCCGCTCAGTCGGTGCGCCAGCCGCGCCTGCCCAGCAGCCGCCGCCACGGCGCTCGGCGCAACCGGCTCTTCGCTAGCCAACAGGTGCTCGATGTCCGGCAACGGCAACCCGGCCAACTGGAACGGCCGCTGCCCGGCCAGCAGCTCATACAGCAGCGCTCCCAAGGAGTAGACGTCACTGGCGGTGGTCACCAACTTGCCCTGAATCTGCTCCGGGCTGGCATAGTCAGGGGTCAGTAGTCGCAGCCAGGGCATCGTCGCCACCGGCTTCTCGGACAGAACTTCGGGATCGATCAGCTTGGCGATGCCGAAGTCGAGCAGCTTGGGGATCCCGTCCTCGGTCACCAGGATGTTGCTGGGCTTGATGTCTCGATGGACCACCAGGTTCTGGTGCGCATAGTGGACCGCCAAACACACTGAGCGAAAGAGCTCCAACCGCTCGCTCACCGCCAGGTTGTGGCGCTGGCAGTAGTCGGTGATCGGCACGCCTTCGATGTACTCCATGACAAAACACGGCAGGCCGTCGTCGGTGGTGCTGGCGTCGTAGAGCCGGGCGATGTGGGGATGCTCGAGTTGGGCCAGGATCTGCCTTTCCTGCACCAGCCGACGGCATTGGTCGGCGCTGGCCAAGCCGCGTAACAGCTTGACGGCAACGCTGCGCCTGAGCTCGCCATCGCTGCGAACCGCCAGCCAGACGGTGCTCATGCCACCGGCACCGAGCTCGCGGACCAACGAATAGGGCCCGATGGATTGGGGGTCTGAAGCGCTTGCAGACTCAGCGGTTGCCGACGAAGCGGCCACC
>JAJCXO010000018.1 GCA_029263395.1 Acidobacteriota bacterium | reverse complement strand
TGCCCCGCCCCGCGGGGTCGGCCCCCCCACCCAACTCGGAGACGATCCGTTGTATATCTTGAAATACGACATGACGAAGAACCTGATATTCGCGAACCAACTCACTCGGGTCGAAGTCGTAGCCAGCTCGCTCGCGACCATGCTTCTCGGCGTAGTCGTGCCGGTCGAATTGGATCGACTGGGAACCGCCGCTAGCCACGGCGACAACTTGCTCTAGAACCTCAGGAATCGAATCCAACAACTGAGGTTCAGAGATCGTCTCGCTCGAAGGAACCTCGACATCGACCTTGACGTCCTCGAGCCACTGTTCGGCGATGCTGTCGCTTCGCTCCAGGAGCCGGTCGAGAATGATCTGAGAGTCGTCGACTTCCTCGGCTTGTTCAGTATCCATCTTTGGCCCATCCGTTATGAGAACGAGAAGAACAATCCATCCTGTAAGCACAAGATAGTATTCAACTCTGCTCCAAGGAGCTGAGCGATCGAATAGCCTCACCGGTTTCGAGGTGAGCGATTTTAGTATCCCAGATAATCTATCAAATTTTCCGTGGCCGTGTAGGAGCCTGCTGGCAACGGCCTCGGCATCACTCAGAGTGGTTGGTCTCGACAAAACGCCAAGTTCTACTCCGTAGGCCCTGTTTCGCTCAGCAGGTTATCTTCGCTCCCGGAATCGGCATGTTCGTCGGCGATCTGCCGTTCCAGGTGATCGTCGGGCTTGATATCTATCGGCTGACTGGTGGCTTGCTTGCGGGGTATGTCGCTTTCTTGTCTCAACGCTTCGGGGGTAGCGGCTTGCACCAGATGAACTCGGTAGATGGGTTCCGGTAGATCCATTCCGGACTCCTCGAGGATGCTTTTGACACTTCGAATCGCCGCACTCCTGACTTTCGAATAACTGGCCTCTCGCTGGTCAACCCAACCGTAGAATCGAACCAGGACGCTGGAGTCGCTCAATTCGTCGATCAATGCCATGGGAGGCGGCTCGTCGAGCACGCCTGCCATGTCGCTCAGGGCATTGAGACCCAGTTTCTGTGCCAACACCAGATCTTCGCCGACGCCGATACCGACGCCGAAGTCGAATCGCCGACGCGGGTTGCGGCTGTAGTTCAGAATAATGCCTTTGAAGACCTGGGCGTTGGGTATCCGCAGATGGTTGCCATCTAGGGTGATCAGGATGGTGGCCCTAGATGTCAGGCGCATCACTTTCCCTTCCTGGCCATTGACAACCACGTGGTCGTTGGGAGCGAAGGGTTGCCGGATACTCAGCAAGATGCTTGAAATATAGTTTTCTACTAGATCTCGAAAAGCGAAGCCGACAGCGAGCCCAACCACCCCCGCGGTGCCCAGCACCGCGCTGACCAGGGCTGTCGCGTCAAGGATCTCGAGCGCGATCAGGATCCCGGTGAGGAAGACTACAAATTGGGTGGCTTGGCGCAGAAGATCGCGGGCGAAGCGGTTGCTACTGACTCGAGCAAAGATTGCTTCTAGGCGTCCTACCCATTTCGAGAGCAGCAGAAAGAGAAAAACCACCCCGAAGCCGACGGCTAGCAGTGGCAGGTAGGATGCCACTGAGCGAAGTCGATCGAGCGCACTATCGACCGCCGGTATCAAACGTTGGCGGGGATCCGTCACCACTTCGATATCGTCGCGGACCCGTGCGACGCCTTCGATCCTGCGCGCCAGGGCCGCCGCTTCTTGACGGTCACTGTCGCTCAGCACCTGACCGCCAAGACTCACCACGCCAGCGGTGGCTGTAACCTGGAGGTCCTCGAAACCTTCGATCTCAGCGTAGCGACGGCGCAGGCCTTCAGCGAGGGCCTCATCCGTTGCCGCGTCGACTTCGGCGCTGAGAACTCCGACGGGCGGCGTTGGCGCCTCACCCCAAATCGGCCCGGGCGACAGAACGTATCCTGCCAATAGAAGCCCCCAAAGCATAGCTCGTCGCCCTGGAGCCGAGTGTTCGATCCCTTGTATACCACGGGCACAATCGATCGTGATCATCAGTCGTTCCCTTTCCAGACGCGTCGAGCCGTAGAGGCTCGCCGTCGGCGAGCCTCTACGGCCAACGCGACTAGGTCGCTCGATCTCTAGTCAACGATCAGCCGCGAATACCCTGGCCGCCAGTGTCTTCGAAAATCTGCTTGGTGGCATCTCGACGATCGTCATGGACATGGGCTCCCACCAGAACTGCTCCTTCCGAGATCTGCTCTGACAGCAACGTCACTTCGTGCTCCGGGACTCCCATGCCGAGCAGGCCACCAGCCAACCCTCCCGTCGCTCCGCCGGCGCCAATGCCAGCCAGCGCAGCGAGAAGCGGACCGGCTGCCACCAGGCCTACACCCGGCGCTGCGACAACCCCGATGGCTACCAGCGTCGCGGTGATACCGCCCAAAACTCCGCCCGCTAGGCCGCCGACGGCCGCTCCTTCCGGAGCCTTATTTTCGGTATCGACGGTGAATTCTCGGCCACGGGTCGTCTCTGCCATCAGCACACTGATATCATCCTGTGAGATTCCAGCATCTTGCAAACGGGCGATCGCTAGGCCAGCGGCTGCAGAATCCTTATAAACAGCTGTAATGTCTTTTGCCACGAATAGCTCCTTAAAAGCTCAAGGTCTCGACAGGTTTTGTTGCCTGGCCGAGACGTTCATTGTGAACAATATTGCAAAAGCAAATTACGTACCAAAGAAAATTTAGTTCGATTCTCCGGCGATAGTTCTCGGGCTCCAGGTTTGGGCCACTTGTGGCGGGGCTGAGGATGGGCACCGCAACAGAGCGACGTTAAAATCTACACATCGATTGTAGATCTTGCCACGGTTAATCAGTGAAGACCGTCGAAACCAGTCCGGCCTGAATACAAAAACGAGGTATGCGACATTGCAGGCGCCACAGATAGGCGCTACAGGTAGGCGTCACAGGTTAACTTGAGCCTTTTCGGCTAAAATTTAGTTCTAAAAATGTCTCGAGTGATCCGCAGACGGCGATTAACGGTCCGGAGGCCTGATGAAGAAATTGAAACTTCAGGAAAGCTTGCAACGGATACGCACTAGCTTCTGGTTCCTGCCTTCCTTGATGGTCGCTGGAGCCATCGCTCTTGCCTTTACCAATCTCTACCTTGACCGAACTAGGGCCATACTCGGCGAGGGCCCTACCCCGTGGCTTGCCGCTGCTGGCGCCGAGGCCGCCCGGAGTCTCCTCTCGACCATCGCCGGTTCCATGATCACCGTCGCCGGGGTCACGTTCTCCATCGTCATCGTAGCGTTGTCCCTGGCCTCTTCTCAGTTTGGCCCCCGGCTGCTGGTGGGCTTCATGGCGGACACCGGCAATCAGATTGTCCTGGGTACCTTCATCAGTGTGTTTGTCTACTGTCTGGTGGTTCTTCTGCATCTGCCCGGCGACGCAGGGTCTCGACTTTTGCCTCAGATGTCGATTCTGACCGGAGTTGTCCTGGCAGTTGTCGCTGTGGGAGTCCTCATCTTCTTCTTTCATCACATCTCGAACGCGATGCAGGCAGGAGAATTGGTGCTCGAGGCTGGAAACATCCTAACGGAATCGATTCGACAGACCTTGCCAGAGGAAGCCTCCACGGCAGAGGATCCTTGGCCTCCGAATGGCTTCTCGATGGCCAACGCCAGGTTCTGTGCTTCCCGATGTGGATACCTCAGTGCCTTGGATGTCGACCGGTTGACGGAGATTGCCGCCGACAACAATCTGCGGATCATGGTCGAGCCGCTGGCCGGTGATTTTGTTCTTCAGGATCAGACGTTGGCGCTGATCTCACCGCCAGAGGCGCTGACCGACGCCGTGGCACAATCGATCCGTGAGACCTTCTCGTTGGTCCATCGCCGAGAGGATTCCAAAGACCTTCCTTTGGCAGTCGAACGGCTCGCCGAGATCGCCGTGCGCGGCCTGTCACCAGGAATCAACGACCCTTATACAGCTTTGGCGGCGATTCATCGTCTGTCCGCCGGTCTCGACGGTTTACTGGAGCGTTTGCCGGTGAGCTCGGAGTACCGCGATCGTGACGGAACAGCAAGGGTCTTTCTCCGCTTTCCTGAGGCCGAAGATTTTTTGAATCTGGCTTATGGTCAGATCCGCACTTACGGCCGAGGTGACGTAAGGATCGTAGCGGCCTTGATGGAAAGCGTGGTCGCTCTCAGCAGAAGAAGGCGAAAGCGGTGGGATGCCGTTTTGCTGGTACAGGCTAAACGGATCGTAGAGACCGCTGGTTTTTCTCTCGATCTCGACGCTGACCGAGCTCTTATTGAAGCCTGTTACGATCAGGCACGGACGGCCCTGAACGCCGACTCATAAAGTTGCTAGCCGCAGCGTACTGGCAATTTCAAGTCGGCGCCGACGCGGATTCGAGATGCCTCCGAACCGAAGTTCGCCACGGTCGCTTTGTCATAGATGCGAGACCGTGGCAGAACTTACAATTCGATCAGAGCTGGTCGATATAGTCGTCGACCTGCTTTTCGGCTTCATCCCTCGCGATCCCGTAGCGCTCCTGGACCTTACCGACCAGCAGATCGCGACGGCCCGCGACTTGCTCAATTTCGTCGTCGGTCAATTTGCCCCATTGTTGCCGTACCTTGCCCTTCATTTGCTTCCACTGTCCTTCGACGGTGTCCCAGTTCATGTTTGAACTCCTTTTAAGTGTTGTTTTACCGTACGCTCTTTTCGAAAAACGGCTCTTTCGAAGCACTGATCTTCGACCGATGCCTTTTTCGCACTACTGCCAAACGCAGCTTGGTGACTAGATCAACGCAAGTTACGTGCCATGGCTTGAAATCTGACGTAATCGCTTTCAGGCACGATCCTTGCTTTATCATCTGAGGATCCCTCAACTCAGTACAATCAAAAGGAGAGAAGCGATTAAAAATTTACTTGTCAAGTTGTCCGGAGCTTTTCTGGCTTTCAGCCTGGTACTCGCCCTCGGTGCCTGCCAGAAAGAAGAAAAGAGCCTCGGAGAAAAACTAGATGATGGGCTCGAGGAAGCGGGCGAGTCCATCGAAGAAGGTGTCGATGAGATCGGCGATGGCATCGAAGAAGCCGTGGAAGACACTGAAGATGCGATCGAAGACGCTGTTGATGGTGACGGGCACTAGTCTGAACCCGAACTGATTTTCTGGCTGCGGAGCCTCGCCAATTTCTGGCAACAGGGCCGTGCCAATTCTTGAAAGGAAAACAAAAAATGCTCGAAACGATTCTAGTCATCCTACTTGTTCTCTGGATTCTTGGTCTCGTCAGCAGCTACACCATGGGTGGTTTCATTCACATCCTACTGGTTGTAGCGGCAGTGGTATTGGTTATCCGGCTGATGAAGGGCCGAAGGCTTTAGCACTCTGGGGTGCTGGCCGGTGCAATTGATCAGCCGGGACCGAAAATAAGGGCCTGAACCAACAAGCTGCCAATCCTGTTCGCCGTGTGCGAACTCGATGGCAGCTGACAGTGGCCTGCGCTTGGATGGCGGGGGCCGCGTTTTAGGCAATAAAGCGTCGCGGCCAGCGGTCACCGAACGCAGATTGGAACCGAGTACAGTGGACAGCTCGAGGCGACCGTTGATCGGCGCCAGGGAAAACAGCCGGAAACTCGAATCAAAACAGTTCTAAAAAGCCGAGCTTGAGAGACAAGGCACGCCGGAGCCATCGTCCGACCCAGGATATATCTGCAGGCTAGATAGAAGTGCATCTGCATACGACTCGGGCTTGGCGACGGAATTTCAGTGACGTGCCTATTATCTGAGCTGGAGATTTCCGGTCAGCTGGTGTATCGATGACGGGTCTGCTCGCTGCCGTCACTCAGATGGATCACAAGCTCGCTCGGTGGGTTGTCGCTAGCGAGAGCTCGGGCAGCGGTTAGCCCCTCCTCCTTTGTTGCAAAGCTCGCTTGGGCTCCAGTGGAGCCTTCTAGGGTGAGTTTCCACGCGGAGTCGTCTGGCTCGAGATGGTAGACTCGTTCGATCTCAATGACTTTCGACTGCTTTTTCCGAGACTGACGAATGGCCACGCTGGCTACGGCCGCCGCAGCGGCAAACCCGATTCCCGCCGCAGCCTTTTGGGCCTTGCTCAGGGTAGGCAGTTTATCGGTGACCTTCTCGATCATCGACGGTTGATTGCTCGCCTCTGCGTCTGAATTCTTGGTTGTGGAATCATTCATTGATCAGAGTCCTCCTCGTGACTGAATCATTGTGTTGAAAAGCTATCGTTCTGTGAAACGGTCTGTAATAAGGCTTGCCGCTGCAAAGTCAACCGAGTCACTGTGCAAGCCGAGATTGGCCGGGTCTTCGGCTCATCGACGTGGGGTCGTCGTGCCGTTGGTGCCGTTGCAACTGGCGCCATTGCAACTGGCGCCATTGGTATCCAACTTGCACAGGCCGTGCCATCGATACCAAGTTTGAATCGTCCTCCGTCCGGCTGCGAGCCGTGCAAGAACTACATCGATCCTTGTAGGAGTTTCAGCTCCTCAGGGTTTCCACCAGGGCCAGCGCTGCCAGCCCATTTGCGGGCCTGGCGACTCGTTTGCATCTGCGTCGGGAAAGGAGCCAAAAATGAAGATACCACTCAAACCGACCCACCTCCGGCGATATCGAGATGTCGCTACGCTGCTCATCCGTTATGGCCGGTCGGACCTGGTCCAGCAGGCGGGGTTGGACGCTATGCTCGAAGCAGCAGATACAACCGAGGAAGGTGTTGCCCAAGCTACAGAGCTGGCGTCCGATCTCGAGAAATTGGGGCCGACCTTCGTCAAGCTCGGACAGATGTTGTCGACCCGGGTCGACCTCCTACCTCTGGCCTATCTCGAGCCCTTGACACGCCTGCAAGACCAGGTCGAGCCGTTCCCTTACGACGAGGTGCGAACCATTGTCAAAAAGGAGTTGGGTGTCAGGATCTCGAAGGCGTTTTCGCGGTTCGACCGGAAACCGCTGGCGGCGGCTTCACTCGGGCAGGTGCACCGGGCCACCCTTCGCGATGGCCGGCTGGTGGTCGTCAAAGTCCAACGACCGGGGATTCGCAGTCAAGTCAAGGACGACCTCGAAGCTCTGACCGAGATCGCGGGCTTTCTCGACCGGCATACCGAGACTGGACGTCGCTACGGTTTCGGTCCAACCGTCTCGGAGTTTCGCCGAACTTTGCTGCAAGAGCTGGACTATCGATGCGAAGCTGCAAATCTCAAGACGATGCAACGCAGTTTGGAGCCATTCGAGCGGATTCTCGTGCCTGCGCCGGTCGATGACTACACCTCTAGCCGGGTGTTGACCATGGAGCATGTGCGTGGCATCAAGGTCGACGAACTCAACCCCGTGGTCCGCCTCGACGTCGAAGGCTCGGAGCTCGCCGAAGAACTCTTCCGCGCCTATCTGCACCAGATTCTGGTCGATGGCCTGTTTCATGCTGATCCGCATCCAGGCAACGTCTTCCTGACGCCCGATCACCGGATCGCGCTTCTCGACCTGGGTATGGTCGGACGGATTCCGTCACCGATGCAGAACGATCTCCTCGAGTTGTTGATGGCGATCGGCGAGGGTGATGGCGAGGGTACGGCGTCGCTGGCGCTGCGTCTCGGCGAAAAGATACTCATCACGATGAAGCTCAGTTTCGTCGGGATGTCCGCGAGCTCGTCGCGCAGCATCAGGAGACGGCGCTCGCCGAGCTCGAAGTCGGCAAACTCGTCTTGCGGGTATTCAGCTCTGCGGCGCGCAGCGGGCTGCGGATCCCGCCTGAGCTCACGGTGCTAGGCAAGGCATTGTTGCAGCTGGACAAGATCGGTCGCACGTTGGATCCAAGTTTCAATCCCAATGCGGCGATCGAACGCAACGTCGGCGAGATCCTGCGGTTGCGGCTCGTTGATGAGACCTCCTGGCGGCGAGTGATCTCCGGCCTGATGCAGACTCGAGAGTTTGCCGAAAAGCTTCCTGGGCGAGTCAACCGCGTGCTCGACGCGGTTGCGTCGAACGACTTCGAGATCCGAATCGACGCCATTCGCGAAGAAGTTCTGATCGTCGGGTTTCAAAAGATTGCCAATCGCATCGCTGCCGGCCTGGTCTTGGCGGCGCTGATCGTTGGCGCCGCGCTGATGATGCGTATTGATACAGCGTTTAAGATCTTCGGCTATCCGGGACTCGCCATGTTTTGTTTCCTGGCTGCCGCTGGCGGTGGTTTCTGGTTGGTCTGGACAATTTTGTGGGAAGATCGGTCTGCCGATAAACCATGAGGAGCTCGATGCGAATGATCACGTCTTGGATCGAGACCTTGCGCCCGCCCTTGGCCGCCTTGCTGGTGGTCATGACGATCCTGCCCCTTTTTCGTCACGATGCCTGGTGGATCCGGGCCTGCGAGTTCCCGCGGGTTCAGATCGGAATTGTCGGTCTGGTTGTCTTGGCAAGTTGCGGAATCCTCGTGCCTCAAGGCACTCTGAACCGTTTGGGTATGGCGCTCTTGATGCTCTGCGTGGCATTCCAGGCTTATAGAATCTTTCCCTACACACCGCTGGCTTCGAAGCAGGTCGTCGCCACCACGACGCCTCGGCCTGGGGCTCATTTGTCGCTCCTGGTGGCGAACGTCCTCATGGACAATCGCCGAGCCGAAAAGCTTCTCGATCATGTGCACAGGCTTTCTCCCGACCTTGTCTTCACTATCGAGACCGACGATTGGTGGGTACAGCGCCTGAGTGATCTCGACGCCGCGTACCATCACAAGGTCGAGCAACCGCTGGCCAACACCTACGGTATGCTGCTGCACTCACGATTGGAGCTGATCGACCCCCAGGTCAAATATCTGGTTGAGACAGATGTCCCCTCGATCCACACCCAGGTGCGCTTGGCGACGGGTGATCGAGTTCAGCTCCATCTGCTGCATCCGAAGCCGCCGAACCCGGCAGAGAGTCTCGAGACCACCGAACGCGACGGCGAGTTGTTGATGGTCGGCCGTGAAGTCGGTAGCCATGATGTGCCGACGATTGTCGCCGGAGACCTCAACGATGTTGCCTGGTCTTATACCACTCGCCTGTTGCAGAAAGTCAGCGGCTTGCTGGATCCGCGGATCGGCCGTGGACTGTACAGCACGTACAATGCGAAGTTACCGTTCCTGCGCTGGCCCCTCGACCATGTGTTCCACTCCCACCACTTCAAATTGGTGCGACTCGAGCGGCTTGCTGGCTTCGGTTCTGACCACTTCCCGGTACTGGTCGAGCTCAGTCTCGACCCGCTCGCTCCGCTAGTGCAGGAAGAGCCCCTTCCGACAGCCGAAGATCTAGAGACGGCCGAAGAGAAGATCGAGAAGGCGGAACCGCTACAGACCCTCAACGAAGGCGACTGACCCTGACTGACCCTGAACTAGAAGGTCAGGGTGGTTGGCGGGTCGACATTTGGCCAAATCGGGCGAGTTGGGACTAGGGAGTGGCAGTTTACCGCTGCCCTCGGAGGTGTTGATGCCGACGAAACGTCTTGGGCTGACGAGTTGGCTGGTTCTGGACTATGAGCCCAGTTCGGCAAGCCGTCGACGGGCGGTTTCGACGTCGGGCTGGAGTGCTGCGTCGCTCTCCGACCAGAGTTCGATCAGGCGTCGATATTGTTCACTAGCCTGCTCCAGCTGATTGAGTTGGTCATGGATCTCGGCACGTCGTAGGCGGGCGTGGCCGAGATAGGCAAGATCGAAGAAGGACAGCTCAGGAAGAGACTCGTACCAGCCCAGGGCCTCTTGAAACTGGCCTAGCTCGAAGAGTGCTTCGGCCTTCAAGTAGCGGCTGTGGACCTGGGAGAAGAGCGGCGAGACCATCGGCATCTCATAGCTGTAGCGGCCGTGCCGTTCCGCCAGCAAGGTGAGAACATCCTGGAAGCGGCCCTGCCGCTGTGCGACCGCTGCCCGGATACCGTTTTCGAGGTCTTTGCCCAGGCCCGGTGCGATGGTGATCTCTTCGAGTGTGGCGAGCTCGTCGGCAAGAGCCAAGGCCCGCGCCTCGTCGCCGTTACGAGCGACCAGCAGTGCCAAGATATAGAGCCGGTGGTGGGTGGGGAAACGGGCATGAGGCTCAAAGAGAGAAAAGTCGTCGGACGGTGCAGTAGGCCAGCTTTCGACGGCAGCGATCAAGGCGTCGAGACGATCTTGTGGTACCTCTCGGAAGGGTAGGGTGGCGGCGAGTGCACGATGTTCTTGGTCCTGCTCTGGGGCTTGGGCAGCAACAATCAGGTGGCGGTCTGCTTCTTCGAGCTGGCCGGCGGACAGCGCCAAAATTCCGAGATGGCGATGGGCAAAGGCCTGGCTTCGCAGCGAAGGGTCTTTGGCCAGGAGGTCGCGAAAGAGACCCGCCCAATAGTCTCGATACTCGCGATTACTGCCCAGCGAGTAACCCGCCAGCAGCCACGGCAATCCGAGCTCCGAGTTCAGCAGCGACTGGCGTAACGTCTTGCGTTCGGCAGTGGCACCCGGCGTCATGGCGTGAAAGAACATCGACTCCGAGGAGCGCTCGCTGTCTTTCAACAAGATCTGTAGACGGAGATTACGAGCGCTCAAGGCTCCATAATCTTCCTGGTAGCCTTCGATGCGAGCGAGATGTAAATGGGCTTGACGGTCGTCGGGCTCGAGCTCCAAAACGCGCTCCCAACTACGCCGCGATTGGACCAGAGACTGGCCTCGTAGCGGGCCGAGGTGAAATTCGAGCTCGCCGAGCGCCAACAAGGCTTCGAGATCGTCCGGGCGTCGGCTCAGCACTTCAGTCAGCAGGCTACCGGCTGTAACGTCGTCGCCATCATTGAGCGCGATGGCGATTTCGAGCAGCCTGCGATCGTCCGGCGTCAACCGCTCGGCGTTGCGGATCGCCTTCTGAAGCGCGTCGTTGTATCCCTGGAGGTCGAGGGTCCAGTTGTGCGCCAGGCTCAGTCGATACCAGGCGAGCGCAAACTCTGGATCCTCGGAGACCGCTGCCTGGAAGGCTTTGGCGGCGTCAGCGAATCGTCCTGCTCGCCAAGCGTTCTCACCTTCGAGATAAAACTTGAGGGCTTGAAACGACTCGCTGGTGGTGGCTGCCAGTCTTTTCATTCGGGTGCCGGCTCCGTGATCCATGCCGGCTAACAATTGGGTCGCCAATCGGTCTACGAGGGAGAAGATTTCACTGGCTGGGCCTTCGGCTTCAGCGCTGGCGGCCGGCTCGATGCTGGACGATGTAACGCGATAGAGGTTGGCATCGAACCTCAGTTGGCCGGCAACTTCGAAGATATTGCCGGTGATCAGCAGATCTGCGTCGAACTGCCGAGCGAGGCTGGCAGCACTTGTTGGATCGGTGGTGTCGACCGACTCTTCGATCCGGCGACGCAGCAACGCTCGGGTGTCGACAGCACGCAGGTTTCCGGCGCCATCGAGCTTGGTGCTCAGAAGATCCACCATGCCTTCACTGAGATATTCGAAGCTGTCGTCGCCGCGGACCATGAACGGCAGCACTGCAACAGCTGCCGGTGCGGTGGCGGTCGGATACGGGATCGATTCGGGGGAGGAGTTTTGCAGGCGGTAGATCCAGCCTGTCGCTAGTGCAGCGGTGAGCACGACTCCAGCAATGAACGGCAGTAGAAGTGAACGTCGACGGTTGACGACCGAGGTGCCTTGTGAATTCTGCTGGCCACGGTCCGCTTGGGCGCTCGCTGAGTTGACACCGATGGTGTCCAAGTCGGGAGCTGGCAAACCGATGATGGAGCTCTCATTGGTTACAGGCAGGGCAAACGCGAGCTCTTCAGCGTTTTGGAAACGCAGGTCAGGATCCTTGACCAGGGCACGTTCGACGACCTGGATCAGCGTGGCAGGCGTGTCCGGGCGTTTGTTGAGCACCGGCTCCGGTTCTTTGTTGAGCACCGCTTGAATGATGGCGGTCTGATGGGGGCCATGAAATGGGCGCTCGCCGGTCAGCATCTCGTACAGGATGACGCCTAATGCCCAGAGGTCTGAGCGCGGTTCCGACTCGCCTAGGGCTTGTTCGGGAGCCATGTAATACGGCGTGCCGACCGATAAGCCCGTGCGGGTCAGCGCCGCGTCGCCCATCATCTTGGCAATACCAAAATCGAGCACTTTCACCTGGCCGTCTTCGGTCAAGAAGATATTGGCTGGCTTGACGTCGCGATGCACGATCCCTTCACGGTGAGCTCGAGCCAAGCCGGCAGCGACCGAGCGGGTGACGTAGGTTGCCTCTTCGATCGACAGCGGGCCTCGCATTAGCCGTTGTTTGAGGGTCTCGCCTTCGTAACAGGCCATGACCATGTACAACCGGCCATCGTCAGTTTCGTTGACTTCGTGGACGGTGCAGATGTTGGGGTGGTCGAGCTTCGAGGCAGCTCGCGCTTCGCGCAGAAAACGCGACTTGGCCTCAGCGGTGTCGTTGAGCTCGAACAACAGAAATTTGAGCGCGACAACCCGCCCGAGCCGAGTATCTTCGGCACGGTAGACGTAGCCCATACCGCCCTTGCCGAGGCGCTCGTAGAGCTGGTAGTGGCCAACCGTGGCACCGCTGAGCGAGTTGACCGGCCCCGGCATGATGTGTTCGACCGTATCGGTCCAACGTTCCCGGTCGAACAAGGTGGTCGAGTCACTCGGAGACCAGGTGCCGGACGCCCGATGGTCATCGATCTCCTTGTGGCGGGCGAGGAACGTCAAGGCTTCGTTGCGTAACCCGGTATCGTCCTGGCAGACACGCTCGATGAATTTGCGACGTTCTTCTGGAGGGCGCTCGAAGGCTTGCGCGAGTACCTGGTTGAGCCGTTCTTCGAAGCCAAAATCCATTGGTGTTTTCCGCGCGGATCCGCTGATCTAGAAGGTCGGGGTCCATCGCCCCGCGAGCGCTGTTGGATCCTGGCCTGCCGTAGCAGCTAATCGCCGGGAACCGAGTGGCTTTGCCCGGTAATGCCCTCGAGCCAGCCGCTTCGAGTCAAGGGCGCCTGCCGAAAGCAAGATATCATGTTTGTGCCCCGCAGCTCTGGACAGATCACCGTCAGATAGGGAGGCTTGCGTCATCGTTGACGGATTGGTCCTGAGGTATCATCTCCCCGACCCGATCTGACACCTCGACCATATGGAGAGAGCTGTGAGGCGATGTTTACGTATGCTCTGTGCTGTTTTTGTCTGGGTGCTGATCGCGCCGATCTCGTTGGCCACTGAGTCTCCCCAGCCGCAGGATCCCCCTAAGACGCACGATCCTCGCAAAACGCTGCGTGTCGACTATTTTCATACCGGTAACGCCACCGAAGAGATCTTCAGCCTGGACCGAGTGGTGATCGAACCGTTGGCGTGGCCAGGGAACCCGAATCGTTCGCTGGACACGACCAACTTTGGTAAATACTTCTTCAGAGTTGAAGACTTGGCCGACGGCCAGCCGTTGTATTCCCGGGGCTTTGCATCAATTTATGGCGAGTGGGAGACAACCGGCGAGGCGCGGTCGATCCACCGAACCTTCCATGAGTCGCTGCGGTTCCCGATGCCGACCAAGCCTGTGCGAGTGGTGTTGAGCAAACGTGATGCCCGCAATGCGTTCCAGGAAGTTTGGCGACTCGAGGTTGATCCAGAAGATATGTTCATCGATGACTCAGCGCTCGCCGGACCCGAGTTGATCGCAATTCAGCACAGTGGGGATCCTGGTTCCAAAGTTGATCTACTGCTGCTCGGCGACGGCTACACCGCCGCCGAGCGAGAGAAGTTCGAACGTGACGCTCGGCGGTTGACCGAGGCTCTGTTTGCGGTGTCGCCGTTTGCTGAACGGCGAAGCGATTTCAACATCTGGGGGCTGTGTCCGACGGCCGAAGTGTCAGGGGTTTCCCGTCCGTCAACCGGGATTCATCGGCGTTCACCGGTCGGCACGACGTACGATGCTTTTGGCTCGGAGCGGTATGTTTTGACCTTCGATAATCGTGCGTTTCGTGAGGTGGCGGCTTCAGCACCGTATGACTTTGTCGAGATATTGGTCAATGCCGAAACCTATGGTGGTGGCGGCATTTACGGGTTGTATGGCACGGTGGCGGTGGATAGTGACTTCGCTGACTATCTGTTTGTCCACGAATTTGGGCATCATTTTGCGGGTTTGGCCGACGAGTACTACACGTCGTCGGTGGCTTATGAAATTCCGCCCGACCGGGTGGAACCCTGGGAAGTCAATGCAACCACACTGCGTGATCCAGCCAAACTCAAGTGGGGAGACTTGGTCGAGCCCGGGATGACGGTGCCATCCGCCTGGCCCAAAGCAGAATTCGAAGCACAGGCGCAATCGATCCAGGAGCGCCGCCGCCAAATCCGTGCCGAGAACCGTCCTGAACATGAGATGTCAGAGCTCTTTCGCGAGCAGCAGAAGAAGACCACCAAGTTGCTGGGATCTGCACCGTTGGCCGGCAAAGTTGGGGCGTTTGAAGGCGCCAACTACGCCGCCCGCGGCTCCTATCGTCCGCAGATCGACTGCATCATGTTCACCCGCGATCCAGTACCGTTCTGTGCAGTCTGCCAGCGCGGGCTAGAGCAGGTGATCGATCTGCACACGGCCCCCGCACCTGCAGGGGGCGAAGGTAAAACCGCTCTCGTAGCGGCCGAACAAAATGTAGGAATCCCTTGAATCTGCTGCTCCTCGAGTCCGACGAAATCGATGCCGCAGGGCGGGCACAGCTGCAGGATCGCCGGGCCAAACACATTCGTTCGGTGCTGCGGGCGGTTCCCGATCAAATCTTACGGGTCGGCGTGGTCGGTGGTGGTATCGGCCAGGCCCGGGTGGTGTCGCTCGACAACGAGATGGTGGAACTGGCGATCGAACTCGGCGATCGAGCCCCCGCGGCCTCATGGATCGATCTGATCGTAGGCGTCCCACGGCCGGCGGTGTTACACCGAGTGCTGCAAACCGTAGCTGCGATGGATGTCGGCCGTCTCGACCTGACTGCAGCTTGGCGGGTAGAGAAGAGCTTTTTCTCGTCGCCGGTACTGCGTCCCGAGTCGATCCGTAAGCATCTCTTACTCGGTGCTGAACAGGGCATGACGACTCGTCTACCCATAGTCCGGCAGCACCGATTGTTGATGCCGTTCGTGCGCGAACTCGAGACGGCAGCAGATCCGCCGCAGCGGGTGCTGGCCCATCCTGACGCATCCGAACCCTTCGAATCCATCTTGTCGCTATCGGCCGGTAATCGGCTCGAGATCGCGATTGGGCCTGAGGGCGGGTGGATCGATCGCGAGGTCGAGTCGTTCGAGCGTGCAGGGTTCGTCGCGTGCTCTCTTGGCCCCTGGATCCTACGGGTCGAAACTGCCGTCACCGCGGCGCTGGCGCAAGCTGAGTTGCTGCGTCGCATGTCGGCTGGCGAGCCATCGACTGGCCCATGTTAGACTTGTTCTGAACAAAACTTAGACATGCGTTGATTATCTACTTGAGAATTCTTGACCAGACTTGTCATGGAGGCGGCCAATGTCTGCGGGGTGGACCTATTTCCTCGATTTCAAAGACCAGGCTTTCGAGCTAGCTGAAGGAGAGTTGACGGTCGGTCGCAGCCGGAACTGCGACGTCCCGATTGACGATCCTAGTGTCAGCCGCCGTCACGTCGTGCTCAAGGCGGACAGTGGCAAGATCCTGCTGCAGGATCTCGGCTCGAGTAATGGTACTTTCGTCAATGGCGCCAAGATCGAAGCCAACGCCGAGTTGCATCATGGTGATTCTCTTGGATTGGGTGATGCTGATATCTCGGTGCGCGTCATCGGGGCGTCGGTGTTCGAGACTGTCCGGATGGAGGCCCTTCCAGCCCAAGGGCATGGCGACGCGACGCTGTTTTTGCAGCATGCCTCGGCCAAGTTGGCGCAGGAAGCGATGGGGGAAGACACTGCTCCTACGATCGCGCCGGTCCCCGCGGGTGGCCCATCCCACATGGCGCCGCCACCAGTCCAACCAGCCCCTGTGAGTCACATGGCACCGCCGCCGGTGCAGTCCGCGCCCCAGAGTTCGCCGGCCCAGCCGCCAGCACCTGAGGTTATTCCGCAATCTCCCGAGCCACCGACGGCGCCACTCAGCCCGCCGCCGGTGTTTTCACCACCTGTCGCGGCACCGCCACCTGTCGCGGCACCGCCACCTGTCGTGGCGCCGGCCCCGGTTCAGCCAGCAGCCCCTGCGGCATCGGCAGCCCCAGTAAGACCGCTTCAGCCAGCAACCCCTGCAGCACCAGTAACCTCTGCCGCGCTGGCAGCTCCGGTTGTGCCGACAGCCCCAGTTGTGCCGACAGCCCCGGTTGCATCGGCGCCTCCCGCCACTCCTGCACCGCCAGTGGCTCCGGTCGCGCCAGCGGGCGCCATCCCGACGGCTGGCGACGTGCGTCTCGATCAGACCACCGGCGAGCTGCTGCCGTCGCTCGATGGTTTCGACAACACGTTGGGGCCGGAGATGCTCGAGGCGCTGCGGGTCGAAGCGGCGGCCAATCCACCGCCGGCAGCTGACCCGGCACTGAATCCCTACAGCAACCCTTACAGTGCTCCTGCGCCAGCGGCTGTGGTGGCGGGTTTTGGTATTCGCTTTTTGGCTTATGTTATCGACGTGGTGTGGATGGTGGCGGTGACAGCGGGCGCCTATGTTTTTGGCGGCCAGCAGGTCGGCGCGGTGGTTGGGTCCGGATTGTCCTTCGTGGTTCTGCTTTTCGGATGGGCGATTTGGGGGGCCACTCCAGGCAAGCGGCTCTGTAAGCTTCACCTCAGCGTAGGGAAGGATAGTCACGCTGGCATCGGGTTTCCTCGGGCTTTGTTGCGGATCCTTGGCTATCTGTTGAGCGGCTTACTGCTCGGCATCGGTTTTTTGATGATCGCGTTCAGCAAGTCTAAGCGGGGCCTCCATGATTTGATCGCCGGTACGGAAGTCCACCGGCAGGCTTGAGTCTCGCGTGCCAATCGGCTGGCGTCGGTCTCGACGCGTAAAGCAGCCGTAAATCTCGTCCAGGACATCTTGCACCGGTCGCCGAGGCGACACTACGATCTGCCAATGCAAGAACTCCCTTCTAACGATTCTCATCCGACGTCTCCGAGTCCAACCCGCCCTGCTTGGCAAGTTTGGTTGGGCCGGATCGGCGGTGTAGTGCTGGGGGCGGTTTTCCTGGTCGCCGCCTGGGCCAAGACGCTGGATCCTTCAGCTTTCGCCACCCAAATTACTTCGGAAGGTTTGGATTTCCTTTTGCCGGCAAGTGCCGTGGCGCTGTTCGCCCTTGCTCTCGAAGTGTTCTTGGGCGCCGCGCTCTTACTGATGGTGCGTCGACTGTGGATTCTTTTGCCAACCGCAGGCCTGGTGGTCTTTTTCCTATTTCTTACTGGCCGAAGCTATTGGCGTTACGCTCAGGGCATCGAGCCAGAAGACGGTGCCGGTTGCGGCTGTTTTGGCAATTTGGTGGAGCGCACGCCAGCGGAAGCTTTTTGGCAAGACCTCCTGTTGATGGTGCCGGCTCTGCTGCTGGCGTTCTTGGCCTTCGATCGTGGCGGCCGTTCGCCGCGGCTGCGGATGGCGATCGTCAGTGTGTTGGCGGTTGCGACGGCGATCCTTGCCTGGAAGGCGCCGGACCTGCCACTCGACAATCTGGCGACACGCCTACGGCCAGGTATCGAGGCGTTGTCGATCTGTGCCGGCTCAGAGGAGAACAAGAATCTGGTGTGTATGGACGGCATCCTACCGGAGTTGGCCGAAGGCGAGCACGTTGTCGTCATGGCGCAGCTGACGGACGATCCCTTCACCCAACACGTCGATTCGTTGAACGAGTTTCATTGGGCAGCCAAGGGGCCATCATTGTGGGTCTTGACCGACGCCACAGAGGAGGAGCTATTCACGTTTCGGTTCAGCCATGCGCCCTCGTTCGAAATGCGTGAAGCACCGCCGGCTTTGTTGCGACCGCTCTATCGCACTTTGCCAAGATCGTTTTTGGTGCACGATGGTAAGGTGGTAGAAACCTACAATGGCCTGCCACCGCTCGACCAGTTGGCGGAGTCTGAAGACGCCAGCAATCAGTAGCTATGGAAGTCATCACACCACTACTCGATAACGACTTGGAAGCCAAACGACTTGGAAGCCATGAGACCCGGGCGAGACCAAACCCGATAAACTAGGCTAACCGTAAGTTCTTCGGGGGGGAGTAAGCTCTCGATAGGTCTTACTCCCGATCAAGGTTCACTCAAGCCAGGATTACTCGTTAGGATCCACTGCAGGCTGGTGGTCACTGTAGACCGGTGGTTACTGCAAGCTAGGGGGCCACTTCAGCTAGGATCCACATCAGGTCAGGATCCATTATGGATCTGGATCATCGTCAAGAGATGAGGTTTATCAAGATGCGACACGAGACAAGTCATCAGGCGCCAGCGCGTCATATCGGGCGTCGGGTTGGAGTCCTGCTTGCCGCGTTGGTGGTGGGCATCGCCTTACCAGCTAGCGCGCAGGTTCCAGCGGATGCCGTCTTCAGTGATTTCAAGCCGAGCGGCGACTTCCTCTTCGAGCTTGACGGCAAGACGCTGGAGCATGCCGAAATCTACCTCTCCGATCGCGCCGCCGCGTATCTGGTCATCGCCCCTGAGCTCGCCTCCCCGGTGATTGTCAACCCGCGGATGCAGTCGGTGGAGAGCGTCAGCTTCATGAAGGTCTCGAAGCGTGACGACGGTTTTATCGATATTCTGGCTGACGCGGAGTTCAGGTCGCTGGGCTCGTTCAGACTGGCCAACCAAGAGGTCCTGTTCAAGGTCAAGGGCAAAGATGCGAAGCTGCGTCCCAAGCCTCCGCTTCTCGGTGAGCATGGGCCCGAGACACTGCGCAGCTACAAGCCCGACTACGAGACCCTGGCCAACGAGTACAAGCCGACAACCCCGGCCCTCACCGCACTCAAAGCGCAAGGCGACGATGTTCGGGTCCGGGTCTACTTCGGAACCTGGTGTTCGGTGTGCAGTCGTCTGGTGCCGCGGATCATCAAGGTCGCCGATGAGCTCGATGGTTCCAAGGTGAGCTTCGAGTATTACGGTCTACCGCCGCAGATTGACGAAGATCCCGAGGCCAAGCGCGAGGACATTCATGGTGTCCCAACTGCGGTGGTTTTTGTTGGCGACAAAGAGGTCAAGCGGCTCTCCGGGGCTGATCTCAACTCGCCAGAGAAGGCGATCAGCAAAGCGGTCAACGGAGCGAAGTCTTAAAGTGCGGTATCGCGGCGCCAGGTTTGCCGTCTGTGGACTGATCGTCCTCTGGACGATGCCTGTCGTCGCACAACCCGACACCTCGGAGACACCGCGGTATCAGTTCGGTTTCGAGGTCAAGGGTCACTATCGTGACTCGGACGACGTTCAGTTTCCGTCACCGCTCCCGTTTAGACCTGACAGTATCCCTCCAGGCCAGGATCGAGTTTTCCTGCGCACAGTCGAGGCCGGCAACCATGTCGAGATCTCGGTCGTGACCCTCTGGCTCGAAGCCCACTGGCAGCCGTGGCTTTCAGGCAAGCTCAAGGTGGACCTGATCGATCGTTACGACCGTAACCCAACCTCGGAAGACAATGAGTGGGATGTTGATGAAGCTTGGGTCCGTTTTGGTCAAGAGACCGATCCCGGAGATGTTCCCGATCAGCCATGGCGGGCTTACCTCAAAGTCGGCAAGTTCCCAAAGTTCGAACGCCAAGACGATCGTCACCTCGAGAGTTATGGTTTGATCTCGACCTCCTTTAACCGAGCTGAAGACTTTGGTTTCGAGGGGGGAGTCGACCTTGGCCGGCGGTTTTATGTCAAGACATCCTTCACCAAAGGCAACCCGTTGTTCTATCGCGATCCCAACGCGTTGGCGGGCGACCATGGCATCGAGATCTTCCGTCCCGGAAGCGCGCCAAATCCCGACCCTGAATTCGAGTCTGGTTTCCCGAGCCTTTACGACGCCGACATCGAAGACTATGACTTCCAGCATCCGGAGATAGGGGTTGGCCTCGGGGTGCGCCTGGGGTCCGAATCGGGCTTCGTCAGCGGTGATTTCCTGGCCTTTGCTTATGGCCGTGATCTCGCCGAGTCCGTAGACCTGACCGGGACTTTTTATGGCGGTGATCTCGACATCTTGCGCGGCCCGGGCAACCTATTTCCACCTGCCACTCTTTCTGGTGACGACAAGAACGAGTGGGGCGCCAATCTCTGGCTCTACATCGGCGATTTCACGTTCTTTGGCCAAGCCGTGTCTTCAGACACTGCGGGTCTGCGTCGCGAAGGCTGGGAGACGGAGGTCTCTTACGCTTTCGATCTGCCTTATGTTGCCGGTATCGGCGGTCGTCAGCTGTTCTCCTACATCGCGCCGGCATTGCGCTACTCCGAACTCGATCCCGAGTTCAGGACCCATCCCCTGTTTCCAGCGCCGAGCATCATGTGGGATTGGGAAAAGATCGATGCCGGTGTGCGCATCGGCATGCTCGACGACATGGTAGACCTGACCGTCGAGTGGAACGACAACACCTTCGTGCGCGCCGGTCGAGAGGAGAGCGCCGACGAGTTCCTAGCCACGATTCGGTGGGAGATGGACTGGTCTCGCTGAGTCCTACTAGCGCCTCGCCCGCTTGCGATTCTTTGTCCGGTTTGATCTGCCGACTCCGATCCTGTTGTTGAAGGCAGCGATTGCGAGGAGTTCGTGCTCCCGATGCGTTGTCGCCCGGTCAAAAGGCCGGGATCAAACAACTCGAGGAGCTTCACATGGCAGACTATCGTCTCGTTCTCAAAACACTTTTAGCCTTGTGTGCCACACTGGCTGTTTTCACGAGCGCGGCTTGTAGCTCGGATTCCGAAGCCGCCGGGGAGACATCTGGAGGTCAAAGCTCAGCCAAGAAGTCGGCGTGTAGCCTATCGATCAAGGTTGATGGCGACGTTAGCTTTGAAGCTTCAGACATTTCGTACTCCCTCAATGTCGGTAGCAAGAACGATCAGGCCTGGATCACCATCCTAGGCAACGAGATCGTCGGACGCGATCATCCGTTCACCTTTTGGCTTGGCTTTCCTCAAGCTGCAGACGTCGGTACGTTGCCGCTATACGAGGAAGGACAAGGGTTGATTTCTTTGACGTTGATCGGTGGCGGAGATTACGGCCCATTCGGAACGGTTGATCAGGGCCGGGATCCTGGCATTCTGACCATCGAGACGCTGGATTCTGAATGGGTTGAAGCCAGTGGCCGCGCCGAGTTGACCGATACAGACGGCGGTCGCGTCACCGTCGAACTCGAGCTGGCGGCTGCTTTGCCGCCAGCCAAGTGTGCCAAGTAGAGACCGGGTCGAGTTGGACGCGTCGATAGGAGGCGCGTTGCATGCTCGCGTCAGATTCTATACGTAGGTTTTGAGCGCGTTGCATGTTCGGGTCGGGCCGATCGACTAACATTCCCGATGCATGCCCGAAACCGGATCGGAAGCCATCACCGCTCTCTTGCAGCGCGCTCACGACGGGGACGACCGCGCTCTCGACGAGTGTTTGCCGCTGGTCTATGCCGAGTTGCGGCGGATCGCGTCGCGGGTGGCGAGGAAGCAGCGCCGCGGAGGCACCCTCGCCACCACGGCATTGGTCAACGAAGCCTATCTGCGCCTGGTGGGTGGCGGTCCGTCGGAATGGGCGGATCGGGGGCATTTTTTTGCAGTTGCGGCGCGGGCGATGCGCTTCATCCAAGTCGACTACGCTCGCCAGCGCCAAGCGGTGAAGCGCGGTGGCGCCCTCAAGCGTCTAGATCTCGAGCTCAGCGAATTATCGATCGAGGATCAGGCGGAGTTGGTGGTCGAAGTGAGTGCGGCGCTCGAACGGTTGAACGAGATCGACCCACGCATGACCCAGGTCGTGGAATGTCGCTTCTTCGCTGGCTACACCGAGCCTGAGACCGCCGAGATCCTCGGCATCTCGGACCGCACCGTGCGGCGACTGTGGGTCAAAGCGCGGGCCTGGCTCTATCGTTTTCTCGGAGAAGCTTCCGACGAGGCAGCGGCCTCTTCGTCCGAGGCTTGACCCAGCGCTTGGCTTTGTTGTCGCAGGGCTCGCTGAACTCGCCAGTCGTCTGTACCGCGGGCGGCAGTCAGGGCTGTGAGGCCACGCTCGATCCGCTGTCGACCTTTTGCGAGATCATTGCCCGTGGCCAGGCACCCTCCGAGCTCTATGTCGATCAGGCCGCGCCGCCAAGCTTTGTATGGCAGGGTGGTTTCAGCTGCCTCGCTGGCGGCCTCGAGGTAGGGACGGGCGGTGTCGCAACGTCCGCGCTCGGCGTGGGCCGTTCCTATCGCGTGGTGGAATTGCAGTAAGCCGCCGTCGCGCTGGTTGAGAAAGCTTCGTTCGGCATCCACCAGTGCTGGTTGCAGCTCGGCCAGTGCGGCGTCGGCGCGGCCTACGGCCAGCAGGGCTTCGGCCAGCCGCAGTCGCGCCAGAGCGACGTAGCCGGGGCGCTCGCTGAACAGCTCGACAACCCGGTCACGCAGCTCAGTCAGCTGGCGTACGGCTTGCTGGCTGGGTTTCTGCTCCAGCTGGGTGCGCACCAGGTTGATCCGAGCTGCCAGCACCTGGATGCTCTCCTTGTGGTGGCCACCGGTTTCCAGTAGGCGGATCGAACGCTGCAGCGCTTCCTTGGCCGCCGTAAGCTTGCCGGCATTGAGGAGCAAGGCAGCCAGTGCGCCTAGGGTACGGCCGACTTGCTCGTGGTCCGAGCCGAGAATGGTCTCCTGGACCGCCAGCACGGCGCGATACTCCGTTTCGCTAGCGGCATACTCGCCGGTTTGATGCATGGCGAGCGCAGCATTACCTCGAATCACCAGCACATTGGGTGCGTCGATCTCGCCTTGGGCCCGGTAGAGATCAATCGCCCGGCGCAACATCGTGACCCGCTCGCGACTGGCAATCAGTCCACTGGTCGCCAGGTCATTCAAGCAGTCGGCCTCGGGGATTGGCAGCTGGTGCTGCTGAGCGATGCGCAAACAGGCGTCGAAGTGTGGCCGCGCCATGCTCGGCTGGCCGCGGATGATCTGCCAGTTGCCAAGCTCCTGCTCATAAACCAGGCGTTCCCTATCCGTCGGCGAGTAGATCCCTGGCAGCATGGCTGCAATCTCGTCGAAAAGGGGGGCGGCGGCATCCTGCTCGCCGCGTTGCTGGGTGTTATGGGCCGATTCGAGCAAGCCTTCCAGAAGGCTGACGCTGTTGGCCCACGAAGGCTGGGTAGTCGCGAGTTGACGTTGCAACGTGAGGCCACGATCGAGGAATTGAGACGCCTCACCGAGCCGGCCGAGGCGGGCGTAGACTTTGCCGAGCGCGAGCAACAAAGTCGCTTGTTCGCGGGGTTGGCCGGCGAGCTCTTCGTCGACTTTGATCGCTGCGCGTTCGAACAAGTCCGCGGCACTGAGCTCGCGACCTCGCGTCTGTGCCGGATCGTTGGATTCCACCAGATCGACCATCAGATCCAGCAAGCGCCGGGCGCTGCGTGCTTCTTGTTCGGCATGGTCGCGTTGCACCCTCGCCTGCCGTGCTTGAAACCAGGTCGAAAGAGTGCCGGCAATCATCGCCATGGCGAGGAAAGTTGCCAGTATTGAAGCCGTGCGATGGCGCCGCAGAAAACAGCTTAAGCGATAGCCGGTCGACGCGGGGCGCGCCGTGACTGGATGGCCGTCCAGGGTGCGCCGCAGGTCTTGCGTCAGCGCCTCTACAGACGAATAGCGATCCTCTGGGCGTTTGCGCAGCGTCTTGAGGATGATGGCGTCGAGATCGCCGCGCAGCTGATGGGACCACGTTGTTGTTGCTACACCGCTCGGGGCCGCCGGCTCGACCTTACAGATAATCCGCCGGAGTTCGACGATGGATCGGCCTTCTAGCGAGTACGGTCGGTGATCCGTCAGCAGCTCGTAGAGCACCACTCCCAGGCTGTAGATGTCGGAACCGGCTGATAGCTGGCCCTCCTCCAGCTGCTCGGGCGCGCAATATTCCAGGGTCATCAGCATCGGTTCGTCGGCCACCGATTGTTCGCCGACAGATGCGCGCAGCTCAGCGACGCCGAAGTCGAGTAGCTTAGTCTCGCCATGTTCGTCGACTAGGATGTTGGCGGGTTTGAGGTCCCGGTGGATGACGAAGCGCGAGTGGGCGTAGCTCACCGCATCGCAGACTTGCAGAAAAAGCTCGATGCGGGCGGCAAGCGATAGGGATCGGGCCACACAGTGGCGGTCGATGGGCTCACCGTGTACTTGCTCCATTACCAGGTAGGGGGCACCGTTCTCGGTCAAACCGCCATCGAACAACCTTGCGATCCGGGGGTGGTTGAAACTGGCTAGCAGTTGCCGTTCAGCGAGGAACCGACGGCGGTGGTCTTCGTCGCGAAGGCCACCCTGCATAACCTTGATCGCGACAGCCTGGTCGAACTGACCATCGGCTCGCTCAGCAGCAAACACCACCCCCATACCACCGCGTCCCAAGGTCTCACCGATGCGGTACGGTCCCACGCGGTCACCCACTGTGAACGGATCGAGATGCCACGGTGCGCTCGCTTGGTCGAATAACTGGGGGGCGGCCTCGGGAACCGAACGCGAGAAAATACCGTCCGGCGCGTCGACGCCTTGTAGCAGACCGCGCAACTCCCGCGCCAGAGCCGGTCGGTCGCTCTCGATCGCCTGTAAGCGGTCTCGACGAACGTCCTCCGGTTCCTCCAAGAGACGATCAAGTGCTTCGTCGATCTCTTTCCACGGATGTTGTGAGGTAGGCATCAGGGTGAATCCTGGCGTGTCGGCGATGTGCTGGTGAGTCCTATGAAAGAGATCGCGATGTGATAGGTGAAGCGGACACGGTAGACTGACGCCACGATGGCCTTTCGCCCTGATCCAGAGATGGTTGCGCAGCTCACCCAACAGCGCAACGGTGATTTCCAAACATTTTGCAAGTGATGCGCGAGCGGCCAAACCACGTGTGGCGCGCTCACGGGCGCGCTTTTGCTAGCCGTGAAGGGAGGTCCGATTATCATGCGAAGCCGCAATCTATCGGTGATGGGTCTTTTAGTGACAGGTCATCGTGTCTTTCGACATCGTGGTCCCAAGCGCGTACCTCTCGATCTCGAGCCTGGCACGGTGGTGCGATTCAACACCAGACCGGGATCGAAGTGTCGGGCAAGCTGGCAGGCGTCTTCTTCGCCGGAGCTTTCGGCGGTGACCTGGAGCCCGACTGGAGCACCGAGGGCAACTTCGTGTTGCTCGAAAGGGCGGATGACCCACATGCGAAGTGTTACCTTGCCCCGGCGCCTACGGGCGGCCTTCATGGTTCGGTTGACCCTTTACAGTCTGCTGCTGGTAAGTGCTGCGATGACGGCACCGCTGATGGCTCAGAATGAGACGTCTCCAACGAGCGTCGCGCCAGCTGAGAGTCGCCAAGTAGTACCGCCAGTACCACGACTGCCGGCTTCCGTATCCGGCCTGGCCGCCTTGACGCCGGGCTCCGGCACACCATGGCACCTGCTCTCGGTACCCGACGAGCCCGACAGTATTGACCCGGCAGTGCTGCTGACGACGGTTGCCAGCAATTTCGAGTTGGCGTATGCCTACGACAATTGTGATGCGGTCGCTCCCTGGAAAGTCTTCGATCCGACGGACCTGGCGGCGAGTGATCTCGACGCTATCGATCACCGGATCGGTTTCTGGCTGAAGGCGGGCGATCCTGACCCGTTGGCGGTCTCCGGTAGCGAACCGGCGGAAACTGCCATCCAACTGTGTGCCGGGTGGAACCTGATCGGCTATCCACTGGCGCAAGATCGCCCCGTGCTGGCTGCTCTGTCGTCGATTGCGGGCAAGTTTCTGCGGGTCTACGGGTTCGACCCCGTCGCCACCGTCGGGAGCTCGCCCGAACCCTGGCGGGTCTTCGATGTTGATGCGCCACAGTGGGCCAACACGTTGCAGCGGATGGAGCGGGCGAGAGGCTATTGGGTGTATGCCACCGAGGACACCACCCTGGTGATGCGCAATGTTGGCCCGCCACCGGACGTCGAGATCCTCAGCCCGGAATACGGCGCAACGGTGACCGCCCCGACCGACATTCTGGGTTCAGTGCGCAGCGACCTGCTCGACCGTTGGCAGCTCGGCTATCGGGTGCAGGGTGAGGGCGGCCCGTTCACCGTCTTCGCCACCAGCGACACGCCGGTGGAGGCTGATGTGCTCGATCGTTTCGATCCGACCTTGTTGCTCAACGGCCTCTACGAGGTACAGCTCTCCGCGACGGATTTTCAGGGCTTCTCGACCTCAACCTCGACCGTATTCGTCGTCGAAGGTGGTCTCAAGATCGGTCACGTCAGGTTGGACTTTCTCGATCTCGAGGTGCAGTTCACGCATTTGCCGATCAAGGTCTTCCGCTCCTACGACAGCCGAGATCGTCGATCCAGCGACTTCGGACACGGCTGGCGGCTGTCGCTGTCGGATGTGACGGTGCAAGAGAACCTGATTGCTGGTGACGGATGGCGAGGCGTGCGTGAAGGTACGCCGACGATTCCGATTTATTGCATCGAGTCCGATCTGCCGCGCATCGTGGCAGTGACGTTTCCGTCCGGTGAGCTCTTCCGCTACCGTTTGAACATCGAGCCGCGATGTCAGCCGTTTATCCCGCAGCTTGCTGTCGATGTCAGTTACGAGTTGTTGTCGGGACCAACCACTGCCTCCGGGAGTCTCGATCCGCTCGGCTTTCGCAGTCAGCAGCTGTTGGTGGTCGGCAGCTTTCCCGGGCCTATTCAGCTGTTCAGTCTCGACACAGTTCTGCCATTCGATCCCAATGCCTACCAGCTGTCGATGCGCGACGGTACAGTGCTCGACGTCGACCAGGATGTTGGGCTGACTCGCATCGCCGAGCCCAACGGTCGCGAGATCACGTTCTCACCCGACAGCATTGTCCATTCCAACGGTCCAGAGGTCTCCTTCGATCGCGACGCTCAGGATCGCATCACCCGGATTACCGGCACCGGCGGAGAGGTATTGACCTACGATTACGATGCCAACGGCGATCTGGTGAGCTTCACCAATGAGGAAGGTAACACCTTCGGATTCACCTATCTTGGCGATCACTTCCTGCACGAGATCATTAAGCCCGACGGCACCCGCATCCTAGCCGCCGAGTACGATGACGACGGGCGGTTGATCGAGGCCTGCGGCGAGGGGGACTCCTGTCACCAGGCGATCCACGATCTCGATGGCAATACCGAGACCATCATCGACGCTACCGGCGTCAAGACGATCTTCACCTATGACAGTCGCGGTCGAGTGCTCAGCATCGAGAATGCTCTCGGCCATGCCCAAACGTTCGAGTACGACGAGCGCGGTCGTCAGATCCGTTCCGTCGATCAGCTCGATCGCGAGACCATCCTGACCTGGCAAGGAGACCGATTGGTGGCGATCACCCGACCGCACGAGGTGGGGCAGGATCCGGACGACTTCACCACTCGCTTTGGCTACGACGGATTTGGTCAGCCGACCTTCCTACAATTTCCCGGCGGTGGCCGGTTCGACTGGCAGCGTGATGCCAAGGGCAATGTGGTTGGTTTCGACGACATCGAAGGCACCTTGGTGGACCTCGGTCGCGATACACAAGGTCGTATCACCTCGGAGACCAACCCCTTCAGTACCACTAGCTACAGCGATTTTGATGCCTACGACAGCCCGCGCCGAATCGAGGATCAGACCTCGGTGATGATCGCCGACTACGACGCCTCCGGCCGCACCACCCGTTTCGACGATGGAAGCGTCACCTACAACTACGACTACGACAACCCGCGCCAGGTGGTGATCAGTCGCCCCGGGGATGAAGTCCAGACCTTCGATCTCGACTTCTCTTCCGCCCTCGCCACTTGGCGGTCGGATGACCGAGTGCTGTTCGACAATCGACGTGACGCGGTCGGCAAGGTGCAGACCGTGACCTCCAATGACGACCCGGTGGCGATCTCTTATGACCCGGCGGGTCGACCGGTCGGGATTTCCGATCGCTTCGAAGGTTACATCCGTGAGATCGATGCCGCTGGTCGCATCCAGCGCATCACCAGCACCAGCGGCGATACGGTGGAGCTGGTCTACGATGCCGCCAACCAGATCCGTGAGCGTCGCGAGAACGGCGATCAGTGGCAGTTCGACTATTGGGCAAGCGGTGATATGCGCTCGATGATCGATCCCAGGAATCACACCTGGCGCTACGACTACACTCCGACCACAACCCGCACTACCGACCCGTTGAACCGGGTGACAACGGTTGAGGTCACCCCTCAGGGCCTGCTCGCCAGAGTGGTTTTCCCCGATCTCTCCGAGCGTGCTTGGACTTACGCGTTGTCGAACCCCCTGGTTGATGGCAACGAGTATCCGGCGACCTTCACCGACGAGGCCGGTCGGGTGCGATCGTTCGGCTATGACGCCGTCATGAATCTGACGTCGGTGACCGATCTGGCTGGTGAGGCATATACCTACACCTATGATCAAGACTTTCTGAAAGATGTCCGCGATCCATCTGGCCGTACGCTGAGCCAGACTTTCGACGACCGAGAACGACTACGCTTCATCACCCGGGAAGATAGCGGCGTCGAAGAGCTGCGATACGAACCGGAGGGTTTCGAGGTTGTCGAGCATGTTGTGCCGTCTGGGCGTCGGGTCGCACTTGATTATGATGGCGACGGCAATGTGACGTCCCGCAGCTCGTCGGATGGTGAACTCGAGACGTTCGCCTGGGAGGGCTTCGGCGTCATCGAGTCGGCCACCAATGCCGAAGGCACCACCCGCTTCGTCACCGGTCCGTCCAACGGGTATCTCGAACGTATCGAGCTGCCGGCGGGTGACACCATCACCTATGGCCGTGACCCGCGCGGGCTGGTGACCTCGATCGAAGTCGTGGCCAACGGTAGTGTGACGTCCTATCGCACGGTTTATGGTTATGACGGGGTCGACAACCTGACTTCCGTGCTCGATCCGCTCGGTGGACTTACCACCATCGGCTACGACGAGGTCAATCGCCCGATCACCCGGCGGCTTCCGAACGGCGTCGAAACCTCTTGGGAGTACGATCTCCGAGACCGGGTGCGCAAGGTTACTCATCGTGCGCCCGACAGCTCGGTGATCACTTCGTCTGAATATACCCGCCGGCTGAGCGGTGAGCCGGAGCGGATCGTCTACGAAGACGGCAGCGCGGTTGAATTCGGCTACGATTTGGCGCTGCGGTTGGAGGAGGAACGCATCTTCTCACCCGCCGGTGTCCTCGTCGAGACGGTTAGCATCACCTACGACAAGGCGGGCAATCGGCTGACTCGCACCGAAGGCGCGGGTACGGACGTGTATGCCTACGGTAACGGTCATCGGTTGACATCGGTCACCCGTGGCACGACGGCCAAAGATCTGGTGGTGGATCCAGATGGCCGGGTGACCCAGGTACGGGCTGGCGGCGTGACGCGGGACTACAGCTACGATTTCATGGATCGCCTACTGACCGTCACCGAGGACGGCCAAAGCTTGGCGCGTTACCGTTATGACGCTCGCGGCCGACGGATTGCTGTTGAGACCAGCACCGCCCAGCGGTTTCTGCGCGCGCCGACGGAGCGTGGTGGCCTCGATCAGCCACATTTGGTCACCGACGCTCAGGGTGGGCTGGTGGCGGGGTGGGTTTATGCCGGCGGCGCGCCCCTGCTGCGTTTCGATGCTGGCACGCCAGTCTACTATTTGAGCGACGCGCTCGGCTCGGTGAGTGCCCTCGCCGATGCAACCGGCCAGGCACTGGCCCTGCGTCGCTACGACGGCTTTGGCAACCTGCGCTCGGAATCGGGGCCGGCGGCCGGGGTGGCGAGCGCTGCCGGCGGTGACTTTCGTTTTCACGGTGAGTGGTTCGAGGAAGCCACTGGCCTCTACCACCTGAGGGCTCGTGAGTATGATCCCGCTACCGGCCGCTTCCTGAGTCGAGATGCCGCCGAGTTCGATCTGGAAGCCCCGGAGTTGTCCCATCCTTACGTCTTCGCTGGCAACAATCCGCTGTTGTTCAAGGACCCGACCGGTCTGTTCTCGATCAGCGAGACCAACGTGATGGCCGCCATCCAATCGAACCTGGGGCGAATCCAAGCCAACTTCGCCCGCCAAATGGTCAGGGAGCTGGTTCGCGAAGCGCGCTCGCGCGGTATCGAACTACTGATCAACGGCACCATCAGGACGCTGGGCCTCGATGGGTATCTGTTCCAGGCGATGGATCTCCTGGGGTTCGACCGCGCCGAGGCTGGAAAGATCTTCGAGGCCTCGCTATCACGGGCGATTTGCAACGTCGCCCCGGATCCGGTCTACATCCGAATGTGGTTCGAGCCCTGGATGGACGGTAACGGCAGACCGCGCACTGATGGCGTTTCGTGTCCGGAGCTCGGCACCTTCAACCCAGCTACGGGTCGGCCTGCTGGCGTGCGGGTGTCGCGTCCGGACATCTTGCTGTTACTCAACCCGTCCAAGTACCCGACTGAGCTACGTCGGGGTTCGCGCGGCACGATTTTCCCGGGAGATTTCAAGCTGACTCTCAAAACCGCGGTCGACGGTTGGCGGAAGAAGCGCAAGAAGAAGTTACAATTCCTCGCCATCAAGGCACACGCCGTGCGTTACGGATTCCGCCTCGCCACCCTGTGGTCGCTGATCAACGGCTCGCCGGGAGCCTGTAAGTCTGCCCAGAACCTGTTCCTGAAGAAGAACCCCAAAGTGGCATTGGTGGCGGTAACCCTTACCGGCGGGCTGTGTAGCCCGGTGGACAAAAAGAAGTTGCGTTAGGCGATCCGTTAGTCGTCGCCCCACAGCTGTTCTAGACGCCGATCACGGCCGCAGCCAACGCGATAGGTTTTATAGCGCACCGGATTCTTCTTGTAATAATCCTGGTGATAGTCCTCAGCGGGGTAGAACGTATCCAGCGGTTCGATCTCGGTGACCACCGGCTGATCGAAGCGACCGGAGTCGTCTAGAGCTTTCTTGCTGACCTCGGCGAGTTCGAGCTGTGTGGCGTCGTGCGCGTAGATTCCGGTGCGATATTGAGTGCCACCGTCACAGAACTGACGATCTTTCGCCAGCGGATCGATGTTGCGCCAGAATACGTCGAGCAGTTCGGTGAAGCTGATCTTGTTGGGATCGTAGGTGATCTGGACCGCTTCGGTGTGGCCGGTAGCACCCCGAGAGACTTGTTGATAGGTGGGATTCTTCTGTTCACCGGCGGTGTAGCCGGAGATCGTGGAGACCACACCATCGAGTTTGTCGAAGGGCGGCTCCATGCACCAGAAGCAGCCGCCGGCAAAGGTGGCTTGTGCCAGCTCGCCATCGGCGATGGCCTGAGCTGATGGCGGCTCGTCAGCGTCGGTGGTGGTGGTGCCGCAAGCTGCCAAGCTGAAGCTGACGATCAGTGCCGCCAGAAGTTGTCTTGTCGTAGGGTGTCCCATAATTCCTCCGTGGGCCTGCGGGTTTCGACTAACGATCTATGCAGGTTACACCAAAGCAGTTTGTTCCGGCAGGGAGGTCGGTTACCGAGACCACTGCAAGGTGGTGCAAAAAATGTGTCACCGCGTTCTGCGTGACGTCCGCTTGCTCGGCGGTCGGCAGTTACCCGATGAGCTCGTGGGACAGACCTCCCTCAGCTTGACTGGCAGTTTCAAATACCAGGCATGTGACGCGATCAAATGTTATCTACCGACGACAATTCCGTTGGAATGGAGCTTCGAGCTGAAAGAGCACGACTTGGAACGTGTACCCGAAGCGATCCGTCGCGGCGCTGAGTAGGTTGTGAAGTCCGGCACGTCATCGGCCTCCCAGATCAATACAGTCCCACATCAATACAGTGCCATTGGTGTGACTGCAAAAGCCGGGAAAATGCGGCTTAGATCCTCTCCCGCACCGTGACGCTGGAGCACTGGCGCCAGGACGTTGCGGTAGTTATGGACTACGCGCAGGTCACCGGGGCCATCGAGGGTGGAGGCTTCGAGTCCAGGCCAGTTGCCGACCACCCGGCCGCCTTGGACGCCTCCGCCCATCACAAACATGACGCTGCCGCGGCCGTGGTCGGTACCGAGGGAGGCGTTCTCTTGCACCCGACGTCCGAATTCGGTCATCACCACGACACTGGTGGTCGCCATCGCTGAGCCGAGGTCGCGGCGGAAGGCGTCGAGGCCTTGGGCTAGGCGGCCCATCAGAGGATCGAGCAGGGTGTCTTGGGCGAGATGGGAGTCCCAGCCGCCGAGGTCGATGGAGGCGGCTTCGAGTCCCACTTGGGCTTTGATCAGTCGGGCGAGTTGCATCAGGCCATCACCGAAGTCGCCGCGAGGGTAATCGGCGCCTCCTGCCGGTTGGTAAGACTCGGTGCGTAGGGTTTCGATGCGATGCATCGCTTGTAAGGTGTCATGGGCGGCGCGGCCGAGGTCGCCGCCTTCGCTGCCATAGAGGCGAGCGAGCTCGGAGAGGTAAACATCGGACCCGGCGCCGAGGGTGAAGTCTTCGATGGTCTGCATAACAGTGGCACTTGGGGCGCCGCGTAGACATTCGGGCATCGCCTTGCCAACCGCGATCGCTGACAGGGCACCATTGGCGGGCTGTGGACGGTAACGCAAGAAACGGCCGAGCCAACCACCGGCGGCGATGCCGCCGTGCTCCATCAAGTCCTGGGCGTCGAAATGGGAGCGGCTGGAGTCTTCCGAGCCGGCGGCGTGAACGATCGCCAGTTCGCCGTCGTCGAAGGCGGGTTTCAAGCCAGCGAGGGTAGGGTGGAGACCAAACATGTCGTCGAGAGCGAGGGTTTGGTCGCGACGCACCCCGAGGGTCGGGCGAGCGCGGTAGTAGTCGTCGTCTCCGGTTGGTGGCACCAGTTGGAGGCCGTCAGCGGCGCCGCGTAAGAAGACCACAACCAGGCTGTCCGGTCGGTCGCCGTTGCCGTCATAGGTGGCTTGGATCGTCATCGGAGAGGGCCTTTCATCAATGCCGTTGGAACGTTGGCGAGGCGAGATGCAACGCCAGGTTCATCGTCGGGTTGCCGCCGTTGACGGTGTCACTGGGACGTGGCAGGCGACCGAGCAAATGAGCCTCCAAGCCGCCCTCGTCGCCCAGGTCTTGGCTGAGCCGCGCCAGCTCGATCGACGTGCCGGGCAGGCGCCCGTCGGCGAGGGCGACGGCGAGGTTCCAGCGCCACAGCAGGGTGCCGAGCCATGGCGACGTGTCGTCGGTGTAGCCGTCGGGGGTGGGGTATTGGAACGGGGCGTGGCCCATACTGAGCAAAAAACTCTGGAGCTTCTCGCCACCGTCAGTGTCGGCGCCGGTGGCACGCAAGGCGGACACTAGATAGCGGAAGGGGCGCTTGATTTTTTGTCCCGCCGAGGCTCGGAAAGCCAGGCTGGTAATCAGTACTCGCAGCGTCTCGCGGATCTCGCCGCCACTGGCAGTGAATGCGTTGGCAACCGATTCGACAGTGGCATCGTCGGGTTTCTGGCCGATGAAGCGCCGGCAGAGTTTGGTTGCCAGGTGGCGGGCGGTCGATGGGTGATGAGCGACGATGTCCAGCACTCGGTCGAGATCGCTGGCGCCGCCGCCAGCCGGGATGTTTTGTCCTAAGACAACCTTGGCACCGTCGTCGTGCCGGTGGGGTTTGAACTCGACCTTGCCTTTGCCGAAGAGCTCCTCCGAGCGTACCGTCCAGCCGGTGAGGCAGCGGGCGATCTCCATCACGTCGCGTTGGGTGTAGCCGCCGTGGACACCCAGGGTGTGGAGCTCTAGCAACTCGCGGGCGTAGTTTTCGTTGGGCTGCTCGTCGTCGGACGATTTGCGGTTTACTCGGCCGTCGAGGTACCACAACATCGCTGGCGATAGGGCCGAGGCACGCAGTAAGTCGGCGAAGTTGCCCAGCGCGTGGCGTCGCACCACCTCGCGATCGTCGGCTGGCTTGAGCCACTTGCAGTCGCCTTTTGAGGCGTCGATGTTGAAGTGATCAGACCAGAAGTGGACCATCACTTCGTAGAGCTGGCGGCGGCTGTAGACTGCCCGCAGCAGGGTGCCGCGAGTGAGCTCCTCGAGCAACACTGCTGGCTTGAATTCGAACAACAGGCCAGGCGAATCATCGAGGCTCTCGAGCCGTCGTACTGCCCAGTTGGCGAGTGGGTCGTCGATCCGTTCGGGATAAAGCTGCTGCTCGACGTAGCGTCGAACCGCTTCGTTGGGGTCACGTGCCAGCCGATAGACGGCACCGTAGTCTTCGGGCCTGGGGCCAAAGGACAAGCGATTGAGGGCGTGCCGAATCGGGTCGATGACAGCCATCGAAGACACGATGAACGGCCCGGTTGGTGACGCCGGGCGGCTCCATGGCATCTGGAACAGGCTCGCGTCGAGTTGTCCGCTGCCGAGGACCGAGCCCACCAGCAATCCGCCAGCTGACAGAAACTGCCTCCGGGAGAGCGCGATACGGTCGCTCATGGTCTCGACTCGTTAGGGTGTGACCACCGGGTGTGCCCCGGAAGTGGGTGCCTGGCGATTACGATGGCGGGCGAAGAGCGCGCTGAGGATGGCGCCGCCGCCGCTGATCAAGGTCAGTGGCAAGATCAGAAACCAGCCGAGAAACGGCAGCAGGCACATCATCGCGAGCACTATCCCGCCGCGTAACACGCGGCGCCACGGTTGCGTCGTATCGTTGGGGGACAGTAAGCCAGAGCCGATCCGGCGACACAGTCCCGCTGAGCCCAACAGGCTACCTAGGGCGGCGATCGAAGCCAGGGCAAAGCCAAGCACTTTGGCTGCCGGGCTGCCCATCTGGAACAGGCTCACTCCAAAGCCAAAGACGGGGATTCCCACCAAGGCCCCGAGTAGGGTGATGCGCAGCGGCTGCTGAGTGTAACGATCGTGGGCTGCAGCAACGAGTTTCGGGTACAGAGACTCAGCCGCCAGCCAATAACTAGTGACGACAACTTGGGTCCCTACGACCAACAAAAAAATCTTGAGGACGTCTGCCATGATCATTTTGATCACCTCCGTCCTCGATAACGGAATGCCGGGCCGAAAAGTTCGGCGGGACCTGGGCCGAAAAGTTCGGCGGGACCCGGGCCGAAAAGTTCGGCGCGCGGTTTTGTATCCGGGCGGGCAGGCCAAGCATGCGAATCCAAAAAACATCAGCGGCAGCCATGTAGGCTGCTGTTCAAACTTGATAATTCAGACCCTGATCGAGGCTTCGATCGCCCCGGGCTACTTCCCTCGCGACCGCAACCGCCACAGCAGCGACAACGTGTAGGCCCCCGAAGCGGCAGCCCCGAGCCGCAGCAACTGCATCCACACCGGCCGCTTGCGCGGGGTCAGCTTGCCGTTCAAATAGCGCTTCCGGCATTCGGCGCGGCGTAGCTTGCCGCTCGGCGTCTTGGGGACACAGTGGGGCGGCACGCATTCGACGATGTCGGGAGACGATTTGACCACCGATCGAACCCGCTGCTTGACCTCGGCGGCCATTCGCTGCCGCTCCCCGGGATCCGCCTTGCGGGTCTCGGCGATCACCACCAGACTTTCGCTGCCGGTCCTCGGGTTGGCGACGCCGAAGGCGGCAACGCAACCGCGGCGAATCCCGTCGACGCCCGCCGCCGCAATCTCGACCTCAGCCGGGTCGATGTTACGTCCTGCCTTGATGATCAGATCTTTCACCCGGCCGGAAATAAACAGATCACCGTCGGCGAGATAGCCGCGGTCACCGGTGCGGGTCCAGCCGTCGGCGGTGCGGATCGCGGCGGTGGCTTGCGGGTTGAGGTAGTAGCCCGGTGTTGCCGAGGGACCGCGGAACTGGATGTGTCCCTCCACCCGTTCGTCCACTGGCACATCGTTGTCGTCCACCAGCCGAATCTCGTGGTTGGCGACGGCGCGGCCGACGGCAACAAACTGCAGGTGCTCACTCGCCGCTTCGGCGTCTTTCGCCTCCTCTGCCGGGATCGCTCGACCGTTGAGCTGGAAGGCCTCGCGCTCGATCCGGTCGATCCGGAGTGGCTCGGCACGCGGCGGGAACGTCACCGCCACAGCGTTCTCCGCCAGACCGTAAACCGGTTTCATCGCCTCCGGCCGGAAGCCACAGGCCGCGAAACGCTCGCAGAAGCGACGAATCGTCTCGGGATTGATCGGCTCGGCGCCGTTCAGCGCCATGCGCCAGGACGACAGGTCCAAGTCGGCGAGATCGCGGTCACGGATGCGGCGTAGGCAGAGCTCGTAAGCGAAGTTGGGGGCCGGCGACAGGCTACCGCGGTAAGTCCCCATCGCCTCCAACCAACGCTTCGGCCGGCGCAGGAAATCGAGTGGCGAGAAACAAACCATCTCGAGGCCGTGGCACAGGGCAAAGAGCCAGCAACCGATCAGGCCCATGTCGTGATAAAGCGGCAGCCAGCTGATCACAACGTCCTCGCGGCGAACCTGGACAGCCTCGCCAATAGCATGGATGTTGGCGATCAGGTTGGCGTGGGTTAGGGTAACGCCCTTGGGATCGCCGGTGCTGCCCGAGGTATATTGGATCAGCCCCAGATCCTGGTCGTCGAGCTCTTGCTCAACGGTAGCTGTGCCGATGAATCCGGCCGAATTGCTGCGCCCCTCCGCCACCAGGGTGGCAGCGGTGGCGATGGTCTCTAGGCTCTCGACTTTGGGACCGAGAAGTCGCGCCAGCGAGGTCATCTGCTGTTCGGTAATCAGCGCTGTAACCGCCGCGTTACGCAAGATCGTAACCTGACGCTCGGCGTACTCCTCCAGCTGATCCACCCGTACCGGCGGATAAATCGGCACCGGCACGGCGCCGACTTCCAGGACGCCAGCGAGGCTGAAGAAGAAATCTTTACCGGTGGTCAGCATCAGAGCCACCGTCTGGCCCTTCTCAACGCCGCGCGACCGCAGACCGGCGGCGATGGCTTGGGCTCCGTCGAGTAAGCCGGCAAAGGTCAGGATCTCAGCCTCCGCGTCGTCCTGCGGCAGGATCAGATGGGTCGCCTCGGGCTTCTCCGCGGCGCGCAGCCGCATAGCAGCGGTCAGGGTCGTACCGCGGCAGGAGGCCCTGGCGACCGGCTCATCGGGGAAGGACAACACTCGCGCGGCAGCGGTCTCGGGCGTTTGGGTCTCGACAGGCAAGGTGAACCTCTGGAGGAATAGGGCCGGGCGGCTCGACGCAAGGGAACCGGGCGGCTCGATGACAGGTTGATGCGGGCGGCGAGGTGAGTTGCCAGGCAGATGTTACCATGAGACTGTACATAAAGCCTTGATGCAGTGACCGGCGGGCTAGCTGCCACCCGTCTTTGACACCTCACGCTGATGCCGTGCGGCTGCGACTCCTTAGCGCTGGCCGCGACAACATCCTCGTCGGTGTTGGCGGCCAAACGCGGCACCTACAGAAAGGGCGCACAGACGTGCGCCCTCTATCAGAGTTACCAACCAAGCCTGAGACGGCCTGCTAGTCCCAGTCCAGCGAGGCTCCGATCTGATACTCCGTCACCCGAGTCTCGAAGAAGTTCTTTTCCTTCGACAGATCCGTCGACTGAGACATCCAGGGAAAAGGATTGTCACGGTTGTAGCGCTTCTTGAGGCCGAGACGCGAGAGGCGCCGGTCGGCGATGTACTCGACGTACTCAGCAAACTGGTCAGCGTTGATGCCGAGTAGGCCATCGGGGCAGGCGTCGTAGGCGTAGTTCTGCTCGTGGGCAACGGCCTGATCGATGAGATCTTCGATCTCATTGCGGAATTCCTCGGTCCAGATCTCGGGGAACTCGACCTTGATGGTGTTGATCAGGTCGCAGCCGAAGGCGAGATGGATCGACTCGTCACGCATGATGTATTCGAACTGCTCGCCGATGCCAACCATCTTGTTCTGCCGTTTGAGCGCCAGCATCATCGCGAAGCCGGCATAGAAGAAGATGCCTTCCATGATGACGTAGAACCCGATGAGGTCGCGCACGAAGAGCTGGGTGTTCTTGGTGCCGTCAGTCTTGAAGTTGGGATCGAAGACCGTCTGCGTGATCTTGACGACAAAATCATCCTTCGCTTTGATCGAGGGGATGGTCTCGTACATGTTGTAGATCTCGTCGGGATCTAGCCCAAGAGTGTCGCAGCAGTAGATGAAGGTATCGGTGTGAACCGCTTCTTCGTAGGCTTGGCGCAACAGGTACTGGCGCGCTTCGGGGTTGGTGACGTGGTTGTAGACCGCGAGCACGATGTTGTTGGCGGTCAACGACTCGGCAGTGGAGAAGAAACCGAGGTTCCACAGGATCAACCGACGCTCGGTGGCGTTGATGGTGCGATCCGATTTCCACTGCTCGACGTCCTTCTGCATCGAGATCTCTTCCGGAGTCCAGTTGTTGTTGACGCCGTTTTTGTAGTGGTCGCGTGCCCACTGGTACCGCATCGGCAGGATCTTGTTGGGGTCTGTCTTGGTGTTGTTGATGATCGACATCGGCGTCCTCCGTCGGTACCGAAATCCGCGAGAGTTTTGCTCGAGGGCTCGGATAGCGCGGCGCTCTGAGTTTATTGGCAGGATTCGCAGTCTGGGTCGTCGATTCGGCACAGGCCGGGCTCGGCGGTCGGAGCTTCGAGTTGGCTTGTGGGTTGACTGGCAGCCTCAACCAGGACAGGTCTGGCACCGACTGAGCCGGTACTGACAGGTCCGGCTACGTCGGTAACCGCAGCGTTGGCGCCGACCGCACGAGCAGCGTTGGTGCCGGCTGCAGCCATCGGCACATATTCGCGATTCTGGGTGTAGCCGAATTTGGCGGCGTCGAGGGTCGACTTCTCTATCTGGGTGGCGGCTAGGGTCCGCAGGTAATAGGTGGTCTTGAGTCCCATCTTCCAGGCTTCGATATAAATAGAAGCCAATTGTTTACCTGAGGTGCCTTGCATGAAGACATTGTGGGACTGACTCTGGTCGATCCACTTGCCGCGCGCCGCGGCCAGCTTCAAAGCCCAGATCGGATCCACCTCGAAGGCCTCGCGATACTTGGGCTTGATCTCTTCCGGAATCCCGGCGATCGTCGACACCTTGCCGTCGTAGTATTTGAGTTGGTCGAGCATTTCGTCGTTCCATAGATCGAGCGATTTGAGTTCTTTGATCAGGTAGTGGTTGACGATGGTGAACTCGCCGGAAATGTTGGCCTTGACGTAGATGTTCTTGTAAAGCGGCTCGGCGCAAGGGAACGCACCGGCAATGTTGGCGATGGTGGCGGTCGGCGCGATCGCCATGGTGTTGGAGTTGCGCATGCCATGTTCGCGGACATGGGCATAGACCGGCTGCCAATCGAGACGTTGTGAACGAGAGACCTCCACCGGCACCCCACGTTCCTTCTCCAGCAGATCGAGGGTGTCGAGGGGGAAGATACCCCGATCCCACTTCGACCCCGGGTAGGACTCGTAGCTGCCACGTTCCTTGGCGAGCTCGGACGATGCCAGGATGGCGTTGAACGAGATCATCTCCTGGATGCGATCAGCAAGCTCGAGCGCCCGATCGGACTCGAAGGGCACGTTGAGATTCAGCAACGCATCTTGGAAGCCCATCAAGCCTAGCCCAATGGGACGATGTTTGAGGTTCGAGTTGCGAGCCTCAGGAGTGGGGTAGAAGTTGATGTTGATGACGTTGTCGAGGGCCCGGATCGCAGTGCGGACGGTGCGTGCCAACCGTTGTTCATCGACTTTGCCGTTTTCGATGTGACGGGCGAGATTAACCGAGCCGAGATTACAGACCGCAGTTTCATCGGCTGAGGTGTTGAGGGTGATCTCGGTGCACAGGTTCGAGCTGTGGATCACGCCGATGTGATCTTGTGGCGAGCGGATGTTGCAAGCGTCCTTGAACGTCACCCAGGGGTGCCCGGTCTCGAACAGCATGGTCAGCATCTTGCGCCACAGGGATTTGGCCGGCACGATCTTGGAGAGCTGCATTTCGCCGCGCCGCGCTTTCGCTTCGTAATGCTCGTAACGCTCTTCGAATTGCCGGCCATAAATGTGATGCAGATCCGCCACTTCGTCGGGCGAAAACAGCGTCCACTCGCCGTCGGCGATTACCCGCTTCATGAACAGATCGGGGATCCAGTTGGCGGTGTTCATGTCGTGGGTACGCCGCCGCTCGTCCCCGGTGTTCTTACGTAGGTCGAGGAAATCGAAGATGTCGTAGTGCCAGGTTTCCAGGTAGGCACAGGTGGCGCCGCGGCGCTTGCCCGACCGGTTGATGGCGTTGGTGACATCGTTGGCGATCTTGAGGAAGGGTATGACCCCTTGGCTCTCGACCTTGGTGCTCTTGATCGGTGAGCCAGTGGCGCGGATATTCGACCAATCGTTGCCGATGCCGCCCGACCACTTGGAGAGCTGCGAGTTGTCGCCGAGGCATTTGAAGATGTGCTGCAGATCGTCGTCGAGGGTGGTGAGATAACACGACGACAATTGCGGACTGGAGGTGCCGGAATGGAAGAGCGTCGGTGTCGAGGGGATGTAATGCAGCCGTGACATCAACTCGTAGAACTCGATCGCCCAGTCCTCGGGCTGTTCCTCTTCCATCGCCAAGCCCATCGCAACGCGCATCCAAAAAGCTTGGGGCAACTCGACACATTTGTCTTTGTGACGCAAAAAGTAACGCTCGTAGAGAGTTTGCAGGCCGAGGTACTGCAGTTCGAGATCACGCTCTGGACGCAGGGCGGCTGCCAAACGCTCGAGATCGAGTTTGGCTAGACGCTGATCGAGGTGGCCACGTTCGAGACTGGCGCGGATACCGTCGGCAAACGTTTGACGGTAGACATCGTCGCGCTCTGTGTCGTTGATCGAGCGTCCGATAACGGCTTTGGAAATGCGTTGCAGCAGCAGGCGAGCTGATAGATAACTGTACGCCGGGTCGCGTTCGATGAACGCGGCAGCGGCGAGCACCAGGGCGCGGTCGAGATCGACGGTGTCGACCTCGTCGTAGACGTTCTTGACGACTTCGCGCACGATGATGTCGAAATCGATGTCTTCTCCCAGGCCGTTGGCGGTGCGGCGCAAGGTCTCGTCAATTTTCTTGACGTTGAGAAGCTGGGTTCGACCGTCGCGTTTGGTGACCGTCAGTTTGCCGAGCTTGGCGCTTTCGATCGCGTGTCGGGCCGCTTCGTCGCGCACTTGATGGCGCTCGGCGCGATAGAGAATGTAGCTCTTGGCGATTTCGTAATGCTGGCCGCGCACCAGATGTTTCTCGACAATGTCTTGGATGTTCTCCACATTGGGGTAGAACTCGATAAAACGTTGTTGGATCTCCTGATGGATCTGCTCCACTAGACGGGCAATTGTGCCAGTAGGCACGGTATGCCCTGAGGCACGCACGGCTTTTCGGACGGCATTGAGAATCCGGGCTTGGTCGAACTCGACGACCTCTCCCGTCCGTTTTACGACTCGCAAATCCAACATTCAGCTACTCCTCCTCGCGATGTCCCAACGACTCCAGGGGTTGGTTTCGGACATTGCGTTTCCAAACTTGACGGCTACAGGGCGACTCACGGCAATTGATGGTCGAGATAGTGGGATCAGGTCACGGCTCAGGCATATGTTTCCAGGGTCCAGAAAAGTTCGAAGCTCAGAGATGAGTGAGGAGACACAGACCAGGTTTTGGGCATACGAAGCCTCCAGCTTTCGGAGCAAGCTTGTCAGCGGCGTAGGCGCTCTCTTACCCTCCGCTCGGCGGTGCGTGCAACTCACAGCCGGATACTTTAAAACGGCCCGTCACAGGGCCCATCACATACATACGTCATTATCTATACCTTACAGGAAGCAGCGTTGACAGTACAAGATGTAGTTGTGCCTGTCAAGAAGACCCCAACATACAGGGTCATTATTCGGAAATCCTGATGTCTCAGTAATTTGCGAGCAGCTCAACTAGCGTGAGCCGGCAAGAAAAGTGGCGCGAAATGTGTGCAATCTGAGAATACTGTTTCAGCGGCTATCGGTGGCTGGAATTTCGCCCTGGCAGAGGTGATCTCAGCGTCAGGGACAGCTTTTTCGCTCAGCAGGTATGTTGGTAGCCTCAATACACGCCATGAAAATTTTTTACTGTGACCATTTTGTTCTTCCTCTACCGGAGCACCATCGTTTTCCGATGAGTAAGTACCGTCTGCTGCGTGAGGCAGTGTTGGCCGAAGATTTTGGGTCCGCAGAGTTGTTGGAGCCGACGGCAGCAACCGACGTCGAGATATTACGAGTGCATGACCCCGACTATCTCGAACGAGTGAAGGCGGGACAGCTTTCGCGGCGCGACGAACTTCGGATCGGCTTTCCGTGGTCCCCGCAACTGGTCGAGCGGTCGCGACGTTCGGCAGGTGGCACTCTCGGCGCATGCCGCGCTGCGCTCGCCGGCGGTGTGGCGGTCAACCTGGCTGGCGGCACTCACCATGCCTTCTATGATCACGGCGCCGGCTTTTGCGTGTTGAACGATGCCGCGATCGCCGCCCGGGCGATGCAGGCCGAGGCCCGAGCGGAGCGTATTCTGATCGTCGACTGCGACGTCCACCAAGGAGATGGTACCGCGGCGATTTTTGAGCACGACCCGAGCGTCTTCACGCTGTCGGTTCACGGTCGTCGCAACTTTCCGTTCCAGAAGCAGCACAGTGATCTCGATATTGCCCTCGAAGACGGCACAGGTGATGACGACTACCTGGCAGCGCTGGCGGCAGGGTTGGACCGGGCGCTACCCGCTGCGACCGCTCAATTGGTGATTTATCTCGCAGGCGCTGATCCTTACCGCGAAGATCGCCTCGGCCGCCTGGCCCTCAGTGCTAGAGGTCTCGAGCGACGTGATCGCCTGGTGTTGGGGCGCTGTCGTGATCTGAGGCTACCGGTGGCGGTGGTAATGGCGGGCGGTTATGCGCCTGTAGTTGAGCATATCGTCGCCATCCACCTGGCGACGGTGCGAGTGACGGCGCTTCATGCGCGGTCCTCATAGTGTCGAGCGATTGATGTGATATGTTGTTGAAACATTAAATGGACTCGGTCGTCTATCTGAAGCTCGCTGTAATTCGACCGGATTTTGGGGGAACTTTAAGCTGCACCGCCGTCACTCTTTGCCGTCACTCTTTAGTGACGAAGCGCATTGCCAACTCGTACTCGCTACCGTCCGGCGCCTTCAAGGTGGCCGCGACGATGCCAGATGGTGGCACCTCAAGCTGTTCGATATCGACGGTCGCTCCGTCGGCGGTCGGCCGCAGCAGGGCAACCCGTTGTTGGCCGCTGGTATCGGGACCAAGGGCCATCAATGCAGCCATCGGTGTCGGTCGTTTTTTGCCACCGGGAGGGGTGACCAACAGATAGTTGCCGATCCTTGCATGCAGGTCGAGGGTGGAAATCGTGCCCCTTCCGCCAGCTCGATGAAACGTGGCTTCGACGTAGTTTTTGGTCGAGGTCCCCGCACACTCTTTGCCGTGCCGGGTCTTGGCCAGGATGGGGGCTTCATCGTCGAGGCTCGAGAGCTCGACCATCGAGCCACGCCAGTGTCGGCTCTGTGGATCGTCCTGAGGCACCGCAAATGGTGCCAGCAGGTCTACGGTGTTGCCGTTGGCAGAACAGTGGATCATCGTCGGTGCCACCCAATGCTGCTCGGGACCGAATGGGATCCAGCTCAACCGTGCCATCCACCGATCCTGGTCGCTGCTGTCGACGGCGCTACTTTCCAAGGTGTGGATCGGTGACGTCCAGTTGAAACGAACCGCACCCACGGTCGGTAATGATGCGGTGGGTGACTGAAAGCGTACCGCCACCCGTCGGTCTGGGGCACCGGCGGTGGGGCGGTCAGCGAGGGGCTTGACCCGGGGGCTGACCGTCATTTTTTTATCCTCGACCACCGGCCAGCAACCCGCTTGTTTGCAGATGTCTTTTGCGGCGTCGTGCCAGATCGCAGGTGACTTGGGAAAGCGGACCTCAGTCAGATGATCTAGGCCTTGACGGAGGTCGACTTCAAGCCCGAGCAAGTCGGCCAGTAAGTGGATAGCTTCGTTCAAGGGCATCGGCTGATGTGGCAACTCAACCTGACGCTCAGGGCTCCGATCCCTCGGTTTGATGTCGATCCGAGTGGGGTCCCCATAGGTCAACTTCCAAACACAATCGGCAGCCTCACACAATTGGTTCATGGCCTCGAGCCAGTTGACATCGTCGAGTTCGAGACTGACGGTGCCGGTGAGATCCTCGGCTAGTTGGACCTCTGGGCGCCCGAGAGATCCAAAAATCGGCATCTGAACCAACGTCTCGGCTGCTGCTTCGACCGATGCGTCGGCAAGGCTTAGGTTGGCGCGCTTAGCTTTGTTTGGTGGGTTGACGGAACGGATATGGAGCGTCTGGCCCCACTCGATCTCGCAACCCGCGAGGTTGCAGATCTCCTCCAGAATCACCGACCACGGGGCGGCACCGATATTGATCGTCACTGTGCCGCTGACACCATCGTCGATCACTACGTCACGCTGCGTGATTACGGCGAAGGCTTGCAGGGTCTGCCGAAGATCGGCGGACTTGAGCGCCAGACTGATCGCTTCGACGTATCCCGGGATCGAGGTAGCACCGGCCCCCGCTGCTGCCGAGCGCACTCGTACCACCGAGGACTCGCCGCTCGAGATTTCGCAGTTGAGTTGGTGTTCGGTGCAAATCTGGTCGATGGCATCGGTCCAACTGACAGCCTCCAGGGAGAGAGTGACCTTGCCCCGGACCGACGGTTCGATGTCGAGATAACTGCCACTGATTTGGGCGAACGACTTCAGCGTCTCCACTAGATCCGCCTGCTCGAGCTCCAGGTTGATCAGCTCATCAGGATCCAGTTGGGAGGCGGTGACGGTCGGGGCTGACGACAAACCAAGAGCGAGGCAGCACAGCAAACTGGCGAGTCGGTTGAAACGAACACAAGGCTTGGTCATGAGGCACCTCCGATTAGGGGAACGGTCGGTAGTAGGACAATTTTTGAGCCAGCAGCTGCCGAAACAATGATTGGGCCGTCGGCATTGGTGATTTCGAGGGCGATCGAACGGGAGCGCGGTTCCGCGTACTCGACGGGTGGTGCCGTCAGGTCTGGGCCTGGAGAGCGGGCGGGAGTCAAGACCAGCCATGCGGCGACCGCGGCGGCACCGAAGGCAACAGTTGCCAGACGCCAGGCCGGACGACGTTCTGGCGACCGTTCCGTCGAGTCGAGCGCAGCACGGACGATGCGGTCGGCGGCGCGCTGACCGGTTATAGAGTCGCTATCGAGCGCGCGACGCAGCAGCGCATCGACATCGTTCGAGTTATGGGCTTTGGGATCTTGATCAGCCGAGGACGGTTTCATGGGCGTTCCTCCAGCAGCTTGCCGAGTTGTTTGCGCGCCCGATGGACACGCATCTTGAGAGCGGACGTCGAGATACCGAGCACACCAGCGGCACTGTCGGTATCGAGCTCGCCAGCAGCGACCAACAACATCGCCTCGCGCAGCCGACTTGGCAGTCGATCGAGGGCACCGAGGGTACGTTGTAGGTCCGAACGTGCCATCAGAGACGACTCCGGATCGGGACGAGGACTGCGACCGTCCATCACCCGTTCCAGTGGCTCGAGCCAGCGCTGGCGCAAGATCTGACGTTGCAGTCGGCGTCGAGCGATGACAAACACGAAGGCTTCTGGCGAGTCGGGTGGACCATGGTGCCGCCAACGCGCCACCAACGCGGTGAGGGCTTCCTGCGCACTCTCCTCCGCCAACTGCGGACTTGCGGTCCGGCCGAGGCAGTAACGCAGCAGTCTCGGTGCTAGCTCACCGAGGGTCGATTCGAGGTCCATGTCTGGAGAGTACCTGCGAGGCGATGACGGTCACATTTAATATTTGGAGGCCACCTGGCTAGCTTGATCTCGCCCAGTTATGCCGTTCTCGGCTCAGGGAGGGAGGTCTTGTGGAGCGAGCAAGCAGTGAGCGTGTTTGAGCTTCGCACCTGCTCACATCTTGTATTCGTTGGCACCAAGTGGATTTAGGCATACTGCAAGAGATTCGGCGAGTTTCCGGAGCTGCTGCGCAGCCTACAAGGCCGACCGAGCTCTCGATACTTTCTTGGTCGGGATCTAGCCAGAGCTTGGTCTCCCCACTCGCGGCAGCGACAGCGTCCCGTTACAATCTGCCAGGCAAGCAGTCAGCTGTTGATCACCTTCAGGAGAGCTCGATGACACATCTATCCATGGCGCGGCTCAGCCGTAGCTTGTTCGCATTGTTTACCGCCTTGTGCTTGGGGCTGCCGATCGCGGCGGCAGCGGCGAGTCCGGTGCATGATGACCGCGAAACACATCTTGGCGACGTCCGCCAGTTGACCTTCGGCGGTGAGAACGCCGAGGCTTATTGGTCGCCGGACGGCAAGGAGCTGGTTCTGCAGGCCACGTTCCCGCCCCATGAGTGCGACCAGATTTTCCGTCTGCGCCCCGACCAGCCGGGTGAGCTGAAGATGGTGTCGACCGGTGAAGGCCGTACCACCTGTGCCTATTTCACACCGGATGGCGAGCGTATCCTCTACGCCTCGACCCACGAGACCGATAAAGCTTGTCCCCCCAAGCCAGGTTTTTCCCAAGGGTATGTCTGGCCGCTTTACCCGAGTTATGAGATTTATAGTGCCCGGCTCGACGGTTCTGATCTCAAGGCGCTCACCGACAACGATGTCTATGATGCCGAAGCGACGGTCTGCCCGCTGGATGGCTCGATCATTTTCACCTCGACTCGCGATGGCGATCTCGAGCTGTACCGCATGGATCCTGACGGCGCCAACGTCACGCGTCTGACCGAAACGCCTGGCTACGACGGCGGCGCCTTCTTCTCGCCGGACTGCTCGCAGATCGTGTGGCGGGCCTCGCGGCCCAAGGTTGGTGAGGCTCTCGACGACTTTCAGCGTTTGTTGGGTGAGGATTTAGTGCGGCCCGGCAAACTAGAGCTGTGGGTCGCCAATGCTGACGGTTCGGAAGCTCGCCAGATCACCTACCTCAACGCCGCCACCTTTGCGCCGTACTTCTCTCCGTCGGGCAATCGAGTCTTGTTCTCGTCCAACTATGGTGATCCCAAGGGGCGTGAGTTCGATATCTGGGCGGTCAACGTTGACGGGACGTCACTCGAGCGAATCACGTTCATGCCGGGTTTCGACGGTTTTCCGATGTTTTCACCCAACGGCCGGACGCTGGCATTTGCCTCGAACCGTAATCAAAGCGAAGACGGTGAAACTAATGTTTTTGTTGCACGCTGGAAACCCGGTGCACCAGCAGCGGTAGCAGCAGCCACTAAGGAGACCGCGGCCGATCGGGTAATGGCCTCGGTAAAGTGGTTGGCGGCGGACGCGCGGCAGGGGCGTGGCCTCGGCACCAACGGCTTGGAGCAGGCGGCGACCTGGCTAGTGTTACAAATGGCGTCCCTCGGGGTTGAGCCTGGGGCCGGAGAAGATGGTTTTCGTCAAGCGTTCGAGGTGCCGATCCGAGTGTCGCCGACCGCTGCCACGACCCTGCGGCTCGATGGCATGCAAGTGTCTTCGGAGGGCGAAGCCCCCGGTTATGTGGTGGCGTCCTATGCCTCCTCAGGCACTGCCCAAGGCGAGGTTGTGGCGGTCGGTTACGGGATCTCGGCGCCGGATCTCGAACACGACGATTACCATGGTCGCAATGTCGAAGGCAAAATTGTCGCCATTCGCAGATTCACTCCCGGCACCGAGGCGTTCAAGGACAGCGAAGTTTCGCGGCGTTATGGCGACCTGCGCTACAAAGCTTGGACAGCCCGTGAGCATGGCGCGGCCGGGGTGATCATCGTCGACCTGCCAGAAGGTGCGGAGGGCGCAGAGATGCCGGAGGAAGCGTCGCTGCCGAGCCTGCGAATAGACACCCGTGGGGATGCTGGGTTGCCGGTGATGGTGGTGAGTCGCGAGGTCGGTGCAGCCCTCTTCGAAGGTGCACATCGAGCTCAGATGGTGGTAGAGCTCGACGTCGAACATCAAGCAACCCACAACATCGTCGGCCGAATTCCGGCGGGTGAAGGCGCGTTACCGGGGGCCATCGTGGTCGGCGCTCACTTTGACCATCTTGGGATGGGTGGCGCCGGCTCCCTGGCGCCAGACTCTGAGGAGCCGCACAATGGTGCCGACGACAACGCGTCAGGCACCGCTGCATTGTTGGAGATCGCTCGTCGAGTGAAGGCACGTCAAGGCGAATTACGTCGCGATCTTTATCTGGTGGCCTTCTCGGCGGAGGAATCCGGGTTACGGGGCTCGACCTACTTCACCCAGAATCCACCACCGGGACTGAAGATGGACGAGCTGGTGACCATGATCAACCTCGACATGATCGGTCGCCTGCGCGACAATCGAGTGTCGGCGTTGGGTGCCGGTTCGGCGGAAGAGTGGGCCGAGATCCTGCCACCGATCTGCGAGCAGGCGGCGGTCGGCTGTGCCCTTGGGGGAGACGGTTACGGGCCGTCCGACCAAACGCCGTTCTATGCTGCCGGCGTACCGGTGTTACATTTCTTCACCGGCGCCCACAGTGATTACCACAAGCCGTCGGACGACGCGTGGACCATTAATGCCGCTGGTGCCGCCCGCATCGCCTCCCTCACCGCCGATGTTGCTCTAGCCGTCTCGGGTCGCGAGCAAGGGTTGACCTACAAGGCAGCCAAGGCCCCCGAACCTCAGGGTGACGCCCGTTCCTATGGTGCCTCCTTGGGCACCATCCCGGACTACGCCGCGGACGATGTGGTCGGCGTCAAGCTTGCCGGCACCCGCCCGGGTGGACCTGCCGATCAGGCCGGCTTCCAGCGCGGCGATATCTTGGTTGAGCTTGCCGGCCACGAAGTCCGAGATATCCATGATTTCATGTTTGTGCTGCGCCAATCCAAACCCGACGAAACCGTCTCAGCGGTTGTTGAACGCGGCGGCGAGCGGGTTGAGCTCGAAGTGACCTTCGGCACGAGCCGAGGCATGCGCTAGTCGTCTTTGGCAGCCCTTCCCGCAGCAGGCGGGAGGGGCTGCAGGACCGCCAATACCTTCTCTCGCGCCTCTCGAGTCAGCTGCAGAGCTTCCTCGACCTCTGCCCGGCTCACCACAGGCAGATCTCCTGGGTAGCGAGCTTCGACGCTATAAGTGTTCAAGCCCGTGAGACTCTCCAGAGCTTCGACTAGGGGTGCCTCCACGGAAGTCAGGAGATCGAGGAGTTTCCCTAGGTCGTGGGTTTTCGGGAATTCTATTTGATGGCGAACCAGTAAGGCTTTGAGGAACTTTTCCACCGCCTGTTGCAGGTGGAATCCAGTAGCCGAAAGATACGGCGTATGCTGAGCTAGCAGCAGATCAGCGACGCCGAGATCTTCCTCAGCCTTCTGCAACCACTGCTGAACCAGGTCTCTGCGTACCTCATCCGGAGGCTTCATAGATCACTCGCCCATATTTGTGTGCCGGGTAGGCTAAGCCACCGATGATCTCCTTTGTCTCTTCGAACCGCTCGGTAGCCATGACCATGACATCGAACGGGTAACCCAAACCGCGGAGTGCGTTTCGCAGCCTCACACTCTTCTGTCGCGGCTGCTTTGGCGCGGCTTCGAGCACCAGTAAATCGATGTCGCTGTCTCGGGTCATCTGCCCCTTCGCCGCCGAACCAAAGAGGATGATTCGGTCGGGCTGGCCAACCTCGAGCATACGTCCGACAATCTTCTGAAGCAGAGTGTCCGCAAGCTGCATCACACAAATCCTCCGTCAACAGTTTACCATTAACGTCTCGCAGCTCGTTCTCGCCGATAGAGAGAGCATGGCCCTCAACTCTGCCAAAGCCTGCGAGGGTTAAGTTCCTGGATCGTTTTCTGGCAGTTATTCGTTGCGCAACGTCTCGATCGGGTCGAGCTTGGTGGCACGCCAGGCGGGGATCCAACTCGCCAACAGCGCTGCGACGAGCACCGTTGCTATCCCCAGGGCCATGGTGGTGGCGTCTGTTGGGGTGATGCCGAAGACCAGGGACTCCAGAGCTCGTGTCGACAGCAGAGCACCCCCGAGACCGAGCGCAACACCCAACGTCACCAGTGCCATGCCGCGCTTGAGCACCATGGCGAGGACGGACGATTCGGTGGCACCGAGGGCCATCCGGACTCCAAACTCATGGGTTCGCTGCGCTACCGCGTAAGCCAAGGTGCCGTAAATTCCAACCAGTGCCAGCAGCAGTGCGACGCCAGCGAAGCTGCCGAGTACCAAGGTGTAAAAACGCGGCGAGGCGATCGAGTCGGCGACGAAGTCCTCCATCCGTACGGAACGCCTGACCGGGAAGTCGGGACGGATGTTGTGAAGTTCGGCTCGCATCGCCGGCAAGATGTCAGGATCGAAGGCCGCGGTGCGCACTACGATGTCCATGTGCCGACCGTGAGGAGCCTGGTCAAACGACAGGTACATCTCCGGCATGCCGGCGCGTGACAGCCGCAGCGTGCGCACATCCTCGACGAGGCCGATGACTTCGAACCAGGTTGTTTTGGTACCGTCAGATGCCTGGAAACGACGGCCAAGCGGGTTGTCTTCCCCGAACAGCAGACTGGCCATGGCTTCGTTGACCACAGCCACCGGCGGTGTCTCGGGCTGATCCGACCGATCGAAGACTCGACCCCGCAGCAGTGGGATTCCCAGGGCTGGAAAAAAGTCGGGGGAGACGTGTTGGTAATAGACACCGTCTTCGTTGACAAAGTCTGGTCGACCCTCGACCGCCTCGATGCTGCGCATGGCATAGTTGCCGGAGAGCGGCAGATTGGCGGTGACGCCGACCGCGGTCACTCCAGGCAAGGAGGCGACCCGACCCGTCACGTCCCGGTAGAAGCTCGAGATGTCTTCGGGAGACTCGGCTCCCGGATAGGCGACACCGAGGATCTGAACGTTTTCGGGATCAAATCCCATCTCCACTCGCTGTAGGCGTAAGAAGCTGCTGATCAACAAGCCGGCGCCCACCACCAGCACAAAAGCGACCGAGGTCTCGGCCACCACCAAAGTGTTGCGCAACCGTTCTTGACCGGCGGTGCCGCCGGTTCCTCTGGCACCTTCCTTCAGGCGGGAGACAAGATCAGCCCGAGAGCCGCGCAGCGCTGGGAGCCAGCCGAACAACAGACTGGTCAGGCCAGAGATGGCAAGCGCAAAGGCCAGCACGCGACCATCGACGCTGACTTCCGCCAGACGAGGAATGTCCTGCGGACTGAAGGCGACGAAGAGACGAACGCCAGCCAACGCGATCGCGATACCGAGGCCACCGCCAACCATGCCCAGGAGGCTGCTTTCGGTCAAGAGTTGACGGGTGATGTGACCGCGGTTGGCGCCGATGGCGGTACGCAACGCCATTTCGCGGCCACGGCTTCCGGCCCGGATCAACAGCAGGCTGGCGACGTTGGCACACGCGATCAAGAGCAACAGGCCAACCGCGCCAAAGAGTGGAATCAACGTCTTGCCGATCCCTCCTACGGTCTCTTGGTGGAGGGAAAACAGGCCGAAGTGGGGATCACCGGCTTCGGGAAACTCGTCGGCGAGTTGAGCACCGAGCGCGACAACTTCAGCTTGGGCGATCACGGGTGAAACACCGGGGCGTAGGCGTGCGATGGCGTGCAGGAAGTGGTCCTTACGGTCGCTGCGGGCTTCTTCGCCGACAAATGAGAAGGGGATCCAAAGCTTGGCGCCATGTTGCCCCATGGCTTCCGGTGGATAGAAGTCGGCGGGCATGATTCCAACGACGGTGAAGGCTGAGCGGCCCAGCGTGATCGTCTCGCCGATCATCGCAGCGTTGCCGCCCCATCGTTGCTGCCATACATCGTGGCTCAAGATGACCACCGGCTCGGCGCCGGGTACGTCCTCGGACTCGGTGAAGGCGCGGCCGAGCTGTGGCTGCACGCCGAGCACTTCGAAGAAGTCGGCTGAAATGATCGCCCCAGAGAAGATCTCGGGCTCGCCGTCGCCGCGGACGGTGGTGCCGAAGGGTAGCGAAACTGCGAGTGCTTCGAAGGAGTGGCTGCGCGCTTGCAAGTCCACCGCCTCCGGCGCAGACAAGGCGTAAATTCGGCCCGAGGCCTCGGTCAGGCCAGCACCTACTTTGACGATCCGTTCAGAGTTGGCGTAAGGCAGCGGTGCCAGCAAGACTCCGTCGATCACCGTGAACAGGGTGGTGGCGAAACCGATGCCGATGCCCAGGGTCGCCACCGCCAGGCCAAAAAACGCCGGGGCTCGGACAAACGATCTGAGGGCGAGTCGGGTGTTGTGGAAGAGGCTGTCCATGCTGTGTGCACTACCTTTCTCGGGGCCAGTCATCCGCTGTGGGTGAGTCATGGGGCCTGGGCTGTGGAGATGTTGAGCTGGAACGCTCCGGAGCAAGTCCTCGAGGATCAAGAACCAGAATTGGATCCACGCCATGAGTCCACCACGGCGCTGTGTGGTTTCGACATGCTGCTGAAACCATTGCACCAGATCGTCCTCGTGGTGGAGTAGGAAGCTCTCCGGATAGGCCTGGATCAACAGCCTGTAGAGGCGCTCGCGCATCGTTCTTGCCGGGTGCCTCATGGGTCGAGTACAGCCCGTGTCCGAGCCAAGGCGACGATTTTTTCAAGGCGTCGAGCCTCGGTCTCCAAGGCCTGGCGTCCGGCCGTCGTCATGGTGTAGGTGCGTCGACGATCGGCGTGTGGACTGGTTCCGGCGTCTTCCGAATACACCGGTTGAACGAGCTCGGCAGCTTGCATTCGTTGCAGCGTTCCGTAGAGCGTTCCGGGGCCCATGCGGACTTGCCCATCCGTCGCACGTTCCACCTCCTGCGAGATGGCGTAGCCGTGCAGCGGGCCATTGGCTAGGGCAAGCAACGTATGCAGCACTGCCGGGGTCAGCGGTTTGGAGCTTTGACGATCCATGGGAGTCCTGTTCTGCTGGACGTGTCTAATTGGACCCCGTCCCATTTTGCCATTCTCGGATCGGTGAGAGAGGTCTTGTGGAGCGAGCAGCAGCGAGCATGTTTGAGCTTCGCACCTGCTCGCATCTCGTATCCGATGGCACCAATATGACTCAGGCTTCTCGCAACAGATCCGGCGAGTTCTGGAGCAGCGGCGCAGCCCACAAGGCCGACCGAGATCTCGACGTAGTTTCTTGTGTGGGATCTAATTGATTAGAGACAGTGATCGCCGACAGCGAGCCTTCTACATCTGTAACGATTGTATCCGTCACGGATGTATTACGGAGTTCAGCCAGAGAAGGTTTGAAGATTGTTCGAAGATCCAGCAGGGAGGTGCAAACCAATGGCGCCCAAGTGCCGTAACATATGAAGTCGCGCTCATATGAACCGACATTCAAGCCAACCAGACTGGAACATCCCAAGTTGAGCCCATCTGAAGAGCCCACCGCCTGCGTCTCGAAACTCAAGGCACTCGCCGATACCACCCGCCTGGCGGTCATGGAGTCATTGATGGCTGGCCCAAAACGGGTCGGCGAGCTCGGCGAGGAGCTCGAGGTCGAGCAGAGCTTGCTGTCGCATCACCTGCGCGTGTTGCGTGACATGGGACTGCTGGAAGCGCGGCGTGACGGTAAGGCCGTTGTTTACGCCCTGGCCGAGGGAGTCGAAGGGGCGATGGCGGAACGTTCGCTCGATCTCGGGTGTTGCCAGCTGTCATTCAAGAACGCGGGATGATCCATGATGGATCGTTACAGGAGCTGAGGGTTTTGAAGTCATCGCTGATCGTAGGATCGTTGTCCTTGGCGCTGCTGGTGGGCGGAATGGTGATCTCTGGCTGTGGTGTAGCCGGTGCCGACTCGTCGGCGACGGATCGCCAGTCTGAGCGACTGGTGATCACCGGCTCGAGTACGGTGGCGCCGTTGGTTGCCGAAATTGGCAAGCGCTTCGAAGCCGACGCCGGGGTCCGGGTCGACGTCCAAACCGGAGGTTCGTCCCGCGGCATCGCCGACGCTCGTAACGGCTTGGCGGATATAGGTATGGCGTCGCGGGCATTGGGAGCCGCCGAAGACGATTTGACCGGCTTCACTATTGCTCGCGACGGTATCTGCGTGATCATCCATCGTGACAATCCGATCACCGAGCTCAGCGATCCGCAAGTGGTTGATATGTTCACCGGCCGGCTCACCCATTGGGATTCGTTAGGTGGCGAAGACCGGCGAATCACCGTGGTGAACAAAGCTGAAGGACGTTCGACGTTGGAGCTCTTCTTGAAACATTTTGCGCTCGACAACCGGGATGTCAAAGCGTCGGTGGTGATTGGCGACAACGAGCAGGGGATCAAGACGGTGGCCGGGAATCCGGGGGCGATCGGTTATGTTTCGATCGGCGCTGCCGAACATGCCGCAGCGCGGGGTGTGGCGATCAAGCTACTGCCGATGTCGGGGATTGCCGCCAGCACCGCAACCCTCAGCGAGGGTAACTTCCCGCTCGCCAGGCCTCTCACCTTGGTGATCCAAGGCGAACCGTCGACGCTGACCCAGCGCTTCATCGATTATGCGCGCTCGCCAGCGGTTCACGATTTGGTTCGAGAGCTGTCGTTTGTCCCGGCGAGCTGATTGGCTGCTGGCTTGGAGCCTGCGGCTCAGCGCCCTCGTCAGCGGCGCCTTGGTGGTGTTCATCACAGTTTTTGTGATTGCCGAGGCTTGGCCGGCGCTGCGCAGTATCGGCGTTTGGCGTTTCCTGAACGATGCCTCCTGGTACCCCTCGGCTGGGGTCGAGGACGGCACCTTCAACCTGGTTCCGATGCTTGTTGGGACCGTACTCACCACTGCTGGCGCGATTGTACTGGCGGCGCCGCTCGGGGTGTTGTCGGCAATCTTTCGCCAGGTGTATGCGCCGCCTGGGGTGGGCCGCGTCTATCGCTGGCTGATCGAGCTGCTGGCTGGTATTCCGTCAGTGGTGTACGGCTTTTGGGGCTTGGTCGTAGTGGTACCGATCATCACGCGCTTCGAACCGCCTGGCGCCAGCCTGCTGGCAGGTATTTTGATCCTCACCCTGATGATCTTGCCGACCACCACCCTCGCTAGTGATGCGGCGCTGCAAAGCGTGCCCCGGAGGACCATCGAAGGCGCGGCAGCGCTGGGGCTCGGCCGTTGGGCAACGCTACAAGGTGTGGCGCTGCCCGCTGCTAGCTCCGGCATCGCCACCGGCGTGCTGCTCGCCACCGGTCGGGCACTCGGTGAGACGATGGCGGTGTTGATGGTGTGCGGTAATGTGGTGGCGGTGCCCGACAGCCTGTTTGATCCGGTGCGCACCCTCACCGCCAACATCGCCCTCGAGATGGCATACGCCTTGGACGGTCATCGTTCAGCGTTGTTTGTCAGTGGCCTGGTGTTGTTGCTGTTGGTCAGCGCTTTGGTGTTGGCCGCCGAGGTAGTTGATCGGAGACAAGCTGTTGGATGAGCCGATCGCCTGGGCGGCACTTTCAGCCGGTCGTTCCAGGGCCAGCGGCCGTGGCATCGTCGGGCGATCCGCGGATCGCCTAGCGGCGGTGATCGTGTGGATGACCGCGGCAGCGGTATCAGCAGTGTTTCTCTGGCTGCTCTCCGACCTGGTACGCCATGGCGCCGGCCAGCTGTCGTGGGCCTTCTTGGTCGATCCGCCCTCCAACGCCGGCCGGGCCGGCGGCATCGGACCTATTGTCCAGTCGACTGCTTGGATCTTGATGATCGCCTTGGGGGTTGCGTTGCCGATAGGGCTCGGCACGGCGGTGCTGTTGGCTGAGAATACGAGTTCGGAGACACTCAGTGGACGCCTGGTGCGGCGTAGCCTGGACGTGTTGGCGGGAGTGCCGTCGATAGTCTTCGGACTGTTCGGCAATGCCTTCTTTTGCGTCTACCTGGGGCTGGGCTTCTCGATCTTATCGGGCGGACTGACTCTGGCCTGCATGGTGCTGCCGATCCTGATTCGCTCGACCGAAGAGGGCCTGCGTGCGGTACCGACGGAATACCGCCTCGGCGGTGCCGCCCTAGGCCTCGGACGATTGACTATCCTCACCCGCTTGTTGCTGCCAGCGGCGACTCCTGGCCTGGTGGCGGGGGTGGTGTTGGGTTTTGGTCGTGCTATCGCCGAAACCGCTGCGTTGATCTTCACCAGCGGTTACGTCGACCGTCGACCCGAGTCGGTGTTCGATTCCGGGCGTGCGCTGTCGATTCACATTTATGACCTGGCGATCAACATCCCAGGCGGCGAGCTCAACGCTTACGCTACCGCGTTGGTACTGGTGATGATTCTCATCATCACCAACTCGACCGCTTCGTGGCTCGGCGGGCGGCTGCACGCTCAGCATCTTCTGTCATGACAGCTACCACGTCACTACCGGCTCTGCGATCGGTTGCCGAGGAAGCTCATGCGGCACCGCAACCGGTGGAGATCCAACCGATCGAAATCAGGACCCGATCGCTCAGCCTCTCCTACGGTCGCAAACCCGCGTTGCTCGACGTCTCCCTCGACGTGCCGCGGCATCAGATCACCGCTTTGATTGGCCCCTCGGGCTGTGGCAAGTCCAGCTTCCTCTCCAGCCTCAATCGACTCAGTGATTTGCTGCCGAACTGCCGGGTGGCAGGGGAGATCCGCATCGGCAAAACCGACGTACTCGATCCCGCAACCGACGTGGTTGCCTTGCGTCGCCGCGTCGGGATGATCTTCCAAAAGCCCAACCCCTTTCCGCTGTCGATCCGGCGTAATCTCGAGTTACCCCTGAAAGAACATGGGGTACGTCAGCGGTCCGAACTCGACGCCATCGTCGAGCGGACGCTGACCGAGGTTGGACTGTGGCCAGAAGTGCAGGACCGCCTCGATCGTTCCGCCCTGACATTATCCGGCGGCCAACAACAGCGCCTGTGTTTGGCGCGGGCCCTTGCTCTGGAGCCCGAAGTCATCCTGCTCGACGAGCCTTGCAGCGCCCTCGACCCGATCTCGAGCGGCGTGGTGGAAGATCTCATCGCCAGCCTACGGGGCCGATATACTGTCGTCATCGTGACCCACAACTTAGCGCAAGCCCGCCGCATCGCGGACCGTGTTGCCTTCTTTTGGTTGCGGGATGGCGCCGGGCGCCTGATCGAAGAAGGACCGGTCGACGCGGTGTTCGATCGTCCGCGAGACGAATTGACGGCGGCTTACGTCCGCGGCAGCCGCGGATAGATCGGAGCCAGCTCTGCATCCGGTCCTCGAGCTACTGCTGCAACGTGGCAAAGAAGGCAGCCGACCCGGCGCCCGTCGCGACGATGCCCGGTTGGGCCTGGCGATCGAAGGCGGCGGTATGCGGGGGGTGGTCTCCGCCGGCATGGTGACGGCGCTCGAGTCCCTCGGCTTACGCAATGCCTTCGATGTAGTTTTCGGATCCTCGGCCGGTGCGATGAACGGGGCTTTTTTTGTTGCCGGGCAAGCAGCTTACGGCACGCCGATTTATTACGAGGACATCAACAACGCCAAGTTCTTGTCGTTGCGCCGCGCCGTGACGCGACGACCGATCATGTCGCTGACCTATTTGCTCGACGACGTCATGACGCGGCGCAAGGTGCTCAACTGGCAGGCTATTCTCGAGTCGACGGTGCCGCTCGAAATTGTGGCCTCTTCCCTCGATGGGTTGCGTGCCCACGTTTTTCGGCACTTTCGTGATCGTGAGCAACTCTTTGATGCTCTGCGCGCCAGCTCCAACGTTCCGTGGGTGGCCGGACCTCCGATCGAGGTCGACGGCCAGCGTTACCTTGACGCGTTGATCTTCGAGCCGATTCCGTTTCGTGCGGCGCTGGACAACAACTGCACCCATGTGTTGACCTTGCTCTCTCGACCGGAGGGTCAAGTCAAGGGGCAACTATCTTGGCTCGAACGCACTATCGCTCAGCGGATCTCGCCGTGGTCGCCGAAACTGGGGGAACTCTACTTGGGACAAGGTCGTGCCTACGATGGCGACGTAGCGCATCTTCGCGATGTGACCTCGAATCCTCAGGGACCACCCTACCTGTGTGCGGTGAGCTTGCCGCGGGCCGCCAAGCCGGTCAAAGCGTTGGCAACCCGCCGATCGCCGCTGTTGGCTGCTGCCACCGCCGGCGGGCAGGCGGTGTTTGCTGCGTTGGCGAGCGAAGGGGCGAGTGCCGGACTGAGCGTCGATAACAGTCCTGCACAATGAGGAACACACCTTCGACGCTCGCAGTAGGCTAATCGACTCAGCCGAGGTTACTGGGGTGGCTTGGATAGCGGCGCCAGGAAATGCCTCTCCGTGTCCGGATCGGCGCCGGCCTGGCCGCCGAGGAGCACAAAGCTGAAGGAGTAACCCTGCAACTGGGCGACACCGTGGCAACCCATACAGCCTCCCATGTTGTAACCCTTGTAGCCATAACCCAAGTTGGAGAGGTGGGGGCTGGCGCCGTGGTCACTTTGGGTGGTTCGCAGAAACTTCAGGGTGTTGTTGAACGTCGCCTTGGTGTTGGACTCGTCGCGATAACCGAGTTCCTCGAATTGAGACGGTGTTGGGGTGACGTGGGGCGGGCCAGCACCGGGTGGTAGACCTTGAAAATGTTGTAGACCGCGGTTGGTCTCGATCATCAAATTAGCCAGGAACACCGGCATGCCGTAACAGTTGTTCTGTGCTGCTGCCTTGACCGGTTCTGTCGTGGGGTTGATGTCCTCGGTGGCATCGGCGGCGATGAATTGTGTTCCGACCAAGTTGTAGTTGAGCCAGACAGAGTCCTGGTTCTGGGCTCGAATCGCGGCATGGACTCCGGCATTGACCTGTTGTGTGGTGACCAGAGTGCCATAGAACTCGGCGTTGTAATCCTTGTCTCTCTCGCCGTACAGTCTGGTCACTTTCCAGATCTTGTCGGGCACAAAGTTGCCGCCCTGGTTGTGAAAATTGGTGTAGTAGTAGGCCGGGTTGACCTCTCCGGTGACTGGATTGTGCTGGCCGTAAGCCACCGGGTCGACATCGACGTGCTCCCAAGTGGAGTAGATGAACGTGCCGCCGATCGGGTTGCTGTTGAGCAGCCCGTTGGCGCCCGGGCCGTTCTTGATCCGCTGGATGATGTGGAGCCCGATCAGGCCAAACTTGGCAGATTCCGGCTGGGGCGTTTTGGCGCCCTGAAAATAGGTGGCCTCGCGCCACAGATACCTGCCGGAGGCAGCCTCTTTGTCGGTGATGGGCACCCAAGCGGCCTTGAGGTGGATCGAGCCGATCTTGGGCGGCACGTCGCCCTCTTTAGCGTTGGCATAGTCTGCCGATGTGTCGATCGCCGAATACCCTTGGACGTAGGGGGTGACCGCTGGCTTCTGGGTCAGGAACAGCACCTGTGGATCGGGTCGACTCGTCCGCCACGGTAGTTGGACCGGTGGCCTCTGCTTGGCTCGCGCGTGGGTCACGCTGTCGCAATACAGCTGGTTGGCCATGACATAGTCGTAGAAATCGTAGTTCACCTTCACTTCGTAACGCACCGCATTGCCGGGGTCGCCGGGGCTGAAGTTCGCCGGCTTGCCACGGAAAACTCGCGGCACGACGGCCTTGTGCAAGAACTTCGAGTCCGGCTCGAGCGCCTCGGACGACACCTGGACGGTCTCGTCGAGGGTGGCAAACTTGGCTGGACCGTACATCGTGCGATCTGCCCCGTACTGGAATGGACTGTTCCACTTGTCAGGTATCACACTCTTGTCGTTCGGGTCCGTGCACTGCGCATTCTGCGGTCGGTGGTCTTGATGGAGAAACATCTCACGTTTCTCCTTGTAGGTTTCCCACACCACGGGATGTTCGTCACATGAGTTGTCTTTACAGGAGTAACTCGCAAAATCCTCATGGATGTTCGGGAAGCCTCGCTGATACTTGTTCTTCATTTGCGGAAGGGTCGCTGGCCAGTTCATGGCAACGAAGGTGTTCCATGAGAACAAGTCCCAATCAGGCTGTAGGCGTGCGACGGTATCGGGAGGAGCCGGCTGGTCCAGGTCCAGGAAGACATTGGCTTGGCCAACACCGAGGGAGCCAATCAGGAATGGGGTGGTTGTTGCCTGAATCGAGATGGTGTTGATCTTGTTGAGATTGATGAACTCAGGCGAGATACTGAAGGTGATTCGTTGGCTCACATTCGTATCGGGGGTGTAGGGCAAGACCTCGGTGCCATTGAACAGGATCGATACCCCCGATCCACTGACTATTTTTGGTGCGTAAATTGGGTTGAGAGTCAGCACGATGCCATGGCCAATCGGCAACACAGGGCCGATGAGGTCCAGTTGCATCTTGAGAGTTTTTCCCTTCGCGACGAGACGTCGGTGATAGGAGTCACCGTTGGGCTTACCACCAGAGACGAACGACAGCTGCGGACCCGCCTTCGGGCTTGCGACGGTCAAGTCAACGGCTTGCGTCGGCAATGTATTGGTGCCGCCGCTGGCAACACATAGGACGCCGTTTGCCGGTCCTGATGCGACCGCAGGAACATTGAGCATTGAGCTGACAACCAAGGCAGCGAACAAGAATAGGGCGTTGGACTTCAAGTTTCTCTTCTCCTTGTGAAGGCTGGCATCCTCCAAGGGAGTGTGCCGCCGAGTAAAGGGAGTCAATATCTACCGCAACTTGTTGCGTCGATCACAATCTGTCGCAGCGAGAACACTGAAGATTTTTGGGTGCCCCTCGATCGAAAGCGTCGACTTTTCCTTCGCGTGTTCTTTTAGAAGACACGGTGGAGAAACGAGTCGAAACGATAAAATCTTGACCTGTTTGTTGCAGGCCGTTGGCTCGGTTCCCGTCCGAGCAATCTTTCAATAAGAAAATGAATTATATGTTAGTTGTCTCAATGTAACAAACTTGTTGGGGAATAGCGGATGATGTTTCGATGGTCAGAAACGTGATGGTTCGCGATTCAATCAATCAGTGATTGTTTTATGCGAAAAGATGGTGGTTATGTGCAAGGTTGCATGTTGCTCTTGGTCGCGGTCTCTCGCAGGAGATCTCGAGCCTGACACCTACTGGGTCGTCTCTGCATCTGATGTGAGGTAGGCTGGTGCTCAACCCGCGTCAGTTTTCAGAGATCGAACCCAGGAGGAGACCCCCGTGATCAAGAGCGACCGTGTGACCTTGGCCGGTGCCTTCGGCCATGAGCTGGCGGCGCGGCTCGACCGTTCGCAGGAGGAGCCGCGGGCTTATGCGCTGTTCGCCCACTGTTTCACCTGCTCGAAAGACCTGAAAGCGACGGCCCGCATCAGTCGGGCGTTGGTGGAGCGCGGTATCGCGGTGTTGCGATTCGACTTCACCGGCCTCGGTGAATCGGAAGGCGACTTTGCCGATACCAATTTCAGCTCGAATATGCAGGATCTGCTAGCCGCGGTGGATTTCTTGCGCAGCACCTATCAAGCGCCGAAGTTGTTGATCGGCCACAGTCTGGGCGGTGCCGCGGTGTTGGCGATGGCGAGCCAAGTGCCGGAGGTGTTGGCGGTGGCGACCCTCGGTGCGCCGAGTGATCCGCAGCATCTAAGCGAAGGTATTCTGCGCTCGGCGCCGGAGCTCGAAGCCTCGGACGAGGCAGAGGTGGTGCTCGGTGGCCGGCCGTTCCGCATCCGTCGCCAGTTTCTCGACGACTTGGCAAACCAAGGGGTGTTGGCGGCGGTCAAGAAGATGAACAAACCACTGCTGGTTTTGCATTCGCCACTCGACGAAGTGGTCGATATCGATCACGCCCGCCAGATTTACCAAGCGGCGCGGCATCCCAAAAGCTTCGTCTCCCTCGATACCGCCGACCATCTATTGATGAAAAGTGCGGCTGACGCAAAGTATGTTGCCGAGGTGCTTTCGACCTGGGCCGGTCGTTATCTGGGAGACGGTGAGGCTCCTAAGCAGACGGCGACTGGAGAGGCGGCAGCGCCGGCTCCCAAGCTCGATCATGGTGAGGTCTGGGTTTCAGGTGGTGGCACTGGCTTTCGCCAGCGCATCCGTGCCGGCGAGCACGAGTTGGTGGCGGACGAACCGGTTTCGGTCGGTGGCGGCGACGCCGGTCCCAACCCTTACGACTATCTCCTAGCGGCGGTTGGTACCTGTACCAACATGACCCTCAGGATGTACGCCGATCGTAAGGGCTGGCCCCTCGAAGGGGTCGACACCCGGCTGCGTCATGCCAAGATCCACGCCAAAGATTGCGAGGAATGCCAAACTGAGAGCGGCAAAATTGATCTGATCGAAAAAGAGATCGAGATCCGAGGACCGCTCAGCGAGGAGCAGCGGGCGCGCTTGTTGGAGATTGCGGGCCGGTGTCCGGTCCACCGTACCTTGACGTCGGAGACGGTGATCAAGAGTCGGTTGGCGTGAGCGAACACCACGAGGGGTTAAAACCCCTCGCTCAGCGATAAAGTCCCAGGCGGGACTAGGCCGTTGTGAGCAATACCCTCTGCGTCCCGTTAGGCGAAGGTGTAGCCGTAGGTGCGGTATGACTGAGCGAGGGACTTCAGTCCCTCGTCGTCGGTCTAGGCTAAGATCGGCAGTCCACGGCACGGTACCGTGTTCCGATCACACCATGACTTGCGAGGATGATGACCCATGGGTCTCTTGAGCGGATCTGTCAGTGTTACGCGTTTCAACGTTGCCCCCTTTCCCGAAGAGCCTGATTTTGAGCAGGCCCGTTTTGTCGAGATCCAGCCGGGTTCAGAGGTGCGGGAGCGCATAGGCTTCGTCACCATGGAGCCGGATGCACCGTATGTGGTTGGCCATGGGCGGTATGCGTTTCGCGTCCGCCTCGACAAGTTGCGTCCCGATCCGACTGCGGTCAAGGAGCGCTTGAAGCAACTGATCCGCACCGAGCTCGATACCAGCGGCTTTGCCTTTGTCGGCGCCAAGAAGCGTAAGCAGTTGCGGGAATTGGCCGAGGAAGAGTTGATCCTCAAGGCGACGCCAACCTCCAAAATCATCGAGTGCTGTATCGACGGCAACCTGCTTTACGTCGCCAGTACCGCCAAGACGTTCCTGGGTCGAGTGACCGAGCTGCTACGCAAAATCGGCATTGTTGCCGAGATCAAAACGCCGTGGCTCGATCGCGGCGACCCGGAAGTCGAGAGCGATATCGTCGAGGCCCACGAGCCCGGTCAGTCGATTCTCGGCTGTCGGTTCTTGAAGGCCTTGATGGAGGATCGCGAGTTGATGATCGAGGGTGAGGCCGGCAACGTCCAGTTGCAAACCTCCGAAGCCCGCATCAGCCTACGGGGCGCGGTGCTCGGTGAGCTCCATCGGTATGTCGAAGAAGGCGCCGAGATCCTCTCCGCCAAGATCATCACCGCCGACAGCCATTATCGTTTTGATGCCCTCAACTATCGCATCAGCGGGCTCAAGGTGGAAACCGATCGCCACGACCATTGGACGCAGCTCCTCGACGAACGACTCGAGAAAATTGCCGCAGCCTGGGACATGCTCGACGGTCGCTACGAGGAGCTCGGAAGCCGTTTGATTGCAGCTTGACGGACGGGCTGATATCTCTTGGCAGCCCGTCGTCTCGTTGGTCCTCGGTTATCGCGCCCTGAGAGGGCTATAATTAGAATAACGTGCTTGAGGATAACGATACTGAACCTGCGTTGAACGCAGATCCTGAGGTCGGCGACGGCGCAGACGCTGCTCCGGAAACTACCGAGACCGCACCGGATCACGCTTCGGGAGCGTCTGAATCCGTTCGGCCTTGGTATGCCCCCAATCCAGTTGAGGCTGTTGAAAAAGCCGACGAAACTCAAGAAGTCGAGGCGGTTGAAGACGCCGACGACGCTGACGACCTGTTCCCGACGATTCCCAACGAAGACGGAGCGTACGTCATTGCGCGGCCGGATCATTCGATCTCGCGCAAGCTGATGTCTTCCGGCGCCGTCAAAGTGTTGTACCGGCTGAAGAACTCGGGTTACAAGGCGTATCTGTGCGGCGGCGCGGTGCGCGATCTGATGCTCGGCGGTCGCCCCAAGGACTTTGATGTCTGTACCGACGCCGAACCCAATCAGTTGCGACGTCTGTTCCGCAACGCCCGCATCATCGGACGGCGCTTTCGCCTCGCCCACGTCATTTTCCACGATGGCATTGTCGAAGTCTCGACCTTTCGCCGCACTCCGGACCCGGAAGAGCAGAAGGGCCCCGACGGCGATTTATTGATCACCAGCGACAACGCCTTCGGCACCCCCCGTGAAGATGCGTTCCGTCGCGACTTTACGATCAACGCCCTGTTTTACAACGTGGCCGACTTTTCGGTGATCGACTACGTCGGTGGCACCGAAGATCTCGAAAACGGTCTGATCCGGGTGATTGGCGATCCTGATCTGCGCTTCTGTGAAGATCCGGTGCGGATGTTGCGGGCTTGCGAATTTGCCGGCCGTCTCGGCTTCACCATCGAGGCGCGGACCCAGGAAGCGATCCAGAACAATAGTCAGGAGCTGCTCCGGGCCGCCGCGCCGCGGTTGACCGAGGAGCTCATGCAGCTGCTCAAATGTGGCCACGCCGGGGCGGCCATGCAGTGGATGTTGGAGCTCGGCGTGCTCGACGTGTTGTTGCCCGAAGCAGGGGCGATGATTGTTGCTGCCCAGCGCGGCGCCGGCAACTTCAGCGGCATCCTCCCGACCCTCGATCAAATGACCACCGAAGGCCGCGAGGTGCCAGACGCCGTCCTGCTGTCGGCCGTCCTGCTGCCGCAGGTCATGTTGCGCCGTTTCGAGAGCGAAAGCTTGACCGGTCGCTGGATGCCGATGCCGGAGTACCTGCAGGCGGTGCGAGCCACCCTCGAATCATTCCTCGAACGGTTCTCCCTGGCCAATTTCAAACGCGCCATGGTGCTACACGTACTGGAAGGTTTCCACCGTCTGTGTGGTCAGGGTTGGACGCCGGCTCAGCGGGTACGATTCGCCAGCAAAAGCTACTTCGACGACGCCCTGCTGCTTTTCGAGATCCTGGCTCGTGCGACCGGTGAAGGTTACGACGTCCTCGACCATTGGCAAGCCGCCCAACGCCAGCGCCCGCGGCGCCCCCAGCCGCACGTCGAAGCCAAACGTCGTCCCCGTCGTCGGCACCCCCGGCGTCGTCGGCCGTAACGTCAGCCCGGCTGCTGGGTGGCAGTGACACGGTGGCGGGCGACACGGTTGCGGGCGACACGGTTGCGGGCGACACAGTGAAAGGGCTGAAGATCGACGCCGATCAGCGCACCGTCGAGCTGAACGTGCGCGAACCGCATTTCTACAACAACCCCTATCCGTATTATGAAGAGCTGAGGCGTCGGACGCCGGTCTTCTTCTGGTCGGACTATCAGAAGTGGACGTTCCTCAATCATCGCGATGTCAATGCGATCTTGCGTGATCGCAGGTTCGGTCGTCAGATCTCGCACGTTTTGCCGCCTGACTCGGACTTGATCGCTCCGCCCCGGCCCGAGCTTGCACCGTTCTTCGATGTCGAGCGTTTTTCGATGCTCCAACTGGAGCCACTGGATCACACTCGCCTGCGCGGCCTGCTGCAGAAGGCGTTCGTGTCCCGGCAGGTGGAGAGCCTACGGCCCCGGATCGCCGAACTGGCGCACCAATTTTGCGATGACGTGGCGGACGCGCTGGCGGCCGAGGGAGTTTGCGATCTGAAACAGGTGTTCGCCACCCCTATTCCGGTGATCGTAGTGGCTGAGATGTTGGGTATCCCGATTGCGATGGCTGATCACTTATTGGATTGGTCCCATCGCATGGTGAAGATGTACGAGCCGGACTGTACAACCGAGAACGAACAGGCAGCGGTGGTCGCGGCACAGGAGTTCGCCGAATACCTGAGACGCCTGGTGGCAAGCCGTCGGCAACATCCCCAAGACGACTTGATCTCGCACTTGATTGCCGTCGAGGCCGAGGGCGGTCGACTAACGGAAGACGAAATCCTCTGTAACTGCATCTTGCTGATGAACGCGGGCCACGAAGCCACCGTCAATGTGATCGGCAATGGAGTCCATGCGCTACTGACCCATCGGGCACAGTGGGACCGGTGGTGTGCAGGGCCCGAGCTCTCTGTCACCGCGGTCGAAGAACTGATGCGGTACGACACGCCTCTACACATGTTTGATCGTTGGGTGTTGGAAGATCTGGAATTCAACGGCCTGCAACTGGAGCAGGGTACCGAGGTTTCGTTGGTGCTGGGGGCGGCCAACCGAGACCCGGCGGTGTTCGAATCGGCTGATGAACTGAAACTCGATCGGCCGAAAAACGCTCACGTGTCTTTGGGTGCCGGGATTCACTTCTGTATCGGTGCTCCGCTGGCTCGCCTAGAGCTGCAAACGGCGCTGCCCATTTTGATGGCAAGGTTTCCAGAGCTACATTTGGCGGAAATTCCGGTGTATGTCAACACTTACCACTTTCATGGCTTGGAATCGTTGCTCGTCAGTTGACTGGCCCAAAAACGTCCTGAGCAGAGGACACACAGGCACTGTGGAGGCGTTGCTCATTTGCGCAGCCTCTCCACAGTGCCTGCGGCGGCGTTGCTCAATTCAACGGTGGGCTCCACATCAACTGTGACGGCTTCGCTCAGTTTTACGAAGGCTTCGCACTGCCTGGTTGAGGCTCTGCTCAATCGCGCAGGGTGCTCAACCAGCGGTGCGGAACCTCTGCTCATTTGCGCGGCGTGCCTCCCAGCGGTTCCCAGGCGTCGCTCAATCGAGCGCCGGTCCGACAGCAACTGTTGAAGGGTTCGCTCCGTTGAGCAAATGCATCGCAGAGCCTGCGGAGGCACCGTTGAGTCTGCACAAGGGCCGAACAGCGGATGTTCGAGCTTGTTGTGGGCTGAGCAAGAGGCTTACACCGCCGGTTGTCGAGGTGCTCAGTTGTGCTGTCGGCTCCACAGTGCCTGTGGTCGCGTTGCGCATTTGAGCGCTGGCGTCACTGTCACTGTGGAGACTTGAGACGATTCGAGCAGACGCCGAGCAGTCGATGTTCGAGGGGGTGCAGGACGCGCAAAGGGCTCGCGTCGTCTGCGGTGGCTTCTGGAAGCTTGCCAATTGGCTCAGCAGCGCCTGCAAGTGACGTTGCCGGGCTGCGCGCTGGCGTCCGAGGCTCGACAGCGATGGGTGACGTCGAGTCTCAGCCTATGCCTTCGATGCGGTCGTGAAAAATCTGAACGAGTTTGCACCTCTGGCTCAGCTCATCCACTTTGTCCCAAACCTTTGAGATGGCGTGGTGGAATGCCCCGATCTTCATGTTGCCGAGCTTGACATGAATGACTCGGGGTGGCGGTTGACTAAGCAGTACCCTGTCAGAGAAGTCAGCGTCCTTGGACACGATGATGAGGCCATGTTGTTTGGCGTAGGCCCAAACCTCAGAATCCTTCCATTCCTCATTGAGGTCCTTGACATGGACGAAATCCGGGCCGTGCCAGACCGAAAAATAGTAGGGTAGATTGGCGTCGATCAGGTACCGAGGCATTTCAAGCTGGTACCTGGATCACATAGTGCCGACTCATCAAGGTTGTCGCGAAGGCCAAACAAGCTTCGATATCTTCAGCTTCCAGAAACGGAAACTGGCGCAGAATTTCTTCACGGCTTTCCCCGGCAGTCAGAAACTCCAGAATTGTCTGGACGGTAATCCTCTTGCTACGGATCGTCGGTTTCCCGTTGCAGATTTCGGGATCGATCGTGATTCGATGGAGGATGTCGTTCATCGTTGCTTCCAAATGCAGGGCGTAAACGAGTCTAGCATGGGCCGGATAGCTAGCGTTTCCGGCCGTAGTTTGAGGACAGGGTTTGACGCCGGAATTCCGGTGTGCATCATCCCGGTCAAAATCTTTGGGCAGAGACATGGGACCTGTTTCTCGAGGGTCGTGACTCGCACTGGATTCTTTGTCCCGCCAGGGACATTATCGCGTAGCGAGTGGTTTCAACCACTCGTGGGGCTCGATGCCTTCGCCGACCGTCGCGATCGGTATAGAACCCTTACAGGGTTCGAATCAGAGCACCTCTTCTCCCAGGGCGGCGCTTCGCTTGCCCTGGGCTTTGGTATGGAACCCCGTTGGGGTTCGGACCCGAAGTGGATGGCCTGGCAAGATCCTGAGGGATTGAAATCCCTCGCTCAGGGATAACGTCCTTGCGGGACGGCGTGTCTGGCCTGGGTGCTGGGCTGGCGTTTGGCGGACTCCTTCCGGTAGCCGGGCAGGTGAGGGGTTGGACGAGTTGGACCCACATCTTGGACCCACAGAACCTGGCAAGTCCGCTCAGTTCCGATGTCGCAGCGTGCCTCCGACGACGAGCGCCGCGGAAATGATCAGCAGGTTCTTGACGATGTATTGGCCTTCCATCGTCGGTGCAAACGGGAAGCGACCGGCTTGAAACGTCACTTCGGGCAGGATGACCAAGGGTAGGAACGTGCCCACCATCTGCATCGCCAGCAGAGCGATCGCCAAGCGAGTGGTGCGTCGAAAGAGGAAGGTCACTCCGATGATGACTTCCCACCAGCCAATGATCCCTAGCCAGGTATCCGCGCTGAACAGGGGCATCCAAGCGACGGTGAGTTTGACTAGGGTCTCAGCTGGGGAGATTCCCAACGGCTTGAGCATCCCAAACCAGATGAAAATCATCGCCAACGAGTACCGCAGGGCATGGGCTCCCCAGCGCTCCATGAACTGCGAGATCCGGAGGTCTATCGCGTTGATGTCCAGTTTCACGGGGCGAGCTCCATGGGGGCCAACATCAGTGATACGACCTCGCCGGTCTCCTGATCTCAATTAACTCGATTGTATCCAGAGAACCCGTTTCTCGCCTCCCAGGGAGGCCCCTGTGGAGCGAGCACGCGGCGAGTATGTTTGAGCAAGAGAACAGATCCTAGTTCTCCAAACTGTTGTAACCAATAGGTTTGTCAGACACTAAGGCGCCGAGGCGAGTTACGCAGCGCGCGCACAGTCCACAGGGGCCGACCGGGCAACCGGCGTTCTTGGATGGTACCTAACTCAACAACATCTTCAAATCATCAGCCGTCAAATCACTCAACGACTGGCCTTCCCCTTCCAAAATGGCGTCGGCAATCTGACGTTTGGATCGTTGCAGTTCGAGGATCTTCTCTTCGACGGTATCCTGGGCGATCATGCGGTAGGCGAATACCGGCTGGGTCTGGCCGATACGGTGGGCACGGTCGATGGCCTGGGCTTCGACGGCGGGGTTCCACCACGGATCGAGCAGGAAGACGTAACCGGCGGCGGTCAGGTTGAGACCGGTGCCGCCGGCTTTGAGGCTGACCAGGAAGATGTTGCAGGTTGGGTCGGTCTGGAAGCGATCGACGACGTCGCCGCGGTTGCGGGTCTGGCCGTCGAGGTAGGCGTAGGGTGTGCCTTGCTGATCGAAATGCCGTTGCACGTAGCCGAGCAGCTTGGTGAACTGCGAGAAGATGATCAGCTTGTGGCCTTCGTCGAGCACTTCCGAGACCTGGCTGTAAAGGGCCTCGAGTTTGGCACTGCCAGCCTCTTCGAACGACTCGTCGACCAGACCCGGGTGACAGGCCACCTGACGCAGACGGAGCAGCGCTTCGAGCACTTGCATGGTCGACTTCTTGACCCCTTGCGACTCCACCTGCTCCAACAAGCTGGCTTGGTATTTGGCGCGCAGCTGGTCGTAGACCTTCTTTTGCTCCGGCAGCAAGGTGGTGAGCAAAACCTGTTCGGTCTTCTCGGGCAAGTCGGGTAACACCTGGGCTTTGGTACGCCGCAAGATGAACGGGCGAATACCCTCGGCGACCAGCGCCAGCTCTTGTTTGCTGGCGGTGCGGCCACCACTGAGCACTTCGAGGATCGGCAGGCGACCGAGTAACCCTGGATTGAGGAACTCGAACAGCGAGCCGAGCTCGCCGAGGTGGTTCTCGATCGGCGTACCGGTGAGGGCCAGGCGATGCCTGGCCACCAGCAAGCGACTGGCCTTGGCGGTCTGGGACCCGGGGTTCTTGATCGCTTGGGCCTCATCGAGGATCACCGTGTCGAAATCGACCGTCGCCAAGTAGCCGATGTCCCGCCGCAAGGTGCCGTAGGTGGTCACCACCACATCGTAGTCGTTGAGCTTGGCGCGGATCGCTTCGCGATCGGCGCCGCTGTATTCGACCACCTTCAATTTGGGCGTGAAACGTGCCGCTTCGTCGAGCCAGTTGTAGACCACACTGCGGGGTGCCACCACCAGGTAGGGAAGACCGGTGGTTTTGGACGGTGTGCGGTTGGCCCGCAACAGCGCCAGTACCTGCACCGTTTTACCGAGACCCATGTCATCCGCGAGCACGCCGCCGAGGCCAAACTCGCGCAGGAAGTTGAGCCAGCCCAAACCATCACGTTGATAACTGCGCAGAGTACCGTCGAAGCCGCGGGGCTCTTTTTTGGGCTTGATGCGGTCGAACGACAGCAGCTTGTCGCGCAGTTTGGAAAACGCCGTGTCGACGGCGGGAGGCATGGCGGTGAGCAGGGCGTCGACCAGCAGGGCTTGCGACGGAATGAACCGCAGGCCAGCATCACTCGAGCTGGTGGCGAGTTTCGACAACGAGTCGTAGGTTTGCATCCAGGCTTCGGGGAGCAGACCCTTCGAGCCATCTTCGAGCAAGATGAAACGATCACCGCGGGAGATCGAATCGAGCACTTTCGACAGCTCGACCATATCGCCGTCGAAGTCGACTTCGCCCGACAGCTCGAACCAGTCGATCCCACTCTCCACCCGCAACGCGGGTGCGCTCGGCGGGCGCATGGTGGCACCATGGACTTCTACCGACCAGCCGTCGAGCAACAGCGGCTCGACGACGCTGGGCAAAGCCCGTGGCTCGAGCTCGAGCCCGTGCCCTTGGCTCGACGCCACCGGTTGCAGTCCGAGCTCGAGCAGCCGCACCAGGGCGCCGTGTTCGGACTCCATGTCGCGGCGCAGGAACTTCTGACCTTGCCAATCGACCACCGCTGAACGGGGGTCGCCAGCACTCAGCTGCATGGTGCCGTAATCGAAGGACAACTCGGCGAGCAACGGTGGATTCATCCACGCCGGGGCGGGGTCAGCTTCGAGCACCAGATGGGGCTGTGGCGTCGGTTTTTCTTCGGACAGCTGGAGCTCGATAGGGGCTTCGAGCCGCGGCAGATTAGGTAGCTCCAGCAGAGCCGTCAGCGCTTCTTCGAGATCCTCCTTGGGGATCAGAATCTCGTCGGCGCCACGCAGCAGCGACAACCAGGGCAGATCTCGCTGCGATTCGACCTCGAGTCGGGCGATCGAATCGCCGAGCAGAATCAAGGCCGGGCCAGCCGTAATGGCTGCTGGTTGCCCAGGGATTGCAGGCAGGTTGGCAAGACCAACGGGATTGGGTGCTCGGCCATTGCTGCTGCCGTCAGCGGCTGGGCCGGTAGGCAGAATCAGCTCGGCGGCAGAGAGGGGTAGGCTCTCGCCTTCGCGCTCCAGCCCGCCGCGCAACCGTGCGCTGCCGGCCGTGGCGATCTCGAGATGAAGGGCCAGTCGCCACGGCGGGGAAGTGTTCCAGGACAGGGGCTGTAAGGCCCGCAGTGCGCGACCGTCCCACCAACCGAGGGTGCCCTTGGCACACAGGTGTGACAACACGGGGTCGTAGAGCCGTTGCGGCAGGCGCAGGCGTTGCGCTTTTGCCGGATGCGCCTTGACCGGACCGCGGCGGCCCTGACGGTTCGGCTGCTCGATCGGCAGCGCAGCAACAACCGCCACTGAGTCGACCGAGGATTCGGTGGATGACTTGGGCAGCAGCATGGCGTCGATCTCTTCGAGATTGACGCTGACCCGCTTGAGTTTGCTGGGTTTGCCGGTGTTGTTGCGGCCACGCCCGAAGATGTCGAGGACCAAACCGCTGGTGCCGAGACTGGCAGTGGTGTTGATCAGGAAGAAAATATCCATTGCCGGGCGCGCCGGAGCGAGGGCTGCGGTGTGGGCAGCGTTGGACAATGCGTTGATGTCCTCGCGGATGGATCCGAATTGTGAGCGCCAAGAGATGGCGGTGCCGTGATCATTGCCACCGCGACCGCCGCGCTTGCGCCGGGTGGGGCGTGGGCGTGGCCGTGCCGGCGGTACCGGCACTTGTCCTTGCAGGTCACCGGCCACGCCGAGATCGGGCCAGGCTTGGAGCCGATCCTTGCGCAGTCCGAGGCGATCTTTACCCGGCGGTTGGTTCTCCGGTCCGGTTTCGGCCAGAGCGAGGAGGGTCGCCCACAGATGTTTGCACGGACTGCCGCCAGCGAAGCGTTGACAGTCACAGAATGCGTGGAGAACTCGCTCCCCGGCCACTCGGGACCAATCGAAGCCGACTGAATAGTTTTGGCGTTCGGTACCGTTGACGCGGGCCTTGGCGCGGTTGCCATCGATCACCAGGCTGACTCGGCCCTCGGTGAAGTATCGCGCCCCACGTTGGCGGTCGCCTTGCTGGAAGTGCGACCGGCTGCGCTTGTGCAGGGGTACCGGACGGTTCTTGGCATTGCCGCGAGAACGCTTGCGGCCTCGACGTCTCGGCGGGCGCGAAGGGGGCGGCGATTGAGCTTCGTTGGTTGATTCAGTCATACAAATTGGGTATCAGAAGTGAGTTTAGGTTTTGGCCGGGAGCAATGCCGACAATCGGCGTTGTTTCTCTTCCGGTGTGCGTGGTGCTGGCGTCACGGCGCGTCGCGGCGGCTATCGGGTCGAGGTCGACGTCGGCGGCGCGCAGGTGTCTCGCTATTCAACCTCTTTGACTAACCAGATATCTCCTGTCGTTTCTGCTAACTCGTAGACAATCTGATGGCCTTTTGGTGACCAGGCCGGGTAGCGGACATAAGCGTTGAGTCGCGGCGATTCGGTCAGGCGTTGCTCTCGACCGGTCGACCGAGAGACCCACCTCAGGTTCCACTCACCATCACGCAAGGCCGCGAAAGCAACTTTGTCGCCATCGGGCGAGAAGCTGAACGGCCAGTTCTGACCCGATTCAGAGGTCAGCTGCAAAGGCTCGCCACCGGCTGCCGAGATCACCATGAGGTGGCTCTCGTCGCCAGCTTTACTCTGGAAGGCAAGCCACTCGCTGTCCTGCGACCAACAGGGGAAACCCATGAACTCGGCGCCGAATGTCATTTGTCGACTCTCGCCATCGGCGAGGGTCATGACCCACAGGTTGACGCCGAGCTCCGTAGACCGCGAGTGGAAGGCCAACCTAGTACCGTCAGGCGATAGTTTAACCCAGTCGACGTCCGCGTCGAGGCTTGTGAGCCTCTTCTTGGTGTTAGAAGGCAAATCAATCGACCAAAAACTGCGCTGACTGTCCTTGCGAGAGAGGTATGCGAGCTGGTCACCGGTCGGTAGCCAACTCGGCTGAGTGGTGGTCCAGGGGTCGACAGTGACTTGTCGAACGTCCTGTCCGTGCTCGTCCATCAGCCACACACTGACGTTGAATCCGTGTTGCCAGCGGTCAAAGGCGAGTTGGCTGCCATCGGCTGAGAACACGGCACGGTTGTTGCGCCCGGTGCCTTGGGTGAGGGCGCGGGGTGGGTCGACTGCCGGCTGGCCCTCGGCATCGATCTGCAGAGCCCATAGGTTGCTGGTCGTTTTCATCGCGGTGTAGGCCATCTGGGTGCCGTCGGGTGACGTCGCTAGTTGTCGGATACTGGCCAGGCCGAGATTGGCGATCTGCACCGGCGGCCCGTCGGGTTGGCCGGTCTTGGACAGCGGCACCTGCCACAGCGCATTAACCTCGCGGGAGCGGGACGAGAAGTAGAGGCTGCGGCCGTCAGCAGCGTAGGCTGGATCATAAACGGCCATCGGCCCTGTAGTAACTAGGAACAGCTCCTCGTTGGCGATGTCGATGATCCAGATCTCGGTCGCCCCACGTTGGGGTGACGCGGAGAAAACGATCTGGCGACCGTCGGGCGAAAAGCCGGGGGTCGCGTGACCGCCATGGGGTTTGCCCGAACGGGTCAGTTGTCGCCGACCGCTGCCGTCTTTGCGCACCAGCCAGAGCGTCGAGAGAGACAGGGCGGGAGAGGTGGTGTCGGACAACAGCGGTGAGCTTTCGCTCTGAAAAGCGATCAGTGAGCCATCCGGTGACCAAGCTGGACGCGATCCGAATTGGGTGACCCGTTGCGGGGTGCCACCGCCAGCGGGGATCCGCCAGATGCCACCTTGTTCTTTGGAGTGGTAAACCACGCTTGCACCATCGGGCGACCAGGCGGGCTCGAAGTTCTGGGCGCCATCACTGGTCAGTTGGATTTCTTGTCCGCCAGCCTCGAGGTCGCGGACCATGATCTCGAACGAGCCACTGAGATCGGAGGTGTAGGCGAGCGCGGTGCCATCGGGCGAGAACGTCGGATCGAGCTCGAGCCCGGCCGAGGTGGTCAGCTGAATCGGGTTGAAGCTGGAGAAAGGCGAAGGTGTTTGGCGGGGGTTGGAACGCACCCAGAAAAAGCCGAGGGCAACAATTGCGGCGATCAGTCCCGCGGCCACCATCCAGCCGCCGCGGCGCTTGGGGATGGGTGCCACGTCCTGGACTTGTTGCTGCACGCGTCGTTTTTCTCGCACCCAGTCGGTGGGTGGCGTGACGGTGCCGGACGGTTGGGTGTGGTAGTCGTCCCCCATCAGGGCAATGACAACATCCCGGGCAGTTGCCAGTCGCTCCCTGAAATCGTGGGCCAAGCAGTCGAGAATCACCTTTTCCCAGTGCGGGTCGAGGTCGGGTGCGAAGTCCCGCGGTGAGGCTGGGGGCTCGCTGACCCGTTTGGCCAGCAGAGACATGGGATTGGGTGCGGAATAGGGCCGGTGACCGGTCACCATTTCGAACAGAACAACACCCAGCGAGTAGATATCGCTGGTCGGGGATATCTCTTCGCCGTAGAGCTGCTCTGGCGACATGTAGTCGGCGGTCCCGACGATGCGCATCTCGCCGGTCAAGGGTGTGCGGGTGTCTTCGGGACTCGGGGCGGCGAGGCGGGCGAGACCAAAGTCGGTCACCACGGCTCGCAAGTGCTGCTCATCCGAAGGGCTCGGCACCAGCATGACATTGGAGGTTTTGAAGTCGCGGTGAATGATGCCCGCCGCATGCGCCGCGGTCAGGGCTTCGGTCATCTGTATGATGATCGGCAGCGCTTCTTCTTCGCTCAACGGCCCTTTGCGTTGGAGGTACTCTTCGAGGGTTTCACCTTGCAGCAACTCCATGGTGACGAAGGTTGTTTCGCGACCATCGAATAGGCCTGAGGTCGGCGTGTGTTGATATAGGTCGTGGAGTCGACAGACGTTGCGATGGGTGACTTTGCGGGCGAGCTGGATCTCACGCCTGAAGCGACGCATCACGCGTTCGTCGCCGATCGAGTGTCGGCTCAAGAATTTGAGCGCAACTCGATCGCCGAGGACTTTGTCTTCCGCTTCATAGACTTCACCCATGCCGCCAGCGGCAATGAAGCGTACGATGAGGAAGCGGTCAGCGACCAGCTGCCCAGTAGGGACGGTTTGGGTCACGGCGAAGTTCGCGGGAGATCGGTTTCGAGTCAGCGGTTCAGCGGGAAGGCTGCGATCGCTTTTAAAAATATACTCCGGGCGGTTCGGGGCCGCTGCCGTGGGATAGATTGGACGGAACCAATGCCCACTGAGCCACCAAACGGTCTGCGTGTGCCGGCCGAGCCTCACTCGCCGGACGACTCACGTCGTCTGCACGCGACCTACGATTTGCGCGAAATGCGCTTGCCCTTCAGATAACGTGGTTCCCGCGTGCGTCAACATACTAACACTCCCCTGCATGGTCGTGGAACCTCGGCGAATCCACCGAACCGCTTTGAGCGTCTAGAGATCGAGCTCGAAGTACCGCAGGAGGGCCCGAAGACGCAGTTCCTGCGCGATAGCGCCCGCTCGATCATCGCTACCAACGAGAGTCCGGATCTACCGTTTGATGCCTCGATCAACCCTTACCGAGGCTGTGAACACGGCTGCACCTATTGTTATGCACGCCCCACCCACGAGTTTCTCGGCTTCTCTGCCGGGCTCGACTTCGAGACTCGCATCCTGGTGAAGGAAGATGCCCCGGCGTTGTTGCGGCGCGAGCTCGAAGCCAAGAATTGGCAGCCCAAGGTGTTGGCGATGAGCGGTGTGACCGATGCCTACCAGCCCGTCGAGCGGAAGCTGGGGCTGGCTCGCGGCTGTCTCGAAGTGTTGGCGGAAGTCCGCAATCCGGTGTTGGTGATGACCAAGAACACCATGGTGGCACGCGATTCGGATGTGTTGGCAGAGCTGGCGCGCCACCATGCGGCGGCAGTGTTGCTCTCGATCTCGACCCTCGATGGCGAGTTCACTCGTCGCCTCGAGCCGCGGACCTCACATCCACGCGAGCGCTTGAAGGCGATTCGCAAGCTGGCAGATGCTGGCGTCCCGGTGGGGGTGTTGGTGGCGCCGATTGTGCCTGGCTTCAGCGACCACGAGATGCCGCAGGTGCTGGCGGCGGCCGCGGATGCCGGAGCGTCTTTTGCTCGCTATACGATTCTCCGTCTACCCGGGGTGGTCGCGGAGTTGTTCGAAACCTGGTTGGACGAGCACTTCCCGGATCGCAAAGCGAAAGTGCTGAACCGCGTGCGGTCGTTGCGCGGTGGGAGGCTGAACGACCCGCGGTTCGGGCATCGTTTTCACGCCCAAGGGCCATTCGCCGAACAGGTGCGAGGGTTGTTCAAAATGAGCTGTAAGCGACTGGGCCTCACCGCCGGCCCACCGGTGCTGTCGACCGCCGCCTTCCGGCGGCCTGGCGGCGATCAACTTTCGCTCTTCAGCTGAGTTCTACTCGGGCCAGCGAGCCAGATTGCCATCGGCCCAGACGATGTCTTGATCGTAGTCAGTGGCGACGAAAGGCCCAACCTGGTAGGTCGTACCGTCGAAAACGCCATCTCGGCCAGGGCTGCGCACGACAAATACTTCGGGGCCTTGCAGATTGCCGCTGAAGTAGAACTCCCATGGGTTGCCCCAACGGTCGAGGTTTGGGACCCAATTGATGAATCGTGGCTTCAACAGAGCGGCGACCTCATCCCGTGTCATTGGCACTGGATAGTCCGAGAGGTCTACGGCCTCACCGAGGCTCGCCGACCCTCCTTGGGACGCCAGCCAGGGCATGCAGGCATTGCCGATAGAGCGTGCTGTGTTCAAGACCCTGATTTGTTTGGCTTGTTGTGTGAAGGAACCAAAGTTCAAGGTGAGAATCGACAACAATAAAGCCAGGATCAGTAGGCAAATCATGAGCTCGATCAAGGTAAAACCTGACTGTTTCGAACTGTGGTGCATCGGCGGCTCCTTTCTGGAGGGTTTGCGGAAAAATGTGAACGATTTACGCCGACACCCTAACCATCGACGTTGGCAATGAGCGTGCTAAACTCTCGCGAGAAAACGTTACGCTGACCAAGACGTCGCGCTGGCGGAGATTTGTTGACGAAAGGGCCGCTGCATCACTATCGAGCAATATCGGACAAGCCGAGACGCTACCGGATCGAAGCGACGAACCTCCGCCGGCAATGCCAACTTTCTGACGTTGACGGCGGACGGCGAGGACTGTGCGCGGCTCGATCTCGATCTCGAGCAGAGTGTCCGATTCGACCTCGCTTCCCACGTCGAAGTCATCGAAGTTTGGGCCGAGGACGATATCGGCCGATTTTCCCTAGTGAGTTTGTTGTTACCCTTCGATGCTGAGAGCGGCCGCCAGCAAGCTTTTGAGGCGACGAGACACCTGCCCGATAGCAGTCAGCAACTGTTGTTCGAAGTGGTACCGCGATCCACTGCGGGCTCAGAGGAGTTGTCCGAGATTGTGGTGAGCTATTGCGATCACCAATCAAAGGACGGAATGTAAGAGCGTTTACATTACCTATGCGTGGCTGAGTGGGTTGCCCATCTCCGTCGCCGTTGAGCCAGGTGATCCAAGGCGACATCGATCATCGAGTGTTCCTCTCTGCTGAGCGATCGCGTGGCGTCGAGCTGTGTCGAATGCGGTTGCTGGTCCGTGAGGCGACGCTTGAAGCAAGGTAAGAGGAGTCGATCTCCCGGTGCGTCCAAACCAAGTGCCTGGGCCGTACGAGCGTAACAAGTGGGATGTAAGACAGAGTGGATACGTCGCATCTCGACGCTGTGCTCGTCGTCCGGCCGGCCACCATCGAAGAAAAGAGCAGGTAGAACATCGTACGTCGGATCAAAAGACTCCGGTATTGGGCAACTGGTTTGCCACGGGGTCAACAGCTCCAGGTAAGTCTGCACCAGCGATCTCTCATGGTCTGTCGGACGACGGCACCGGAACCGCAACTCACCGCGGGCGACTCGGTGGGTCTCCAAGAGCGAACCGAAATGGTGTTGCAGTTCTCGCATCAGAAGTCGCTTGGCTTGTCGATAGCTGACGTCGTCTCGTAGGCGATCCGGATTCTGCGTAATCACATCGGTGATCGACCGGGCTTCTGCGGTCGAGTAGTCATGTAATAACCGGCAGATGCCGAGGCTGACATAGAACGAACACCGTCTCCAGCAGATCCTGACGAGATGAGCCATGTAATGTACCAATAGGTCATCCGTGGACATGCGGGACATTGCGAAGACTCGGGTCGACGGCAGAAAAAGATCGGCTGAGGCTGATTCGCAGAGAATGAGATGCTGCAGCAGTTGAGATTTTGTTTTGGAGACTTTTGTCCGACGTGTCAGCGGTTCGTAGCCACTTCTCCGGCTCTGATGAGCGAGCTCTTGGTCGAGGCCTGCAAGGGCTTTGATCGTGATCCGTAGAGCAAAGGATCTGTCGTGCCAGATAGAGCCGGCTAAACAGAAGGCACGGTTGCGAAGTGATGGGTCTGTGGTGATCAAGGCAAGGCTTGCTAAGCTCTTCCGAATTCCGGATAGGTTGATCTTGGCAAGCTGAAAATGCTCGCAACCTACCCTTGGTCAATCCGAAACGCAATCTCGGATGACGACGCTATTTTATATTCCGCTCCGTAAGGTGAGCGCTTCCCGTTAGCGGCTGTGGTGAAAGTGCTCCGCGCTGAGGGCGAGTAATTTTTCGTCAAATCAAGGCCTGAAATCGCATGGATATTGGTGATCTCTAGAGATTTCGTAACGCAGGTTTGGCGAAAAAGAACCGTTCTCAGCGTGGTCTGACTTTTGCCACGGCCTGCTAGGTCAGGGATGCCAGTTTCAAAATATGATGCTGTCGTGGGTCACATAAATGAGTAATGCGAGCATCGTGCCAGGTTAATTGATCATAAAGGGTCCAGAAAAGCCCAGATTTTGTCAGCGGTGAGGCCACAAATTGTCATTCTTTGATAATCATGCTCGCTTTTTCTCAGGCGTAACGCTTGGTGCCCCGGACAATCGTACTCGACCGTTCGGCGTGTCGATTTCGGCGCGTAGTGTCGAGTGATCAGCCTGACGCACATCGATTTCGAGGCCCAGGTTGACCAGGATCGTGTGTAAGTTGGAATCATCTGGATGTTCGAGCGCGAAGCTCGCCAAATTGCAGCCAGCGGGTGCGTCTCGACTGGGATGGGAGCCTTCGTCGATCTGGATAAAAAAAGGCATCAATGGTCCCCAGTGATGCCCGGCTATTTGGAGCAGTCGTCCCTGGAACAGTTCACCGTCGGGTCGGCGTCGTGAGATCGTTACGATCTCGCCGGGTTCGAGCCCGGCGTCGCGAACCTGCTTGGCCAGGCTAGTGATGTTGTCGGTCCGGGCTGCCCACGTCAGCAAGCCTGGTTCAGCAAGCTCTCGTAGCAGCAGGCCGAAGTCTGTGAAACGATCCTGCGTCGGGTCGGCGGCGATGATTTCGAGATAACGAGTACTACCGAGATCGAGCAGCGCGTTGTGAGTGCCGATGCCAGGGTGGCGGCCGCCGATCGCAGCGGTCACACCGCTACGCTGTGCAAGGTCTTGGATACCGTCTTCCAAGTTGGGGACACCCCACAACAGATGGTCGAGCATGTTGAGCTCCTTGGTTAGAGAGGCCGTCAGCAAACCGGTGGGTATTCTGCAATCCGTACGTTAAGCTAGCACGGGTAGTGAGTGGTAGCGTTGTGATCGCAGGAACAGTGATCGCAGGAACAGTGATCGCATGAACAGTGATCGCATGAACAGTGACCGCTAGGGACAGTGATCGTTGGAACCTCGTCCAGGCTGACTTTGAGGCATCATTATGGGTTTTCTGAAGCGTTTGTTTGCCGGCGATCCGCGCCAAGATCTGGAACGGGCTTTAGCTGAGCTCGACAAAGGGGAAGCCCGGCGTGCGCTGGACTACGGCCGTCGTGCCATGCGGCAAGCGACCGGGGTGGACAAGGAGCGGGCGACGACGGTGGTCGCCCAGGCCCGGGAGGCGTTGGCGGCTGGAGCGTTGGAAAAGGCCGGGCTGGCGATCGAGTCCGACTACTTCGACGATGCTGCCGAGTGGTTGCGTGGTGCCCTCGAACATGTCGACGATCCGGCTCAGCGTCAGGAGCTCGAGCAGCGTTTGAAGGCGGTTGAGATTCGGGCTCGGGAGATCGAAGACGAGGCCTACCAGCTGCCGGAGTTGGACAACGAACTGGCAACGGAGCTCGACCCAGACGTCCACTATCAAGCATTGGTTGGCATGTTGGTTGAGGATGCGGCGGATCTTTATGCCAACCTGCCACAGGCTTTCCGCGGCGCTTATGTCGACCTCAACGAAGGGCGAGTTGAGCAGGCCTTGGCGGCTCTCGATGACTTGGTGGCCGCGGGTGATGACAATCCGGCGACACGTTTCGAACGTGGGCGCTGCCTACTGCTGATGGGAGATGGCGAGCGTGCCGTGGCGGACTTCGAAGCGGTCTGGGAAGGTTTGGGCGACCAGCCACTCGATCTCAGCGGTGAGCTGTCGGTGCCAGGCCTGTGGGCCGAGGCGATGCTGATACGAGGCGAGGCAAATCCGGTGCTCGACCGTCTCGCCGATCTGGGTGATCCGTCTGCCGGGCGTCCAACGTTGTCTTCGTGCTTCGCTCGCGCGTTGATCGCAGTCGGTGATCTCGAGCAAGCCCGGAGCTTCCTGGCCAGCGCCGCCAGCCGCTTCGGAAGTCATCCCGAGTTTTCATTTTTACTGGCCTCGGTGTTGGCGCAGCTGGGAGATCCAGCAGCTGCGGCGGATTGTCTGGAAATCGCGATTGCCCCGAGCTGTGTCAGTGGTCAATGTGCCAAACCTCCGAAGCACCTGCCTTCGATTCGACTCTTGACCGCGCTCTACCTGGAGGCGGGCAGTCAGGATAGGCGGGTGATGCAGCTGCTCAAACTTGTCACTGAAGAGCTCGGTGGCCATCTGACCAGTGAAGACTATGAGCTGCTCGCTAAGCATCATCAGCTGGTTGGTGAGCCCGAAGCCGCGGAGCTTGCTGCTACCGAAGCACGTCGACTGCGAGACGATCCAGGCGCGACGAGGCCTGGAGCCCTGGCGCTACCGCGGGGCTTGGGGCAGACTAAACGGGCGGCACTGTGATTGACGCGGCACTGTGATTGACGCCTCTGATCCGTCGGCCCGGGCCCGAACGGCCCAAGCCCTGGCAGAGAAGTAACAGTCTTAGCGGCTTCGGAAGCCTCAGCGGTTTCGGAAGTTTCAGCGGATTCGGAAACGTAGTGCTCCACGAACATGGAGCAGGTCGTCGTTTTCCCTTTCCTGGCCGCGTCGCTGGACCTCGAGCGGTGAGTAGAAGACTTCGAAACCCAGTCGAGTGCTGCGTTTGAGTGACCAGGTGGCGCCAGCACTGAAGGACACGGTGTCGCCGTCGGCGCGCAGCAGGCTGCGGTCGCGAAGATCGAAGGTGAGGGCGTCGACTTGGAATTCCATGTCGAGCTGATTGGCAGCAACTCCGAAGTGCAGGTTCGGGGCGCGATTGCCTGGCAGCTGATAAGTGGCGACCAACTCGACTCCGAAGTACTCCATGGTCACTTCGTCGGCTGACGGTGCGCGACAGCCGAAGAGGTTTTCAGGCGAGCCTGGGGCGAACCGTTCGTCACCGCCAGCTTTACAAGTGAGATCACCCTTGGTGTTGCCGGTCTGACCGTAAGCCCGCAGGCCCAGCGCCCAGGGGGCCTTTTCGAGCAGTACCTTTTCGATCGCCAGTGACAGCAGGTTGGTCTCGAGGCCGTCAACCTCGGCCGGCGGTACCCAACCGAGGGTCAAGGCGAAACGATGCGGCAACCCGACCCGCAGCCTTAGACGACCGGAGGCCGGCGAACGGTTGAGGTCTTCTTCCTTGAAACCACCGAAACCGACCGTCCGTTGTTCGCGGTCGAGATGAGGGATCTGCATGACCTCGAATCCCAACTCGACGGCGCCAGGCTCCAGGGTCTCGATGGCCCCCACACTGGAGAGCAAGCCCATCGAGGTGAAAAATTTCATCGCCCAGGCTTCCGGGTCGTCGAAGTCTAAGTCGCTTTGGAAGTCGATCACCTCCTGGGCCATCAATGGAGTGACGAGGAATAGAGCAAGGAGTCCGAGCATCAGGTGTTTCATATCAGGCTTCCTGTTGGTAAGGCTTCTTTAGGGGGGATCCGACGGCGTCGAATCGGTAAGGGCTGGAAGGATAGTGGTGGCCTCTGGGAGACGAGCGGGCAGCGAATCGACTATCGCGGAGTGAGGGATTCGGCGAGTCGCACCAACGGGTCGGATCGCAAGTGGGTGAGCAGGTCGGAGTCGCCGTCGAGGTCAGGGCTTGCCTGCAAGGTGTAGGCACCGACCGACGATGGGCCGGCGATGATTTCGGCACCAACAGATCTCAGCAGGTGGCGAAGCTCGAGTTCCGTCGCCGTTTCGCTGAAGACAATCCGAATACGCTTGCGGTCGGCGTCGGCTGTGGTGGCTCGAGGATCCGATAGGGTTGTGTAACTGGCGGCTGTTGGGAAAGTTGACGGAGGTTGTGGTGTTGACGGCCACGCCAGAAACAGGGTGAGCACCAGAATTGCAGCCATCTGGGCCGCGAGCACCCAACGCACGGGGGGTGCAGGCCAGAAGCTCCTATTCGCATTTCGGTTGTTCGCATCACGGTTGTTCGTATCGTCGGCGATTCGATCTAGCACTTGCCTCAGACCTCGGCTGGCAGCCGTTGGCGACTCCATCGCCGCCGCCTGAGTGACGGCTAGTGTTTGGCTGGCATGCACTTGTCGCCGCAACTCGCCGAGCGCCTCGATCTCTTGCCGACAGTCTGGGCAATCTTCGAGGTGCTCTTCGACCTCGATCCGTTCGACGGTCTCCAGCGTGCCGTTGACGTACCACGGCAGTAGCTTCCAGCAATGACGGTGGGTCGCGGTCGATGTAGCGCCGATCATGATCAATCTCCCATCGTGCGTAGCAGTCGCTCGAGGCGTTTGCGCGCATGGAACATGCGGGTTTTGATGGTGTTGACCGGACAGCCGACGATCTCAGCGATCTCCCGGTAGGCGTAGTCGCCAAAGAAGGTCAGTTGGATCACTGCTCGGTGTTCGGGGGAAAGGCGTTCAATGGCCCGGCGGACTCTCTCCCCGGCCTGACGCCGTGCCAAGGAGGCTTCCGGCTCGCGAGGATCCACCAAATGTAGCGCGGCGGTGAGGCCTTCTTCCGGGCGTCTACCCTGATTGCGCAGACGCTTGAGCGTGGTGCGATAGGCGATACCGAGCACCCAGCTGGACGGCCGGGAATCGCCGCGGAAACGGTTGGCCTGCTGCCAGACGACAACCATGGTGTCGTTGACCACTTCTTCGATCACGTCGGCCTGTCGCGTCAGGCGGGCGACGAAACGTGTCAGCCGAGGGAAGTAGAGTCGATATGCCGACTCGAAGGCTGCCCGATCACCGGCTGCGATGCGCCGAATCAGTTCAATTTCGTCTGCTGCCTGGCTTGTTGCCGGTGTTTCCGGGCCTGGTGGTGTCACGCGCCCATTCTTGACCACAATCATCATCCTGGGCTCGTCTCCTGATCAACTCCAGCCATTATTTCGAAGTTTCTGCTGACCGGGGGAGCGCTGCCATTCGTAGCGCAGTGGTCCCGATCACCTATAGGTTCCCGGAACTCCGAGATCGGTTCAAAGAGTTTTGCCGTATGTCGCAAACCTTGGCTCAATGTTAGGGTCGGCGGCATGAAGTCACCTGCCATCGTGAAGACAGTGGTGTTTGTGCTGCTGGCCTTGGCCGCGGGGTGGTTGGCACCTCCCATCGGGGCGCAGGACAAGAGCCAGTTGACCGCAGAAGTCGCGATTGTCAGCGATTACGTCATCCGTGGCTTCTCACGGACTGCTGCTGAGCCCGCCGTTCAGGCAGGTTTCGGCTATCGGCACCGGAGTGGTTTGATTGTCGGTGCATGGGCTTCGACGGTGCAGTTCGACTATGATGAGTTTTTCGCTGAGAACACCCGTGAGGTCGAGCTGCAGGTATTTGCCGGCTATTCGACGACCCTCCGGCGAGGCTGGACGGGCAGCGCACTTTTTGTGCGTTATCAGTATCCCGATGTTGATCAGGCGGTCGACAAGTCCTACCACGAGTTCAATGTCAGCTTGTACTACCGCGACTTGTTCTCGGTTGCGATGGCTTATAGTCCAGGCTTTTTGGGGGGGGCGGACTCCGGGCTCTTCGTTGAGATTTCGGGTCGGTATCCATTGGCTTACGGCCTCGATCTGTCCGTTGGGATCGGTCGCGCCGAGGTCGAACTGGGAACCGCAGATGGTTATGGCTACGGCCACGTCGCCATCGGTCGCTCGTTCGGTCGTGTCAGCACGAGCCTCGGTTATTACCATTCGAACGCCGTGTCCTTTCCACGCTGGGGTGATGTGGCGGACGACAATTGGGCTTTCGTCGTGTCGACTCAGCTGCCGTGGAAGCGGCGTGATTGAACCTTTGAAGCCTGGAGGGGTACTAACCGTTAGAACCTCTGAAGCATCTCATTGGAAAACCCTGCCATGCTGAACCCCGCGATCCTTCAAAACCTCAGGCGTCTGCACCGTCGACTCATGTTGGCGGTACTCTTGTCGATGGGTCTGCTAGAGGGATGCTCGGGTTTCGCGATGCCGGTCACTCAGTCGACAGGGTCTGTTGCCGAAGACGCAGAGTCTGTGGCGGCAGGTACAGAGTCTGTCGCGGCAGGCACCGAGTCTGTCTCGGTAGGCACAGAGTCTGTCGTGGCTAACGCTAAAGCTGCTCCAGAGCGGCGGATCTTGGTGACCTTGACCCAAACTGATCCTCAGCCGCTACGGGCCGCCGGTTCGACGTCTCGGCAATATGTCGGTTCGTCAACTTACACACGTTCGGAACGGACTCGTCGGGTGGTTGCTCGGCTTGCTCGGCAGTACCGCTTGCTCGAAGTCGAGGGTTGGCCGATCCGAGCGCTCGGCGTTTACTGTGTCGTCTTCGAAGTGCCCGCCGGCCAGCCGATGGACGATATGGTCAACCGCCTGGCGCGGGATGCGCGGGTCGAGTCGGTCCAGCCTATGCAACGTTTTGAAGTTTTGGGCTCACGGGCTGCCGCCTACGACGATCCTTATGTCGAGATGCAACACGGACTGAGCACAATGCGGGTCTTTGACGTCCACCCATCGTCCGGCGGCCGAGGTGTTACGTTGGCGGTGGTTGATACCGGGGTGGATCGGGCCCATATGGACCTCGCAGCCAGCGTCGTGATGGCCAAAGATTTTGTCAGTGACTTGTCGCGTAAGGATCAGCTGTCCGGCCCGGGTCAGCTGGCCGAGTTGCACGGCATTTCGGTGACCCAGCTGGCCGAGTTACATGGCACCGCGGTGGCCGGGGTCATCGCGTCGGTTGCCAACAATGGCATCGGCACTGTAGGTGTTGCTCCAGCGTCACGTATTCTGGCGTTGCGGGCTTGTTGGGAACCACCGGGGGGCACCTCCGGCATCTGCAATAGTTTTACCCTCGCCAAGGCGTTGGCGTTTGTGGTCGATCATCGGCCCGACATTGTCAATCTCAGCTTGACGGGGCCCCGCGATCCACTACTGGAACGGCTGTTGCGCGTCGCCTTGGACGACGGCATTGCGGTAGTCACAGCCTACGACCGTGATGTCGAGTCGGTGGCCTTTCCTGGGTGTCTGGAAGGGGTGTTGGTGGTCCAGTCGGATGCCGCCGAGTGGGTTGCCGAAGATCCAACGTCGCTGCTGCGCGCACCTGGGCAAGACATCCTCGCCACCCACCCCGGTGATCGCTACGATTTTGTCTCTGGCAGCTCGTTTGCCGCCGCCCACGTCTCTGGCGTCCTCGCCCTGTTGCTCGAGCGTGCTCCCGGCTTGAAAGCTGAGCAGCTCGCCGCTATTCTGCGCTCCACGTCGCGTTCAGTGGCTGGGCTGGAGGGCAAAACCACGCACTCGATCGATGCCTGTGCCGCCCTCGATCGGGCTGTTCCGGGCAGTGGCTGCGTTACTGCTCGCGGGGTGGATTCTGCGCGTCGATAACGAAGGTGCGGCCGGCGAAGACTACTTCGAAGCCGTTCGGTACCTCGAAGACTTGTAGCATCGGTTTGCCGACGTGGACGACTTGGGTCGGCTCGCGCTGCCGTCCGGCTAGTCCGATCGCTTGCTTCTGGCCGCTGGCGATCGTCTCGTCCAACATGCCACCGATCCAGCTCTGCAAGAGTCTTTTGGGGATCAGCAGCCCAGCGGTGATACCCACCTCGAGCTCGAGGGACAAGGCGACGGTTGTGCCCTCGCCGTCGGGTGGCTTTTGGAACGACCAAGCGGCGTTCCAGGTTTTGAAGAAGCCAGTCTGCTGTCGATGCTCGAGACCGCTACCGACGTCGCGACACTCCAGGTGCTGAACAAACCTTCGGCCGCGGACCAGATGGACTACTTCGACTAGTCGCGAGCTGTCGGTGCTGGAAAGCGTCCGGGTTGATGCGATCCCAGGCATCCAGCGTGGCCAGTCTTCGGTTTGCCGGAACATGTTGCGGACAACCGGAATCGGAGCGTCGAAACGACCAAGCTTGCGGATCATTGCCTCTCCCGCTCTCGAGTCTTGGGCACCAGGTAGCTTTCTCCCATGTACCAAATTTTGAGCCCTCGAGCTTCGCGGACCACTTCGAGCACCTTGCGCCGCGTGGCGCCGGTTTGAGGGCCGCTCGAGTTCAGTTGACGAGAGCGAGTCCCGAGGGCGTCGAGGGTGACCTGGAGTTCGGTGCGGATCCGACGTCGGCTGCCGAACCGCAAGAACGCCGTGGGAACTCGAAGTTTGGCCTGGACTTCAACGCCGGTGTCGGAAGCTTCCAGCTGCCAACTCCCTGACACGGCGGCGGGATCCAGGCTGTCGATTTGTTGGAAAGTGATGGCTGTCGGGGCGGCGTGAACCAGTTCCACGGTGTAACTACGATCCGACCCTTGCGATGTCCGAAACTCGACGATGGTGATGTCGCCTTCGCGGGTCAACACTTTCGAGTGTGCGATCATCGGCATCCAGGCCTGATATTGATCGTAGTCGGAGACGATCTCGAAGAGCGTCTCGCACGACCCTTCGAGAGTAGTCTTCGCCTCGCCGGAACGGAGCATCTAGACGTCGGCCTCGGAGGTAGGGCGCAACTGCTGCTGCAAGACGTCGAGCATCTTGCCGGGGATTCTAGATCCCCCGTGCCACGTGCTCAGCGAAGCTCCCATTAAGCTTGCCGGCAGGTCCCGGACGGTGTCGAGCCATGGCCGTTTGCGCAGGATCCCGGCGTTGGTTTCGAAGGCGCGCAGGAAAGTCTCGAGCAGGCGGGCCGATTCGACGACGCCGACGGCACCGGTCATCAGCAGCGCGGTCTGCGCTTGTAGCAAGGTTGGTGTTGGGGTGTGGTCATGGGTCGACTCGGTGGTTGCCCCAGCTTGTGTCGCGGTGCAACTTCCACCATCGGACGGCGGTGTTGCCGCTGTGGTCGGTTCGGGCCGGGTGTGCTGTGTCTGGGCTTGTGGGGCAGTGGTCGCCGAGGGCCGCTGGGATCGTTTGGCGGCACGTTCGTCCGATGTCAGCAACTGATCTTGCAAATCTCGGATCTGCTGGGTGAGCCCAGGGACAAGCGCCCAAGCGATCCGCGGTCGTCGCTCCAGCAGCGAGCGGAATCGATCGCGAGTCAGGAGCAGGCATTCTGTGGCTTCGAGGGCGACTGCGCTGGCTGATCTGGGCTGATGGTCGAGCAAGGCAATTTCGCCCAAGACGTCGCCTTTGCCCAATTCGGCCAAGCGGATCTGGTGCCCCTGCCGATCCTTGAAAACTTCGACCCGGCCGGAAATCAGCAGAAAGAGACCGAGTCCGGTACTCCCTTGCTCAAGGATCTCGTCGCCTTCAGCGTATTGTTTGCGCAGGCATAGGGAGGCGAGCTCGCCGAGATCCTGTGTTGACAGCGACGAGAAGAGTTGCAGCTTGGCGAGTGCGTCCTCAATGTCGGAAGACTTCCGGCGTCCCAGCATGGGATGAGGGTATCGCACCGAACGGCAGCGGCCTATAGGCTACTCCAGGACACGAGAGATTCACCGGATAGAATGCGAGAACGCCCCTAATCTGAAGTTGAAGGAACCAGATTGTCTGGTACGGATCGATTAGCCAACGGCTGCCGTAGATTGAGTTTCAGGCTGTGACATGTCGAGACCGAAACGTTGAGGAAGGATTCCAGGTTCGATGCTTGATCAGATATTGATTCTCGCCGCGGCCGCACCGCATTTTCTGGCGGAAGCGACCGTGTGTATTCTCGCTGGCGCAGCGATCGCCTACCTGTGTTCCCGTCTCGGCCTGGTGCCGATTGTCGGCTTCCTCGCCACTGGAGTGGTGATCGGACCCAACGCCCTCGGCTTGGTCACCAATCTGGAGATGATCAACGAGGCAGCTGAGCTTGGCGTCATCTTGCTGCTCTACACCATTGGCATCGAGTTCAGCCTCGACAAGTTGGCCAAGATCAAGAAACTGATCTTCGGTGGCGGCGGGCTCCAGGTTGGTCTTGTGACCTTGGCCACCACACTTTTGCTTTCGGCCTTTGGAATCGACTGGAAAGTTGGAGTATTCACCGGTTTCCTAGTGGCTCTGAGCTCGACCGCCATCGTGCTCAAACTGCTCGGGGATCGCGGCGAGACCGGGGCTCCTCATGGCCAGGTAGGCCTGGGGCTGCTGATTTTTCAGGATCTGGCGATCATCGCCATGGTGTTGCTGGTGCCGGCGCTTGCCGGTCAAGGCGGCTCACCGCTCGATGTCGGCTGGGCGTTGGCGCAAGCGGGTTTGATCATCGCCGTGGTGCTGATGTTGGCGCGGCGCTTGATGCCGCCGATCCTGGAGAAGGTGGCGCTGACGTGTTCGCCGGAGATTTTCCTACTGACGGTGGTCGCGATTTGTTTCGGTACGGCTTACCTGACTAGCCTGGCGGGGATCAGTGTTTCCCTGGGGGCCTTCCTCGCTGGCCTGGTGGTCAGCGAAAGCCGATTCAGTCACCATGCCTTTGCCGAGATCATGCCGCTGCAGATCTTGTTCAGTGCGATCTTCTTCGTCTCTGTCGGCATGTTGCTCGACGTGAGTTTCTTTGTTCAGAATTTGCCGCTCGTGCTGGCCGCGCTGGCTGCGGTGCTGGTGTTGAAGATCGTCACCACGGGTGTCGCGGTGTTGGTCCTAGGTTACCGCTGGCCGGTGGTAATCAGCTCGGCGCTGATGCTGGGTCAAGTTGGGGAATTCTCGTTTGTGCTGGAGCGCGCTGGCCGTGAGCTTGGTCTCTATCCCGCTGGCATGGCGGAAGTTGGCTCGCAGACCTTCATCGCGGCAACGGTGGTGCTGATGGTGCTAACACCGGCTATGACCCGGCTTGGCACCAAGCTGTCGGATCGACTGACCGCCCGAGACAAAGCCAAAGCGGCAGCCGAGATGGTGCCCGACGCTCCGCAGGTTGTGCCGGAGCTCGACGGCCACGTCATCATCTCGGGTTACGCCCAAGGGGCGCGCAGGATGGTGCCGGTGTTTGCGGAGCGTGGTATCCCGTTGATCGTCACCACGTTGAGCCCGACCGGCGCCAACGAAGTCGAGGCGCTCGGCATCCCGGCGTTGCGCGGCGACTCGACCAAGGCGGAGACCTTACGGCACGCTGGCATCGAGCGTGCCAAGGCGCTGGTGATCGCCGACGACGAACCGGCAATGGCGCATCGCATCGCCAGCGTCGCTCGCAGTCTCAATTCGGATCTCCGTATCACTATCCGAACCCGTTCCCCAGTCGACATCGCTGGCCTCGCCCACGCCGGAGCCGACGAGGTGGTCACCGAAGAGCTCGAGAGCACATTGCAGGTTTGTGCCGATGTGTTGGCATTGTATGGAGCGGAGTCGGAGGAGATTGCCGCACACTCCGCAGCCGTGCGCGAGCTAGCACGACGGGGTGAGCTCGATGGTCCGACCCCGGCAGCCGATGGTGAAGCCGTTGCGGTCGAACAGGGGGTGGCCGAGGCCGCATCGGGGCGGATCGACACCGATTGTTACGTTGAGCTTGTGGTCCCCACGGATGCGAAGTGTTCCCACCTCGACCAGATCCGCAAGGTACTCCCGAGCGCCGCTGGCTGTGAGGAGTGTATACGTGCGGGAGAAAGCTGGGTGCATCTTCGCATCTGTATGACCTGTGGCCATGTGGGTTGCTGTGATACCTCGCTGCACAAACATGCAACTGCCCATCACCATGCCTCGGGTCATCCGATCATGCGCTCGTTGGAGCCGATGGAGAAGTGGGGTTGGTGTTTTGTCGACGAAGAGATGATGTGAACCGTGAATCAGACGGTGCTCAGATAATCGTGCACCATCTTGATGGCCATCGCGCCTTCACCAACTGCCGAGGCGACACGATTCATCGCCCCGGCTCGAATATCCCCCGCGGCGAAAACACCGGGTTGGGAAGATTCGAGAGCGAATGGTTCACGATCGAGTGTCCAACTAGTCTTGAAGCTGTCGTGTTTGTGGAGGTCGAGTCCGGTGCAAACAAAACCACGATCCTCCAGAATCAACAGGTCTGCTAGCCATTCGGTGAAAGGCTTGGCGCCGATGAAGATGTACATCGCGGTAGCGGGAGCTTCGGTCGTCTTCTGCGTGTCGAGGTTGGTGAGCTCGACGGTCTCTAGACGGCTTTTGCCGCCAGCTGCGTTGATGACCGTCCGACCATGTAGCACAATGTTGCTCGTCGCCTCGAGCTGATGGATCAGGTAGGTCGACATGGTGGCAATCAGGTCGGGGCGTCGTACGATGATGTGGACCGTTTTGGCGAAACGGGAGAGGTGCATCGCTGCCTGGCCGGCGGAGTTGCCGCCACCGACGATGTAGACCTCACCGTCAGTACATGCTTGGGCTTCGGTGGCAGCCGAACCGTAGTAGATGCCGGCACCGGTAAAGTTTTCGATGCCTTGGGCTTCGAGCTTGCGGTAGTCGACACCAGCGGCGATGACCACACTTTTGGCGCGGATCTGTTCACCGTCCCGTAAGGACAAAATCTTGAGCGGTCCTGAGACTTCGATACGGGTCACTTCTTGGGGCATCACGAGCTGTGCGCCGAGGCGTTTGGCCTGGGTGATGGCGCGGTGGGTCAAGTCGGCGCCGGAGAGGCCCGTAGGGAACCCGAGATAGTTTTCGATTCGGCTGCTGGTGCCAGCTTGCCCGCCGGGTGCGCGGCGCTCGATGAGCAAGGTGCGCAAGCCTTCCGAGGCGCCGTAAACGGCTGCTGCCATGCCCGCCGGTCCAGCTCCGACGATGACGACATCATAAAGCTCGGCAACGGCATTCGAGCGCATGCCAGCCTGAGTCGCAAGCTCAGCCAGCTCTGGATTCCGCAGCACGGTACCATCTTCCAGGATTACTGCCGGTAGCTCGGTACGATCGAGGCCGTGTTGCTCCAGTAGCTGGTCGCCGTCGCCCTCGACATCGTGCCAGCGATAGGGCACCAGATTGCCACTGAGGAAGTCCTTGAGGCGGTGGGACCTTGGGGACCATTGGAAGCCGATGACTCGCAGGCCGTGAAAGTCGGGGCGATAGGTGAGCCTCCAATCGAATAGCAACTCGTCGAGCACCGGATAAATTTTCTCTTCGGGAGGATCCCACGGTTTCATGAGGTAATAGTCGAGGCTGACGTCGTTGATCGCCTGGATTGCGACCTCGGTGTCGGCATAAGCGGTCAGCAACAATCGTTTGGCTTGGGGATGCAAGTCACGCGCTTTTTCAAGGAAATCGACGCCATTCATTGTTGGCATACGCTGATCGGAGATCATCATCGCAACGGGTTCGCCACGAGTTTGTAGCTCCGCGAGCGCTTCCAAGGCTGCTGCCGCTGATTCGGCACCCATGACGCGGTAGTTTTTGTGATACTTGCGTCGGACGTCCCGGCGGATTGCCGCGAGGACTTGGGGATCGTCGTCGACAAGCATCAAGGTCGGTTTTTTCGCCATGAAGAGTGCAATCCCTTATCGGAAGATTGAAAGTTGATTTAGAAAGCTTGGATGAGGTGCTGGTCCTTGCCCAGACCCCTGCCGAGATTGTAGCGTCCCTTGGGCATCTGCTTCGAGTGATCGAATCAGCTGTGGCTGGTCTGGCCGTCGATCAAGATAGATGATTGCTACTTCGTGAGTTGCAAAGGAGTGTTATGAGCTTGTCCGCCGTCTGTGCTGAGGATCTGCGTCACAACGAGATCTTCGAGGGTCTCAGCGACTGTCAATTGGAGTGGCTGATCGAGCATGCTACCTGTCTCGAACTCGAAAAAGGCGGTTCGGTGTGGACGGCGGGGAAGCCAGCCGACGCCATGTTCGTCGTGCTCCAGGGGAGGCTGCAGATGTATTTCGACATCGCCGGTCAAACCTTGAATATCGACTCCTCGTGGCGCAACGGCGTGTTGGGCATGCTGCCGTTTTCTCGCATGACCGAGTTTACTGGCAAGACGGTGGCGACCGAGCCGACGCGGGTTCTGCGGATCGCGAGTCGGGATTTCCCTGATATGTTGCAGCAGATTCCAGAGCTGGGTTATCGACTTGTCGGTATCCTCTCAGATCGGATTCGCGAAGGTACCCGGATTGCCGAGCAGCGCGAAAAGATGATGGCTCTCGGTAAACTAGCGGCGGGGTTGTCCCACGAGCTAAACAATCCAGCGGCGGCGGTTCAACGAGCTGCTGACGAATTGTCACAACGGTTACAGACCTCGAATGCCTTGGTGGCGAGACTGGCCGAGCATCGGCTCGAGCCCGAACAGGTCCGGTCGATCGCGTCCCTGCGTGAGATGGGGCAGCCTGGTGCAACTGACGGTCAGCTTTCGACCCTCGAGCGGAGTGATCGCGAAGATGAGCTCGGGGACTGGCTCGACGAGCAGGGAGTTGAGGATGCCTGGATGTTGGCGGAGGCGTTTATCGATGCCGGAATCGAGTTGACAGCGGTTCGTGACAGTTGCGGTTGTCTTCCAGAGGCCGCGGTGGCTGATGCATTGGCGTGGATCGGCAGCGGTTTGGCCGCTCGTCAGTTGTTGTCGCAAGTCAGTGCCGCGTCAGCGCGGATCTCCGAGTTGGTGAGCTCGGTCAAGAGTTATTCGCACATGGATCAGAATCCGGACAAGGCTCCGGCCGACATTCATCAAGGGCTCGATTCGACGCTGACCATGATGGGGCACAAGCTCAAGAATAAAGAAGTCCAGCTGCAGCGCGAATACGCTCAGGAGATGCCGGCAGTCTCCGTCCAGGTGAGTGAGATCAACCAAGTCTGGACCAACCTGATCGACAATGCGGTCGACGCCATGGCCCCTGGCGGCAGGTTGGAGATCCGTACTGAGCACGATGGCTGCTCGGCTTTTGTCCGAGTCATCGACAACGGCAGCGGCATCTCCGAAGAGCATCAGGCTCGTATCTTCGATCCTTTTTACACCACCAAAGCGGTCGGTGAAGGGACCGGTCTCGGACTGGATATCGTGCAGCGCATTATCGTCCAACACGATGGCGAGATCACCGTCGAGTCGGAACCTGGTCGGACGGCTTTTTCAGTGCGGCTTCCGGTCGGTCAAGGCTGAGCCTTGGCTTCTCAGCTCGGTACAGCCTGCAGCAGGGTTTGACGCGCCGTTGTTTTCTGGTCTCCCGGACCCGAATTTGTGAAGCTCGGGCAGGCGAGCGCCGCGCCGACTATACCTGCGTTATTTTTCAGCTCGGCGGGTACAACCGGTACGTCCATTGTCAGGTAGGGGAGATACTTGGCGTGCTTCTTACTGACGCCGCCACCGAGGATGAAGAGGTCAGGATTGAGGAGCGCGGCGACGTTGCACAATACTTCGTCGAGCCGGCGAGCCCACTGCTGCCAGCTCCAATCATTTTCGGTTCGGACTCGAGCCGAGGCGCGATGTTCAGCCTTCTTGCCGCGGATGATGAGGTGACCGAGTTCGGTGTTGGGAACGAGATGGCCGTCGATGAAGATTGCACTACCGATACCGGTGCCAAGGGTCAGCAGGATGACCAGTCCGGAATGGCCTCGTCCGGCCCCGAACAGCATTTCAGCGACTCCCGCAGCATCCGCATCGTTGGTCAGTGAGACCGGGCAGTTGGTTCGGCTTTCGAACAGGCTCTGGGCGTCAAATCCGATCCAGCTTTCATCAATATTGGCGGCGGTGGCGGTCACTCCGGCTTTGATCACCGCTGGGAAGGCACAACCGATGGGGCCCGACCACTCGAAATGGTCTACCAATTGACTGACAACGTCGGCAACCGCTTCGGGTTCGGCCGGCTTGGGGGTTGGTATGCGCAGCCGATCCGCCAACAACCTTCCTTGGCAGACATCCACCGGGGCACCTTTGATGCCACTGCCGCCGATGTCGATGCCCAATACGTACTGGGGCTCAGCTTTCTTGGCTGACATGAATCTTCGAGTCTGACTTTCTTTAGCCGACTCCGAGTAAAGCTCTCCCCGGAGCTGATCAACTAAAACGTTTCAGTGAGTGGCGCTATTGTAGACAAAGAACACTCCCTTGCCAAATAGATTGCCGTAGTGCTGATGTGATGTGCTCAGGGAGAGCCGGTCAGCGCGCTCAGGAGCCGGAGACAGACGTCGCGAGTATGGCCATCGGTATCCTGTTCCGGCGCCCAGGTGGACATAGATACGGCAACAATCTCACGCTGTTGCACCAGGCTGCGAAAGATCTTTGCAAGCCGAGCCGCGCTCAGCCCTCCTGGTGCTGGGTAGAGGACGCTCGGAGCATCGCGGGGGTCGATAATGTCGACATCAAAATGGACCCACGTTGGACCCTGCGGCAACGTGGCGGAGAGTAAAACGCGGGGGTCTGACAGATGACGCACGGCAGTTTGGGCAAGCAGCGTCTGCTCGGCTGGGTCCAAGTCACGGGCATCCGTCAGGATCACCCGGTCTGCCGGCAGGCTGCGTTGGTTCAGCGCATCCATCAACGTTCCGTCGCCGTAACCGACCAGCATGGCGAGCGGCATGCCGCCGATGAAGCCGCTCGGGGTTGTATCCCAGGTATTGAAATCCCCGTGGGCGTCGAGCCAGATAAGAATCGGGTTGATGCCTGCGTGTTCTAGACCGGCTGCAACCGGCAGCGCGGCGCAGCAATCGCCGGCCACCGTGATCGGACGCTCACCCTGCCGTAAGGTTTCGGCTACCCGGCTGGCGAGAGGTTGATGGATCGCCGACATACGAGTCTGCATCGTGCTCTCGGGCAGCTCGGCCCGATTGATATGCCAGCCAGGTTTGGCTAACTCCTCGAGACCCGACATCGGCTCGTCGAGAAAGAACGGATTCAAAATGTAACGGTTGATCATTGGCGCTGAGGGGTATCTTACCGCCTTGCGAGGTCAGCTCAGGAGGCGTCTTCTGCGATCACAATCAAGCGGTTGGCGTCGATGTTCGTTCTCTTGGTGATCGATCCACTCGGCCACCGGACTTCGAGGGCGTCGACCTTCGACGCCGTGCCGAGGCCGAAGTGCTGGCGCAGGTCGTCCTGTGACAGATAACCGGTACCGCTGCGAACGATGCGACTCTGGGTCAGCTCGCCGGTGCGCACGGTGACGGTGGCGCCGATGGCGCTCGTCAGCTTGGCCTTGCCGGTGAGCTTGACCAGCAACCAGTTGCTGGCTGTCGCCATTTGATTGTGCAGCACCTGGGCTTTGCCACCGAGGTTGTTGATCACGACATCGAGGCGACCATCGTTGTCGAGATCACCGACTGCAAGTCCGCGACTGACGCGTTCGTCAGTGAGGATAGGTCCAAAACGGCCCGCAACCTCTTCGAACAACACGCTCTTGACCGCGCCCGGGCTGGCTAGACCCAAGTTGCGATAGAGCAGTCGACGTTGACGATACGCGGCTGAGGCACCGAGATTAGCGTTGTCCAGCTGTGGGTAAACATGACCGTTGACAACGATCAGATCAAGCCAGCCGTCGTTGTCGAAATCGAGGAAAGCGGTGCCCCAGCCGACGAAGGGGAGGCTCGCTGGAGCGCTGGCAGAGCGGAACGACACATCGGTGAAGTAGTCGCCTTTGTTCTGATAGAGAGCGTTGTACTCTTCGGCAAAGTTGGTCACGAAGAGGTCCGGGCGGCCCTTATTCTCGTAGTCGCCGATGGCGACCCCCATGCCACCTTGTTCGCCACCATCTTCGCTCACCGCCACGCCAAGTGGAAAAGCTGCTTCCTCGAAACGTCCCTTACCCTTGTTTTCATAGAAGAAGTTGGGATTCGAGTCGTTGGCGACAAAAAGGTCGAGCCACCCATCGCTGTTGAAGTCGAACCAAGCGATCCCCAGGCCAAAATAACCATCCGGATCATCAACTCCCGCCTGCTTGCTGACGTCGGTGAAGTGGCCGTTGCCGTCGTTGTGGAACAGCAGATCGGTAGTGCCAGGTAGACCGCGTGGGCCGCACTGGACGGCAATACCCCGGAACTGGCAGGTTTTTCCTTGGCCAAAAACCGGCAGGTTGTCGAGATCAACTTCGACGTAACGACTCACAAAAAGATCGAGATGACCATCGCGATCGTAGTCGGCAAAACCGCAGCCCGTCGACCAGCCACCGGCGCCGAGGCCACTGGCGCGAGTGGTGTCGATGAAGGTGCCGTCACCTTGGTTGCGGTAGAGATGATTACTGCCGACCGCGGTGACATAGAAGTCTTGCCAGCCATCGCCATCGACATCGGCAACACAGACCCCCATACCCCAACCGGGGTAAGCGACTCCTGCCTTAGACGCAATGTTCTCGAAGGTCAGCTCGCCGTCGGCCCCGAGGCCCTTGTTGAGGTACAACGCGCTGGGGGCTGTTTTCGTTTGGCTGGCGGTGGCAACCGTCAGGGAATTCACCAAGTAGATGTCGAGCCAACCGTCGTTGTTGACATCGAGCAGCGCGACGCCACCGGCCATCGACTCGAGAATGTACTTTTTCTCGGGTGCTGAACGGTGTTCGAACTGGACACCGGCTTGCTCGGCGATATCGCGAAAAAGAACCTCGGAAGCTGGTGTTGGTGGCGACTGTGTTGCCTGGCTTCCCTTTGCCTGGCTTCCTTTTGCTTGTGCCTGTGGCGCCTGTGCCAAGCTGGCGATTGGCCACATCATGGTCAAGGTCAGCATCGTGGCCAAGATCAGCATCGTCGTCGGGGTTTTCAACGCGGTGTGTCTCCTGAGTCGAGGTCAATTTGCTGCCGCACAGCCAAAAGATGCTCCACATCTTCTTTCAATGTGTTTTGGTAGATTTGGAGATGCTTCTGGGAAGCCTCTCGTTCTCCCAAGCGAGCGTAGGCGAGGCTGAGTTGGTAGTGCGCCTTGGCCGATCTCGGGTCCAATCGAATGACTTTGGCCAAAACTTCACGGGCCTCAGCATAGTTCCCTCGATGCATCCAGACCATGCCGAGGGCAAGATTGGCGGTAGCGTGATTGGCATCCTGAGCGAGGGCACGTCGGGCATGCTGCTCGGCGGCGTCGAGTTCGGTCAACCCGGCCTTCGACTCCGCTAGGGCGGCGAGTGCCTCGATGTTGTCGGGGGCGAGTCCCAGACTTCTGACCAGGACTTCCTTGGCTTCTGCATGTCGTTTTTGCTGATTGAGGGCGAGGCCGAGGCCAATCAAGGTCAATGCGCGTTTCGGATCGAGCTCGAGGGCCGCTTCGAACGCTTCGATCGCATCGGCCAGTTCACCCACTTGCATCCGCGCCACCCCCAGCATGTAGGCATATTCGGGTACTGACGGGTGCATCCGTACCAGCGGAGCCAGAGCAATAAGTGCCGGTACGGGTAATCTCGCGGCAAGAGCGGTGCGCGCCTTGGTGGCGAGCACTTCTTCTGAGTTGGGGGCAAGTTCGAGCGCTTGTTGCAGGTGCTCGAGTGCACCGTTGGTTTGCCCTTGACGGGCCGCGATGCGTGCCAGGCTGAGAAGAGACTGAACCGACTGGAACCGGTTGGCCAGATCACGGAGCTGGTACTCAGCGTTGGCGACATTGCCTGCGGCAAGCTCGAGGGTGGCCAGTTTCGTTGCCAGATCGCGTTCCAACGGACCTTGTGCTGCCGCTGCTCTGAGCTGTGTTGCCGCTTCGGTTTCCCGTTGGGTCAACAAGTAGAGACGAGCCAGGTGTTGACGTGCTGAAAGCAGCCCCGAGTCGAGCTCGAGCGCCCGGGTATAGGCTTGCTCGGCTTCTTTGAACCGGCGCTGTTGGCTGTGGACGATACCCAGCAGGTCGTAGACCTGGGGAGCTTCTTCACGGGCCAAGAGCGCCCGCAACGCTTGCTCGGCTGGCTGCCAGCGTTTGGCCTCGATCATCTCGAGAATTTCGGACGCCGTTGGCAACTCCTGTGGTGTGGTGTCCGCTGGCGACGCTGTTGGCGTGATTGCCGACATCACCCACAGCAGCGTTAGGATTCGTCGCACGTTCATCGGCCAGAATCCGGTTTGTCGCCTGGGTCCTCGATGCCAGCAGAACCATCGGCTCGTTGCGCGCTTTTGAGGGTCCGGAAGATCTCGAATTGTTGCTGAGCCAGCTCCTTTCGGTCCTGGCGGGCATACGCTTGGCCGAGCTGGTAGAAGATATTGGGATCTTCTGGCGACAGCTGAGCCGCCGCCTCGAGGTGGGCCGAAGCCTGTTCGGCCTGTCCGCCAGCGAGTAGGATTTTGCCCAACAAATATCGGGCGTCTGCAAAATCGGGCTGGACCTCGAGCACTTTTTCGAGCTCTGCCACGGCTAGCGCTGGCTGTCGACTGAGATCCAAAACGGTTGCCAGACGATAACGAGACTGCAGATCTTGTGGCTGGCTCAAAAGCTCGGCACGAAACGCCCTTTCGGCCTGCTCGAGCTTTCCCTGGCGAAGATAAAGGTCACCGAGGGTCGCCTGAGCTTCGGCGACAGTGGCCTTGAGCTCTAGGGCGCGGTGCAAGGAGGCGAACGCCGAGTGGTAGTTGCCTTGTTGGCCATAAGCCTGACCCATGACGACATGCAACTCGGCCCAGTCACTGTTGTCTCGCAGCAACTGGTCGAAGACGCGCTGTGCTTCGGCGCCTTGGCCGCTGCGCACCAAAGCTAGGCCATAGGCGTACTGCAGCGATGGGTTGGTCTGCCGCTGCTTGTCATCGCGCAGCAGCTCGACGGCTCGGGGGTAGGCTTCAGCGTTGAAGAACGCGAGGCCGGTCATGCGGCGCAGGTTGGGATTTCCGGGATCGGCAGTCAGGGCCTGAGACAAGGGTTCCAAGGCCAGCTGGAATTGCTGGGAATTGAAGTAGGCGGCGCCCAAAGCCTGCTGAAGCTGAGGGAAATCGGGGACGATCGCCCGTCCCTGTTCAAAGAGCTTCGCCGCCCGAGGGTGGCGCTCAGCCTGCACTTGTTGGATGCCGAGATTGAGGTAAGTGCGCGCCAGTTGCCGGGAGACGCTGGAGCGCAGTGTTTTGCGCTGGGTCGGGCTGAGGCTGAGGATCCAAGTGACTTCAGCGGGTGGCTGGATCGTGTCGGGTGTGGACTCCAGACGTTGCGTATCGTTCAGGAACCGAGTGAGCTCCTCGCGCTCATCTTCGACCAGGTTCCCTGACAGCTTCTCGGCGGTTTCGAAATGGACTTTGGCCTCGTCTGCAGAGCCCATGCGACGCAGGGCAAGTCCGAGTTGGTAGTGGATGTTGGAAAGTTGTCGATCATTCACCGGATGCTCTCGAGACAACTCGAGGGCGGACCTTAGCTTGTCGGCGGCTTCAGGGTGTTGGTCTAGACCGAGATGGCTGCCGCCGAGGAAACGCAGGCCATCGATAGCCGTCGAGGGGTGAGCCGCCGCGATCTCGAGCGGGCGGAGCGCCTCTTCCAGGCGTCGGCTCGAGAGTTGTGCGGTACCGAGATAAAGGTTGATCAGCGGATCCTGGGGCTCTGCTTCGAGGGCTTTTCGAAACGACTCGATCGCATCCTCCAGCCCATCACGACCTTTGGCAAAAAGTTCGATCGTGCCGAGATAGTAGTGGGCGCGCTGAGCTTGCGGATCTAGAGCCAGCGCCGCCTTGAAGGCCGCCTTGGCACGATCGAAATGACGGAAATCACCATACATTCGGCCAACCAAGAGATGCGTCTGAGGAATTGGCCGCTGGCTGATCACCAGGTTGAAGAGCTCCTCGGCAGCCGAGACCTCGCCGAGGCGGAGGTGTCCAGTCGCTAGGTTGAAGGTGATTTCGGCATTGTCGGGGGCTATGACGTGTGCCTCGGTCAGCTCTTGCACCGCTTGTCCTGGTCGACCGTCATTCACCAATGCTTGGGCGAGGAGGCGCCGGACATACAAGCGTTCTGGATGGCGTGCGACCAAGCCAGTGAGCAGCTGGATGGCTGTTGGTGCTTCGTCTCGCCGCAGATGCACAAGCGCTAGCCGGAGCTGCGCTCCGCTTCGATCGGCTGTCGAGCTTGCCGCGGTTTCGTACGCTGCCTGGGCTGCGACCAGATCCAGGTCAGCAATCTCCAGGGCGCCGATCAGCAGCCAGCCTTCGAGCAGCGCCGAGCGATAACTGCTCTCGGCCATCTGACTTTCGTTCAGACGCAAACTGCTTTCGGCGGCAGCGATCGCCCGAGTCAGTGGCGCAGTTGGGTCTTCGGCGGCGGCGGCGGATGGTGGCGCCAGCCACGCGGTAGCTTGCAGGACTGCAACCGACGCCACAGCGGCTAGCGAAGACTGACTGAATCGTTTCAGCATACCTGGACGATTATAGTCAGCCTCGCTGCCAGCGGTGCAGCTTCTATCGTGGCCTGAGCCGGATCACGCGCCCCAAGCCGTGGTATCGCCGGACTCGAATCCGTCTTCGAAGATCACAGGATCTCCGACCAGACAGTCACTGGCGCTCTCGAAGCGATTTACGGTGCTACTTTGTAGGAGGTAGACCTCGCCATCTTCGTCTTCACCAAAGCCAAAGACGCTGCCCGACAGGTCGTCCCATTCGGTGAAGCTCCAGTTGCCGGGGGTGTCCTCGGTACCGAAATAGACTTTGGAGGTACAGAAATCGGCGAAAATGTAGGTGCCCTGAAGGCCTTGAATACAGCCCCGGTAACGGAACCCGCCGGTAATCGAGCAGTTGTCCATCGTATGAGGATAGACCATGACCGGGTCGACGAAGGTGCCGGTGCAGCCGCCAGGTCCGCCAATGTCTCCTTCACGACAGTTCCAACCGTAGTTGAGCCCGCCGGCACTGCCAGCGGCTTCGAAAGATACCTCTTCCCGAGAACCTGAGCCGACGTCGGCGATCAACAGGTCGCCGGTGTCGCGATCGAAGCTCCAACGGTAGGGATTACGAAAGCCGATCGCCCAAATCTCGTCGCTCTCGGGTTCGCCGATAAAAGGATTGTCCGGCGGGATCGTGTACGGCGGCGTGCAGGTGACAGTGTCGCAGGGGTCAATGCGCAGCATCTTGCCGAGCAGGTTGGTTGCCGCCTGTGAGGTGGCGCTGCTGGCTCCGCCGTCGCCCATACCGATGTAAAGGAAACCGTCCGGACCGAAGTGAATATCGCCGCCGTTGTGATTACCCGCTGGCTGACCGACGGTCAGGATCTCGACTCCAGACAGCTCGTCCGCATCATCGGGATTGCCGGCCGAAACCTCAAATCGTTCGATGACTGTTTCCAGGGAGTCACCGCCGGTGCCGTCTCGGGTGTAGTTGACGTAGAAGTAGCCGTTGGTCGAGAAGTTGGGGTGGAACGCAAGACCGAGCAGGCCACCTTCAAAAAAGGTGTCGACCTGGGCCACGATGTTGAGGAACGGTGAGGGTAGAAGGCCGGTCCCGGGTGTGTAGATCAGGATGGTCCCTTCACGCTCGACGATGAATAGCCGATTGGTGCCATCGTTGGCATGGCGCACGGCGAGCGGTGTGGAGACGGATATGCCAAGTGAATTCAGTTCGAGATCAGCGGGCGGTTGAGCGTTGAGCGGCTCCGTCGACACGACGAGCTGTGTCGAGACGGCGAAGAGGCACAAAATCATGAAGACTCGGGCGAAACTGGCCACGTCAGTAATTCCTCCAAGGTTGGATTCGATGGGTCAGGGTCAAGGGAAACCTACATAGATGGACATCTATATGTTGAGCGTATCATCTTCCCTCTCAGAAAAATGGGGCTCTCGACAATCACGCGACGAAACGATCTCTGGTCCGCAGTCGCGATCCAACATTTTCTCAGCCTGGTCCGTCGACCCCTGGAGTTTCGACCGACAGAGATGTCGAAATGTAAGATGTCTCGCGGGTCGCTTCATCACGCAGCGCAACCGCGACGACGTGCATGCCGCTGCCGAGCTCGAGATCGACAGCGAGGTCGAGCAGGGCGGTGGCGTTAGCGGTCGACGGGCGGTCGAAGCGAAACCGCTTTTGCTCGAAAACTACGTTTCGATTTTTGTCATCACTCGCGGCAACTTGCAGCATGAGGCTTGCCGATGGGGTCTGTGGGTCGCTATCCGGGAGGAAGGTGACCCGATCCGCGGGCACCATGACGTGGAGAGGCAACGTGAACTTCTTGGCGCTCTGTCGCACGGTACCCGCTCCGAGGCGAGCCGCCAACGGGTTCGCCATCAATCCCAGGTAGAGAGCACTCTCCAGCCGGTCGGCCATACGTTCGTCCGGACTTTTGTCACGATAACCTTGCCGGTGGCGTACCTGGATCTTCTTCGCCAAGTCCGGCCGTTGGCGGACCGTGACTTTGATGCGGTGTTCCCCGCGGTCGCCACCGTGAGTTGGGGTATAGGCCAGCGAATAGTAAGTGCCCATTTCGCGGGCTATCTCGTCCAATTCGCCAGCAAATTTGTTGCGATTGATGATGGCGCGGCCGCCGGTTTCCTTGGCTAGGAGCAACAATCCATCCCGTTCACTCGATCGCAGGGTGCTGTCGAACCGCCGGGTGGCGGAGAGCTCGACGGAGCGTTGATCGGGGCCGGTTAGAAAGCCGCCCTGCAACCCGCTGGCCTGGAGGGTGTAGAGGGTGATGCGATTGGCGTTGGCATTGCGGGTCAGTCGTCGAAAGTCGGTTGTCAAGTCGCCGACCAGATCCAGCTGTGAGATATCGCGCTGGCCGGGGCAGAGGCCGTCGACGAAGGTGTAGAGGGAGATGCCCGGAGTTTTTTCGAGGGAGTCGCTGACGAAAAGCAGTGTCTTGACACCAGGAACCCCCGCCAAAAAGCTTGTCGTCGTGTTGAGGTGATTCAGCGTAGTCACGATTCTGTTGCGCTGTTCGCTGGCATAACTGATGACGTCTGGAGCCGCGCGCGGTGGAAACCATGAACAAGGCGAGCTGAACTGGGCGACGTCCTGCGCTTGCTCCCACAACTGCTGCAGGCGGGTGACAGCGAGGCGCGTCTCGAGATCGTTGACTCCGCCGGTCGACTCTGAGATGCGGGCAAGTGCTGCATCGATCTGCCGTCTGGAGGAGCCGAAGCCAGCTTCGGTTGTCAACTGGCGTTCTTGACTGAGGATTAGAATCCGGTCGGCAGAGATCTGCTCACGATCGAGGAAGCGGCGCACGTCGTCCACCACCTGTTTGCGACTTGCCTGACGCAGGTGAAGCTGGTCGAAGTAAAGAACTAGATGTCGGCCGGTGTCCACCGTTCGTGGCGGCTGTTCTGCTGAAGGCGCTGAAGGTGCCAGTGGCCTGGGTTGCTGTGTCCGACTTGGCGAGGTATCTCGCAGCTCTGCAAAATGACTGATCGCCACGGGCTTGCCGTCTTCCCGAATTTCGAAGTCCTCAGCGGTCAGCCCGTGGATCGGCTCATCCTTGGCGTCGGTGACCCACACCTCGACGTTGATCAGCTCGACGTCGACGATGTCGCCGAAGGCGGAAGAGTCGGGGGTAGCTTGTCCAACGGCTGTAACTGCGGTACCCACCGCAATGGCTATCACCAAGAAGTGACTGATTACCGTCCGTCTAGCCACGAAAGAGTCCATACGACCTCCAGCATTGTGTGAGTTGAGCGGCGGTACTGTCTGTCGAACGGTACTGTCTGTCGAACGGTACTGACTGTCGAACAGGTACTTTGGTCTGTTGGACGGTGGCGCTGAGCCGATCGTGTTGGCTTGGCTGGCTATCGGCTGCGTACCCGGCCGGTCGAGGCTCGCACCATCAACTGAGGCTCGACAGTGATGGAGTCGGGATAGACGTTTTGGCCGGCCAACCGCTGCAAGAGGATCTCACCGGCTTGGACTCCCATTTCCCGCAGCGGCTGTCGAACTGTCGTCAAGCTCGGATTGTGGAACGCGGCACTTTGGATGTCGTCGAAGCCGACGACCGAGACGTCTTCCGGGATCCTGAGGCCGGCATCGAGAAACGCACGAATGGCACCGATTGCGGAGATGTCATTAAAAGCGAAGAGCGCGGTAAATTCAGGTTTCTTGCCGCGGCCGACGGAGCCGTTGGCGAGCAGCTTCTGACCGTAGGAATAACCTTCCTGGTAACCCTCTTCGGGGGAAAAGACGGCACCGTAGCGGCTGCCGACAAGCTGCAGCGCGAGTGCGGGTTGCATCTCGATACCGAGTGTCTTCGTAGTGCTTTCGATTGTACGCCAGCGTTCGTCGGCATCGATGTTGCCGGTGGCGCCGCGAAAGAAGGCGATCCGTTCATGGCCGAGCTCAACCAAGTGAGACAAAGCCTGAGATACCGCCTTGTTGTGGTCGATGACAACGTTGGTGACCCCTTCTAGCTTGCGATGTCCTGACACGACAATCGTGGGTAGCCTTGGAGGGGTTTCGATCTCGGCGGCAACCAGGATAAAACCTTCCACCGATCGATCCTCGAGCTGGTTCAAGTACTCGACCAGAAGATCGGGTTTTGCCCGGTGGCTGGCGATGAGGTAGAAGTACCCGGCTTCGATCAGATGATCCTCGATTCCGCTCATCACACCGGCGGCGTAACCTTCGCTGATCTCCGGCACCAACACGCCAACCGAGAAACTGCGCTTGCCGCGCAGTGAACGAGCCAGGTAGTTGGGGCGGTAGTTCAACTGCTGGGCGGCGGCGAAGACTCGCTCCTTGGTTTCTTCGGGAATCGAGTCGGCGACCGGCGATCGGTTGAGGACCACCGACACGGTTGCTGGTGAGAGCTTCAAAAACTCAGCGACGGTTTTTAGCGTGACTCGCTTCTCGCCAGCCGCTGTCTTGGTGGTCTGCTTCGGCTTGTGTTTGCTATCAGCCATGGGGCGTAGTGTCCCACGGCAACCCCGTTGGTTCAAGCCCTTGGATCGTTAAAAGGAGAGTAAATCTCTTGACAAGGTTCGGTAAGTGTGTTCTAAGTATTGTCAGTTCGCTAAAACGATTTACCGAAGACGTTTGGAGGCGGTTTATGCTCGCTAGAGGCGGAAATCTGCGTGCCGGGTTGATGATGCTCATCGTTCTTCTGGGTTTTGCGCCAGCGGCGTTTGCCCAGCGGACCACCGCAAGTGTGCGAGGCACGGTTGCGGATCAAACGGGTGCTGGAATACCAGGTGTTTTGGTCACCGTGACCAACGTCGACACGGGCCTGACCCGTTCTTCGGCGACCAACGAAGAGGGGAACTATTCGGTCCCGGCCTTGCCGGTTGGCACGTATGACCTCTCGGGGGAGTTGGACGGCTTCAAGACGGCGGTAGTGAGCGGAATTGGTCTCAATGTTGCCGACGTCCGTCAGGTCAACATCGAGCTCGAACTGGGTGCGGTCACCGAAGAAATCACGACGGTGGCATCGTCCGCGCCAGTCGAGACCATCAGTGGCGAGGTGGCCAGCCTGGTAACCGGTGAGCAGATCCGTGAGCTACCACTCAACGGTCGCAACTTCGCCCAGTTGACCCAGCTGATGCCTGGCGTCAGTGCTCCAGACGGTTTGAACTTCAAGAATAAAGGGCTGTTGTCCGGTGTCGATTTATCGGTGAGCGGCAGTTCGGTCACCGGCAACAACTGGACGGTTGATGGTGCTTCCAACAACGACACCGGTTCCAATCGGACGATCTTGGTGACACCGTCGGTGGATGCGATCGAAGAGTTCAAGATCCACCGCAATAGCTACGGTCCGGAGTTTGGCGGCTCGGGTGGCGCGCAGATCAACTTGGTTACCCGCGGCGGCACCAATAGTTTCCAAGGCAGCCTCTTCGGCTTCTACCGCAACGACTCGTTGAACGAGACCAATGTCTTCTTGGAAGAAGCGGGAGGGGATACCGAGCCGCTCGATCGTAAAGATTTTGGCTTTACCTTCGGTGGCCCGGTCATCAAGGACAAGGTCCACTTCTTCCTGTCGACGGAGTGGAATGATGAAGAGCGTGGCACAGTGCGATCGGCGTCGGTGCCAACCGTCGCGGAACGGAACGGCGACTTCAGCAGCTCCATTCCGGGTTGCTCTGCGCCGATTCCGGTTGATCCGCTCACCGGCAATCCGTTTCCGGGCAATATCATCCCCGGAGACCGCTTGAGCCCAGCAGGCCTAGCTCTGCTCAATCTCTACCCAAATCCCACCTTGACGCCGTCGGCTGGCTCTTGCAACAACTGGGTTGCCGCCGTGCCGACGCAGATCGACTGGAATCAGATCAATGCACGGGTCGATTGGAGTGTCAACCAACGTACCCAGGTTCTGCTGCGCTACACCGAGGACAGTTGGGAGAATTCAGCGCCCAACGCCGGTGGCAGTAATGGCCTCTGGGGAGATGATCCTTTCCCGACCGTCGACTCTGCTTGGGATCAACCCGGTGACTCGTTGGTTGCCCAGCTCAACCAAGTGATCGGTTCGTCGATCGTCAATACGGTGACGTTTTCGATGTCGGGCAACGAGATCGACATCTCGCGCGGTACGGGCAACAGCATCAATGACGAGATCACATCTTTGATCCCGACCTTCTTCCCGACCGATCAAAAGACCTCTGGCACCAACGGCAGCCATCCGGTCTACTGGGGTGGAGCAACCGGTGATGATTTGTGGAATATCGCGCCGTGGAGCAACAAGCTCGATATAACGACCCTCAAAGATGATTACGAGCAGGTCTTCGGCAACCACTGGGTCAAGGCCGGCGTCCTCTATGCCGAAAATTCCAAGAACGAGAACTGCTGTGGCTCGTCAGGCTTCGAGGCGCCACATTTCTGGGGTGGCGTCGGCATCAACCCTTGGGGTGCCAACAGCGGCAATCGCATCGCGGATATCTTGATTCGCGACATGTTCCATGGCTACGACGAAAACGCCTTTCAGCCAGCGCCCGAGCTCGAGTGGCAGGACATTGAGGTCTACGTTGGTGACTCTTGGAAGATCAATGACAATGTGACCCTCGATCTCGGCCTTCGATATTCCAAATATCGTGCGCCGTATGCGATCGACAACAACATTGCCAGCTTCGATCCGAATCTTTTTGATCCGGCCTTGGGCAACGAAACCTGTAACGGCATCGCGCAGGTACCGGGGACCAATCCCTGTGGTGAAGCTGGCCTCATCGGTGGTGGCGAGGGAGTCAGCCGATCGTTCGTCAATAGTGACGACAACAACTTCGCACCTCGCATGGGTCTTGCCTGGGACGTCTTCGGCAACGGTCGCAGTGTCTTCAGAGCTGGTTTTGGTCAGTTCTTTCAGCGCGAGCGGGTCAATATCCAGTTGGACTTTGGTGGCCAGCCGCCGTTTACCGAGAACACCAGCGGGATCCGGCCGCTCGATTCGTTGGATCCAGGCTTCTTCAGCCCCGGCTTCGGCGTTCCGAACCGTGGCATCGATCCCAATAACGAGACGCCTTACAACTTCCAGTTCAACCTGACCTGGGAGCAACAGCTGTTCAACAACTCGACAATCGAGGTCAGCTACGTCGGCAATCGCGGCCGGCATCTGGTGCGCAAATCCGACATCAACCAAGTTGGATCGGGTGACAGCAACGGCAATGGAGTCTCGGATCGTTTGGACTTCCTGCGCGGCGCCAATGGTGACGGTTCGGTGCGGCCCTTCTTCACCGGCAGCAGCGACAACATCTTGTACTGGGAGAACGATGGCATCTCGGAGTACGACGGTTTGCAAACGCAGTTCGTCTCGCGCTTCGGCCGTGGTTCGCAGTTCCAGGCCTCCTACACCTACTCACGGTTCAAGGCCAACGACCCGTTGACCAGCTCGAGTGCGGGCCCCGAGAACAATCAGATAACCGACCGTGAGAATCCCGATCTGGATTGGGGTTACGCCGGTCTGCACCGTGATCACCTGTTCAATGCCAGCCTGGTGTGGAACCTTCCGACGCTCGAGAACAAGACCGGCTTCATGCGCTACATTCTGGGTGATTGGACGATCGCTAGTGTCGTGCAATATGCCTCGGGATCCCCGCTCACGGTCTTCGCGATCGACATTCCGGGGCTCGGCGGAAGTGGCTTCTCGGGTACCGGTTACGACGACAACGGTCGCCCGATTCGGGTCGCCGGGGTACCTTGCGGTGGCAGCGGCAATCAGATCATCAATCCGAATGCCTTCACCCTGTCCGGTTTGCTCTTGGGTGAAACGTCGCAGGGAGCCGAGCGCGGTGCCTGCGAGGGGCCGGATTTCTTCCAAGTTGACTTGTCGTTCTACAAGAACATTCGGATCAGCGAGCGGCTCAAGGCACAGTTCCGGATCGAGATTTTCAATCTCTTCAACCGGGACAACTACATCGGCTCGAGTGTCCGGAACAACATCCAGCCGTTCAACGTGACCCTCGACGGTCCGCTGGAAAGCGCAACTCAGATCGTCAGTGCAGAGATCCCGGGCAACTTCGGGCAAGCCCAGGCGGCGCGCGATCCGCGTCAGGTCCAGTTGGGCTTTAAGCTGTTGTTCTAGGCTTGTCGGTCCCCAACTAGGGGCGGACCGAAGATGGGCCGCGATCCTAAAGGTCGCGGCCCATTGTCGTTTGAGGAGTTTGAATCCAACATCACTGCCGAGCATCTGAGACACACCGGGCTGCGCCAGCCAACATCATTGAGAGGTTACGTAATGAGGATCCTAAGTTTCGTCTTTTTGATCGTCAGTCTGACCGCTGCTGCTGAGCTCTACGGCAGTGACGAAAAATCAGGCTCGTCGGCTGTCCACCCCGAGGTTTGGCCCGCAATTCACAGCCCGGTAGCGGTTGATGCGGCGCTCGAGAGCGCGGTCAATGAGCTGATGGGGAAGATGTCGCTCGAAGAGAAGGTTGGCCAGGTGATCCAGGCTGAGATCCGCCACGTCACCCCGGAAGATGCGCGGGAATACCATCTCGGTTCGATCCTCAACGGCGGTGGTTCTCATCCGGGCAACGACAAACATGCCACCCCCAAGGATTGGTTGGCGCTGGCCGACGCTTTTTATGACGCGTCGGTCGACACCTCCGATGGCGGCCAGCCGATCCCGATCCTGTGGGGCAGCGACGCGGTTCACGGTCACAACAATGTGATCGGTGCGACGCTTTTCCCACACAACATCGGCCTCGGAGCTGCTGGTAACCCAGAGCTGATCCGACGGATCGGCCGGGTCACTGCCCGTGAGGTTGCCGTTACCGGCATCGGCTGGACGTTCGGGCCAACCCTAGCGGTGGTGCGGGATGATCGCTGGGGCCGCACCTATGAGGGCTACTCCGAGGACCCCGCCATCGTGCGCGCTTACGCCGGCAAGATGGTGGAAGGTTTACAAGGGCCCGCCGGTACCGACAGTTTTCTCGACAACCATCATCTGATCGCTACCGCCAAACACTTTCTGGGTGACGGTGGTACCGAGACCGGCAAGGACCAAGGAGACAACCTGGCGACCGAGGCCGAGTTGCGGGACATCCACGCCGCGGGTTATCTCACCGCCCTGCAGGCGGGCGTGCAGACGGTGATGGCTTCGTTCAACAGCTGGCATGGGCGCAAGCTGCATGGTTACGGTGAGCTGTTGACCGGAGTGCTCAAAGACCGCATGGGCTTTGATGGTTTTGTGGTTGGCGATTGGAACGGGCACGGTCAGGTTGCCGGCTGTGCCAATGACGATTGTGCGGCGTCGTTCAACGCCGGGGTCGACATGTTCATGGTGCCGGAAGATTGGAAGGCGCTGTTTCACAACACGTTGGGCCAAGTCAAAAGCGGTCAGATCACTCAGGCCCGTCTCGACGACGCGGTCCGTCGCATCCTGCGGGTCAAGATGCGCGCCGGGTTGTTCGAACGCGGCAAACCGTCGGACCGGCCATTGGCTGCCAAGACTGAATTGATTGGCGCGCCGGAACATCGGGCGGTGGCACGGCAAGCGGTGCGTGAATCCCTGGTGCTGCTCAAGAACAACGACGGTTTGCTGCCCTTGCGGCGCCAGCAGAAGGTGTTGGTGACCGGGCCCGGGGCCGACTCCATCGGTCAGCAGACCGGCGGCTGGACGATCACTTGGCAGGGGACCGGCAACGTCAATGCCGACTTTCCCGGTGCCACCTCCATCTGGGGCGGCATTCGCGAGGTGGTCGAGTCGGCGGGGGGTAGCGCTACCCTGAGCCCGGATGGCAGCTTCAATGACCCGCCGGACGTAGCCATTGTGGTGTTCGGCGAGCAACCCTACGCCGAGTTCCAAGGTGACGTCGAAAGCCTCGAATACCAAGCTGGTGCCAAGCGCGATCTCGAGCTATTGCAAAGCTTGAAAGCTAAGAACGTGCCAGTGATCTCGGTCTTCCTGTCTGGGCGAGCGATGTGGGTCAACCCCGAGCTCAACGCCTCCGACGCCTTCGTCGCGGCTTGGCTGCCAGGCACTGAAGCCGGCGGCATCGCCGATGTCATCTTTCGGGCAGCCGACGAGGCGGTCCATCACGATTTCAAGGGACGGCTGTCCTACTCATGGCCGAAGTCGGTGACTCAGAATGTGCTCAATCGCTTCGACGAAGCGTACGATCCGCTGTTCCCTTACGGTTTTGGGCTGACGTATGCCGACCAGTCGGACCTCGGGCAGCTGTCCGAATTCATCGACCCCTCCGCCCGCTCGAGCCGCAAGGTCTACTTTGCCGGCGGCCCGGTAGCGCCTTGGCAGCTGTTCGTGGGGGATGCCGCGGATCCGGCGGTGGCGGTCAGTGGCAGCATGACTTCGACCCAAGGTTCGAAACATCTCATCGTGCGCCCAGTCGACTACAAGGTGCAAGAAGACGCCCGCTCCGCTGAGTGGTCGGGCAAAGCGGCGGCGGAGGTTTTTCTGCGCGCTGAGACTCCCGTGGATATCAGCCGCGAGTCGAATGGCGACCTGGCGTTGGCGTTTGACGTCCGGGTCGACCAAGCGCCGACCGGTGCGGTCCAACTGGGTATGGACTGTGGCAAAGACTGTTCCGGTGCACTCGAGATGGGCGAGGTGCTTGCCGGCCTACCCAAGGGCGAGTGGCAGACCTTGCGCATCCGATTGCGTTGCTTCGACGACGCCGGGACTGACATGACCCGAGTCGACGTGCCGTTCAGGGTCCGGTCGGAGGGCAAACTGAAACTGTCCTTTGCCAATGTGAAATTGGTGTCGGCAGCCGACGGCGAAGCGATCTGTCCCTCCAACTGACTCGTTAGGGTCGATCATGGGTATAGAAACGCTCGATTGGATCGTGGTCGCGGGCTACTTCGGGGCCGTGATCGCGATCGCATTGTGGGCGATCCGCAAAGAACGGAGCGGTGAGGAAACCTCGGCAGACTATTTCCTGGCAGGTCGGAATATTGGCTGGTTTGTGGTTGGTGCGTCGCTTTTTGCATCGAATATCGGCTCTGAACATTTGGTGGGTTTGGCCGGTGCCGGCGCTTCCAGTGGTTTGGTTTTTGGCCAGCTCGAGCTGCAGGCTTCGTTGATCCTCTTGCTGCTGGGTTGGGTTTTTGTGCCGTTCTACATCAAGAGCGGTGTCTTCACCATGCCCGAGTTCCTCGAGCGGCGCTACTCGCCGGCCGCTCGTTGGTACCTCGCTGTAGTTGCCATCATCGGTTATGTGTTGACGAAAATTTCGGTGACGATTTATGCCGGCGGAGTGGTATTCGAGTCGTTGATGGGGATCAGCTTCTGGACCGGAGCGGTAACGGTGGTGGTGATCACCGGCGTCTACACCATTCTCGGTGGCTTGCGGGCGGTGGTTTACACCGACCTGATGCAGGCGGTGGTGTTGCTTGTCGGCTCGGCCGCGGTCACCATCCTCGGTCTGTCCAAACTCGGTGGCTGGAACGCTATGGTTGCCGCCGCCGAGCCCGATTACTTCAATATCTGGAAGTCCCTGTCGCATCCCGAGTTTCCCTGGACCGGCATGGTGTTCGGCGCCCCGATTATCGCCATTTGGTACTGGTGTACCGATCAATTTATAGTTCAGCGAACACTCTCGGCCCGCGGTATCGACGACGCTCGCCGCGGCACAATTTTTGGCGCCGCGCTCAAACAATTACCGCTATTCGTTTTTGTGATTCCCGGTGTGATCGCCTATTGTCTAGCGAAGACCGGTCAGCTCGATCTGCCGTCTCCCGACCAGGCGCTGCCGGCCTTGGTGATCGCTTTGTTGCCGGTTGGCCTCAAAGGTCTGGTGGTAGCGGGACTCCTGGCCGCGCTGATGAGCAGTTTGTCGTCGGTGTTCAATTCGTGTTCGACCTTGATCACGTTGGACATCTACAAGAAGCTGCGGCCGCAGGCGTCGGAACGCCACCTGGTGCTGGTTGGCCAGGGTGCAACAGTGGTGCTGGTTGCCCTCGGTTTGGCGTGGATTCCTTTGATGTCCAATATTTCCGGCGTGCTGTATAAATACCTGCAAAGTGTGCAGGCATATATCTCACCGCCGATCGCCGCGGTTTTCCTGCTCGGCCTGATGTGGAAACGGCTCAATGCGTTCGGTGCCATGGCGTCGCTGATCAGTGGTTTTGTGTTGGGCATGATGCGGTTGTATTTGGAGCTCGACAAAGACAACCTTTCGGGGGTGCTCCACACCTACGCAACGATCAACTTTCTGAATTTCGCGGCGATACTGTTTTTGATTTGTTGCGTCGTGCTGATTGTTGCCAGCCTATTGACGAAGGCGCCGTCGGCCGACCAGGTCAGCGGTTTGACCTTTGCCACCCAAGAGCAAGGGGTCACGGGCGCCGCCGGGGTCAGCGACCGTGCGATTTCCGACCCCGCCTGGCGCCGCCAGGATCGAAATTTTTCCTTCATCGTGATCGCCTTGGTTGCGATCGTCATGGTGTACTTCTCGAAGCTGTTTTTCTAGCAGCCGTTCTTCTAGAAGTGTTCTTATCGGATCTTCTGCAACCCAAGGACTGTCATGCCGCTGATCGATCTCCGTAGCCAAGCACAAAAGCGTTCCCCCGAGGAGCTGGTGGAACATCTCAAACGTTTCGAGCTCGATCTACGGTTTACCGCGGGCATCTGGTTCTTTTCGCCCGCGGATAGTCGTTTCCACGGCAAATACAAGCCCGATCTCAACCTCGAGCAGCGCTTGGAGATTGCGGCCAGCCTGAAGCCGTACGGGCTCGCCGGTCTCGAAGCGCACTATCCCAACGAGGTCAATGAAGACAACGTTCACATTTGGCAGCAGTTTGCTCGTGATACCGGGATTCGATTGATCACCGTGATTCCGTTGCTGTTTTACGATGCCCAATTCGAGTTTGGATCCTTGTCGAGTCCGCTGCCGGAGCCGCGTCGCAACGCGATCGATCGTACCTGGCGATCATTGGCGCTGGCCAAGGAAGTGGACGCCGACTTCTCGGTGGTGTGGCCTGGTATCGACGGCTACGAGAATCCGTTTGGTATCGATTTGGTCGCTATGCGGCAACGGTTTGTCGATGGCCTGGTGGAGGCCATGGACAGGGTACCCGGGGTGCGGCTCGCGTTCGAGCCCAAACCCTACGAGCCCCGCGGTCGCATCCTCTATGGCTTGACCTCGGAAGGTGTGATGTTGGGCCACCAGGTTGAAGCCCAGCTGACGGCCGAGGAAAATCGCCGTCTCTTGGACGAGGGCCACAAGCTGTTCTGTATGAATCCAGAGGTTGGGCATGCCTTGATGGGCTTCGAAGATCTGCCCTACGCCTTCAGCTGGCCGCTCGGTGAAGGCCGCTTGGCACACACCCATTGGAACAGTCAGCCGTTGGGTAATTACGACCAGGATCTCAACGTCGGGGTGATTTCGCCAGAGCAGATGGAAGCTGGTCTCTATGTGCTCAAGATGCACGGCTACACCGGCTACATGGGCATCGACGTCAACCCCGAGCGGATGCCGGTCGACGTTGCGATCAAGAACTCGATCGATGCTATGCGGGCGGCCAACGATCGCATCAACAGCCTCGACCATGCACGCATCATCGAAGCGACGAATCACCCCGACACCCATCGTGGCTGGCTCGAGGCTTACCTCATCCGCGCCCGTGCGCCGCACAACAGCAGTCTGCCGCCGCTCGCCGACGCGGTTCGGTCGACGGCTGGCTGAGCTCTTTAGGCAAGGGGATAACCATGAACAATGCCGGCATGAAGCGCAGCATGGTACGGCTTGGTCTCGTCGTTTTGAGTTTGGCTGTTCTGCTCCCAGTGGGCGTCCTGAGTGCAACCGTGGATACCCCACCCTATAAAGATCCGCAGCGATCGATCGATGAACGGGTGACAGATCTGTTGTCTCGCATGACTCTCGAGGAGAAGGTCACTCAGATGATTTGCCTGTGGAAGGCCAAGAATGACCTCTTGGACGCGCAGGGTAAAGTCCTCCCGGATTTCGCCCAAACGGCCACGCCCCACGGCGTCGGCCATATCGCTCGACCGTCCGACCAGTGGGGCCGTGGCACTCCCGGGGTGACGGCGGGTCGTACCGCGGCTGACACCGTCGAGTTGGTGAATGCCATCCAGCACGGTCTGTTGGAAAACACTCGCCTCGGTATCCCGGCGATGTTTCATGAAGAAGGGTTACATGGGTATCAGGCGCGGGACGCGACCCATTTCCCGCAAGCGATTGCGTTGGCCAGCACTTGGGATCCAGCGCTGATCGAAGAGGTTTACACCGTTGTTGCCCGTGAAATTCGGGCCCGCGGCGCCGCCCATGTGTTAACGCCGGTGGTTGATGTTGTCCGCGATCCGCGCTGGGGCAGGATCGAAGAGACCTACGGTGAAGATCCTGTCCTGGTCTCGGAAATGGGGCTGGCGGCGGTGCGTGGGTTCCAGGGCTATCGTCGCCTCGCCGGGCAGCCGTTGGCGAGCGATCGCGTATTTGCCACCCTCAAGCACATGACCGGTCACGGCCAACCGGAGAGCGGTACCAACATCGGGCCAGCGAGCATCTCCGAGCGAGTGCTGCGGGAGATGTTTTTCCCACCCTTCGAACGGGCCATCAAAGAAGCCGGCGCAGCCAGCGTGATGGCCTCCTACAATGAGATCGACGGTATGCCGTCCCACGCCAATCAATGGCTGTTGGGGGATGTGCTGCGCGGGGAATGGAGCTTCGACGGTATTGTTGTTGCTGACTACTACGCCATCCGCGAGCTCAAGGTACGGCACGCTGTTGCCGACACGCTCGAATCTGCGGCTGCCCAAGCTTTGGCAGCCGGGGTTGACGTGGAGTTACCCAATCCAGAGGTGTACCCGCTGTTGATCGACTTGGTGCGTGCTGGCAAGGTCGACGAAACCGTGATCGATCAGGCAGCGGCTCGCACCCTACGCGCCAAGTTCCAAGCTGGGCTGTTCGAGAACCCTTATGCTGATGCTGCCTACGCCGAGCAGATCACCGGCAACGACGAGGCGAGAGCGTTGGCAGTGAAGGTTGCTGAGCAGGCGGCAATTCTGCTGAAGAACGATGGCGATCTGCTGCCCCTCGATCCTGCGAAACTGCGCAAGATTGCGGTCATCGGTCCAAATGCGGACGAGACCATCCTCGGTGGTTATAGCGATGTACCGCGGCAGACCGTCAGTCTGCTCGATGGCGTCCGGACCCGCGTTGGGGGGGCAGCGGAGGTGCTATTTGCCAAAGGGGTCCACATCACCAACAGCCGCAACTGGTTTGGTGACGAGGTCGAGTTGGCGGACGAAGCCGAGAATCGTCGGCTGATCCGGGAAGCTGTCAAAGTTGCCCGCAAGGTCGACGTGGTGCTGCTGGCGGTTGGCGATAATGAGCAGACCAGCCGCGAGGCCTGGGCCGAAGGTCACCTCGGTGATCGCACCCGGCTCGATCTGGTTGGCCAACAAGAAGATCTAGTGCAAGCCATCCTAGGTACAGGCACGCCGACGGTGGTGGTCCTGATCCATGGTCGCCCATTGGCGGTCAAGATGATCGCCGAGAAGGCACCGGCGATTCTGGATGCCTGGTACCTCGGTCAGGAAACTGGCACCGCCCTGGCGAATGTGCTTTTTGGTGATGTCAACCCAGGCGGCAAACTGGTGGTGACCATTCCACGTTCGGTGGGTCAATTGCCGATGTTCTACAACCGGAAGCCGACCGCTCGGCGCGGGTATCTGTTCGAGTCCACCGAGCCGCTGTGGCCGTTTGGCTTTGGCTTGTCCTACACCTCATTCGAGCTCGCGCCGCCGCGGCTCGACCAGGCGGAGATCGGCGTCGCAGGCACCACAACGGTGCATGTCGACGTCACCAACACGGGGCAGCGGTCCGGCGATGAGGTGGTGCAGCTCTACATCCGTGACGTCTTCAGCTCGGTCACTCGGCCGATCAAAGAGTTGAAAGCCTTCGAGCGAGTGCACCTCGCACCGGGTGAGACCCGGACCGTATCGTTCGATGTCGGGCCGCGGCAACTCGAGCTGTGGGATTATCGAATGGAACGGGTGGTGGAGCCTGGCGAATTTTCGCTGATGGTTGGTGCCAACTCGACCGAGCTCCAGACCGTCACGCTGACCGTGGTTGATCCATAGGCGAGTCTTGACCTACCTTCTCGGCATCGACGTTTCGACGACCGCAACCAAGGCGCTGGTGCTCGATGCCCGCGGTGCTGTTGTCGGGGTGGCATCCAGTCGTTATGACTTGGCGACCCCGAAGCCGTTGTGGGCCGAGCAAGATCCGGAATTGTGGTGGCAGGCGACCTGCGCCAGTGTGCGCCAGGTGCTGGCTGACACCGCGATCGATCCGACGGCAGTTGCGGCGATCGGCCTGACAGGTCAGATGCACGGCCTGGTGCTCTGTGACGAGGCTGGTGATGTGTTGCGTCCGGCGATTCTGTGGAACGATCAGCGGGCCGCCAAACAATGTGCGGCGATGCGCCAACACTTGGGGTTGGCAGAGTTGGTGCGGATCACCGGCAACGATGCGTTCCCCGGCTTCACCGCCCCCAAGTTGTTGTGGGTGCGTCAGCACGAGCCCGACGTTTACTCGCGGATCCGGCAGGTGCTGTTGCCCAAGGACTATGTGCGCTACCGTCTCACCGGCGACTACGCCACCGACCGTGCCGGTGCCGGCGGTACCTTGATGCTCGATTTGGTGCAGCGTGACTGGTCAACCCAGCTGTTGGATGCATTCGACATACCGCACCAGTGGTTACCGCCGACCCATGAAGGGACGCAGATCACCGGCCACATCAGCGCCTTGGCCGCCGAACACACCGGGCTGGCGACTGGCACGCCAGTGGTTGGTGGGGGTGGCGACCAGGCAGCCCAGGGGGTTGGTGTCGGTGCCGTCGAAACGGGGGTTGTGGCACTGACCCTCGGAACCTCGGGTGTCGTCTTCGCCGCCAGTGACCGGCCGTTGGTCGAGCCAGCTGGCCGTTTGCATGCCTTCCCGCACGCGGTGCCTGAGACCTGGCACGTGATGGGGGTCATGTTGTCCGCTGCGGGTAGTCTGCGCTGGTATCGCGACGTGGTTGCTCCGGGAGTCGAGTTCGAGACCTTGATGGCCGAAGCGGACACCGTCGAGCCGGGTGCTGAAGGTCTGATCTTTCAGCCTTATCTGTCCGGTGAACGTACACCCCATGCCGACCCCGAAGCCCGCGGAGCGTTTGTCGGGCTGACTCTCAAGCATAGCCGTGCTCATCTCACCCGGGCGGTGCTCGAAGGGGTGGCCTGTGGCCTGCGCGACAACCTGACGATGATGGCCGATGTCGGACTGACCGATGTCAGCGAAGTGCGGATTTCTGGCGGTGGTGCGCGCAGCCCGGTCTGGCGCCAAATCGTCGCGGATCTGTTGGGCGTTGATCTGGTGACGATCCAGGCAACCGAAGGTGCCGCGTTGGGGGCAGGTCTGCTCGCCGGGGTGGGTGCCAACGTTTGGCCCTCGGTAGCTGATGCCTGCCGTGAAGCCGTGCAACTTGGAAGCGTGACGCGTCCGGACGCTGAACGGAGCGACCGTTACCAAACCATGTATGACAAATTCAGAGCCCACTACCCTGCCTTGAAGCGACTGTACCGATAGATCCAAACGGTATCGATAAAGACACCGTGTCGACGACGAATTTTTGAACGCCACGACGCCTGACCTATGGCGACCGCTGAGCCGGTCGGAAGGAGCAACAGATGGGACTGCTTGGAACGCTCGATTGGGTGCTGATTGTCCTCTACTTCTGCGGAATTTTCGGGGTTGCCATCTGGGTGACACGACGTGAGGCCACCCGTGAGACCTCGGCGGGCTATTTCCTCGCAGGTCGTAACGTTGGCTGGTTTGTCATCGGTGCGTCGTTGTTCGCTTCCAACATTGGATCGGAGCACTTGGTAGGCCTGGCTGGCACCGGTGCCGCTAGCGGTGTGGCGGTGGGGCAGTTCGAGATCCTGGCGTCGTTGATCCTGCTGCTGCTGGGCTGGGTGTTTGTACCCTTCTACCTGAAGAGTGGTGTTTTCACCATGCCGGAGTTCCTCGAACGGCGGTACTCACCGGCTGCCCGTTGGTACCTGGCGATCTTGTCGATTGTCGGCTATGTGCTGACCAAAATTTCGGCAACCATCGCTGCGGGTGGCATCGTCTTCGAGTCGTTGATGGGGATCAACTTCTGGACCGGCGCCTTGGTGGTGGTGGTGGCAACGGGTGTCTACACCGTCTTCGGTGGTCTGCGAGCGGTGCTTTACACCGATATGGTGCAGATGTTTGTGCTGGTGGGCGGTTCACTTTTGGTGACCTTTTATGGATTGAGCGCCCTCGGCGGCTGGGGCGAACTGCGGGCGACCGCTGGCCCGGCCTTCTTCGACATGTGGAAGCCGATGTCCGACCCAGACTTCCCATGGACCGGCATCCTCTTCGGTGCGCCGATTCTCGGTGTCTGGTATTGGTGTACCGATCAGTTCATCGTCCAGCGGGTATTGTCGGCGGCGGGTGAAGATCAGGCGCGTCGCGGCACCATCTTCGGCGGCCTGCTCAAAGTGCTACCACTGTTCATCTTTGTGATCCCCGGCGTGATCGCCTACGCCCTGTCGCAGACCGGGCAGATCCAACTCGACGAAACCGACGCCGCCTTGCCAACCCTAGTTGGCGTGTTGTTGCCGGTTGGCCTGCGCGGCATCGTGGTTGCGGGTTTGCTGGCGGCGTTGATGAGCTCGTTGTCGTCAGTATTCAACTCGTGTTCGACGCTGATTACCTGGGACATTTACCGCAAAATGCGCCCTGAAGCCTCCGAGAAACAACTCGTGCGGGTTGGCCAGATTGCCACCGGTGGTCTGGTGATCCTGGGCCTGGCTTGGATCCCGATGATCAAGCTGGTCTCAGGCCAGCTCTACGTCTACATCCAAAGTGTCCAGGGGTATATCTCACCACCGATCGCGGCGGTATTCCTGGTCGGTATCGCCTGGCAGCGGGTCAACTCCCGCGGCGCCATCGCCGCCTTGATCTCGGGCTTTGTGCTCGGCCTCAGTCGGCTGGTAGCAGAGATCAACAAAGACTCCCTGAGTGGAGCGCTACACACCTTTGCCGACATCAACTTCCTGCATTTCGCGATCTTACTGTTCGTCGTCTGCACCCTGATTTTGGTGGTTGTCAGTCTGGCGACACCGGCACCGTCACGCGAGCAGCTAGCCGGTTTGACCTTTGCCACGGCTGACGAAACCTCGGCCGCGACGCCTCATCTCGAACCGTCCGATCCAGCCTGGCGGCGGCGAGATCTGTGGCTGTCGGTTGGGGTGATCGCCTGCGTCGCGATGGTGTGGATGTACTTCACCGGCTGATCAGCTGGCCCACCGATTGATCAGCAGACGGGCTGATCTGCAGACAGGAAGACGACTCACTCCAGCGCCTCGACCTTGACTTTGCGGTCTTCCTGCTCTGCTCTGTTCCCGTGGTGCCATCCGTGTGCCTGGAGGCACGAGTGGACGTGATCCCAGGGCGTCTTGGCTCCCGTTTCAACATGCTAAGCTGTCTGCCAATGTCATGAGTAGTACTCTACAACTTGCCGCGGATCGTCTAGCTGAGGACTCGCGGGTGATGGCGGTCTACGGCTTCGGCTCTGTCGCCCGAGGGACTGCGGGGCCGCGCAGTGACGTCGATATGGCCGTGCTGTTGGACCGAAGCCTCAGTCTCAAAGACGAGCTACGTTTGCGCTCCCGAGTTGTGCAGGCATTGCGGCGAGACGATATTGACTTCGTGGTGCTGAACCATGCCCCGCCGCTTCTTCGTTATGAAGTGGTGGCTGCAGGGCGACGGCTTTTTGCCCGAGATTCCGAGGCCGCGGATCGTTTTGAGGAACGAGCCGCCATGGAGTGTTTCGATACCGCCTTCCTGCGGTCGACTCAGCAGCAGATTCTGCGAGACGCGACTCGATGACGTTGCGATTGGCCGTGGTCCTCGAGCGGTTGCGTAAGCTGCGGGAGGTGCTCGCCAACCTGAAGATGGTCCAGCAAATCCCGCGTCAGGAGTTCATCACCTCCTTCCGCCACTATTGGTTGGCGGAAAGGGGGCTACACCTGGCGGCTGAAGCGGTTTTTGATGTCGGTAATCACATCTTGGCCGGCCACTTCAATGTTCACCCTTCCGACTATGAAGACGTGTTGACTCGGCTGGCTGATCAAGGTGTCATCTCCGCTGGTTTGCGTGAGAGTTTCCAAGGGCTCGGAGGGTTTCGCAACATCCTGGTCCACGGTTACATGGATCTCGACGTCGGGCGCGTCTTCGACTCCTTGCAAGTTGAGCTTGGAGCGTTCAGCGCTTTCGCTGAAGAGATCGAAAGCTTCTTGGACAACCTCTGAGTTCGCCCGCCCTGAAAGGGTCGTAGTCAACGAGCCAAGGGGTACTCAGGGGGCAGCACTCTACCACCCCAACCACGATCGCCAACAGACACCATCACTCAGGCGCAAATCTGACGGTTCTGCGTGTGAGATACTGCCGCGCGCTTCCGCCTTCGGATCAATCCCTGAAGGCGATTGTTCCGCCTCCGATCGCGACCAAACTCTCTGGATTAGCTCGCAATATGCGCTTGCGGCTATCATGCGAGCAGAGAGAGTTTTCGCATGCGAGTCGACCGCCAAACCCGAGAACACCACCAGGAAGAGGGCAGTCAAGGAGAACACCTGCGTCTCCGCGAGACAGGCTCCGATGCGTATCGGCATTTGCTTCTCAAAGCAGGTGACAACTTGGTGGGTAGCGACAGAGATTGTGCCTGCCGGCTCGAAGATCGGGGTATTTCTCGCCGTCACGCAGTCATTCGTGTCGAGCCTGAGCGTTGCTTGGTGAGGGATCTCGGCAGCAAGAACGGTACGCGGGTGGCTGGCCTGCCCATCGAGCAAGATGTGCTGAGGCTCGGCGACGAAGTGACCTTCGGTGCCACTCGATGGAAGTTGGAGGCCGTGCCGGACGACGACGTCGACTTGGCGGTCGAAGTCGAACCTCCGAGTGACCATGGAGAGGCGACATCGATCGAGGACGAGACGTTGCCTCTCACCGCGGAGTCTCCCAGCTTGCCCGCTGGCGTCGAGCTCCCGGTCGGCATCGTGGCGGGGATCTCGCCTGCCATCGTCGAGCTTTATCAACAGCTGGCGGCACTGCGACGTGGCGACGTGGCGGTTTTGATTACGGGCGAAACCGGCGTCGGCAAGGAACACCTGGCTCAGGCGGTGCATCTCGGCTCGCCGCGCCGTGGAGGTCCTTTTGTTGCTATCAATTGCGCTGCCGTGCCGAGCGAGTTACTCGAAGCTGAGCTTTTTGGCATCGGCAAAGGGGTGGCTACGGGTGTTGCGGCGCGGCGTGGCAAGATTCGCCAAGCGGCGGGCGGAACCCTCTTCCTGGACGAGGTCGGCGAATTGGAGCAACCTCTGCAAGCCAAGCTGCTGCGCATTCTGCAGGAAAAGGAGGTAATACCGCTTGGTGAGAGCGCCGAGTCAGTCGATGTACGTTTCATCGCGGCAACCAATGCGGATCTCGGTTCGCGCATCGGGCAAGGGCAGTTTCGTGCTGATCTCTATTATCGTTTGGCCGGTTTTGAGCTGGCCGTTCCGGCGCTGCGAGATCGCGCGGTAGATCTACCGATTTTGGTCGGTCATTTCATTCGGCAGATCAACCGCGAGATCGGCAAGCGGGTTCGCGGGTTGACGGTCAGGGCGATGAGCGTCCTGCGAGAGCGGCCCTGGCCGGGCAACATCCGCGAGCTACAGAATGAGATCCGACGTCTCGTCTACTTGTGCCCGGACGGTCAGGCCATCGATTCGGCGATGCTCGGCGAATTCCGCGCCTCGCCTCGCGGTCCGATCGAGCTCCTGGCCGATCGCCTCGAGCTCGGGTCGCAGCCCTTGGCTGTTTTTCTCGAGGCGCTCGAACGCCGGCTGGTGGAGAGGGCCCTCGAGCAGACCGGCGGCAACCGTTCAGCCACCGCCCGACTGCTGGGCATCTCGCGCAATGGCCTTACGATACGTCTCGAGCGCCTGGACCTCGGCGACTGAAGCGTCAGGTGATGGAGGGTTGGACCGTCAAGGCTGCGCACAGGTCCTGCCGCCGCTTGGTGGCGGGTCAGGATCGTTCGGGAATTGCAGAATCTGGGTACCCGACCTGACGGGACGGTCGATCTCGGACCACTCCAGTCTTAATTCCAACAGGGAATGATCGCAGGCATCGTAGACTCCGTAGGCGACCATGGACCCGACTTGGCGAGCCGTCGCCAGGCTCGCCGTGCCGGACCGCAGCCTTGCCGGTTCGCGTTGTGGCGCCAGCACGTTCAAGTCGCCACTCTCCTGGCCAAAAACCGCGAGCTCGTCAAAGCCATATTCGTCAGGAACTGTCAAGGGCCACAGAGTTAGGTCCTCAAGCTCAGGATCGAGCGCGGACGAACCCGAGGTGTCGTCGAATCGCCGCTCGCTCGGCCGGAAGAAGGCCACTGAGTCGATGCCACCGCGGTCCAGGTCGGCGGCGATCGGAATCACCGCCGAAGGGTTGGCGCTGTCGAGCTCGAATTGGTCGAGCACTTGCAAGGGTCGCGCGTCGGAGCAGGTTTGGCAGTCCGCCGGATTCTCATCCAGAAGATAGATCCGGCGCGCCACCGGATCGTAGAGACCTGGTCGATTCGGCCGGAACTGGCCTGTTTGGGTCTGCCAGGTGCCGAGCAAGGGCAACCAGCCTGGTTTGAATCCAGGGTAGCGATAGGGCGTGCAGTCCATGGCTTGGCCAGAAGGGAGAAGGCAGAAGTAGAAGGTACCGCTATGGCTGTTGTAATAGCCGATCCCTTCTGGCCCCGGGTCTTCATTTGGGCCCAGTAAACCCATTGGACCCGCAAGCGGAGTGAACCACGGCGCGACGAAGAGCTCGACGACGCCCTCGATCGGGCCGGATGGGCCGATCCACGAGTAACGAAAAGTGTCGATGCCGAAGAAGTATGCTTTAGGTTGGTAGGAGAACTGGTTTCCTGATCTCGTCAGGACTCCTTTCGAGGGTTCGGGCTCAATAGTGATGTGTGGCTCAACATCATCGAGACCCGCGTCATCCCTTGGGTCGTTGGCGATCAAATCGGCGACGGTGAATTCGAACGGCTGCTCCTGAAGCAGAGCCCAGAAGTCGTCTTGGGCCAGGAGTGGTAGTGAGATCCATGAGATGATCAAAGAGGTCAAGAAGCGCGTCACAAAAGATAGAGTCATATGGAGTTCCTCCTGTTGGATTCTAGGACGCAGAGAGTCGAGACAAGAGATGTCCTAAGCAAAGTTCGGGCCATCGGTTTTCAAGTGATCTCGATGGCATCCAGAGAGCTCAAGGCTCGCAGAGCTTCAGCCACCGCTCGATCGCTTCGATCTCTGCCCGGTAGCTCGCTGGCCGGTGGCGGTAGCGATCCAGCGCCGAGCGTGCCAGCTCGAGGGCCTGTTGCGGCTCTTGGTCGAGTGCCTGGAAAGCCCGTGCCAAGGCGAATGCGTTCTTGGCCCATAGATCGGGTCGCCTGCCCGCCTCGGGCCTGGCCGCCAAAGACTCGGTGAGGAGAGGCACAGCGCGCTGCGCAAAACCCAAATCCAAATAGGCTTCGCCGAGTGCGGTTCTTGCGTCGGTGAGCAGGGAGGACGGTGTCTCGACCTGCTGAGGCATGTGTCGGATGACCCTCTGGAGCTGGGGAATCGCTTGCTCGGCCCGGCCGCTCCGGCGCAGAGTCTCGGCAAGGTTGAAGGTCGCTTGCAAGGCTCGCGGATGCTCTGCGCCGTGGTGCTGGCGTTGGATATCGAGGGCTCTCTGATAGAGCGGCAGAGCCTGCCCCGCCCGCGACTGCCGGATGTGGGCAGCGGCCAGATTCGACAGGGCGATGGCGAGAAATGGGGAGTCTGGGCCTAGCTTGTGTTCGAAGATCTGCACGGCCTGCTCGAAGCTCGCCACGGCCTCTTCAAATCTCCCGAGCCCACTCAGTGCGTTGGCAATGTCGGTCAGCGACATGGCCACTCGCACGTGCTCCTGCCCCAAAGCCTGGCGGCGGATATCGAGAGCTGCAGAACCCTGGACGCGAACACGCCGTACCAGGGCTTCGGCAGCGACGCGCGCGTGGCCGCCGGCCTGGGCGGCGAGCAGGGTCTCGATCAAAGCTTGATCCGCTGCTGCAGCGTCTCCCCGGGATTCGAGAAAACGTGCGTTTTCGATCAGAACCTCAGCGGTCAACGGCCAGTAGCCGAAGCCTTGTGCGGCTTGGGTGAGGTCTTTGGCTGCTTTCAGGCCGCTCTCGTAGTCGCCGACCAGCCACAGAGCCTTGACGTCGGCCAGTCCCTCACGGAGTTGGTCGAGCTGGCGGCGCCTTGCCGGAGCTTGGGGCGGCGGCGAGGGCGAGCGTAGCGCCCGCGTATCCGAGCAAGAAGCGAGAGACGGAAGGTTGCTGATCAGTCGAGGGGCCGAGTTGGCGCGCCAGCCCAAAGTCGAGCACCACCACGCGGTGGTTGTCGGCCACCATGATGTTGCTGCCTTTGAAGTCTCGATGTACGAGACCGGCCTCGTGGGCGGCGGCCAACCCTTGGCCGGCGTCGGCAAGGATTCCGAGGATCTCAGCGCGTGAGCGGCGCCCGTTCCGGAGCCATTCAGAAAGCGTCTGCCCGACGACGAATTCAGTGGCGATGAAAACTTGGCCGTCGACCGTCTCGGCATCGAAGACCGCCACCACATTGGGGTGGCTCAGTCGTGCGAGCGCCCGTGCTTCGCGGATCAGTCGGCAACGTAAAGCCTCGCGATGACCTCGCGAGGCAGCGAGCAGCTTGAGTGCCACTTTGCGGTTGAGCTTGGGATCGTAGGCAGAGTAGACCTGCCCCATACTGCCGCGGCCAATCAGTTCCAGCACCAGATACCGGCCCAGGCAGTCGCCGCGTTGCAACTCTTGCCAAGGCCGATTTGAGCCAAGGGTCTCGGGGCTGAGAGTTGCTGTCGCTAGAGAGTCTGTCGCCTGGGTTTCGGCGGCGGGCTGCTCGTTTTCCTGGGGCTCTGTGGTCACACGCCGGGAGCTCTCCAGCGTCTTGCCGGGGGCGCTGGGGTTGGGGGTCTTGGGATGCTTGGGAGTCTTGGCATGTTTCATCGTGGCGATATTCGAGGCTTCACCTGCCCGGAGCTACGGCCGCGACTCTTTTTTGTTCACCCGAGGACGAGCATACAACGGTCTGCTGGCGCCACTGCTGGCGCCCTGTTTGCCCAGAGTGTGCGCAGGGTCCTGTTCACTCCATGGGCAACTTTGTTTTCGCAGGGGGCGCAACAGCCCCTTTGGGGCTGTAGTCGAAATTGGTATCAAGCTTGCTAATAGTGATGGTCATGTCGCAAGTCGAAGTTGAGATGCCGCGATCAGGCGCCGGCCTGGTCAACGTCTCCGTGGCATCTCTAGCTAACCTGCAAACGGTGAGAGGAGGTGCGATCCGCTAGATCCGATATCAACTTTCTAATGGACCCGAAGGCCCCGGCCTCTCCCAAGGTCCACACTCGTCCCAGTCTGAGGTCCAGACTCTGGCGTAGTCTGCGTGGTTCCGATGGGATCGTTGCTTTCTACGACCAACTGCGACTCAGTAACGCATCAAAAGGTTTTTCTCAACGTTTGTTCATCACCAAAGGAATTCAAATGAAGATTCTATTGACTGTCGCTTCTGTTCTCTTGCTTGTCTTCGCTCTTCAGACCGCCGGTGTGGAGGCCGCTACGTCCTCGGAGCCCTCGAACACAGGGACCTTGGAGCAACTCGATCCGGCCACCAGCCTCACCGGGGATAACTTTGGGCTGCCCTCCCCAATGCTTCCGATCCTGTCTCAACTGCACCCCTCGGAATGTAGCCTTATCGAGGGGACGTATTGCGAAGCTTCGGGTCCGGCGGGTCGACCCCGGTGCTACGACTCCGCCTACTGTGAGTGGTTTTGGTGCAGTTGCGTCTCCAATGCCTTCGTTTGCTACAACTGATCTCTCGTCACGTTGCTGCCACGGTTTTCGTCTGATCAGCGGCTAGCCAGCGCGCTCGCCAGGCCAAAGCTCCTGGCGAGCGTGCGCGGTGACCTGAAAGGGCGGAACCACGACCGAGGAGGCCTCTCTTACGAGGACAGTAACCCGAGAATCTCTGGACCCCGTCTTCACCATTGAGGAACCCCTCCTTCAGTCTCCAGTCGCTCGCCTCATGGTTTTGACGCCGACCCGAGACACTGGCCTGCCTTCCTCAGCCGCGAGGACGGCAACCCGAGAGGCTCCGGTGACCTTCCTCACCGTTTGGCATGTGACCAGAGTGTCTCGGGTCGTCTGCCTCACCACTGAGGTCCACCTTCTGCCTGACGCGAGAGGCCTCCTCACCAGTGAGGACGGTCATCCCAGAACGTCGGTTCCTTCCTCAGCGCTGAGGAGACCTTGCCCGGGATCTCCCAAGATGCCCTCAATGATGAGGACGGCGACCCGAGACGCCCAGGTTACCGTCAAAGCCGTGAGGCGAGCGACCTGAGACTCTCAGGTCGTGTGCATTTCCTCTGAAGGCGACGATTTCTCCGGCGCGGAAGGGCTTCCTCAATGGTGAGGACGCCAAACTCGGAAACTAAAAATGGTCTTCCTCACTATTGAGGACACCCCCTAGAGAATCTGAGAACACCGTCCTCAACGTTGAGGAAACGCCTGATATGGGCACCGCACGGTGATGGGTCCCTGTTCCTCCGGGATGGAAAGTCACCAAGAGACACCGCACGCGCTTCGACGGGGCGACCTGTTTCCTAGGCTGTTGGCCGACGACGCCAGGCAGCTTCGTGGATTATGGGGCAAGGCGAGCGAGACGCCAACGTTACTCCACAGATCCAGATCGAGCGCCTATTTTCCTGCTTCAGGGTCTCGACCACGTCAACTGTGTCGGGAGGCGGGTGATCAGCAGACAGGTAAGACGACTCAGTCCAGGGCTTAGGTCTTGCCTTTGCCGTCTCCCTGCTCTTGCTCCGTATCGCCATCCTCGATATCGAATTCGAGGAGCTCGACGGGGAGGCCGTCAGCAGTGTCCAACGTCACGGTCGGGCAGGCGCTACAACTCCATTGGCACGACGGGTTGGGGCCGGTCTGCACCGCATTGAAAGTATGAATGTACATAGTTGCCATAGTGAGGGTGCAGTTTGCATTGTTCGACATCGTCACAGCACAAGAGGTCGCCATACCGGCGCCGGTGCCGATGTTGCGTCGGAAGCTGCAGGCCCTCATTCCGGTGGAGCCCGAGCAGTTCGTGGCTAACGCCACACCACAATTGGGAATACCGTCGGTCTGCGCCGACGCGGCTGACACCAGCATAAAACTGACGAATAGAGCACTCAGAGTCGTTTTTTGAGTTAGCCTCATCGGTCCCTCGCTATTCGGTTTCGTATCCTGTACAAAATTGAAGATCGATATTCGCCGCGCAGGTGTCCTCAGTTTATCGATTGATGACACCGGCGCAATCATAGCAGACCATCTATGGGTAGCGGGTTGGAGTAGATTCTGCGAGACGCGATGACTTGCCAGGCTGTGTACACCGAACGTTGAGTTTTCTTCGCGAACCCTTTTTGAGGCGGCCGGCCGTATTCGGAAGAGAACGGTGCAAACAGAGGACTTAGCGTAGCTCCGTATGGTGCCAGCTATCGTCTGTGGTTTCTACATGGCGCTGGCTCGGACCTCGACTTATGACTGATAATCCAGTCATGAGCGCGCTGCGTAGGTCATGCTGGATGGTTGTGCTGTTGGCGATCGTGTGGTTGACACGATTGCCGGTAGGGCCCGACTCTGGTGACTTGCTCGCCGAGGCGGTTGAGGATTATTCCCTCGCCGAGGCCCTCGAGCTGCTACGGGCTGAAGGCATCGAGACCCTTTACACCAGTCGACTGGTCGACGCTGGTCTGCGGGTCGAGCGGCTACCGGC